>JAZSOC010000003.1:0-2315 GCA_045536725.1 Candidatus Nanosyncoccus sp.
ATGTATTTTCCTATAGAAGCAATGGGTGGAGTATTTGAAGCTATATGTAAAGCATTACCATTTGAGGCTTGTTTAAATATAATTCAAGGAACATTGCATAATGATTTTAATAACTTAACACTTGTTCATATAATAGTATTCTTAATTTATTTCGTAGCGGTTATTTTGTTATCAATTATCGTATTTAAAAAAAGGATGATTAGTGATCGCACGATTTAATTGAGCTAAAAAACTTTAAATTTGGAGATATTAGGTGCACCATTTTTTTGCTTCAGAAATTGCAATGAGTCACTAACTCTCGAATGGATTTTCGCATGATTATTGAAATGTGTTATAATGGGCTTATGGTAAGGAAAAATACCGGGTCTGTGATGTCTGGTGGAATGGTGATTTCTGGTGTTTTGTTGGCGCTGACGGTAGCGTCTGGTGTGATGCTTGGTTCTAGTGGTGTCTCAGCTGAAGAAGCAATTATTGATACCTTGAACGTGAAGATTAATTCAGCTTGTACTCTATCTGGTACAGGTACTGGTACGCATAATACCACGGTTAATCCAGGTGCGTATGTTAGTGAAATAGGAACTACAACACTCAAAGCCATGTGTAATGATGCTAATGGGTTCTCCATTTATGCTGCTGGATATACGGGTAATACTGTAGGAGGAACTAATAGTAATAAGCTAGTAGGACGTAACAATGGTGGTACTATTGCCTCCGGCATTGCGACAAGTGGCGATACATCTAACTGGGCGATGAAACTAGCGACTGATTCTACGGCAACTTATCCGATTACGATTACTTCCGCTCCAAATACATCAGGTGGTGCGGATGCTTCATTTGCTAGCTATCATGTAGTACCTAATGAATACACTAAGGTAGCTACTAGAACCCAGGCTACAGACGTGGGAGTATCAGCTACTGGCTCTACTCTAACTACTACCTATGCGACATTTATTTCGGCTGGACAGGTGGGTGATACTTATGATGGGAAAGTTATCTATACTCTTGTCCACCCGAATGATCACGCAACTCCAGTGGCGCCACTACTAGCTACTGACTGTCCAGCTAACAAAATCTGTTATGCACCGAATGCTAATGATATAGATGGTTCAATGGAATCTATCACATCTACGAAAATTACTAAATCCCCGACGGCCGGCGTGCAGAATGCGGGCAGTAATGGGACCTATACATTAATTGCGCCCAACTATTCGCGTGACGGTTACGGCTTTGCTGGTTGGAGCACTGAGTTTGATGCCACGAGTGCCACTGACCCCATTATTTATGGCCCGAATCAGTCTATCACTACTAGCACTTCTGGCACTGGCGACGCAGATGTCTCCTCTCACGGCCTAATCCTCTACCCCGTCTGGATTGCTTCTGCTGGCGACCTCCAAGGCTGGACTGGCTGCTCTAGTCTCACTACTGCTCCAAAGCCCTCTACTGGCAATACGCCTACTCTAGCTAGTATGACAGCTCTGACAGACACTAGAGACAATAACACTTACGCCGTAGCTAGACTATCCGATGGCAACTGTTGGATGGTAGAGAATCTACGACTCAACGAATTCGTCTCCGCCTCTCTCATCAGCTCTGGCTCACAAGGCATTGGTGGTGACTTTACCGCTTTGCCGGCTTCAGAAAACGCTAACTTCTCAAATTCTACCACCGCCAACAACCTTTATAATACCGGCAACGCCTATACCATGCCTCGCTACAATAGCAACAACACTAATCGTTCCCTTGACGCCAGTTATAATCAAACCGGTACCACTTACCGTAGCTGGTATTCATACGGCAACTACTACACTTGGGCTGCCGCTATGGCTAATACCAATACTCTCTCCAGCTACTCTGCTTCCGAATCTGCCGGCACTTCTCTCTGCCCCACTGGCTGGCATATCCCTACTGGCGGCAATAAGACCAGAATCACGTCGGACAACAATAATGAATTTTGGAACCTAATCGTAGTAAACCTTAATAATAATATTTTACCTACTAATTATAGTAGTAGTTCTACTCCATACTATGATGGTTCCACCGAAGCTGGTCCAGTGAGTAATCTAGTCCGAGCCTTCCCTAACAATTTCGTCTACTCCGGCTACTTCGATACGGCGTCGGCGGGCGATCGGGGTAGCTACGGGCGCTATTGGTCGTCTTCGGCGAGCAATAGCTACACTGCCTACTACCTGTATTTCTACTCCACGCGCGTCACCCCAGGGGCCTACGACACCAATAAGTACTACGGTAGGCCAGTCCGTTGCTTATTATCTAGTTAGTTCTTTTACTTTGAACTGTACCCTTATTAGTAGACACTA
>JAZSOC010000011.1:0-2320 GCA_045536725.1 Candidatus Nanosyncoccus sp.
CTACAGAAATAGTTTGGGCAGAGCTATCGTCTACTGGGACCATAGAGCTGGAGATGAAGGCAGAGACTAGAAATGACACAAGAAAGGTGAGGACACCTATAAAATAGCTTTCATATACCCCCCCCCAGGGACCGGGTGAAATCTTGTTTGTTCATTAAGTCTATTGTAGCATAAAATGCTTGTGTTGTGGGAACAAAAATACAAGAAAAGTTTATTGTCCTTGTGCTTGTGATATTATTTAGTGTTTGGTAGATTAAGATTAGTAGCAGGTATTAGCAGGAGAACAGAAAGGAAGCTTTTTAGTAGTGCAGAATAGTTCTTCTGTTATTTTAAATAGTGTAAAACAAAAAGGAGTAATAAAAGCAAAAGGATTAGAGATTGGTATATACAGTACTAATTTTAATGATGAGTTTATTTCCCTGACAGATATTGCGAGATATAGAAATAAAGATGAGCCCAGGTTTATTATCCAGAACTGGATGAAGAACCAAAACACAATAGAGCTACTCGCAGCATGGGAAATGATGCATAACCCAAATTTTAAAGGTGTGCAAATGCACACGTTTAAAATGAAGGTTGGCTCAAATCGCTTTGTGATGACTCCTGAAAAATGAATACGTGAAACAAACGCTATTGGAATCACTAGTGGTCGTGGTAGATACTCAGGTGGCACTTATGCGCATGCTGACATTGCGATGTCTTTTGCGACTTGGATTTCTCCAGAATTTCAACTTTATATTATGAAAGATTATCGGAGATTGAAAGCCGATGAGAGCGAGAGAAAATCCTTAGACTGGAATCTCAGAAGAGAGTTATCTAAGATTAACTATAAAATACAGACAGATGCAATAGAAAAGAATTTAATACTGCTGGAACTAACAGAAGAGCAAATATCTAATACTTATGCTAGTGAAGCAGATTTATTAAATGTAGCATTATTTGGTATGACAGCAAATGAGTGGGTGAATAAATATAAAGGAACTGGAAGTTTGAGAGATAATGCTAACTTACATCAATTATTAGTATTAGCTAATATGGAGAGTTATAATGCAGTATTAATTAAGCAAGGATATGAACAGAGCGAACGGCTAGTCTTGCTGAGGGGGCTAGCAGTGGAACAGTTAAAGGTGATTAGTGAGGAGAATGTAAAAAGCATGAAGAGGTTGGAAGGCTAGTTGGTGAGGACCCAAGGGTGATTAGCTGAGCCATCGCCGTCTGGGGCTACTGATACGTCTGGCTTAGTGGTGAGGATAGGGCGAAGTGGAAATTTGCACTCATAACCTGCCTGGCATACAGTATCATTGCTTTGCCAATATTGGCTTGTAGTAGTGAATGACCCGTCTGGCTTAACAACAACCATATAATAATCAGTTCTCCATGAAGACATAATGTATCTGATTCCAGTAAAATAATAATCAGCGGTAGATGAGCCGGCAGGAGTAGCAATTAAATTACCGATTGCACCCTCAATATATGATTTATCGGCGAAAGTAGTTGGCATGGTGTTTGTATAAGTAGATTCACTATTGCCTGGATATCTGGAGGAAGCAATAAAATTGCTATTTACATATTGTTCCGCTAGTGTAGAAAAGATGTATGGAACTTCATTAATAGAATTACTGCCACGACCGTTAGCACATAATTTAATCGTTGTAGAAGACGAATGAAGCGAAATCATATCTATGCTACCGTCTGTGTTTTTCTTGATTACTACCCAAGTATCTAGCTCACTAGGATAGATAGTCCCGCTACTACCATATAAGGAGCTAGTATAGCTAGTCTTCGTCGGTACCATATATACATAATCCCCTACTGCTACTACGTCACTGAGTTTCTGGGCGATACCTTCTGCAAAGGCAGTATAGGTGATGGTAGTAGAGTAAGTGGAAGTAGGCATAGTAGTATCGGCATTAATACCATAGTATAGAGGAATGTCTGTACCATTTGGGAGATTAGGAGCATCTGCATTACTTGGAGTAATGTCTATAGCTCCAGCAGTGATTACTTCTTCTTCTGTCTTATCTCCTGGAGTAGATACTTCTGGCATACCTATCCAAGTAGAGTTAGTAGCTGGGATAGGTGTAGATTGGGTAGTAGTAGAGAAACCCCAGGTATTTACTGATAGTGTGGTAGGAGAAGCTTTAGTACCAGTAGTGGTAGTGAAGGAATCGGTTACTCCACTATCACTGGAGGTAAGATCACTATCGGTACTAGAGATATAGAGTTTAAAGCCACTTGGTGCATTAGTCTTAACGTTTACTGTATCACTAGTAGAGGCTAATTGGCCTACTGGAGTACCATCTACAGAAAGGGAGACTAT
>JAZSOC010000021.1:0-37080 GCA_045536725.1 Candidatus Nanosyncoccus sp.
CTCACTTCTTCCGATACTAGTATTACTCAATCCTTCTCTCCAGTAACTACTACATCTCTCACTGCTAATACTTGGGGCTATAGTCTAGATACTACCGGAACTACTACTAGTGATAAATCCTGGCATCCAGTACCAGAAGTATCAGACCCTACTAACCTAGAAGAAACAGAACTTATCACTGCTGGTGCTACTGATATTACACCAACAGGAGCAGACATACCTAACTATCCGGGTGGTACAGACATTAGCGTCTTCTATGGTATTAACTCCACTACTGATATGCCTTCTGGTACTTATACTACTACGGTTACTTATACTGCGTTTGGGGAAGGGATACCAAGTGATACTATGCAAGAGTTCACCATGGCAGAGTGTAATAATATGGCAAACGATGAACAAAAAGTATTAAGGGATTCTAGGAACAACCGAGAATACACCATCGTTAAAGCTAGAGACGGTAACTGTTGGATGGCAGATAACTTATGGCTCTATAACATAGATAATCCATCCCAGCCTCTTACTATCTCTAGCTTAGATAGTGACTTTGGTTCCTCTACTACCGAGACTACCTTTACTATACCAGCTACATCTAACTGGTATAGTAACATTACTAGTGAATCTAAGCTACATGTAGCTACAAATAGCGGTTACCAAGGTGAAGCTTATTACAACTGGTTTGCAGCTACTGCAGGAAGCACTGCCTCTTCTGGTACAGTCTCAACTTCTATCTGTCCGAGAGGGTGGAGACTTCCGATTAGCGGAAACCAATACCAAAACAAATCCTATGCAAAACTATTAAACGTCTATGGGATTACTACTGGAGCTGGACTATTGGCGCAAACTAGTCTAGGATTTACGAAATATTATGGAGATTGGCATTACCAAATAGGAAGCGAGTACAGCCAAGGGGATACTGAAGCTGGTGGTGGTTTATTTTGGATGTCTACTGCCACATCGTCCACAACAGCTTATGACTTTGTTTATAAAAATAATACTATATATAGCAATAATGATGAGCAAAAAGGCTTCGGCTTTAGTATCCGCTGCGTCCTTAACGGCACCGAAGAAGAACAAATGCAGAACTTTACCCTTACAGATTGTGCTAATATGAATACTGATGAAACTAAGAAACTCTATGATAGAAGAAATGGCCAACAGTACGGTATCATTAAAGCCAGAGATGGTAACTGCTGGATGACGGACAACTTGAACATCGTGAACATGACTGTCTCCGCGGCGGATAGTGACTTTACCAGTGGAACGTTTACTATTCCGGCGAGTAGCGACTGGACTAATAATGAATACTCCGCGGCAAAGGTGCATACGGCTAATGGAACAGGCAGTTCTGCAACAAGCGATACTTCGTATTATGGCGATCAATACTATAACTGGTGTGCTGCTACCGCTAAAACAACGTGCAGTGAAACTGGTTCAGTCAGTACGTCTATATGTCCTAAAAATTGGAAATTACCCGTAAATGGTAATACTAGTACGAACTATTCTTACGCAAAATATTTAAATGCGTATTCAATTGATACTGGGCCAAAATTATTAGCGCAAACTAATTTAGGATTTAAGAAATATTATGGTCTTTGGTGGTATGCTCAAAATACTGAAGTAGAACAGGGCGAGAGTGGAAGTTTTTGGTCCGATACGGCTAGTAGCACCATATTAGCATGTTATTTAACATATCATCCATCTGGGCAATACGTTTATAATCCTAGCTTTTGTTATAATAAGGGCTTTGGGTTCAATATGCGTTGCGTAGTACGTTAGCCTAGAATCCCTTGTGCTTACCACCCATTTCTCCCTTTGCTACACTATTACCATGTCTCTCAAAGCAAATAGAAAACACTTTAAAGTCATAGATGAAAATCCATCTAAAGATAAACCGAACGATTATGAGTTGGAAGCAGCCCAAATTGTTTCCGATTATTTTAAAACTAATGTAATCTTTCAGAGACCAAATAATAGTAGCACAGCCGATTTAAAAATAAAAGACAAGACATGGGAATTAAAAAGAATTAATCATTATATCTAAAGACAAAAATGTCCACGAAGCATTAAAACAAAAATGAGAACATACTTGATACATCCGTAACTTGTATGTCATCTATGGTTCTATTATACCAAACCTTTATCAAAAAATCAAGATAAGTTATAATAATATTATGTACGATACTTTCACTGAATTTGTAAAAGATAAATCACGGCTCTGCATCATCCAGGCAGAGAATCCTGATGGTGATTCACTCGGCTCCGCACTAGCGCTGGATTACATCCTTGGTGATGAGCATGAAATATCACTTTACTGCCCAGTAGACATCCCAAAATACATGCATTATTTTGAAGATTGGGCCCGCGTCACACAAGATTTTGACTATCAGGCTGATGGTTATATTATCGTTGATACCGCCGCGGAAGTTTTACTATCCAAGCTCTTGGATGATGCCGCCATTAAAAATTGCCTTTATTCTAAGCCAGTCTTCGTCCTGGATCATCATGAGACGGAAGATGATTTAAACTTCCCACACCAGGGCATTATCCAGACTTTACCGGCCTGCTGCGATTTAATCTACCAAATCGCCAAAGGGCAAAAGCTAAAAGTCAACAAGCAAGCCGCCACCTACCTTATGGCTGGGTTACTTTCCGACACTCTCGGCCTCACCTCCGGCTCCGTCACCGCAGATACTTATCGCACTGCTGCTGAGCTTACTGACCTCGGCGCCGTCACCTGGGAAATTGAAGAAGCTCGCCGCGAGTACATGAAGAAATCCCAACGCATTCTTAACTATAAGGCAGACCTCATTAAGCGCATAGAATACTCCCTGGATGGCACCCTCGCCACCGTACACATTCCATGGGAAGATATTGAAAAATATTCTGATGAATATAATCCTAACGTCCTCATCATTGAAGAGCTCCGGCTCGTGGAAGGGGTGAAAGTTGCCGTCGCGATTAAAACTTACCCGGATGGCAAAGTCACTGGTAAAATCCGCTCAGAGCTCCCCATTGCCGATCAAATCGCTGGTTACTTTGGTGGTGGCGGCCACCCTTACGCTGCCGGCTTCCGCACTTATGACACCAGCTACGAAGAAGTCGTCCGCGAGCTTATCGCAGAAATCCCTAATATTATCAATAATCAAGAATCGCTAGAAGATTAATCTTCATCCATCGTTAAGACATCGCCAATCATCTTCACAGAATCCGCTTCCGGCAATGCCTCCACATCTTTCAGCTTCCGTTCAATCTGGCGAGAAGTCGTCGCGGCGGAATCAATCTTATTGGCCGTTTCTTGCAACTTCTTCTTCGTCGCATCAAGGAGATCGCCAAACTTAGAGAACTGTGCCTTCACGGCGCCGAGTGTCTGCCATACTTCAGAAGAACGCTTCTCAATCGCCACCGTACGGAAGCCCATTAACAAGGAAGATAACATCACTGGAATCGTCGATGGGGAAGCAATAGAAATGTTAAACTTCTGGCGCACCTCATCAGACAGACCCGGAATCCTCAAAATTTCCGCATATAAAGATTCCGTCGGGACGAACATCATCCCAAAATCCGTAGTCATTGGCGGGTTCAAGTATTTAGTGGAAATTTTTTTAGCCTGCGTCTTGACGTCATCTGAAAGCGCCTTCTGGTAACGCGCAATTTCAATCTTATCACCCTTCTCATAGGCCGCTAGCAATCTGGAATAGTTTTCCACGGGGAACTTTGAATCTATTGGCAAATAAACCGGCGCAGTATCATCCTTACCCGGCATCTTCACTGCGAATTCCACTCGCTCCGTGGAGCCCTTCTTTGTAGCAATATTTTCCTCGTATTGAGATTTACTAAGAATATCTGAAATAATCGAGCCGAGCTGTACCTCGCCATAAATCCCCCGCGTCTTCACCCCCTCCATTACCTTTTTAAGGTCACCCACACCCGTAGCGAGAGTCTGCATCTCCCCGAGCCCCTTATAAACCTGCGTTAACTGTGTCTGGATTGTCTTAAAGCTCTCATTGAAGCGCTTTTCCACGCTGGACTTTAGCTTCTCATCCACCGTCTCACGCATCTCTTCTAATTTCTTAGTATTTTCATCTTGCAGATTCTTCACGCTGGTGCTAACATTTTTTTCAATCACCTGGAAATTCTGAGAGATTTCCTTGCGGTTCTCCCTAAATTCCGAGGAAATCTGTGGCGCCAATTTATCCAACTGCCCCTCTATTCGCACTAAGCGCTCATTCAATTTCTCATCCACAGCCGGCGCCGCAGGCTTCTTCAAAAGTAAAACAATCAAAAGGATGACGTTAACAGCGCCCAGCCCCACCAAGGCATATTCCATTACAAAGTCTCCTTGCCGCCAAGGTATGGCCGCAATGCCTCTGGCACAGTGAAGGTGCCATCTTCATTGGCATAATTTTCAATCACGGCCACCATCGTCCGCGCCAGGGAAATAGCCGTACCATTCAGTGTGTGTACAAATTCTAAGCTACCATCCTTACGCCGTACCCGACAATTCACGGAACGCGCCTGGAAATCTGTACAATTAGAACAAGAAGTCAGCTCCTGATATTTCTGATTCACTGGCGACCAATATTCTAGGTCATACTTCTTCGCAGCTGGCGCACCAAGATCCCCTGCGGCAATATTAATGACATGATATGGAATATTTAGCTCCTGCCAGATTTCTTCCTCAATCGCCAGAATCTTCTCGTGAATCTCCTTAGACTGCTCTGGCAGACAGAAAGCATACATTTCCAGCTTATTAAACTGATGCACTCGGAACAAACCACGCGTATACTTGCCATAAGCCCCTGCCTCTTTCCTGAAACAGGCTGAATAGCCGGCGTAAAACAGCGGCAAATCCTTCTCATCGAGAATCTCATCCATGTGGTAGCCCGTGAGCGGCATTTCTGCCGTGGCAATCAGAGCCAAATCCTCGCCCTCCACGAAGTATTCATCGGACTGGTCAGAAGTGCGCGGATTAAAACCACAACCTTCCAGCACTCTGGAGGACACCAAATCTGGTACCGTCATATAAGAGAAGCCGTGCTCCGTCACTTTCTTTAAACCAAATTGGATTAAAGCATTTTCTAGCATGGCCAAGCCATTTTTCAGATAATAAAACTTTGCGCCGGCCACCTTCGCACCACGCTCAAAGTCCACCCAGTCACGCCCCGTGGCATAATCCAGATGGTCCACACCCTTAGCCTTGGGCTTGCCCCACTTCTTCACTTCTACGCTATTTTCCTCTGGGCCAAGTGGGACGTCTGGGAAAATGATATTTGGCACTGCCTTGACTTTCTCATCAAGCTGTGATATAATATTATTAAGTAGTTCCTCCTCATGAGAGAGCTTTTCTTTTATCTCTTTACCCTTAGCGATCAATTCTGGGGATGGCTTACCACCCTTCATTGAAGCTGCCACGCTGTTTCTTTCTGCACGTAGGCCGTCCACTACTAGAAGCTGCTCTTTACGCTTATCGTCTAAGCTTAAAATCTCAGCAATATCAACAGAGTAACCCTTTTCCTTGGCGGACTTTACTACTAACTCTTTGTTTTCCCGGATAAAATTAACATCTAACATACATTTATTGTACCACAATATGTTATAATAAAGTAAAGGAGTTAAGATGATTGATAAAATAGATATCACTGGCAACAATTACAACGTAGAAGAAGGCCTGCGCAAATATACTATTAAGCGCATTGGTAAGCTTGACCGTTATCTCCCGAAAGGCAGTAAGAAAGATGTCGTCGTTAAAGTCGTCGTTAAAGGCATTGATAAGCCTAAGGCTAACAAATATGAAATTTCCGCCGCTATGGAAATCCCTGGCGGTAAAGTTATCGCCGCCAAGGATGAGACCACTAACGTCTTTGCCGGCGTGGATATTTTAGAGGCTAAGCTCATGGGGCAAATCCGCCGCTATAAATTAGAGACCAATCCACATCTTCGGAAGCCATCTCTCCGCAGCCTCTTCAAAAAACGTAGTTAATATAGTATAATAAAGAGAATATGAAAAGAGTGAAGGAAAAGAAGCCTACTGATAAATTGGCCGACAAAACTTTAATGACCCGTCTCCTGCAAGGTGTATTTGGTGATGCCCAGAAGCGCACTTTAAAGCGCATGTATAAAAAGGCGATGGATATCAACAAGCTTGAGCCTAAATATCAAAACATGAAAAAGGCTGAGCTCGCTGAGCAAACAGAAGTCTTAAAAAATCGCCTAAAGAAGCTCACCAAGAAGCAGGGTGAAGCTAAGGCTCTTGACGCTATCTTACCAGACGCCTTCGCTCTCGTCCGTGAATCCACTAATCGCATCTTAAAGATGCGTCACTTTGACGTCCAGATGATTGGTGGTATTGCTCTCCACGAAGGTAACGTCGCCGAGATGAAGACCGGTGAAGGTAAGACACTTGTCGCCCTGCTCCCGGCCTATCTTAACGCTCTCACGGAGCGCGGCGTCCACGTCGTCACCGTTAACGATTACCTCGCTCAGCGTGACGCCGGCTGGAATGCCCCAGTTTACGATTTCCTCGGCATGAAGGTAGGTGTCATCATTAATAATGCCAGCTTCATCTATGATAAAGATTTCATCAATGAAGAACACGAAGATGAGCGCATGCAGCACCTCAAACCTTGCACCCGCAAGGAGGCTTACGCCGCAGACGTCACCTACGGTACCAATAATGAATTTGGCTTCGACTATCTCCGTGATAACATGGTCTCTGAGCCAGAATTTCTCCGCCAAAGAGAACTAAATTACGCCATCGTCGACGAAGTAGACTCCATTCTCATTGATGAGGCTCGCACTCCGCTCATCATCTCCGCCCCAGCCGGCGACAATCCTGATTCTTACTATCAATTTGCCAAAATTGCTGGCGCTCTCGGCCCAGATGATTATGTTCTTGATGAAAAGCGCCGTTCCGTCACGCTCACCGATGAAGGCGTCGATAAAGTCCAGAGTATTCTCGGCATTGATAATCTCTATTCCGTTAAAAATACTCGCCTCGTCTACCACATGGATCAGGCACTCCGCGCCGAAGTAGTCTTTAAGCGTGATAAAGATTACGTCGTCACCAACAGCGGAGAAGTAGTCATCGTCGATGAGCATACCGGCCGCTTAATGCAAGGCCGCCGCTACAATGAAGGTCTCCATCAGGCTATTGAGGCTAAAGAAGGTGTCGCCGTCAAGCAAGAAAGCATGACGCTCGCCACTATCTCCTTCCAGAATTTCTTCCGTCTTTATAATAAGCTATCCGGCATGACTGGTACCGCCTTCACTGAAGCAGAAGAGTTCCAGCAGATTTACGCGCTTGACGTTATCCAGATTCCGCCTAATCGCCCTATCGCCCGTATCGATAAAGATGATCTCATCTATCGTACAGAAGCTGGCAAGCTCCGTGCTATCGTCGCCGAAGTTAAAAAATACCATGAAAAGGGTCAGCCAGTCCTCGTTGGCTCCGCTAGTATCGTCAAAAATGAATTAATCGCTAAAGAGCTAGACAAGGCTAAAATCCCTTATGAAATCTTAAACGCTAAAAACAACGAGCGTGAAGCTGCCATCGTCGCCAAAGCTGGCGAAAAGGGCGCCGTCACTCTCGCCACTAACATGGCCGGTCGTGGCACCGACATTAAGCTCACCCCTGAAACTAAGAAGCTTGGCGGCCTCGTAGTGATTGGCTCTGAGCGCCACGATTCTCGCCGTGTCGATAATCAGCTTCGTGGCCGTGGTGGCCGCCAAGGCGATCCTGGCACCACTCAGTTCTTCGTCAGCTGTGAAGATGACCTCATGCGTATCTTCCAGGGTGACCGTGTTGCCGTCCTCATGCAGCGCCTCGGCGTCGATGAAGATACTCCAATTCAGACCCGGAGTGTCACCAAAACTCTCGAAGCTGCCCAGAAACGCATTGAAGGTTTCAACTTTGACTCCCGTAAAAACGTCGTTCAGTACGATAACGTCATTAACCGTCACCGCCGCGTAGTCTACATGATGCGCCGCAAGATTCTCGATGGCGAAAATATCGAAAGTGAAATTAAGCGCCTGATGCGTGATGCCGCTGCTGATCTGACTCAATTCAGCTCCCGCGTCAATAAGAATTTCAAAGAAGAATTTAAGGCCGTCTTTGACTTCGATGATGTTCTCGTTGAAGAAATTGGCCTCCGCCGCAAAGAAAAGGATCGTTACAAGTTGGCCCTAACCGCCATTAAGGATGCATACGCTGCCAAAGAAAATGAATTCACCCCTGAAGTTATGCGTAAGGTAGAACGTGAAGTTTATCTAAAAGTTCTCGATATGCTCTGGATGCAGCATCTTGAAAATATGCAACATCTCCGTGAAGGTATCCACTGGCGCTCTGTTGGTCAGCGCGATCCACTCGTAGAATACCGCAATGAGTCCCAAAAGCTCTTTGATGGTCTGCAAAGAAATCTCCGCGAAGAAGTCTTAAAGATTCTTCTCACTATCACGCCTAAAGAAGCTGTCGCTGCTGAAGTTGCCGATGGTGAAGAATATGATACTGAGCTCACCAAGATGGCTGCAAGTGGCGTTGAAAAGGGCGTCAATGAAATCTCCGCCGGCGAAAAGAACATGGATAAAGAATTTTCCGATAAGCCAGCTAAAACCAAGGCTAAATCTGCCGCCGCTAAACGTAACGCTGCCAGAAAATCCAAAAAACAAAACCGCCAAAACAAAAAGAAGGGCAAATCTAACAAGAAGAAAAAATAAATGCGCCACTCTGTTGAAGAGGTAGCGCTAAAAAATGGCGCCAAGGGTCTTCTGATTGACATCCCTGGCGCCAGTGTGATGGATACGCGCGTCCAATTTCGTGCTGGTATTCGCTACGCCAAAACACCTGACGTTTACGAAATCGCCCATGTCGTGGAGCACCTGAGCTTTGGTGCTAACGCCAAGTATCGCAGCGAGCAAAGTTATGAAGCTGACTTCACTAAGAATGGTGCCTATCACAATGCCTGGACTTCCGATTATTCCGTCTGTTATGAAACCGAGTGTGCCGATTTTGAATGGGAGCGCATCTTAGAATTAAAGCGCATCGCCATCACCTCACCACGTTTTAATGAGGAAGAATTAAAGTCTGAAAAGTCCACCGTCCGCGCTGAGCTCACCGGCTATCTCAATGATTACAATCGCCTACTTTGGCCGAGATTACAAAAAGCCATCGGCGAAGATTCACCCACTTTTTCAGAACGCATTAAGACCATTTCTAATATTGAATTAAAAGATATTCGCGAGCATTATCGCCGCACCCATACCGCCAAAAATATGCGCTTCATTATCGCCGGGCAAATTGGCCGCTCCCGCAAACGCCAAATCATCAGAATGCTTGAAAACTGGGAACTAAAAGAAGGTGAGCGTTTTAAAATCCCCCGCGACGAACTTCACGCCGCCGACCCAATCGCCATCCGCCGTAAAGATGCCAACAATATCACCTTTGGTTTTTCCTACATCACCCCACGCCACTTAGACAGCGCCGAAGTCCAAGCTATGAATTGTCTCAATCATATCCTCACCGGCACCATGAATAGTAAAATTTTCGGCCAAGCCAGGAAACGCGGCCTCGCCTATGGTATGGGTAGTAGCCTAATGAGCGGCAAACATCTCACCTCCTGGGATTTTGATGGCGAAGTCAATACCGAAAATTCCATTGAGCTTTTTGACCTCACCCAGAAAGAACTCGCTAAAGTTTTAAACGGAGAATTATCCGACGATGATATTGAAGCTGCCAAGTCTTATGCCATCGGCCGTTACCAAATGGGCGCGCAGACCGTCGGGCAGATCGCTGACTATTACAGCGACACCTATTTTCAATCTGGCGAAATTTCCCGTTACGATTTAATCCCTGACGTGATTAAATCCCTGAAAAAGGCCACCATTATTGATCTAGCCAGAGAATTTGCCGGCACCAATATTCATGCCTTTGCCGCCGTTTCCAGTGAAGAAAAAGGCCTCATCACAGAGCTGGGTGATAGAGTAAAATTACAGTAGCAAGTTTTACAAGGCTCCTCTTAGCGTGTATAATAAAACTATGAAAATAGCAATTTTGGGATACGGCGTAGAAGGTAAAGCCATTGAAAATTATTTTAAAAAGCAAGCTGCCGAAATTAAAATTTTTGACGATTTCAAGCCAGAAGATCTGCCAGATTTATCAGCCTATGATTTAGTTTTTAGAAGCCCAAGCGTTTCACCGCATCACCTGCCAAAGCTGGATAATCTCACCACTGCGACCAAATATTTCTTTGACCATGCCAAGGCGCCAATTATTGGTGTCACTGGCACCAAGGGCAAAGGCACCACCTGCTCCCTCATCACTGCTATTTTACAAGCTTTTGGCAAAAAAGTGCACCTTGTCGGCAACATTGGGAAAGCTTCCATCAGCGTCCTTGATAAAATTAAGCCAGACGATATTGTCGTCTATGAAATGTCCAGCTTCCAACTTTGGGACTTAGAAAAGTCTCCACACATTTCCGTAGTCTTGCGCATTGAACCAGACCATCTCAACGTTCATGAAGATTATAATGATTATGTCACTGCTAAAAGCAACATCGCCAGCCATCAAACGGTTGATGATTACTGTATTTATTATTGTGAGAATCCGGATTCCGTCCGTATCGCCAAACAGTCACTCGGCACTAAATTGCCATATCCATCCACAGACACTAAGCTCTTGAATCTCATCAAAAATAATTTACACTTGCCCGGTGCGCACAACGTTGAAAATGCCACCGCCGCCATTGAGGCTGTCGCCGCTTATTTTCATCAAGATTCTGCCACCTTCTTAAAATCTCGCAATAATTACAGCACCATTAAAGAAGCTTTAAATAATTTTGAAGGGCTCCCACATCGCATTCAATTCCTCCGTGAATTGAATTACGTTAAATACTATGACGATAACTATTCATCCGCCTTCCCAGCCCTTGACGTCGCACTCAGTGCCTTTGAAGATTCACCCACCGTCCTTATTGCCGGCGGCAAAGATAAGGGCACTGACCCATCCTTGATCGCCAGCCGCATTTTCTCCGCACCGAACCTCGTCAAATGTGTCCTTATCGGCGAAACTAAAGAAGCTCTCGCCGCCCATCAGAACCCACATAAATACATCATGGTGGAGTCACTCCCCACTGCCGTAGAAGTCGCCCAACAAATTGCCGAAGATTACGGTGAAGAAGGCAAGCCTGCCATCGTCCTAATGTCGCCAGGCCACGCTAGCTTTGATATGTTTGATAATTTTGCAGATCGCGGCAATAAATTCCAAAAACTCGTAAAGAAGTTACAATAATGTTTAAATTCTTAGATTATACTTTTAATCCTAAAACTTACCTCGCCACCTTTAATTACCAAGGCGCAGACGGCACGCTTTTTTCTGAATCCGTCCAATTTATTAATACTGGCCAAAAGTATAATTCAGCCGTCTTAGCTGAAGCTCTCTTTCTGGCACACATTTTAATTGGCACATCTTATTATAAATCTCATCCCACTAAAGAAGTCTCCATGCTTAGCACCATTAGTGATAATGAAGCCAAGTTTTTTAATCACGTTTATCAAGAAGGTCTTTCTCAATTCGCTTTTGAAAATCATTTAACTCGCGATGATTTAGCTCATTTTGAAGCTAAAAATCACCAGCCAGTTGAGCCTCTCACTTACGACGGGCGAGGTATCACCATTTTGCAATCCGGCGGCAAAGATTCACTGTTAAATGCCGCTTTGCTAGACGAGCAGGGTATCGCCTATACACCAATCTTCATTAGCCATAATGGTAAACATCCCAAGGTTCTGGATAATTTAAAACACCCTCTTTCCGTCATTGTTCGCAAAATTGATATCCCTAGCTTAAAGCGCGCCGGTGGTAAAAGCGGCCACGTCCCCGTCACCTATATTAATCAAACTCTAGCCCTCATTCAAGCCATTTTAAATAACCAAAATACCGTACTCACCAGTATCGGCCGTGAGGGAGAAGAGCCTCACACGCAAATTGGCGATTTAGCCGTCAATCATCAATGGTCTAAGACCGCCACAGCAGAAAATCTATATCAAAATTACTTACATCAATTTATTTCTAAAAATCTCCAAGTTTATTCACCACTCAGAAAGTATCGTGAGCTGGACATCGCCAAATTATTCGCTGAAAAATGCTGGAATAAATATGGCGAACAATTTTCTTCCTGCAACATCGCCAATTACAAGCAAGGCCAGCTCGCCGAGTATCTCACTTGGTGTGGCAAATGTCCTAAGTGCGCCAATTCCTACCTGCTATTTGCACCATTCATTAAAGCATCAGCGCAGCAAAAATTATTCGGCGGCCGCGATTTATTTACCGATCCAGACCTAACAGAAACTTTCAAAGGTTTACTCGGTGTAGATGATGTCATGAAGCCTTTTGAGTGTGTTGGTGAAAGAGCAGAACTAAAAGAAGCTTATCATCACAAGCTCTCAGATTATGGCGATTTAAACTTTGAGGTATAATAAATATCATGGATAACCTAGAGAAAAAGCTGAAAGACCTAAATACAGAATTAGCCGAAGCTTGGCAAAGATTAAATCTTGACCAGAAAATCACCCAAATCGCCACTTTAGAACAAGAAGTCGCCCGACCAGAACTCTGGAATAACCCAGATGATGCCCGCACTAAAACTATGACTTTATCCAACCTTGAGGAAGAAGTCCATCCTTGGCAGCTCCTAAAAACTCAAGCCGCGGACCTTCAAGAAATTATCGCCCTAAACGAGCCTGACCTACAAAGCGAAATCACGTCACAGCTAGATTCTATGGCCGCCACTCTGGATGAGCTCAAAAAGGCCTTGCGCTTCACTGGCAAACACGACCATGGTGACGCCATTATCCGTATTACTTCCGGCGTCGGCGGCACTGAAGCTATGGATTGGGCCGGCATGCTTGAAAGGATGTATCTACGTTTCTGTGAGAAAAATAATCTTAAAGTCACTTGCTTAGAACGCGCTACCGGCGAAGAAGCTGGTATTAAAACTGCCGTCTATGAAGTTTCTGGCGCCAATGCTTATGGTAAGTTGCGCAGTGAAAATGGCGTCCACCGCCTCGTCCGACTCAGTCCTTTTAATGCCGACAATTTGCGTCAAACCTCATTCGCCCTGGTAGAAATTTTACCAGTCTTTAAGGACGATACCGACATTAAAATTGACGATAAAGATTTACGCATCGATGTTTATCATTCCGGCGGCCACGGCGGACAATCCGTCAACACTACCAACTCCGCAGTGCGCATCACACATATTCCTACGAATACCGTCGTCGCCATCCAAAATGAACGCTCACAGTTGCAGAATAAAGAAAAAGCTATGGAAATTTTGCGCGGCAAACTCTATGAGATGCAACAAGAACAGCGCGCCGAAAGTATCGATAAGTTGCGTGCCGGTGAATCCGCTAAATGGGGCCAGCAAATCAGAAATTACGTCATGCAGCCATATAAGCTCGTCAAAGATACTCGTACCAAACATGAAACCACCGATATTGACTCAGTGCTAGACGGTGATATTGACGAATTTATAGAAGCATACCTAGATAGCTAGTACTCACTGCTTGCATGCTCATCGTGCTTATGTTACTATATAACTATGATACTGTTTGATCACGTCACCAAACATTACCCTGGCGATCCTCGCCCTGCTCTTGATAATATTTCTTTACATATCGCGCCAAATGAATTCGTTTTTCTAGTCGGTAAATCCGGCGCCGGTAAATCCACTCTACTTAAAATGATCACCAAGGAAGAAGCCCCAGACAGTGGTAAAATCGTCATTGGTGGCATTGATCTTGATCACGTCAAGAAGCGCCACATTCCACATTATCGCCGCCGCCTCGGTGTCGTCTTCCAGGATTTTAAGCTACTTCCTGCGCGTACCGTCTATGAAAACGTTGCTTTCGCCCTAGAAATCGCCGGCATGAGCAACCGTGAAATTGAACGCACCGTACCAAAGGTTTTGGAGCTTGTCGGTCTTGCTGATAAAGCCTATAAATTCCCAGCTCAACTTTCCGGTGGAGAACAACAGCGCGTTTCCATTGCCCGCTCTGTCGCCCGCCAGCCAAAAGTCCTCATCGCCGATGAGCCCACTGGTAACCTTGATAAGCTCACTCGCCAAGAAATCATTGATTTACTAAAAAAGGTCAATGATTACGGCACTACCGTACTTGTTACTACCCACGATGAGTCTATCGTTAATCACTTAATGAAGCGCGTCATCACATTGAAGGACGGTAAAATTGTCTCCGATCAAAAACAGCACGGCATTTATCGCCTGGATAGTGACAATGACGGCATGAGCGGCTTCCATTCTAACGGCCGCGTCATTAGGAAGCCTGGCCAGAGCCTCAGCCGCCCGCAAGTCGCTAAGCCTGCCCCTCAAAAAAATCAGCCTTCCACCGCCCGTCTCCGTTCTAATAGCTCCGCACCACTTCGCCGTCGCTCACTTAATACCCCAGGAAGGAGAGTTATCTAATGGCTAAAAAGGCTACCAGTAAATTTAAAGAGCCCACCAAAGACCGCTTAAAAACCATGAGTAAAAATGCCAGTGGTAGCTTCTTTCGCACTAAAATCCGCATTATTAAATACGGCCTCAGTGGCTTCGTGCGCCATATTTGGCTTTCCCTCGCTGCTACCGTTGTCACCACCTTCACCTTAATTATCCTCTTTGTCACCGTAATTGCCAGTATTATCCTTTCCTCCACCGCTGATTACATGCGCCAGAAAATTGATATCACCGTCTACTTCACACCTGGCACCGCTGACGATGCATTAAATAGCATGGCTGATACTATGCGTAAAGACCCTAACGTCACCAACGTTGAAACTGCCAATTCCGAACAAGAATATGAGAATTATCTTAAAGAGCAAGAGCTTAAAAATGACGAGGATACCCTCTCCCTCATTACCGGCGACGAAATGAAAGATATCTTAATCAGCACCATGCAAGCCACCATGCGCATTAAGGTCGCAGACTCTAACGAGCTAGACAGCATCAAGAATATAGTAGAATCAGACCAAGAATTTATTGACAACGTTGACCCTACTAAGCCACCTACTTATGATGTTAATAGCACACAAATTAGCACTATCACCTCATGGGCTAACATGGCCAAGACCGGCGGCTTAGTTCTTTCTGGCATCTTCCTGGTCGTCTCCATCCTCGTCATCTTCAATACTATCCGTATGGCCATCTTCTCACGCCGTGAAGAAATCTACATGGAGAAGTTAATCGGCGCAGATAATAGTTTCATTCGTGGACCTTTCCTCGTAGAAGCGGAACTCTGTGGTGTTATCGCTGGTATTATCGCTAGTGTCGCCGGCATTATCGCCTATAATAGTATTTCTGAACGGCTCGCCGGCTATGGCATTCATATCTCTACTGTTTCCAATGTTCTCAGCTCCAATAAAGCTATTCTTGTAGCTCTTGTCATGATCGCCCTCGGCTGGCTAATTAATACTATTTCCGCCCGCTTCGCAGTGCGAAAATATCTAAAATAGTAACTAACACTTGTACTCTAATTACGCTTATGCTATAATTGAGCCATGATAAACATGCGAAAAATAAAAACATGTCTTCTTTTGCTAGCAGCTATCACTCTGCCTATCTCATCAGTAGTCATAAATAGTAAAAATACTTCTGCCACAGATAACTGCGTTTCAGAAAAATGTGTCGCCGCCGAAAAGGCAGAAATGGAAGCGATGGCCAAGGCTTCCAGCGCCACCCAAGCCGCCCAAACTTTGGAAGGTGAGGTTTCCCGCCTGAACGATGAAATTGCCGCGATTGAAGCTCGCATCACTGCCAACGTTGCCCGCTCTGATGACCTGAAAGATTTAATTGAAGATAATACCGTCAAGCTCAAAGAACAGCAAGCCGCCCTCGCTAAAATGCTAGTCGATGCCCACTTTGACGCAGAGCCAGAAGCTATCATGATCCTCGCTAGCTCCAGCTCCATCAGTGACTATGCCGAAAAGCAATCTCGCGCAGAATCCGTTAAGTCTCAAATCGCTGTTTCCGCACAAGCCGTTAAGGCCCTTAAAGAAGAATTGGAAAGTCAAAAGAAAGAAGTAGAAGGTATTATCGCTGATCAGCAGCTCCAGCAAACCGCCGTCGCAGAGCGCCGCAATCAGCAAACCGAGCTTGTCAAGAAATACAAAGGTAACGCTGATGCTTACGCTGCTGAAGCGGAAGAAGCTCGCAAAATCAAAGAGTCTGAAATCGCCAATGAAATCGCCCGCTACCATAGCACCGGTACTGTGGCCAGTGGTGTTAATTCCTATCCATGGGCCGGGGAATGCCCTGCCGCTAACCTCAGCTTCTCCACCGTTGGTGGCTACGTCTGTCAATGCACTAGCTATGCCGGCTATAAAGCTCAAGAATATTGGGGTTACAGCATTTACAGCTGGGGTAATGCCTACAGCTGGGCTGATTCCGCTCGTGCTGTTGGCCTCCGGGTAGACCATGAGCCAGCCGCCCATACCGTCGCCGTTAGCCTTGATGGTGAATACGGCCACGTCATGTGGGTAGAGAATGTTAACGGCAGCGACAGTATTGATGTTTCTGAATACAACAACTGGTACAGCGCACAGCCTCACCGCATGGGTGATTATGGCTACCGCAAAAACGTCTCACCATACGATGAATATCAGCACAGCTATGACGGCTCCTACAAGTGGTTCTTCGTCCACTTTGACTAAATATATTTCTAGTGCTAAAATTAAATAATGAGCAAGTCTTGGAAGGATAAGCAGGTAAGATTACCTAATGCAATTTTAAGTACCCTAGTTACGGGAGTCATCTGTCTCTTTATTGGTGCTTTTGTCGCACCTAATATTGATACTTTCTTAAATTCCGTTCTACCCTACATTGATTCATCCTTCAAAGACACCGCTTCAGTAAACTGGAATAGCCTCAATAAAGTCTACAAGCAACTTTCCGCTAACTATGACGGCGACATGGATGATTCCACCATTTTAGACGGCGCCAAAAAAGGCCTCGTAGAATCTCTCGGCGACAAGTATACTGTCTACATGAACGCTGAGGAGGCCAATGAATTTGAAGAATCCCTCCACGGCAAAGTTGGCGCTGGCGTCGGCATTGAGATGGGTGAGCGCGACGATTACATCCGCGTTATTCGCACCCTGCCAGATAATCCCGCACGTGAAGTAGGTATTCTCGCTGGCGATATTATTTATAAAGTCAACGGGGAAGAAGTATATAACCTTACTACTGATGTCGTCGCCCAGAAAGTCCGCGGTGAAGCTGGTACAGACGTCACTATCACCATTGTTCGCGATGGCAAAGAGCTGGATTTCACTATGACTCGTGAAGAGATTAACAATGTTTCCGCTGACGTCACCTACGAAAATGACACGGCTATTATTATGATTACTCGCTTCGACGATAATACCGGCACCATTGTCAAAGATTTCGCCAAAGATTTTGCAGACCGTGGCATAAGTAAAGTCATCTTAGATTTACGCAATAATGGTGGTGGCTACACTTCTGCCGCTAAGGATCTTTTGTCACTCTGGATTGACGGGGAGCCAATTCTTATCCAGAAATCCCGCCATTTCAGTACTGAAACTATTAGAGCTAAGCGCGGCGAAGCTATCCTTAAAGACATGAAAACCGTCGTTCTAGTTAACGGTAATACCGCCTCCGCCTCAGAAATTGTCGCCGGTGCTCTCCAAGATTACCATAAGGCCACCATTATCGGCGAACAAACTTATGGTAAGGGCGTCGTCCAGACCCTTCTCGATTTAGAAGATGGCGCCGTCCTGAAAGTCACCACTGCCAGCTGGTATACGCCAAACGATACCAGTATTAATGGCAAAGGTATTACTCCCGATAAAGTCGTAAAGCGCTCCTATGATGATATTAATAGCGGCAAAGATCCACAGTTAGATGCCGCCAAAAAGGAATAGCCATGGATAAGCCGCCGCTCCTCTTCATTCATGGCTATCGTGGCAATCATGAAGGTTTAGCAGAAATCGCTAATCTCTTTCCAGATTATGAGGTTCATGTTCCAGATATCCCACCAGCCGGCGGCAATACTTTTGATGAATACGATATGCCAAATTATGTCACTTTTATCACTAACTACATTGATACTCACCATTTAAAAAAGCCTATTTTAATCGGACACTCACTGGGTTCAATTATTGCCTCCGCTGTCGCCAGTACTCATCCAAAATTAATTAATGAAAAAATCATTTTACTTTCACCCATCTCCGCAAAACCTGCTAAAATTTTTAAAAGCTTAGCTCCACTCACCGCCATCATCCCCCCAAAAGTCGTAGACTATCTCACTACTCGCTTTATGTTTATCCCAAAAGATCGCGTCCTTTTTAAAAAATCTTTAGCTCTCACTCATGCTGGCTCCGCCGCCTCTCCCAGGAAAGATATTTTTAAATCCGGTACTTTTTCTGCCACACATAGCATAGCCGACTTTCCTTTTCAAAAAACCACCGCTATCATCGTCGGCGAAAAAGATCGTTTAATCCCACTTGTAAAAACTCGCCAGCTTGCTAATACCCTCCACGCAGAGCTTACTATCATCCCTAATACCGGACACATCATCAATTATGAAGCGCCCGACGCCACTGCCGCAGCAATCAGGAAATTTCTTGAATCATAAAAAAGAATCGCCGAAAACGGCGTTCTTTTTATCATAGATTTGACGTACAAGGAGTGTTTGGCTGGGCTGGAGGGATTCGAACCCCCGAATGCCAGGACCAAAACCTGGTGCCTTACCACTTGGCGACAGCCCAGTACATCCTCACTAGCTATTGTAACATAATGATGTAAAAAATACCATAAAATGTTATAATTATTCTATGAAACCTATTATCGAGGCTAGCCACCTTTCCAAAATTTACGGTAAAGGGGCTACTGCATTTTTAGCTTTAAGTGATATTAATCTCACTATTAATCAGGGCGAATCTGTCGCCATCGTCGGAAAATCTGGTTCTGGCAAATCCACCCTCATGCATCTTTTAGCATTGCTAGACACTCCCACTTCCGGCACTATTAAAATTGACGGTATCAATTCTACAAAGCTCAGCCGTCGCCAGCTCTCACGTTTACGGAACCGTGTCTTTGGCTTCGTCTTCCAGCAATTCTTCATGAATAGCAATGAAACCGTCCTAGAAAATGTCCTTTTGCCGCTAAAGATTTCTGGTACTCGTCGCCGCACCCGCAAACAGCTTGCCTTAGAAGCCATCAACACTGTTGACCTTACCGAAAAAGCCAAAGTTAAAGCCACTAATCTATCTGGCGGCCAAAAGCAGCGCGTTTGTATTGCTCGCGCTATCGTCAATAATCCTAAAATTGTCTTCGCGGATGAGCCCACCGGCAACCTAGACTCTGCCACTGGCGAAAAAATCATCAAGCTACTCTTTGACCTGAATCATGATAAGGGTGTCACCCTAATTATCGTCACCCACGATGAAGAACTCGCCTCACTTTGCGACCGCCGCATCCGTATCGCCGATGGTAAAATTATCACCGATCAAGATTTAAAAACACGCACTCGCCGCCCGACTACCCGCTTAGCCAACGCCGCCGCCCGCACTAAGACTAAACCCGCCAACACTCCAGAAGCTAAAAAAGCCAAAGCTAAGAAAGGAGGTCGCAAATGAACTTTATCGACATCTTAAAATCCGCCAATGCCAATCTTTGGCGCAATAAATTACGTAGCTTTCTCACCATCCTTGCTATCTTCGTTGGTTCATTTTCTATCATTTCCGTCACCGCCATTCATACTGGCGTCAATGATTTTATCGATAAGCAAGTTGAGAGTATCGGCGGCGATGGCTACATTGAAATTGCTTCTACTGCCGCCTACGACACCCTCGTCTCCATGATGGGGGGTGGTGGTATCACCGAGTATAATACGGAAACAAACGCCGGCGACGCCGAAACCATCAGTGATGAAGACCTTGCTAAAATTCGCAATATTGACGGTGTAATCTCCATTGCTCCATATTACATGGCCACTGCCGAATATGTCACCAGCCACCAGACTGATAAGCGTTTCCGCGCCTCTCTGGGGCTCATGCCGAGCGGTGGCATCAACGCCGATCTTTCTGCTGGCCGTCAAATTAATCCAAACACAGACACTGCTGAGGTGCTCATTTCCGAAGATTACGCAGAAGCTCTCGGCTTTGACTCCCACGAAGACGCCATCGACCAAACTATCACTTTTGGTGTCAAGCAGCCCGTCAAATGCTACAGTGTCACTAATTCAGAAGACTGTATCGCCACTTATGAAGCTAAGATTGTTGGCGTCCAAGCTCCTAGCATTCTATCAATGGGCGGCGGTATCCGCATTAATCAAATTGGCAATGACGCCATCTATAACCTCTATTCGGAAGGTGTCACCGACAGCGTTAAGAATCGCACAGTCATGGCTACTGGCGAAATTGACCCTAATAAACTTGATAGCATCAAAGAACAGCTAAAAGACCTTGGCTTCACCGCCATCACTATTGATGATGAAGTTGGCATGGTCCGCACCTTCTTTGACGCCATTCTCGTGATCTTCACCATCTTTGGCGGCATCGCCCTCGTAGCTGCTTCCATCGGCATCATCAATACTTTACTTATGTCCGTCCAGGAACGTACCCGTGAAATCGGCCTTATGAAGGCCCTCGGTCTCTCTAGTGCTAAAATCTTCCTCAGCTTTTCCATTGAGGCTATTCTCCTCGGCTTCTGGGGCTCCGCTATTGGCACTATCGTTTCTATACTCCTGGGGCACATCGTTAACCATACTTTCCATCAGCCTGGTGGCCTACTTGCCGACTTTCCAACTTTTGACCTCGTCAAGTTCACGCCTGGCTCCGTCTTAACAATCATGCTACTCGTGATGTTTATTGCCTTCCTCGCCGGCACTATGCCAGCCAGAAAAGCCGCCAAAAAAGACCCAATTGAGGCTCTGCGTTATGAATAAAATTGAAAAATTAGTGCCCGGTGGGCAGGGAATTGCCACCTTAGAAGATGGCAAAAAAGCCTTTTTCTGGAACGTCCTGCCTGGTGAAGAAGTTTTAGATTATGAAATCACTAAAAAGAAATCTAAATACATTGAAGCTATCGCCACCAAAATTCAGAATGAATCTCCTCACCGCATTGCCCCACGTGACAATATTTACATCTCCACCTCACCCTGGCAAATCATGGATTATGACTTTGAATTGTCTGCTAAATTAGACTTATTAAAAGAAAGTTTCCGCCAAGAAGGTCTGGTGGATTATGAATTTTCGCCAGTTCAGACTGATGGTAGAGAATTCTTTTACCGCAATAAAATGGAATATTCTCTCTACTGGGATATTGCCGAAGCCAAAATAAAACTCGCCGTGAGGTTACGTGGTACGCACCGCAAAGTTATCATTGAAAATTCCTCACTAGAAATGCCCGAAATTTACCAAAAGGCTCTGGAAATCATAAATGATTTAAATGCTCGCCATGAAGAAGCACGCAAATACCAATCGCTCCTACTTCGCGCTAATCAACAGGGTGAAATTTCCGGTGGGCTTTTTGAGAATGGTAAGCCCCACCCCATTTTTAATAACCTCACTGACACTTTGTTAGGGCATGAGTACTCTTACTCGCCAAATGGCTTCTTCCAAATCAACCTGCCAGTCTATGAAATGGCTTTAAAAGAAATCGCCACTCACATTCATACTGACGAAGTCCTTGACCTTTACGCCGGCGTCGGCACCATCGGTCTTTCCACCGCCAAAGACAAAGACCTCACCCTCGTTGAGTGCAATAAGGACGCGTTCGGCGAACTGCATGCTAACGTACTTAGGACTAGCGCAAATAGCATAGAAGCTATTTGCGCCAATTCTGAGGACGCTTTAGACTACATCTCACCGAACGCGTCCGTCATCCTCGACCCTCCTCGTGCTGGCTGCGATATGAAATTGATAAATAAACTCCTTGAAGTCAAGCCTCCTAAAATTATTTATTTATCCTGTAACCCCGCCACCCAGGCTCGTGACCTTAAAATGCTCACCACAAAGTATCGCATTGATAAAATTCAGCCCTACAATTTCTTTCCCCGTACCCCACATCTAGAAAACCTCGTTGTCCTTTCCGTGCTATAATAGATATATGAAAGTAACTATTTTGGGCGCTGGTGCTTTTGGCTCTGCTCTTGGCACCATTTTAGAAGAAAACTATCACTCTATTAATTTTTACGATCCAATCAAACATCCCAATATTCCCTTAAATGCCACTATCCGTGATACTGGTATTATCATCATCGCCACTCCATCCACCGCTATTCCAAAGCTTATCTCGGAACTGCCTAAGGACACCCCGTTAATTAACGCCAGCAAGGGGCTACTCTCTGCCCAAATTTTTGCTCAATTTACTAATTTTTCCATCATCAGCGGCGGCACTTTTGCTAAAGATCTTGAGGAGAAAAAACCCAATAAATTCACCGTTACTGCCAAGCTCCCAGAAAAACTCTTCCAGACTAAATGGATTACCTTTGACCATACTGATGATTTAGACGCCGTCTTAATCTGTGGTAGCCTTAAAAATGTTTACGCCATTGGCGCCGGGCTCAACCAACTAGCCAGCTCCACCCGCCCAGAGCAAGATTATCTTAACGATTGCTTATTGGAACTCCGTGCTTTCTTGGCCGCCAATAATCACGATCCAAACATTGCTGAGCTAGCCTGTGGCCGCGACGATCTTTTCGCCACCTGTTTATCCACGGAGTCCCGCAATTATCAATTCGGCAAAGGCTTAGCTACCGACAAACAGCCAGTTCTTTCTGGCACTATTGAAGGGGTTAACACCATAAAAGCTCTCGCTAATTCCAATTTAAAAATGCCACCACTTACCATTTTAAATAATATTATAGAAAGAGTCACAGATGCCCTTAAATAAAGCCCAAAAAGAAGCCGTAGAATACTTAAATGGCCCACTTTTAGTACTAGCTGGCCCCGGTACCGGTAAAACTCAGCTGCTTTCATCTAAAGTCGCTTACATTTTAAAAGAAACTGACGCCAACCCAGAAAATATCCTTTGTATTACTTTCACCGAGGCTGGCGCCCGCAACATGCGCGAGCGTCTTCTTTCTATCATCGGCCCTGACGCCCATAAAATCCCCATTCATACTTACCACGCCTTTGGTGCAGACTTGCTCGCAAAATATCGCAATTACAGCGCTACTTTTACTCGCACGCTAGACGAAGCTATTAGCCCAGTCATGCAATATAAAATCATTAATGACATTCAAGATCACCTCCCCGTCCGCGACATCCTAAAAGGCGATCGCATTAATGACATTATCAGCACGATTTCTTCCGCTAAAACCGCTAGGCTGACACCCGACGATTTAGAGGCTATCGGCAACAATAATCTCGCCGACACCGCAGAAATCAATCAAGCAGCCACAGTCATTCTTCAGAATCTTGTTCCACGCATGAAATATTCTGATGCAATGGATCTAGTATATACGCCGCTCATGGAATTATTCGCAGAGCATATCAGCGATAAGCCAATCGTCGGCCAAATTGAAAAAGAGGCCAATGCGCTCGTGCTGAGCTTAAAAGAAGCTATCGATAAATCCACCCAAAAAGAAAAGCCTTCTGTGTCACCACTCACCACCTGGAAAACTGCCACTTTTGAACTAGGCCCTGATGGTAATTACCGCCTAAAAAATCTCATCGCCAATAAAAAGCTTTTAAGCCTCGCCAACATCTATCGCAAATATCAAACGTACCTTGAAGAAAATAGCCTCTATGATTTTGATGACATGATTGAAGAAGCTATCAAAACTTTAAAAAACGACAAAGGTTTCCAGCTTACTCTTTCAGAACAATATCAATATATCCTACTTGATGAATTTCAGGATACCAATCCATCGCAATTTGAATTAATCCAATTGCTCACTGACTATGATCATCCTATAATTATGGCCGTCGGCGACGACGATCAAGCCATCTTCGCCTTTCAGGGCGCCAACGCTTCTAACTTACTTGATTTTCAGAATCATTACAATGCCAAAGTTATCACTCTTACCGAAAATTATCGCTCCACTGCCGATATCTTAAATACCTCCCATCTCATCGCCAGGCAAATTGAAGATAGTTTCGCCAAAAAGCATAGCATTAATAAAATCCTCCACGCCAATATTACACCTAGCGCCGCCGAAATATCACGCCACGAATTTTTATCTAGCGATGGTGAATATTATTGGGTCTCAGAACAAATCCACAATTTAATTAAAAACGGTGAAAGCCAAAAAGATATCGCCATTATCGCGCCAAAACACAAGTTTATTCTTGCACTCCTTCCATACCTTAAAAAATATCCTGATATCAATATCGCCTATGAAAAACGTGAAAATATCCTCGAGGATCAAAAGATCCACGAGCTAATCGTCCTCTCAAAATACATTTATGATTTATCCTCCGGCACCAACTCAAAACATCATCTAGCGGAAATCCTTTCTTTCCCATTCTGGAAACTTTCACCTACAAAGGTTCTCAGCCTCGGAAATACTCCCTTAGTTGAAGCGAAGGAGCCCGAGTTTCAAGCCATTGGTAATTTCTTAAATGAGCTCACCACGCAAGCATTTAACGCCCCACTTGAACTATTCCTCGATTATCTGATTGGCGCACAACCATTAAATGGCTATACGTCACCATTTGAAAAATTCTACGCCGAAAATACCACCGATTATTCAACCTTTGAGCTATACAATAACCTTAACGTTCTCCGCGAGGCTATCCGCGCCCATACTAAAGCCCAGAATCCAAAGCTCAAAGACTTTATCACTATGCTCGAAGATTATAAAGCTGCTGACGCCACCCTCACTAACACTAGTCCTTATCAGGATTCTGAAAATTCCGTCCAGCTCCTCAGTGCGCATAAGTCGAAGGGCCTAGAATTTAAACACGTCTTCATTATTTCCACGGATAACGTCGCCTGGGGGAAGGGTAAAGGCAACAATAACTTCCTTGTTCTGCCTAAAAATCTCGTCCAAATCCGCCACACCGGCACTACCGATAGTGAGCTCTTGCGCCTTTTCTTTGTTGCCATCACCCGCGCTAAGGAGAAGCTCATCCTCACTAACTCCATTAAAAACTTTACCGGTAAAACCGTTGATCGCCTCAGCTACCTCAACGAGCATCAAGATGAAAATAACCATCTAGTATCACCATTTCTCCCCGATACAAAAATTATTACCCACTATGAAGACCTGGAAGAAGCCAAAAAAGCCACCGATCTCCGCACTTCTTGGGCAACTAGCTACTTTAAGCTCACCCCAGAGCTTCTGCCAATCCTGAAAAAACGCATGGAGAATTACAAAGTTACCGCCACTGACCTCACTAGCTTCATTGATGTTCAAAATTCCGGCCCAATGGATTTTTATAAAAACAAGATTCTGCGCATCCCACCTGAACCCGCCAATTTTAATCTCAACTATGGTAATCTCGTCCATGCCACTTTTGAAAAAGTTACCAAGGAAAATCTAGACGACTCCGCCGCAATTGCTTTCTATAAAACCGCCGCTGAAACCTTACCTCTAACCAACCATGAAATCGCCGAACTAATCGAAAAAGGTGCTTATAGTCTAGAAATCGCACTGCAAAAGTTCCATGATATTCTCCACGCCCAAAAAGCTGGCGCCGAAGTTGATCTCCGTCACGAACATCTCAGTATCAACGGCATCCCTATTACCGGCAAAATTGACCATATCAACATCAATGAAACTGACAAGACTATTGAAATTTACGACTTTAAAACCGGCAAATTCCAAGCCAGCAAATGGGATTCTCATGCTACACTCTTCAAGTATAAATTACAGCTCGGCTTTTACAAACTACTGCTAGAAAACTCACCAACCTATCAAAAATATAAAGTCACTCGCGCCCACATCCTTTTCGTCACCCCCGACGAAGACAATCAAATCCATGATAAGCCGTATGACTATACTGATGCCGATGAGAGCCTACTAAAAGATCTCATCGCCGCAGTTTACCAACAAGTTAGGTCACTTGATTTTCTAAGTAGTCCCGACTTAGCCCTCGAGCCCGACCATAGCAAAGGCCTAAAAGAAATCAAAAATTTCATTAATCTTATACTTGACATTACAACATAACTTTGCTATAATTACAAGGTAGACTGAGCTCATTAGAAAGCGGGGTGATATGTATGAGCGAAGTAGTAAAAACTGATTATTCAGTATCAGGCAAAGAAGTTCAGGTTATCCGTAATGGTACAAAAGTAGCAGTTCAAGTAGACGGGCGCATCGTTAGCGGCCTCACCAGTGATAAAAACTACAACGAACAGCAATTTCAAAGTTATCTGCGCACCTAGACATCAGGCAGGGAATTGCTCCCTGCCTATTTTCATGTTACAATATAGAAATGAATTTCTGGCAAAAATTACCACACGGCTTTTTAGTTCTCGCACCGATGGAAGGTGTCACCGATATCGTTTTTCGCAAAGTTATCGCCCGTGCTGGCAAGCCAGACGTTTTCTTCACAGAGTTCACTAATGTTTCCAGCTTTGCTTCGGAAAAGGGTAGAAATAACGCCCTGGAACGCCTTGATATTGCCGAAGATACCGATCATCCTATTGTCGCTCAAATCTGGGGAAAGAACCCAGCGCATTTTGCCAAGCTCGCCCAGAATCTAGAGTCACTCAGCTTCCAAGGTCTAGACATCAACATGGGCTGCCCAGACCGCCACGTCAATAAGGCTGGCGGTGGTGCCGCCATGATTAGGACACCAGAGCTCGCCGTCGAATGCATTAACCAGGCCAAATCCCATACTAATTTACCGGTCTCCGTTAAAACTCGCCTAGGCTTCACTAGAATCGATGAGTACAAAGAATGGCTGCCACTCTTATTGCAGCAAGATCTCGCCGCCCTCACCGTCCATCTTCGCACCCGCAAAGAAATGTCCAAAGCCCCTGCCCACTTTGAGCTTATCCCAGAAATCGTTAACCTCCGTAACCAAATCGCCCCAAAAACTACTTTGATTATTAATGGTGATATTTCAGATAAAGCTCATGCTAAGGAACTTTTCCAGAAATATCCCGAGGTAGACGGCTTCATGATTGGCCGCGGTGTCTTCGCTAATCCTTATTGCTTCACCAGCCACCAGCCTACACAGGCAGAATTAACCCAACTTTTCCTCTATCATTTAGAGCTTTTTGACGCTCGCACTGAGGAGCTAGCAGAAAAAGATTCCCGTTATCCATATGAGCCTATCAAGCATTTCATTAAAATCTATTTTAGCAACTTTGATGGTGCCGCAGACTTACGCCAACAGCTCATGGACTGTCAAAACACCACAGAGCTACGCGACGTCCTTAAAAGAAACGGGCTTTATTAAAAGGATATAGACGAAATAGCGCTGGCCCCACAATCCGGCAATATGGCACCGTACCAAGACCATTTCTAGAATCGTAAGAATTTGTACCCTCACGGTTATCACCCGATACAAATAACTCACCATCTGGTACAATTATATCCACTTCGCCAGCAGTATATTCTTTAGGCCCGTCCGTATCGCTTTTTCTGGTTTCTAAATCTGGGTAGAATCCATCTGGATTCTCGTCATTATAGACCATTAACTTTCCGCCAGACACCACCACCCTTTCACCAGGAAAGGCAATCACGCGCTTAATAATATACTGGTCCTTCACGCCAGATTTTACCCCGCAAGTCAGTGGACCGTCTGCATCGCCATTAGCAAAAACGATAATATCGCCTCTTTCTGGCACGTACTCTTTACCCATAAAATGCGCCACTGTCACCGGTATCCGGTTTACAATAATTCTATCATCACCGTGTAGGGTATTCTCCATAGAAATCCCCACCACGTTGTAAGAGCGGAAAATGTAAGCGTTTAAAACCAACGTACCTACTACCACGCAAATCACAAAACTTACCAAACTCAGCGCATCTTTCACTCCCGGATGACGCTGCAAAAACTTCGCTTTTTCTTTCATATATACTATTATAGCATAAAGTTTTTTAAGATTTATTTAAAATATTTGCTATAATATAGATATATATGAGTGACTTTGTTTTTATTAGGAGGAGCCGTAATGTTTTAAGCTCTATTTTGCACGTCCTCTTTAATATTACTCTTGGCATCGCTTCTATTGCCATCACTTTTTACACGGAAAGTTGGGGCCCGGGTATCGTCCTCGTGCTCATCTCTAAGTGGCGCATGTTTGCCGTCCGCCCACGTTTCTGGTGGCTAAACCTCAAGTCTAACCTCGTCGATTTAATCGTTGGCGCCAGCTTCATTTTTATCGCCTATTGCTCCGGCACTACCGTTCTGCCTATTCATTTCGCACTGGCTTTCTTTTACGCTTTATGGCTCGTCGCGATTAAGCCTCTTTCTTCAGAATCTGCCACGGAGGTTCAGTCTCTCATTGCCGTCTTTCTCGGCAGTACTGCCGCCACTTTGATGACCGCCTCTGCCAATTCTATCTTTCTCGTCACTATTTGCTTCATCATTGGCTATGGCGCTTCCCGCCACGTCTTAATTCAGACTAGTGAGAGTAATGGCGATTTTTCCATCATCACCTTAGTCGCCGGCTTAATTTTCGCCGAAGTTGCCTGGCTTTGCCACGGCTGGCTCATTGTTTACACTATGAGCGGCAGCTTCTTTGGCGATACTGGCGTTATTATTCCTCAGCTTTCCATTATCCTGTCCATCCTCTCCTTCATCCTCGGCTACAGTTATAAATCCATCGACAAGCATGACGGCAAACTCAGCTCCGCAGACCTGCTCATGCCCGCCATTTTTAGCATTGTATTAATCGCTATTATCGTAATCTGGTTCAGTAAGCCAATCTTTAACATATTCTAAGGAGGTACTATCATATGGCTGACGCTAAAACAACTAAATCAACTAAGACAACTAAAAAGTCCACTAAAGCTGCCAAGCAAAAGGACGCTAAGCCTGCCACAGCCCAGCAAGACAAAAAGGCAAAGGCTACATCCCCTACACATAGCTATACCAACTTGGCAATTGTCCTGTCTGCCGTAGCTATTGTCTGCTCTGGGTTCAGCATGGCTACTACTTTCGGCAATTTTAGTACTAATCTCACTGGCCAGCTCACTTCATTTTTAGATAATTCCTACGATGGCAATTCTGCCACCTTTACTGACGCATCCATTTCCGATATTGCTGAGAAAGTTTCCCCTAGTGTCGTATCTATCGTTACAGAGGTTCGCTCAGAGTCTTGGTTTGGCCAAGTCTCCACTGGCTCCAGTGCCGGCACCGGCGTCATTATTTCTAAAGATGGCTACATCATTACCAATAAGCACGTCATTGAATGCGCCGAAAAAATCAGCGTGGTCCTTGATAATGGCACCACCTACGAAAGTGGTGAAGTAGAGCTCATCGGCACTGACCCATCTAATGACGTCGCCTTCCTAAAAATTAAAGGCGCCACCGATTTGCCATACTCAGAGCTTGGCGATTCTAAAACTCTAAAAGTCGGCCAAAGAGTCCTCGCCATCGGCAATGCTCTCGGCCAATTCCAAAATACCGTCACCGAAGGTATCATTTCTGGTACTGGCCGCGCCATTACCGCTTCAGATAATAGCGGTTCCAATGCTGAGAATCTCACCGACATGCTCCAAACGGACGCTTCCATTAATGCTGGCAACTCTGGTGGCCCACTCGTTAACGCCGCCGGCCAAGTCATCGGTATCAATACTGCCGTCTCTTCTAATGCTCAAGGCATCGGCTTCGCTATTCCTATTTCCAGCATTAAAGGCTTACTAAAATCCATTCTCGCCACCGGCGAGGCTAACCGTGCTTACCTCGGTGTCTATTACACCACCCTCACCCCTTCCGTCGCTAAGAATAATAGTCTTAGCGTCTCCCATGGCGCCTATGTCCATAATAACAGTGGCGGCACCGCCATCATTCAGAATAGCCCAGCCGAAAAGGCCGGCATCAAAGATGGCGACATCATTACCAAGGTAGGGAAGACTGAAGTAGGTTCCGCCGGCTCCCTAGCCACTCTCATCGGCGAATACGCTGTCGGTGATACTGTTCAGCTCACCATCAACCGTGAAGACACCGAAATAACCTTAGATGTCACCCTGGAAACCTACCCTACTTCCGTGAAGAAAAGCTAAATACCGTTATTAGCCCCTCGGTCTTTTCATAGCAGAAGCCAGTTTTCTTAGCATACTCTATAATGCGTTGATGCTGGCTTCTATCAGACTCTAAAACAAGATAACTACTATAATTACTATTATAGCACACTTTAGCTAATTTGTCAATCAGCTTAAAGATCAGTTCCAACCCACCATCGTCCGCAAACAGGGCAATTTTAGGCTCATGAGCAATTTCCGGCGAGGTCCACTCCCAAGCTGGGTCCACATAGGGGAGATTTGCCACCACGATTTCCCCATCAGCTAACACATAATTATCTAATAAATCGCTCTCATAAAAGTCCACTTTCGCCCCCAGCCGCTCAGCATTATCCGCCGCCACCCTCAGCGCCTCCCGTGAGACATCCACTGCCGCCACTTCCTTACCTGTTTCCAGTGCCAAGCTCACCGCAATGCAACCAGAGCCCGTCCCCACATCCAACACCCTCTTCCCGGGCAGCCCCCTTACAATATCTATAATCACTTCTGTCTCCGGACGGGGAATTAAAACTTCTGGCGTCACCCTAAATTCCCGCCCATAGAATTCCTTATAGCCCATCAAATAAGCCATTGGCACATGTCGCTGACGCAGAATCAGCATCTTTTCTAAAATCCCCATTTCTTCAATGGTCAGCTCTTTTTCGTACACCAAAATCACATCCGCACGGTCCGCCTTCCCCAGCGCTGTCATCACCATTAAATCCGCATCAAGCGGTGAGACTACTCTTTTAGCCTTCCTCAGCCATAAGCTCACGTTCATTCTTGGTAAGCTCCGTAATGATATCCTCAATATCGCCGTTCATTGCCGCATTCACATTAGAACGTGAATAATGAATCCGATGATCAGTGATTCTATCTTGTGGAAAATTATAAGTCCTAATCTTTTCTGAACGGTCCCCCGTGCCAATCAGTAATTTTCTTGCGGCAGAAGCATTCTTCTGATCTTCTAATTTCTGCTTTTCTACGAGACGTGAACGCAAGATTGCCATTGCCTTTACCCGGTTCTGCTGCTGAGAACGCTCATCCTGCATCGCCACCACGATACCCGTCGGCAAGTGCGTAATGCGTACTGCGGAATCCGTCGTATTTACACCCTGGCCACCATGACCGCCTGAACGATAGATATCAATCCGTAAATCTTCCGGCTTAATCTCAATTTCCGACTCTTCCGCCTCCGGCAGTACTGCCACCGTCACTGTGGAAGTATGAATCCGCCCCTGGCTCTCCGTCACTGGCACCCGCTGCACCCGGTGCACACCACCCTCAAACTTCATCTGCCCATATGGCCTATCGCCAGTTAACCGGAAAATCACCTCTTTCATACCGCCAGCTTCATTCTCATTTACGGAAATCTGCTCTGCCTTCATGCCGTGACCCTCTGCATAGTGTAGATACATCCGGTAGAGCTCCCCAGCAAAGAGAGAAGCCTCATCACCACCCGCCCCTGCACGAATCTCCACGATTGCTGGCTTATCATCATTTGGATCCTTCGGAATCAGCATCTCATCCAGCTCCGCCTGCCTCTTTGCGAGCTTCTCATTAATCTCCACGATGTCATTTTTCGCAAGCTCTCCCAGCTCTGGATCAGAAGTCAGCTCTTCTGCTTCTTTTAAGTTCTGTGTCAACTGTTCAATTTCTGTCACAGCAGCGATAATCTCATTCAGCTCTGCCAGCCTCCGTGACTTCGCCGCGAAATCTGGAGCATTAAAAGCATCCGGCCGCGCCAAAAACTCTGTTATCTCCGCTGCCTCATCTTGAAATTTCTTTAAATCCATAATATAATTATATCATAACTTTGGGTCCTTAGCTCAGTTGGCTAGAGCGTACGATTCACATTCGTAAGGTCACAGGTTCAAGCCCTGTAGGACCCACCAGCGTAGGAAGCGAGACAAAAAAGAGAAGTCTTGCTTTTCTTTTTTGCGAGCTGACGCCCGCTGGAAAGCTTTTCGCAAAGCGAAAAGATTACCAGTGTAAGAGGCAAGAAGGCGACGCAACCGCTTTTTTTATTGCAATAATTTGTTATAATAAACACATGAGATTATTTTTAGCTAGTGATAATTTAGGAGATTTCGCAGATATATTCGTTGAGATGATTGGCGACAACAAAAAAGTATTAGTAATCACCAACGCGAGAGACCACCGCACTCCAGAACGACGAAAGCAAGTTGTCGATGAGATACTTAATATTCTTACCAGAAATGGGCTAGATGCCGAAGAACTAGATTTACGCCCATACTTCAATAACAATAAAGGTCTCCGCCAATTTATCAATCAAAAGAAACCAGGCTGCATCTTTTGCATCGGTGGCAATTTTTACACATTAGCTACCGCCCTAAAACTTAGTGGCATGAATAATATCCTAAAGGAAGATGTCGTCAACAACAAATACGTTTATGGTGGCTATAGCGCCGGCGCAATGAACGCCGCCAGGAACTTAATGATTTATGCTAACACTTACGGGCGACGCGCTGATGACCGCATCGAACAGGCCAAGGAGACTTATGGCACCGTATCAACGGAAGGTTTAGGCTTCATTAAGGAATACGTCTGCCCACATGCCGACCAAGCAGACTATCGAGAAATCGCTCAAAAAACCGCCAAGCTAATAGCTGCCGATCATGAAACAGCAATCGTTTTAAATGACGCTGATGTATTCATCATTCAAGATAATCGCCAAGAAGTCTTGCGTGGATAGTATTTACAAAGACATATTTTTAAACCTTGTGCTATAATTAATACAGCTCATGCTATACTTCGGTCACTAGCATAGAGAAAATTTTCCAAGTCGCAAGCGGATTCGTCATTTTCCGCTGTGGCCATGAGCCAACGATTCGCATCAGGCTCACATAAATGACTCCCAATTATTCTAACTAAGGAGTTGCTTATGAAAAATAATATTAACCTTAACAAAAATGACAATAGCGAACGCGTCGAGGTGATGGCCCTCTTTGGGTACAAGATGACACCTTGCCAGCCACTCAGCTTTAAGCGTACTAGTGGCAGGGAAGTGGAAGTCACCGAGCTTTTGCGCACCCACATTGACTTTGTCAAAGGTGCCGCTCATCACGTTTTTGACGTCGCCGCAGGAAAGGAGCGTTACCGCCTAGAATTCAACTCTTTGGATCTTTCTTGGCACGTCCTTGCGGCCTAAGATTCGCTAAATACCCCGATTACTCGGGGTATTTTGTTATCTTTATCCCAATATTGGACGGCATCCCTGGCGTTAAATTCGGATGTGAGCCAGAATGTACCCAATCCACCGCAAAAATCAACATTAAAATCACTATTACCACCGTAAAAATCTTCCCATGTATCTTCTGATAAATCATATCAAGGAGCGGCACGATATACTTCACTCCCACCACCGCCACCACTGCAAAAATCGCCAAAATCCAAAGACAAATCCGCCCATTTATATTCAGTGGCAAAGCACTATAATCCCACCATCTGGCATGATGCGCCATCTCTAAGTATATAGAGGTAGTATATTCAATCAGCCCCGTCACCACCATTACAATACCAAAGAATTCAAAATTATTCTTCACTCGCCGCGACAAGTAGATAATTAAAAGTGACGCCCAGCCATAAATCGGCACCCACGGCCCAGAAAGCACCCCCACATTCACATACACCCCAGACATGATATACACCACCAGCATTTCTGCCAGCCAGCCAGTCATCGAAAAAACGAAAAAGTACAATGCATACCTCTCCACCACCTGCCAAATTTGGCTAGATTTACTTTGCTTTTTTCTCCGCATCGGACTTTTTCTCAGGCTTCTTAAATTTCACTGCCGTACCATAAGCCATCATCTCAAAAGCAGTATTCATTACCGTAGAAGAAGTATAAATCACCCCCACCACCGCATCAGCCCCCATTGACTCCGCATCGGCAATCATCCGGTTCGTCGCTACCGTCCGGATGTGTTTTAGCATCCGGGTATAACCTTTGATCTCCCCACCGATTACATTTTTAATATTTGCCATAATATCAGAAGAGACGTAATTAGACTGCACCACCTGCCCCTCGGCAATACCCAGGACCCTATCAATTTCTTTTCCAGGGATGGTGCTTATGGTTGTAACTAACATACTTTCATTATATCATAAGCCACAAAAAAGAGCCCCGAAAGGCTCTTTTGATTATTTAGCAGCTTCGTCTTTTTTGGCTTTACGCTCTGCCTCTTTAGCAACTTTCTTGGCCTTATTGGCTAGTGCAGCCTTACGCTCAGCGGCCTTTGCAGCACGTGCCTTAAAGCGATCCACGCGACCCTCAGTATCGATAATCTTCTCTTCGCCAGTGAAGAATGGGTGAGAAGCAGAAGAAATCTGAATCTTTACTAAAGGATACTCATTGCCATCTGTCCATTTAATGGTCTCCTCACTCTGAGCAGTAGAGCGTGTCAAGAAGGCAAAATCTGCTGCATCATCACGAAAGACAACAAAACGGTAATCTTTAGGATGTAATTCTGTTTTACTCATATTATTCATTATTATATCAAATATTTTTAAATCGCGCAAGTATAAAAACGGGGCGCCGAAAAGCGCCCCCACTATGAAATTGTACGTCGGGGGATGGGTGTAGCCCGACGCTATATAAAGAGAGACGCTATTGTAGTTTTTGCTTTCGTAGGAGTAACGTCTCACTTTACCGTAAATTGCTATTTCTTGGACTCCTCTTTAGCTTCCGAAGAAATCTTCTTGTAATCCTGGCCGGATATTATCCGCTCCTGATGCTCATGAATCGTCTGATGTTTTGACTCCCGTGAACCACCGTTCGCTACCGCCATATCGTGTCCCATTGTATTCAACATAGCAATCCCTCCTTTACATTAGTCGTTTGAATACTCCATGTGACTGTAAGTTATTTTATCACTCTTTACATTTTTAGTCAAGGGTGATATAATGAGGTTATAATATTATTAATGAAACAGCCGTAGCCTACCCCTGTTAGCTTGCTACGGTCAAAGAGAAAGGGAACACTATGTCCGTCAAAGTCGATATAAAGACTTTACTTGAGTCTGGTGCGCACTTTGGTCATAAGACCAGCCGCTGGCACCCTAAAATGGCTCCATACATCCACAGCAAACGCCAGGATGCTCACATTATTAACTTAGAGAAGACTGTCTCTGCCCTAGAGTCCGCTCTGCCAGAGATTACCACTCTCGTCAAGAATGGCAAGAAGGTTCTCTTCGTCGGCACTAAGAAGCAGATGAAGGAAATCACCAAGGCTGCCGCTGAAGCCGCTGAAATGCCATATGTTACTGAGCGTTGGGTTGGTGGCACCCTCACTAACGTCACCACTGTTAACCGCCAGATTAAAAAGCTCAAGGATTTAGAGCGCCGCATGGCCTCTGGTGAGCTTGAAAATCGCTATTCTAAGCTTGAGGTTCAGCGCTTCCAGGAAGAAATTGACCTCTTAAATACCCGCTATGGTGGTATTAAAGATATGACTGAACAGCCAGCCGCTCTCATCGTCACTGATGCTATCCAGGATAAGAACGCCATCAAAGAGGCTAACACCCTGAAGATTCCGGTCTATGCCATCACCGATACTAACGTCGACCCTTCCGGCATTGACCACGTTATCCCATGTAACGATGATTCCGTCAAGGCTACAACCTTAATCCTTGATTATTTCGTTCAAGCTATTAAAGAAGCCAAAAAATAAGGAGGTAAAATGGCAAAAATCGATATTGAACAGATTAAAAAGCTAAAAGAGCTCTCTGGTGTCGGCCTTACCGATGCTAAGCAAGCTCTCGTTGAGGCTGACGGCGACTTCGATAAAGCCCTTGAAGCTATGCGCAAAAAAGGTCTCACCAAAGCTGAAAAGCGTGGTGATCGCGAAACTCGTGAAGGCCTAGTTGAAGCCTACATTCACGACGGCCGTATCGGCGCTATTGTCGAGGTCAACTGTGAAACTTCATTCGTCGCTAAGACTGATGAGTTTAAGACGCTCGCCCACCAGATTGCTATGCAAGTGGCGAGTATGAACCCACTTTACGTCACCGAGGAAGATATCCCAGAGGACGTTATGAATAAAAAGCGCGCTGAACTTGAAGAGAACTTCAAAGGCCCAGAAAATATGAAAGATCAGATTCTCGACGGCCAGATTAAGAAAGCTTTTGCCGATAAAGTCCTAATGAACCAGCCATACATCTTAGATGACACTAAGACTGTTGCAGAATTCATCAAAGATAATATCGCTAAAACTGGTGAAAATATCACCGTCCGCCAATTTAAGCGCATTGAGCTCGGCGTCTCTGAATAAACTCACTTTCAAAAAGAGCCTCCTCGGGGGGCTCTTTTTTGACTTTTCTCATTTTTTATGTTATCATTAGTAGGTAACTCATTGTTCAGCATATCTAAGGAGGGAAGATATGAGAAAAAGAGATGTACCTATTTCCACTATTTTAGCAATCATCGATGTTAGTGGTTTCATTCTCGTCATCATCATTGGCATGCTCAGTAGCCAGAGCGCCCGCCGTGGCCTCATCGATTTAAAGAGTGATCTTGGCGGCGGACTGAACCGCGTCGTCCGTGTTTACACTGCCGATGGCGAGCTGATGGCTGAATACAAGGGCAAAATTGACCTTGAAATGAACGAAGGTGGCTATATTAAATTCGACCATAACGGCAAACGTTATATTTATTATAATTGCTTCGTTGAGTCCATCGCCGATATTAGCGGCACTTCCAGTAAATAGTGCTAGCACCTTTTTACATCACCATTTGGGCCTAAATTAGGCCCTTTTTTCCTTGCATTTTTCATACCCATTATGCTAAAATTATAAACATGATGACTAAGAGAGAGAGAGAGAGAGAGAGAGAGAGCATTTTGTACAGGATGCTAATTCAGGCTTAAAGGTTAAGAAGAGTTTTTATTCCCATTTTGTAGTGGGAATTTTTGTATTCTTCTTTGCTTTT
>JAZSOC010000006.1:0-39426 GCA_045536725.1 Candidatus Nanosyncoccus sp.
TACTATGCCTACTTCCACTTACTCTACTACCATCACCTATACTGCCTTTGCAGAAGGTATCGCCCAGAAACTCAGTGATGTAGTAGCAGTAGGGGATTATGTGTATATGGTGCCGAGCTATGTAGGGCCTTATACGCCAACAACAAACTCTTCCAGTCATTATTATACCGGAACATCAAATCCTGGAAACATTACACCATCCGAATTAAATACTTGGATTATAATACGCAAGAATACTGATGGGACTTTTGATGCTGTTAGTAGATATGTCTCTAGTGCTAATATTACATTCTATGATCACTTAGGATATCAAAATTTTGCTGGTGCTTTAAATGAAATTGCTAAACAATACCAGAACCCTAGTTATACCAGTTCTGCAAGGCATTTTGGATATGAATCTGTAGTATCGGAATATTTTGGTGGTTGTACTGAAGCTGTGTCCTACGGGAATGTTGATAGTGATTTAGTTGTAAATGCAACAGGAATACGTGGCGCTGCAACCCTGGCGGCAACAGCTCCTAATGGTACTGCTATGACCTATTGGATAGCAATGAGAGGTGGTAATAATGTCTACAACAAGGACAATAGATTGAATTCTATAACTACTACTGGTTCTGGTACTACGGAATTTATTGCAGATTATCGAGGGGATTGTGCTACGCAAATTCTTGCAAACGCACTGTCCCATGGTATTCGCCCTATTATAACGATAAAATCTGACGCCTCGGTTGCCATGGATGGTAATGGCTCAGCTAACAACCCCTGGGTCCTCACAAATTAATAAATCTATGATATGATAACCGTATCGAGATGCCCGACGCTAGGAATCGAACATCTCTTGTGCTGTGATTAGCTACTCTGGAGAGTAGCTAATCGCTTTAATGGGATCCCCATTTAGCAAGTCTCTGGTTGAGAGAACTCGACTCACCTATGAGAATCACATTGTTATAAGTGTCCGCTGTGTCCTGCGCAACTAGTTCCTTGCGAAAGCGGGTGATATATGGTATAATAGTAGCATAACTATATACAGTTTTTCGCTTTTGAGGAGGTGGGAAGATGGCGAAAAAGGAACATTTACTAAGTTATCACAAACAATTCATTGTTAATCCTGGCACAGAGAAAGAAACTAGCTATATCAACCTCGCCCTCGTTGAAGAGATCCCTCAACATAAGGGCTCTGAGTATTATATAGTTAGTTCGCTAAGTGAAAAAGGTGAAGCTCTCTGGGGTATCATTAATGAGCATGGTAATATTGTCGTCCCTATCCAATATAAGGATATTGATAGCCATTTTTGGAGTTGTGGGAATCCTGATAACTATGTATTACCAGTTGTTAATAAGGATGGGCAAGCTAATCTCCTGAATACTGATTTTCAGGAAATCTTCCCGAAGAGTTATTCAAGCATCGACCTTTGCCGTCGTGGGATTTGTATTCTCCATGAAAATAATAGTGTTGGGCTGGGTAATGTAGTCACTGGCGAGGAAATTATTCCTCCGCGCTATCGCCATATAGAACAGCTCCGTAACCCTGATCTATTTCGGTTTAACCCCTTAGAAGATGCTGATAGTAATCAATGGGGTATCGTTACTGCAACCGGAGATCTTTTACAATATCCGCGGTTCATTAGCTATCGTCTTGGGGAGCAGTGGTATGACTATAATCTATTAAGAGCTAATGATTCCTGGCGACAATATGTGATTCTTGATTGGCACGGTAAGGAAGTTTACCTGAGCGGGAGCCAATATTGCGAGCGCTATCGTCATTTACACTATGGTAAATCGGTAAACAGCTTCGTCTTTTATGAAAAGAATAATAGTCGCAGATGTCCAGCAAAGTTCGTCGTCATCAACTCTGCCCAGGGAACCAATGATCATCAAGTGTTAGAATATCCTTTTTACTATAACGACAGGGCCTATGACTCTGGTGCTAACTTGGAACGCCATGTTAGAAAGATTATTAAGAGGAATAAGCTTAATGAAATAGTTGATTATCATTATGATTGTTGGTGGTGATAGGCTTTCTTGCCGCCCAAGCTTTATTGGGCGGCTTTTTATGATATAATTAAAAGAGATAAACAGGGAGTTTTTTATGGAAAGGTATGAGCCTTTAAAGATCGAACAAAAATGGCAAGAGAAATGGGAAAAAGAAGAAACTTTCAAGGCTGGCGAGATTAGCGATAAGCCCAAGATGTTTCTCGCAGAAATGTTCCCTTATCCATCTGGGGCTGGCCTCCATGTTGGCCACGTGCGCAACTTCACTATTGTGGATGTGCTCACCCGTTTCTATACCCAACAAGAGATGAATGTGCTCCGTCCTTTTGGCTATGATACTTTCGGGCTCCCTGCCGAAAATTACGCCATTAAGACCGGCACCGCTCCCCAGGATGTCACTAAGGAAAATATCGCTAACTTCCGTAAACAGGCTAAGAAGCTCGGCTACGCCGTGGACTGGTCCCGCGAGATTAACACTTCTGATCCAGAATATTACCGCTGGACTCAGTGGTGCTTCTTGCAACTCTTTAAGAAGGGTCTAGCTTACCGTAAGGAGAGCTATCAGTGGTGGTGTCCTGTGGACCAGACCGTGCTGGCTAATGAACAGGTAGAGAATGGCCACTGTTGGCGCTGTGGCTCTGAGGTAGAAAAGAAGAAAATGAAGCAGTGGTTCTTCAAGATTACTGAGTATGCCGATGAGCTCCTTGATGATGTGGATGCACTAGACTGGCCAGATAAGATTAAGATTATGCAGAAAAACTGGATCGGCCGCAGCGAAGGTGCTGAAATTGAGTTTGAAACGGAAAATGGGCAAAAAATCAAAGTCTTCACTACCCGTCCCGACACAATTTTCGGCGCTACCTTCCTGGTACTCGCTCCAGAGCACTCACTGGTTTCTAAGCTTGTCACTGATGACACTAGGGAAAAGGTCAACCAATATCAGACGGAGACTTTGAAGAAGTCTGAAATTGAGCGTCAAGAGAACAAAGAAAAGACAGGCGTCTCTACTGGCTCCTACGCGATTAACCCGGCCACCGGCGAGAAGATGCCAATCTGGCTCTCTGACTATGTCCTGATGGGCTATGGCGAGGGCGCAATTATGGCTGTGCCAGCTCATGATGAGCGTGACTTTGACTTCGCTGAGAAGTTTGATTTGCCAGTTAAAACCGTCATTGATAAACCAGAGGATTCTGACGATGATTCTCGTTGCTACCACGGTGAAGGTGAGCTCGTTAACTCTGAACAGTTCGACGGCATCCGTTCTGAGGATGCCCGCGAGCAAATCGTGGCCTGGCTAGAACAGCAAGGTGTGGGCCACCAGAAAGTTACCTATCGCATGCGCGACTGGCTGATTTCTCGCCAGCGCTACTGGGGCTGCCCAATCCCAATTGCTTACGATAAAAACGGTGAGCCACACGCCATCCCTGAGGATCAGCTCCCAGTCATGTTGCCCGAGGTGAAGGATTATCAGCCAGATAAATCCGGCCGTTCAGCCCTTGCTAAGGCCAAAGACTGGCTTAAAGTTACCATTGATGGTGAAGAGATGACTCGTGAGACGGATACGCTGGATGGCTACGCTTGCTCCAGCTGGTATCTCTGGCGTTACACTTCGCCGCATGATGAGCAGGCTGCCTGGGACCCAGAAGCTGTCAAGTATTGGGCACCAACTGATGTTTACGTCGGTGGCGACCATGCCGTAGCCCACCTTCTCTATGTTCGCTTCTGGTGCAAGTTCTTTGCCGATGAAGGTTATCTGCCTTTCCGTGAGCCAGTCAAGAAACTTCTCTATAATGGCTACATCAACGCCCCAGATGGTAAGAAGATGAGCAAGTCCAAGGGTAACGTGATTGACCCACTTGATGTGATTGATTCCGGCTATGGCGCCGATACGCTCCGCACCTATGAGATGTTTATTGGCCCATACAATGAAGATGCTGCCTGGAGCACCAAAGGTGTCGGCGGCGTCTTCCGCTTCCTGAGTCGCGTCTGGGTGCTCAAGCCTTCTATAGAGGCAAGCAGTAATGCAGTTATCCGTAACCGCACCATCAAGAAAGTCACCGAGGATCTTCACCGTAGTAGCTTTAATACGGCCGTCGCCGCGCTGATGGAGTATGTCAATGCCCTCTATAAAGATGGTGCCAGTGAGGAGGATATTATCACCCTGGCAAAGCTTTTAAAGCCTTTCGCTCCACATCTCTGCTCGGAGATTCTAGAAAAGTATCACTCTGACGATATCTGGCCAGTCTGGGATGAATCCGCCCTGATTGAAGATACCGTAGAAGTAGTCGTCCAGGTCAACGGTAAGCTCCGTGCTAAGTTGCAAGTTCCAGCCGATGAGCTAAAAGACATCGAAAAGCTTAAAAAATTGGCCCTCGCAGACGAAAATGTTAAGAAATTCGTCGACAAAGACCCTCTTAATGTAATTATACCACCAAATACTAGATTAGTCAATATTGTGGTCAAATAAACAGGGGTGAAAAAGGCGTCCAAACGGGCGCCTTTTTTGGGGGTTGGGAATTATGGAGTTAAATCGCCGAAGAGCATATCATAAACCTTCTGGTAGCGTGCGTAGGTTTCATCCACAATCTCCTGCGGCAGAGGCTTTTCCTTATATTCAGGGTTCGCCTTTAAGAAATCGCGCAGCGGCTGTTTATCCAGACTTGCCTGCACCTGCCCTTCCTTGTAATCTGCCACACTCCAGAAGCGTGAAGAATCCGGCGTCAGAATCTCATCCGCAAAACGGATATTAGCGCAATTCTTCGAGCCCCAGAAGCCAAACTCAAACTTCGTGTCAGCGATGATAATCCCATGCTGGTAAGCATAATCATAAGCCATCTTATAGAGCAAGATTGACTGATTGCGAATCTCCTGAGCAGAATCATGCCCCGCCATGGCATCACCGCAGAAGTCAGAGAGTATTCTACGGCAATCCTCAAAGTTGATTGGCTCATCCTTCTCACCCGGAGCGGCCTTCGTCGTCGGGGTGAAAATCGGCTCCGGCAGCTTGCTGCCTTCTACTAAACCTTCCGGCATCTCGTAGCCAAATACCTTGCCAGTCTTCTGGTAATCTTCCAGGGCTGAGCCGGTCAGATAGCCGCGCACGATACACTCAATCGGTATCATCTCCAGCTTATCCATCAGCAGATCGCGCTCATTTAGTATTGCGAGAACACTAGTGTAATTCAAGGCTTCTTTGTCTTCGTTGAAGCCAACATCGATCATTTCCTCGATCATCATCGCCCAGATATAGGTCATCCTTGTCAGAATTGCACCCCGCCCAGGAATTTCCGTAGCGATATTGCGATCAAACGCCGAGGTCCTATCGGTTGTCCGGACCAGAATATATTCGGACGAGCCCCCATTGCTTTCGTAGATATCGCGGACTTTTCCGCTCTTCAGTAACTTCCATTTTTCCATAATTATCCTCCTTATCAAAGAACAACCATAAGGTAACCTCGTAATTATATCATAAAATAAATCACAGTGCAAAATACCTCTTGCCTAGAGCAAAGAATCGTGGTAGAATAGAACACAAAGTATATATAAGAAGGAGCATTTAATGCCTGAACCTAAGAAGCAGAGCAGCCCACGCAAGACTGGCCTTCGCCGTAGTCACCTGCGTTTGAAGCTTGCTCGTACAGTTAATAAGAAGTCACCTGTCAAAGTTTTCGAGACAGCCAAAAAGACCCCAAATTTAAAGGTCAAAACAGTTAAAAGCATTAAGAAGAAAGAAAGTTAATGGCAAGTAATCGGCACCTAGGCAGAATCATATCACTGCAGAGCTTGTATGAGTACGAGTTCAGAGTTAAGGCGGGCGATGCCACAGCCGACATCGATATTATCATCTCTAAAAATATCGAGCCTTATGCCAAGGCACTTGGTGATACTGAGTTTGTTTATCACCTTACTCGTGGTGTTGCTGAGCATATGAAGGAATTAGATGAGGCGCTTCGCCCACTGGCTCCAGAGTGGCCTATTGATACGATTGCGGCAATTGACCGTAATGTACTTCGTATTGGTCTCTATGAGCTCACCAAGGCAGAAGTCCCCCCTAAAGTTGCTATTAATGAAGCCGTTGAGCTTGCTAAAGCCTTCGGTTCAGAGAACTCTTCCAAGTTTATCAACGGCGTCCTAGGTACGGCCTTCCGTCAGCTTGGCCTGGAAGAGGGAGAAGGGAATCATGAACAATCAAAATCAGATAAAAAGTCAGAGCAGGCCGGCCAGGAAGCCAAGTCCCAGACCCCAGCCCAGTCGGAGGCGTCCTCAGCCAAAAAGGAATCGTAAAGTTCCAGAGGCCCTGCCTACTAAGAACTACGAAGAGTCGGCTTTCTCAAAGATTAAAAGCCGGGTCTTTCGTAAAAAACCAGTCATCCAAGAGATTGTCCGGGAGCCAACCGCCGGCGGCATCGTTTTTCGTATGTCTAAGGATAATAACGATATTGAAATCCTCCTCATTCAGGATTCTAAGAATCGCTGGACTATCCCTAAGGGGCATATTGAACATGGTGAAACTGCTAAGCAGACCGCCATCCGTGAAATTGGCGAGGAGTCTGGCCTCACTCATATCCAGGTGCTTACCTGGCTGGGGAAGATTCATTTTAAGTATCGTCGCCTAGATAAGCTTGTCCTCATGACTACGCAGATTTATCTCGTCCGTTCACTTGACGACACTGAGGTGCCCACCAAGGAAAAATGGATGAACGGCATTAAGTGGTTTAGCTTTGCTGAGGCTCTCGATGCCATCGAATATGAAGATATTGAAAAATTAATGTTAATCGCTAAAAATAAAATACGCTCAGGGGAGTTTTAATGTATCTAGCACAAGCCCAAATTACAGATTATCAAGAGTTTGCTAAGGAGAAGCTTGGCTTTGAATTTAAGGATCCGTACTTAATTGTCACTGCTATGACTCACCGCAGCTACGTCAATGAGCATCGTAAATCTTCCGATGAACATAATGAGCGCTTAGAGTATCTTGGTGACGCCATTTTGGAATTTGTCGTTTCCGATTTTCTCTTTAAGAATTACGATAAGCCAGAGGGCACCATGACCGCTTGGCGCGCCGCCTTAGTTCGCACCGAGTCTCTCACAGAGGCCGGCACGGAGCTGGGTTATTTTCCGCTCATTCGCATGAGTCACGGCGAGCGCTATAATTGTGAGCGTAATCACGGTAAAGCTGTTGCAGACTGTTTTGAGGCGCTCACTGCTGCCATCTATATTGACCAAGGTTTCACCGCGGCTAAGGATTTTATCCACCAGCACATCATTTCCCGTATTGATAATATCATTAGTAATGATAACTGGCGCGACCCAAAGACTTACCTCCAGGAGTTCACTCAGAAGCTGGAGGGTGCCACTCCGCGTTATCACACTATCAAGCAAGAGGGGCCAGATCATGACCGCACTTTCACCGTGGCCCTCTATGTTGATAAGAAGATTCGTGGCACCGGTGTCGGCCACTCCAAGCAGGATGCTCAAGTGGCTGCCGCCAGGGAAGCTATTGAGTATTACAAGGGGAAGATGTCTAAAGCTGAGCTTGAAAAATTCCAAGAAGGATTATAATAAGTCTTTACATTTTTACCAAAATAGGTTACAATAGAACGAGTAATTTAAGGAGAAAATATGCTAGCGATTCGCATGCAACGTAATGGCCGAGCACATTATCCTGTGTATCGGATAGTCGTCCAAGAAGCGCAGCGTCACCCTCTTTCGGGGCGCGTTGTAGCCGAGGTCGGCAATTACAACCCCCACACTAAGGCTACCACCTTAGACAAAGAAAAAATTGAGTTTTACTTAGAGCATGGCGCTCAGCCTTCCGCTCGCGTCATTCGCGTCCTCAAGGCAGAGAAGATTAAGCTGCCTAAGTGGGTTAAAGAGCCAAATCAGAAGCACGCTGAGGCTAAACACGCCGATAAGCTGCGCAAGAATCAGCCAAAGGAAGAGACTCCTGCTGAGGAAGCTGCAGAAGCCCCAGCCGAAGCTTAAAGCTGAAGCTTAAAGAGCCCTGAAAATGGGCTCTTTTTGCATCTCTACCTCTTGACTTTTCGCTTATGTTATGCTACAATAGAATCAGTAGCTATTGAAGTACATTAAAAGAATAAAAAATAGGAGGGATTTTTTATGTTAACAGTATTAATTACAGGAGGCGCTCTACTGCTCGTGGCCATTCCGGCCAGCGTAGCTTATTGTAAAAGCGCCAGTAACAGCACAGGCTATACGAGTACGGAGCTCGTGATACATATTAACGCATTGGAAAAAAATACCCCATCGGGTCATCCCAGCAGATGCGTGGTAGAGCTTTGCCAAGAGCAAATCTCCGCCTTAAACAAGGCTTGCAGCGATATAGAGCAAATTCAGGGTAAGTTCTTAGTCAAGAATAAGAGTCTGGCTGAGTATAAGGCCTACGCTGCTGACGCTATCTGTCGGCGCCTATCTTACGTCGTTTCCCATCTGGAAAATGACGTTAAGCCAGACCTGATGAAGCTCAGGGTGGAGCTGGCTCAGAGCCGCAGCATGCTGGACGATCTGAATCTGTCCAAGACCGCACTACAATACAGTATCCACGTCAAGGACAAATTTGACGATAATGACCTTACTCGCCTCGTCGAGGATTTACATAACAGTCCGGCTACACTCAAAAAATATTGCACATTATAGCTACTTAGGGCGCCAAGGCGCCCATTTTTCATGGCAAAAGCGGCTTCCGGGTGTTATAATATATACTATATACCAAATAATTCGGAGATACATACATGGCAACTATTGACCAACAATTCGTAGAATACATCGTTAAAACTTTAGTAAATAATCCAGAAAAGGTATCCGTAGAGCGTACTATCGATGAGAAGGGCGTTCTCTTAGAGCTTAATGTCGACCCTGAGGATGTTGGCCGCGTCATTGGCCGCCGTGGTGCTACTGCTCAGTCTATCCGCACCCTGCTACGTGCTCTCGGCACCAAGAATGATGCCCGCTACAATCTGAAGATTGTCAACACTGATGAAGAGGGTGGCGCTGCTCCTCGTACTGAAGAGGCCCCAGCTGATGAGCCAGAAGCCGTAGAAGAAGTAGAGGAAGAAGAAGTCGTCGAGGAAGATGATGAAGATAGTGAGCTCGCTGAGCGCACCCGTGCTGAGCTCGCCGATCTAGACGATCTTGATATTTAGCTATTGACAATCGCATTTAGCTTGTGCTAAACTTAAAGAGGTTCATTATTGAAGATTTTGGACAACAAGCTAACTGCGAGTCAGCTTACGCATAAAGTTGAGAGCTTATATGTTCAAAAATCCACCCATTTTTGGCAAATTATGCTTGCACCGGGTGGTTTTTTGGTGTATAATCAAGTACTAGAAGTAGTGTGCCTTATTTTGTGCGTACTCTGGTGCTCTGGCAAAGCACCTCTGTAAAATTCGGCAGTAATCTTCGGCGCTAAGATTATCAACCCTAATTAAAGAGGTAAACTGTGACAAATAAAGTAGCAGCAAAGAGTGGTAGCCGCGTGTTTTTCACGGAAGGCGACCAAGCACTTCCCATTCCTGACCTCACCGCCCACCAGAAGGACAGCTGGGAAGATTTTATCAAATCCGGGCTCCGCGAAGTTTTCAACGAGCTTAACCCTATTGATGACTATACTGGGCAAAAGTTATCACTCCGCTTTAAAGATTATGAATTTAAGGCACCAAAAGAAACTGAACAACAAGCTAAGTACAACCTTTCCACCTATGAGGCACCTCTACATGTTAACGTAGAGCTCACCAACAAGGTTACTGGCGAGGTGAAAGAGCAAGACATCTTCTTTGGTGATTATCCATGGATGACTGACCGTGCCACCTTTATCATTAATGGCACAGAGCGCGTAGTCGTCTCTCAGTTAATTCGCTCTGCTGGCGTCTTCTTCTCCGCTGCTAGCCACAATGGCCGCAATTACTACGGCGCTAAGGTTATTCCTGGCCGTGGTGCTTGGCTGGAGTTTGAGACCGCAACTAACGGTTGTATTTATGTCAAGATTGACCGTCGCCGTAAAATCCCAGTCACCACGCTCCTGCGTGCTCTTGGCGTTTCCAAGAAGTCTGAGATTAAAGAGCATTTCAAAGATATCGATACCGGTGAGATTAGCTATATTGACGCCACCCTCGATAAAGATACTTCCTCCGGCCAGAGTGAAGCTCTCATTGAGGTTTATCGTCGTCTTCGCCCAGGCGATCTTGCCACCGTTGAGAACGCTAAGTCCATGATTGAGCGTACTTTCTTCGATTACAAGCGTTATGATTACTCTGATGTTGGTCGTTATAAAATTAACCAGCGTCTTGGTTTTGATACGCCAAATGATGCCAAACATCGCACGCTGCAAATGGAAGATCTCTTTGCCATCATTAGCGAGATTATCCGCCTGAATAATACTCAGGGGCCAGTCGACGATATCGACTCTCTCGCTAATCGCCGTGTGAAGCTCGTAGGTGAACTCGTTCAGCGCCAATTCCGCCTCGGTATGCTTCGCTTGCAGCGCAATATCTTAGACCGTATGTCTATGGCTAACCCAGAAGAAGTTACTCCATCACAACTCTTAAACGCACGTCCAGTTGTGGCCGCTGTTAAAGAATTCTTCTCCACCTCTCAGCTTTCTCAGCTGATGGATGAGACTAACCCATTCTCAGAGCTAGCCCACAAGCGCCGTCTGTCTAGCATGGGTCCTGGTGGTCTTACCCGTGAGCGCGCTGGCTTTGATGTCCGTGACGCCCACCCTACTCACTACGGTCGTATTTGTACCGTTGAGACTCCAGAAGGTGCCAACGTTGGTCTCGTGCTAAACCTTGCCACCTATGCCCGCATTAATAAATACGGCTTTATTGAGGCTCCATACCGCGTCGTGAAGAACGGTAAGGTTACCGATGAAGTCGTCTATGTTGATGCTGCTGCTGAAAATGACATGACTATCGCCGATAGCTCCGTGAAACTTGATAAGAACGGCAAGTTTGTCGATGAGTGGGTTTCTGCCCGCGTGAATGGCACCCCATCCCAGGTAGAGGCTAATCGTGTTACCCACATTGATGCCGCCCACAAAGAGATTCTGGGTGTGTCTGCCTCTCTGATTCCATTTGTCGAGAAGAACCGTGTTGACCGCTCTCTCATGGCCTGCGCCATGCAGAAACAAGCTGTGCCACTTCTGCGCACTGATGCCCCTACTGTTGGTACTGGTATCGAGGAAGATGTCGCCCGTAATACTTCCCAGCTGATTGTGGCTGAGGGTAAGGGTGAGGTCGTCAAGGCAGATGGTGTTTCCGTTGTTGTTAAGTATGAAAAGGGTGGCGAAAAAGAATATCTCTTGACTCACTTTGAAAAGACCAATGATGACCGCTGCTATAACCAGCGTACTAAGGTGGCTCGTGGCGATAAGGTCAAGAAGGGTGATATCCTGATTGAGGGGGCCTCTATCAGTGAAGGTGAGCTTGCCTTAGGCAAGAACCTGCTTGTAGCCTTCATGCCATGGCGTGGCTATAACATGGACGACGCCATCGTCATTTCTAACCGTCTCGTCCAGGACGACACACTCACCTCTATTAACATTAAAGATTTCGACGTAGAAGTCCGCGAGACTAAGCTCGGCCCAGAGCAAGTTACTCGCGACATTCCAAATGTCTCTGAGCATGCTCTGCGTCACCTCGGTGAAGATGGTATTGTAACTGTCGGCTCAGAAGTTGCTCCTGGTGACATCCTCGTCGGTAAGATTACCCCTAAAGGTGAGCAAGAATTAAGCTCTGAGGAGCGCTTGCTTCGTGCCATCTTCGGCGAAAAAGCTAAAGATGTCCGCGATACCTCCGTCCGTATGAACGGTTCCAGTACCGGTAAAGTCGTCGGTGTCCGTGTCTATACTCATGAACAGGGCCACGATCTTAAAGCTGGCGTACTGATGCAGATTAAAATCTTCGTCGCTGAGATGAGAAAAATCTCCGTCGGTGACAAGTTGTCTGGCCGCCACGGTAACAAGGGTGTGGTTTCCCGCATTCTTCCAGTTGAGGATATGCCATTCATGGAAGATGGTACCCCAATTGACATTATCTTGTCTCCAATGGGCGTGCCAAGCCGTATGAACCTCGGTCAGCTCTTTGAGATTCACCTTGGTATGGCTGCTCGCGCACTTGGCTACAAAGTCGCGACCCCATCCTTCAACGGTGTCTCTGACGAGAAGATCTCTGAAGAGCTTGAAAAAGCCGGCTTCTCCCGGACTGGCCGCGTCCAGCTCTATGATGGTCTCACTGGTGAGCCTTTCCATGAACCTACTTCCGTTGGTGTGATGCATATGTTGAAGCTTCACCATATGGTTGAAGATAAGATTCACGCCCGCTCTACTGGCCCTTACACGATGGTTACCCAGCAGCCACTTGGTGGTAAAGCTCAGAACGGTGGCCAGCGCTTCGGTGAAATGGAGGTGTGGGCCCTAGAAGCTTACGGTGCTGCTACTACTCTTCAAGAGATGCTCACGATTAAGTCAGACGACGTTTATGGCCGTGCTAAGGCTTACGAAGCTATCATTAAGCAGGATCAGATTGAGGGTCCAAAGCTTCCAGAAGGTTTCAACGTGCTCGTGAAGGAGCTTCAAGGTCTCGGCCTGAAGGTAGACCTGCTCGATAATGGTGAATCTTCCGATGCTAGCGAAGTTATTGAAAAGACTACAAAGGAAATTGAAAAATCACAAGATGATAAAGCAATCTATGCTCGCCACCAAGAGGAGACTGAGGTAGATCTCGATAATCTTAATGACGAGGAAACCGAAGAGCTCATCGATGATGAGGGTGTAGAAATAAAAGAGGTTGACGAAGAAGATGGTGCAGTTGACCTCGGAGAGGAGTTCTAATATGGCTTGGATGGATAATTTCATTTCAGCTAGCGACTTTGACTCAATTCGTTTGAGTGTCGCCTCCGCCGAAGATATTCTTAACTGGAGCTACGGCGAAGTTACAAAACCAGAAACGATTAACTATCGTACTCAAAAGCCAGAGCGCGACGGCTTGTTCTGTGAGCGTATTTTCGGCCCAGTTAAAGATATTAACCCACACGATTCTAAGCTTAAAGGCGTCCGTTCTCGTGAGGCGGCCGTAGATAAAGACGGCAATCTCGTGACTAAGTCCATCTCTCGCCGTGAACGTATGGGCCACATCTCCCTAGCTGCCCCTGTGGCACACATCTGGTTTATGCGCGGCACCCCTTCTGCTCTCAGCTTAATTCTTAATCTTACCGTGAAGAATATTGAGCGCGTCGTTTACTTTGCTTCCTACCTTATTGTTGAAGCTAAAGATGAGCAGGTCGCTCAGACTCTTCAGGATTTGGAAGCTCAGACTGAGGCTGCTCGCCAGGCCATTAAACTTCGTTACGAAGAGATGGCTAAGGATGAAAATGCTGACGCTAAAAAGCTTGCTAATGATGAAGCTAAAGAGCTAGAAGAACTCGAGACCGATTTTATTGATCGCAAGAATATCCTAGAAAGCTTCAAGAAGGGTGCTGTTATTTCTGAGGTAGACTACCGTAATCTCCCAGAAGAATACTATGACCTGATTGAGGTTGAGATGGGTGCTACCGCCATCAAGAAATTACTCGATGAAATTGATGTTGATCTCATGATTAATGAGCTCAAGATGGAAGCCGAGGAGGCTCGTGGTCAGCGCGAGAAGAAGATTACTAAACGTATTAAGCTCTTAGAGGGTATGCAGGCTGCCGGCATTAAGCCAAATGACCTCGTCCTCACCGTTATCCCAGTCATCCCTCCGGATCTTCGTCCAATGATTTCTCTCCCTGGTGGTCGTTTTGCTACCTCTGACCTTAACGACCTTTATCGTCGCGTGATTAACCGCAATAACCGCTTGAAGAAACTGCAAGATCTGAACGCTCCAGCTGTCATTCAGCGCAACGAAATGCGTATGCTCCAGGAAGCTGTCGATGCTCTCATCGATAACAATGCCTCCCACGGTGGCCGCGCATCCACTGCTCAGAATGGCCGCCGCAAGCTGAAGTCTCTGTCGGATCTCTTAAAGGGTAAGCAGGGTCGCTTCCGCCAGAACCTTCTCGGTAAGCGTGTAGACTACTCTGGCCGCTCCGTAATCGTCGTTGGTCCGAGCTTAAAGTTAAATGAATGTGGTCTGCCAAAACAGATGGCGCTCGAGCTCTTCAAGCCGTTCGTTATCTCTTGGCTGATGGCCGGTGAGCACGCCGCTAACATTCGCACTGCTACTCGTATGATTGAAGCTGGTGAAAATATCGTTTGGGATGCACTCGATGAGGTGATTAAGGGTAAATATGTTCTCCTTAACCGCGCTCCATCTCTTCACCGTCTCTCCATCCAGGCTTTCCAGCCAAAGTTGATTGATGGTAAGGCTATCCAGTTACACCCACTCGTTGCTACCGGCTTTAATGCTGACTACGATGGTGACCAAATGGCTGTTCACTTGCCACTTTCCGATGATGCTCAGGCTGAAGCTAGAGAGCTGATGGCCGCAGGGAAGAACCTGCTCAAGCCTGCCGATGGTGCCCCAGTGCTTTCCATCTATCAGGATGTGGTGCTCGGTATTTACTACTTGACTTACGATAAGCCAGGTACCGATACTAACGAGGTCCAAGCTTTCAGCTCCATCTATGAGGCAGAAATGGCTTATGACCAAGGTCTTATCGCTCTCCAGACCCCAATCCGGGTGTTCGCTAAGAAGGAAATTCGCGATACAACTCTCGGTCGCGTAATCTTTAACGAGATTCTTCCAGAGGATTATCCATATGATAACTCCGTCCAGACCTCTAAGCAGTTAAAGAAGGTTATGGCTAACATCTTTGATATGTATGGCGCAGAGACCACCGTTCAGACTGCTGACGCCGTCAAGAATCTCGCCTTTGAGTATGAGACTATTGCCTCTGTCTCTACTGCTAAGGACGATTACCCAACTTACCCAGAGATTCAAGATTTCATCGCTGAGGGTGATGCTAAGACCGCTCTGATTCAGGAGCAGTTCAATCAAGGCATGGTTACCGAGGAAGAGCGTTACAATCTTACCGTCGCGAACTGGCGTGATATCGACAAGAAAATCTCTGACTTCCTCAAAGAGAAGCTGGCTACTATGGATACCGACATTGCCGTAATGACCAACTCTGGCGCTCGTGGTAGCGTGAGTAACATTAAGCTCGCTTCTGCTGAGATTGGTATCATGGTGGATATTAACAACAACGAAATTGAGCTCCCAGTCAAGTCTAGCTATAAGCAAGGTTTGAACACTCTCGAGTCCTTCATTGCCACTCGAGGCGCTCGTCAAGGCCAGGTGTCTACCGCCTTGCGTACTGCAGACTCTGGTTATCTCACCCGTCGTCTCGTTGACGTGGCTCAGGATGTCTTCACCACTGACGAAGAAGCAGAAGACCCAGGCTTCACTGTCTACAAGAAGGAAGTGGAAGATGCTGGCGTAGAATTCTCTGCCTGGATTTCTGGCCGCTATACTGCCGCTCCTGTTCCAGGTTATCTTGAAGCTGATGAGCTTATCACTCCAGAAGTTGCCGCTCAGCTCTCTGAGGATGATAAGGTAGAATCTGTTACCATCCAGTCCATCCTTACTACTACTGCCGTTTCTGGCGTGCCACGCAAGGCCTATGGTATTGACATGTCTACCCGTGAGCTCGTTGCTGCTAACCAGCCAGTCGGCGTAATCGCTGCTCAATCTCTTGGTGAGCCAGGCACCCAGCTGACTCTCGATACTAAACACGGCTCTGGTGTGGCTGGTTCTGGTGCTATCGCAAGAGGTCTTCCTCGTGTGGAAGAGCTTCTCGAAGCTCGCTCTCCAAAGGGTCAAGCTTGGGTCGCCCCAATCAGCGGTATCGTTGAGATGTGGGAAGATGGTGGTCGCTATATTGTTCAGATTACTCCACCAGCTGGCAAGACTAACCGCATTGAGTTAGAAAAAGGTCACAAGGTAAGAGTGAAAGACGGTGCTACCGTTAAAACTGGTGATATTATTGCCGACAAGGGCAAGGGTAAAGACCCAATCAAGTCCCCAGTGGATGGTAACGCTCAGCTCGTAGATGGCGCTATTATCATCGTCGAGAATGCTAGTAACCCTGTGAAGGTGGATATTCCAGGTGACGCTGAAATGCTCGTTAAGAGTAACGACAGCGTTGAAGCAGGTGATCGCCTCACTACTGGTTCTCTTAATCTTCAGGACCTCTTGAAGTTCAAGGGTACCGAGGCTACTGCTCGCTACATCATGAATGATGTTCTCTCGGTTTACGCCGCTCAAGGTCATGAGATTTCCTCTAAGCACCTTGAAATCATCGTTCGCCAGATGTTCAGCCGTGTTATCATTGAAGATGCCGGCGACACCAGCTTCGTCAGTGGCGATATCGTCTCTGAGGCTGCTGTCACCGAAGAAAATGAAGCCCTAGAGAAGGCCGGTAAGACCCCAGCCACCTTTAACCAGCTACTACTTGGTATTACCAAGGTGTCTATTTGGTCTGACTCCTTCCTCTCTGCGGCATCCTTCCAGGATACCACCCGCGTCTTGATTAACTCCGCCATCTCTGGCCGCGTTGATCGCCTCCGCGGGCTTAAGGAGAACGTTATCATCGGCCGCAAGATTCCTGTCGGTACGGGCATCCACCCAATCGTCGATGACGACACTCCAACCACAGCTGATGTTGAAGATATGTAATCTCCGCGCTAGCTTTCTTAGCAAAACCCCTTGCACTCCAAGGGGTTTTGTGATACAATTAATTCGTATATACTATTAAGGTGACAGACCTAGCAGCCTTCTCAGGTTGCAGGCATATACAGTTTAACTAGACGGAAGGGAAAGTCTCCGGAAACTACCCTAAGTCTAGCTTAAATAATGTCAATAAATTAAAGGAAAGGAATCAGATGCAAGTCATCCTCGGCACCAAAATTGGTATGACCCAGATCATCGGTGAAGACGGCGTAGTAACCCCTGTTACTATCCTTCAAGCCGGGCCAGCCACAGTGACTCAGATTAAAACTGTCGAAACTGACGGTTATAACGCTGTGCAGCTTGGGTACGGTCAGGGTAAGAATCTGAGCAAGTCGGTTTCTGGCCACGTTAAAAAGGCCAGTGCAGATATCAGTCCTAAAGTCTTAAAGGAGTTCCGCGTTGCGGATCTGCCAGAAGTCAAAGTTGGCGACACTCTCACAGTTGAGAGTTTTAACCTCGGCGACAAAGTTACAGTTACTGGTATCTCTAAAGGTAAAGGGTTTGCTGGTACCGTGAAGCGTCACAACTTCAACGAGTCCCGCAACACTCACGGCTTTAAGGGTAATATTCGTCGCGTCGGCTCCATCGGCTCGATGTACCCACAAAAAGTCTTTAAGGGTAAAAAGATGCCAGGCCGCATGGGTCATGACCAAGTTACGGTCAAGAATCTCATTGTTGCCTACATCGATAAAGAAAATAACCTCCTTGGCCTCAAGGGCGCAGTCCCTGGTCCTAAGAAGGGTGTTGTAACGGTGGAGGGAAAGGACTAATATGGCAGAAGAAGTTAAATTGAACAAAGATATCTTCGGCCTTAAGGTCGAAAACCACCAGCTCTTAAAGACAGCCTATGACGCTTATCTTGCTAACTCTCGCTCTTCTCACGCTAAGACTTTGAAGCGTGGTGAGGTCCGTGGTGGCGGCAAGAAGCCTTGGAAGCAGAAAGGGACTGGTCGTGCTCGCTTTGGTAGCACCCGTAACCCTATCTGGCGCCATGGTGGTGTCGCCTTTGGTCGCACTGGTGAGGAAAACTTCACAAAGAAGCTTTCTAAAACCTCTAAGCGCGTTGCCATCATGCAAGCTCTCAGCTTGCAGAATGCCGACAAGAAGGTGATTGCTCTTAGCTCACCAGCTAAACTATCTGGTAAGACTAAAGATGCTGTCGCCATCATTAAGAAGTTAGACCTTGAGAATAAGAATATTCTCTTCGTCGTTAAGGAGAAGACTCCAGAAGTTCTTCGTTCTACTAATAATCTTCAGCATATGAAGGTAGTTAGAGCTACTTATCTCAATGTTTTTGACATCCTTAACGCTGATGCTGTCGTAATCAGCAAAGAGGCTATGCCAGAGATTGAGGCTTGGCTCCTCGGAAAGGAGAACGCATAATGGCAGATAAGACTAAAGTTACTAAGAAGACTGTTAAGGCCGAGGAGGCAAAAGTGGTAAAACCTCAGTACATTCCTCGCGCCACCGAGAAGGCCTACACGGAGCAGACTAAGAATACCTACATTTTCCTAGTCCCTCGTGGTGCTTCTAAACAGCAAATTGCAGATGAAGTTGCTAAAATCTTCAAAGTTACAGTGGAAGACGTCCGCACTCTTAATCGTAAAGGCAAAGCCACACGTTTTTCTCGTGGCCGCCATGCTTATCCTGGCACTACCTATCGCCAAGATAAGAGATACGCATATGTCACCTTAAAAGCAGGCGATAAGATCCCTGTATTTGAAGAGCCAGAAGAAGTTAAGAAAGACGCCAAAAAATCCGCAAAGGCTGACGATAAAAAGTCAGAAAAGAAAGGAGATAAGAAGTAATGGCAATTAAAGTTTATCGCCCTACTACTCCAGCACAGCGTCAGAAGACTACTCAGGATTTTGATCAGATTACTACTCGTAAGCCACTCAAATCTCTGACCGTAGCCAAGAAACAAAATGCTGGTCGTAACAATTCCGGGCGTATCACCGTGCGTCATCGCGGTGGCGGCGTGAAACGCCACTATCGTATCCTTACTCACAATCTTCCAAAGAATCTCACTTTCACGATTGAAGAGATTGAATACGATCCAAACCGCAGTGCTCGCATTGCTCGTATTAAAGATCAGAATGGTGTATATTACTACACTATCGCAGATAACCACATGACTAAGGGCGCTACCTTCCAGACTGGTGAAGATGCTCCAATTGAGACGTCTAACCGTATGCCTCTGGATAACATCCCTGTCGGCACTACCGTTTATGCTATTGAGCTCACTCCAGGTAAAGGCGCTCAGATGGTGCGTTCTGCTGGTGCTTCCGCTCAGCTGATGGCTAAGGAAAATGGCTATGCCACCTTACGCTTGCCTAGTGGCGAAGTTCGCAAGGTACTCGTCGCCTGTGAGGCGTCCATCGGCGTTGTTGGTAATGAGCAGCACCAGAACATTAAGAAGGGTAGCGCTGGTCGCGTCCGCCGCAAGGGTATTCGCCCAACAGTTCGTGGTGTCGTGATGAACGCAGCAGATCACCCGCACGGTGGTGGTGACGGTGGTCGTCACGGTTCCGGTAAGGCTCCACGCACCCCATGGGGTCAGCTCACGCTCGGTTACCGTACTCGTCGTAATAAGAAAACTAATAAAATGATCGTGCGCAGCCGCCACGAAGGAAAGAGGAGATAGTATATGTCACGAAGTCTCAAAAAGGGTCCTTTCGTGGACTACAAGCTCGAAAAGAAAATTAAGGCTCTTTCCGCCGAAGACCGCACCGTTATTAAGACTTGGGCACGCCAGTCTACAATCTCCCCAGAGATGGTAGGCCGCACTATTGCCGTCCATAACGGTCGCGTCCATGTTCCTGTCTTTGTTAGCGAAAACATGGTCGGTCATAAGCTCGGTGAATTTGCACCTACTCGCAAGTTCCGCCGTCACGGTGGTAAAAAAGCCGCTGAAGCTGCGAAGGGAGGTAAATAATTATGGCTACCGTATTCGCACATGCATATATCAAGGGTGTGGATTGCCAGCCACGCAAGACTAGTATCGTTACTTCACTCGTCCGTGATCGTTACGTTGCTGATGCGGTCGTCATCTTGGAGCACACCCCACGTCGCGCAGCTAAGCCTGTTCAGAAGGCTATTGAGTCTGCTCGTGCTAACCTGCTCAATAAATACAGTGTCGATCCTAAGACTATTCGGATTGCTCGCATTTCTGCCACTGCTGGTACGCGCATGCGTCGCTATGTTCCAGCATCCCGTGGCCGTGCGCTGCCATTTGAGAAGATTTCCAGCAATATCTTCGTAGAAGTCGCAGGTGAAGAAAAAGTTAAGAAATCAGCTGATAAGGCTGAGGGAAAGAAGGAGGAAAAGTAATGGGTCAGAAAGTTAACCCTATCTCTTACCGTCTTCAGCTCAGCAAAGATTGGTCTTCTAAGTGGTTTGCTAAGAAAGCCGATTTTAAGAACTGGCTGGTTGAAGACGTTAAAATCCGCGAGATTATTGAAAATCGTTTCAAGTCTCGCCCAACCATCGCTAAAATTAACATTGAACGTAGTGGCAACCTTATTACCATCACCATCATCACCGCTAAGGCTGGTGCCGTGATTGGTAAGCAGGGTGCTGGCATTAATGAGCTTAGAAAAGAGCTTGAAAAAGTCGTCAGCCTGCCAATTCGTATCAATGTTGAAGAAGTTAAGAAGCCAGAGCTTAGCGCTAAGATTGTTGCCGAAACCATCGGTTTCCAGCTCGGCAAGCGTATGAACTTCCGCCGCGCAGTAAAAATGGCTTGCGCCAACACTATGAATGCCGGCGCTAAGGGCGTTCGTATCGAAGTTTCCGGCCGTCTTAACGGCGCGGAAATGTCTCGCCGCGAGAGATTCATCGAGGGCTCAGTCCCATTGCATACTCTCCGTGCAGATATCGATTTCTACTGCCACCATGCACAGACCGTGGCTGGTATCGTAGGTGTAAAGGTCTGGATCTATAAGGGGGAGAAATAATATGGCTATTCTATTACCAAAGAAAGTACCACACCGCAAGGTTCGTAAGGGTAAAAACCCTGGCACCGCTTCTCGCTGCAATACTGTAGCATTTGGTGACTTTGGCTTGATGTCTCTCGATAACGAGCGCATTACCTCTCGCCAAATTGAGGCCGCCCGTCAGGCAATCACCCGCTATGTGAAGCGTGGCGGTAAAATCTGGATTCGGATTTTCCCACACACCCCAGTTTCCAAGAAGCCACTTGATGTTAAGATGGGTTCTGGTAAAGGTGAGCCACAATTCTACGTCGCCAAGGTAAAAGCTGGTACCGTAATGTTTGAAATCGCTGACGTTACCGAAGCACAGGCTCGTGAGGCCCTTCGCTTAGCTGGCCACAAGCTTCCAGTACGTGTAAAAATCGTAAAGAAGGAGGAGTTCTAATATGGCAAAGACTCTCATTGGCGTAGTGAGTTCCGACAAGCGTGATAAGACCATTACCGTCTCTATTACCAGCCGCGAGACTCATCCGCTTTATCGCAAGCAGTACTCACACACCCGTAAGTACACCGCTGACGATCCTAAGAACGAAGCTCATATGGGCGATAAGGTAGAGATTGCACCTTGCCGTCCAATCTCTAAGACCAAGTCTTACAAGCTGGTCAAGATTATTGAGAAATCCCACGGCTCTGTTCAGTTGAAGGAAGACGTCACAGAGGTCGCCCGTGAAGAAAAGATCGGCGCCGACCAAATCGCAAAAGCTAAGGCCGCTGAGGCCGAAGAAGGGGAGGAATAAAAGATGATTCAAGAGGAAACTAGATTAAAAGTTGCTGACAACTCTGGCGCTAAAGAGCTCGGCGTAATCCGTGTCCTCGGTGGCACTCGCGCCCGTTACGCTCGCGTTGGTGACATCGTTACTGCCAGTGTTAAGGTTGCATCCCCAACCGGCAACATTAAGAAGAAAGCAGTAGTACGCGCTGTTATCGTCCGCACTCGCGGCCAAATCCGCCGCCCAGATGGTTCTACCATCCGCTTTGATGATAACGCAGCTGTACTCGTCAACGATGATAAGACCCCTAAAGGTACACGTGTCTTCGGGCCAGTCCCCCGCGAGCTTCGTGACCTCGGTTTTAGCAAAATTATCAGTTTAGCACCGGAGGTACTATAAAATGGCACAAGGTTTGAAAACAGATGACAAAATTACCATCATCGCCGGTGACAATAAAGGTAAATCCGGCAAAATCGTCAAGATGGATAAGAAGAATGATAAGGCTATGATTGAAGGCATCGGCATCCGCGAGCGCCACATGAAGAAGACCTATCTTAATCCATCCGGCGGCAAGAAGGATATCCACGTCGGTATTCATCTATCTAATTTGAGAAAGGAGAATAAGTAATGGCAGAATACACTCCAAGACTCAAAGAGCTCTATGCAAAAGAAGCTAAGAATCTTCAGAAAGAGCTGGGGCTTGATAATATTAATGAAGTACCAAAGCTTGAGAAAGTTGTTGTTAGCTGTGGTGTCGGTAAGAAGCGTGAAGACAAGCGCTATACTGAGACAGTTGCGCTGACACTCGCCAAAATTACCGGCCAGGCTACCACTTCTCGTCTCGCTAAGAAGTCTATTGCAGGCTTTAAGATTCGTAAAGGTATGGGTGCCCCAATTGGCTACCTTACCACCCTTCGTGGCGTAAAGATGTATGAATTCGTTGATCGCCTTATCAATGTCGCTCTGCCACATGTTCGCGACTTCCACGGCGTTCCTCGCAAATCTTTTGACGCTCAGGGTAATTACAGCCTTGGCTTCACCGAGCAGACCGTCTTCCCAGAGATTACCTTTGAGGATGCCGCTGTCTTGCACGGCCTAGAAGTTACCTTTATCATTAAAAATGGTTCCAAGGAAGGGAGTATTAAGTTGTTAGAACTCTTTGGTATGCCATTTGAGAAGGAGGAGAAGTAGTATGGCTAAGAAATCTGCAGTCCTCCGTGATCAAAAACGGCAGAAGATGTACGACAAATATAAAGATAAGCGTGCCGCTTTGAAGGCTGCTGGTGATTTGGAAGGTTTGCAAAAGCTTCCACGCAATTCCAGCCCAACTCGCCTGAAAAATCGCGACATGCTGGACGGCCGTCCACGTGGCTATATGCGCCGCTTCGGTCTCAGTCGTATCAATTTCCGTGAAAAAGCAAGCAAGGGTGAAATCCCTGGTGTAACAAAGAGTAGCTGGTAAGGAGAAAGGAGAGAATATGTCATTACAATCTACTGACCAAATCGCCGACCTTATCACTCGCATCCGTAATGCTTGTATGGTTGGCAAGACCGAGATTCGCGTCCCTACTTCTAAGCTGAAAGTAGCTATTGCTGACGGCCTAAAGAAGTCTGGCTTCATCGATGATGTCGTCGTCAAAGACGGTAAGCCTCGTGGGACCCTCATCGTGAAGATTAATAAAGAAGGCGAAAACTCACGTATCACCGAAATTAGTAAAGTCTCTAAGCCTGGCCGCCGTGTCTATGCTGGCGCCGATGAATTGCCAAAGGTCAAATCTGGCCGTGGTATCATCCTCGTCTCCACCTCTAAGGGTATTATGACAGGCGAAGAGGCTAAGAAGAACCGCCTCGGTGGTGAAATCTTAGTTAAAGTTTACTAATTTTTAACTAAGCCAAAATGACCCCTTGAAATAGGGGTCATTTTTGTATTTTATTCTTATGCCTACATTGACAATGTTAAGCTTATTTGTTATACTAAGAACAGTGGGCAATCATAATAGTTTTTTATACTGTTTAAATTGCCTAGTTATTTAAAAGTTAGAAGATGAGTTTGCATATTTAAGGAGGTGAGAGATTAATGCAGGCTATAAAGGACGGCAAGATCTTAATACGGTATCCACCGTATTTTACCGTAACTATTAACCAGGCACTTTCATAAGGAGGGATATATGAAAGTATTAAAAAGAGTAGGGGCGATACTCTTATCGCTCACCACGGCATTTACTATGCTGCTTAGTTCAAGTACAATTACCGCTTTTGCGGCACCGCCCGAGGGTGGCGACACGGTAACTGTTAACCTGAATCTCGCTGGTGGCTCTTATGATGTAGCCCCAGATGGATTCTCACAGGTCGGAGATAGTGATGTCTATACTAAAGATTTCACAGTGCCGAATGATGAATCTGACACAGGTTTTGACCTTCCTGATGTAGATCAAACGCCGGACAATAAACAACTTATTGGTTGGAATCAGACAAACGGTGAAAACTCCAAGTTTTACCGGCCCGATGCTCATTTCGACTATTTCACTAATGCTGTTGGGAATGACCCCTATACGGTTGAACTCACTGCGCAGTATGCCGACTATAAATTAATCATTGATACTGATGGTGGTACAATTGACGGTGCTAACAGCGCCTTTGCCTATGAAAGGGACGATGGTGTTGTTTGGGTTGGTATTGAAAAAGATGGTGATGAAACCGAAATTGGTCTGCCAGCCGCAAACGATATCATGGACTCCGATACAACTGAAGGTTTCCTAGGCTGGTCGCTTAACGGCACAGATATCGTTACGTCGGCTACTTTCACCGATGAGGCTCCAGTTGTCACTATTATCGCGCTCTGGGAAGGCGGCGGAGATCCTCCTGCACCTTCACCGGTAGCAGTTACCTTTAAGAACTTCGAGAATCAGACAATCACTGCCGATGGTTACACTGGTGTAACCTATACACCTTCAGCAGAGGATCAGAACTTCGTGCTTCCGGCACTTGGTACAACTGATACCGCTGGCCTCACAGATGGCCACTGGGCAATCGGCGAAGAGAATGCTGGTGACGCTGGCGACACTTACGTAATTCCGGGCGGCACCGATAGTGAGCTAACTTTCGTTGAGGCATTTACGGCTACGGAGTATACTATTACGTACAACTACAATGTCCCCGAAGGGTACACGCTCAACAATGCCCCCGCAGAATATAATGATGGTGTGCTTGCTAAAGCGTTTACTCGGTTAGACTGCAATGCTAAAAATGATGGCGGTTGGTATCGGACGGTTTCAGGGCACAACGACGTTTCGTCTTGCTCTGTTACTAAAGACGATGTTACCCTTAATTTTGTTAAATGGGTAGCCGAAGGTGGCAATAGTGAATCCGATGCGGTTACTGCGCTCTATTTAAATAGTGGTAATCAGACACTTGATGCTATTTGGGAAGCTCCGCCGGAGCCGACCTACAATGTCACTTACGATTCCGATGGCGGCTCTGACGTCGCTCCTAGCACTTTCCAGGCTAGCGACGGCACTCTCGTTCTCCCTGATGGCCCCACTAAGACGGGTTACACATTCTCTAAGTGGACAATAGGTAATGACGAGTATGCTGCTGGAGCTAACTATGATGTATCTAGTGCCAATGGTGACCTTACCTTTGTGGCGACATATACAGAGAATCACTTCACGGTGACTCTGAATGGTCTCGCTGGTATCAATGAGGATACCACTGATACTCTGAACGGTTTCTCTGTTCCTGAAGAAGGCGTATCCACGTTGGAAGTTTACTACACGGATGAAGTAGACCTCCCCAGCCCCTCCAAGGATGACTATACATTCATTGGCTGGAAGCTGAACAATGCAGGTGAACTACTTGAATCAGTTACAATTACCGATATTGACGCTGCTAAGTCATATACTGCCCAGTGGGCACAAAATCGCACTTTGACACTCGATCTCGCTGGTGGTGATACCGCTGCATTTTCTACATACGCTTTTGTAGGCGGCAATGCAACCATGATCTTCAATCTCGCCAGTGATGACATCACAGTACCTAACCCCACGCGGACCGGCTATGAATTCCTCGGTTGGAAGCTGAATAATGCCGGTGACCCTGCTAAGGATTTAGTGATTGCAAGTGGCACTGATGAAGATTTGTCCTATACGGCAGCTTGGGAAGCATCTGTAGCTATCAACTATAACCTCGCTGAAGGTACAGCTAACGGTTCTGGTAATGGCGACGCATCGTATGTTACTAGTGCAGAAAGTTTTGTTACTAACGTACCGTCTCGCGATGGTTATTCTTTCACCGGCTGGAAAGTAGCGGTTGGTGATGCAACTACCAACCTCACCGATACGGATGACGCAGACGGCACTTTTACAATTGCTGTTGCTGAGCTTCCTGACGGTGCAGTTGTAACTGACAATACCACAGAAGCTAACTCTATTACATTGATTGCTTTCTGGTCGCTCGACAACTATACTCTCACCTTTGACTATGGCACTCATGGTGCACTGTCAGCTGGCGAGGAAGCCCCCACGGGCTATACCGTAGAAGCTGATGCTACACTGCTCTCTGAAGATCAATTAGACATCGACGAGGGCTATAATTTCATCGGCTGGTATGTTAGTGGTGACACAAACGAGACAATCATTACGTCCACCGAGGGTAATCTTGGTAATCTTACCGTGGTAGCAAAATACGAAGCTATCCAGTACGATGTTACGCTTACGAGTATTTCGGGTATTAGTGCTGCCTCTGAAGAGGCGCTCGAAGGCCTGGGGTTTGTCATTGACGGTGATAATGCAGTCGTACAGAAGACTGTGGAAGATGCTTTAACTATTCCTGCAATTACTAAGGACGGCTGGAGTTTTACTGGCTGGACAGGTACAGGAGATGTTGAAGATGCTAATACTGTTGCTTTTGCCGCAGGTGAAATTAACGGCGACAAATCCTATGCAGCCGGCTGGGGAACAGTAGATTTTACAGTTTCCTTGACTGGTCTCGATAGTATCGACGCAGCTAGCGTCAGCACTCTTGAAGCCGCAGGCTTCACTGTAAATACCGCAGCTGGCACCGCAAGTGCAACAAAAACAGTAGAAGATACTCTAAGTATTCCTACTATCGCTAAGAAGTTCTTCACCTTTGATGGCTGGACTGGCGATACGTTAGCAGAGGCTACCACGTCAGTAGCTCTCTCTGCAGGGGATATTACGGGCAATCTTAGCTTCGCGGCTAATTTCACAGCTGTTCCAACAATCACTATTAATTTCAGCTTAGCTGGCGGCGAGTTCTTGGCAGATGATGCTACGGCTCTCGGCGTATTTGGCTATATAGCTGGTGATACTGAGCAGGTTGTTGTTAAGAAAGAGTTTAATTATGATGATTATACTCCTCTGGCAGTAGTCCCTGCACCGCAAAAAGCAGATAATGTCTTTACTGGTTGGACGATTGGCGACGGCACCGACAAGGTTATGGAATATCAAGTTCCGACAATTACTGGCCAGACAGTTACTTTAACTGCCACCTGGGCAGCAAAGCCTGATGACGGCGAGACTGTTATCCAGTCCGAAGGTACCGGTTCAGCAACAATTGACGGCTCTTTTGCAACCGCCTTAAAGAATATCGTGGATGACACCGTAGTCGCTGGTGAAGTTGCAGTTACTAAACTTGTTGTCGAGGAAGATACTACTGGTGCTGGCCATACCGGCGAAACAATCGAAGATAAGGTAGCCGCAGAGTTTGCTGGTGCTACAGTTGCGATTACTAAGCAATACGTTGACATCGATATTACTAAGTATGTTACTTCTGCAACCTCAAATAATGCTGCAACAGTAATTGATGATCTTGGTACAGTTGTTGATGTTCCCTATACGCCTAGTGGCGGAATTAATAACCTGAAGGCTATCGTACGTGAGCATACAGTAGGAACCGATACTTCCTATGCTACACTCACCAAGCTCGATGCAGAGCCTACTGCGCCGTATACAGATGCAACCTATTGGGTTGACGAAACAAACGGCGTCGTGCATATTTACACACGGTTCTTCAGTACCTATGGCTTTGGCTACGCTACTGGCGTCTACAAGGTTACATTTGATTCTAACGGCGGCACTGCTGTAGCCCCGGTTAACACCAATACTCTTGGTGCGCTTCCGACTCCTACTAAGGCCGGCAGTACTTTAGACGGCTGGTTCTACACTAATGGCACTCAAGCAGCAGCTGGTGACCCTATTACAGCTGACACCACTCTGACCGCTAAATGGTCATCAACTGGTGGCGGCGGTGGCGGCGCTGGCGGCGGTGGAGGCTCCGGCGGTTCTGGAGGCTCTGGTGGCTCTGGTGGTGGTTCTGGTACTCAGCCCAGCAATCCCAATCAACCGAGTAACCCCGATCAGCCCAGCGACCCCGATCAACCGAGTGACCCTGATCAGCCTAGCGAGACTCCTCAGCCCGCAGAATCTGGCGAAGTCGTTAATTGCGGCAACGGTGTTTCCATCACCAGTAATGGTGATGGCACTGCCACTTTAAAGAGCGGCAAGAAGCTAAAGGGCAAAGTTACTATCAATACCATTAAAGGTAAAGACGGCTACAAGTATAAAGTTACTGCTATTGCCAAGAATGCCATGAAAGGCAATACCAAGGCAACAGAAGTTGTTATTGGTAATAATGTTAAGCAGGTCGGTGAAGGTGCATTCAGTAAGACTAAAATCAAGAAGCTGACTATTGGCAAAAATGTTAGCAAGCTTGGTAAGAATCTTGCCAATGGATCCACTAAACTAACTGTTGTAACTATCAAAACCACCAAGCTAACGAAGAACTCTGCTGTTGGTAAGAACAGCTTCAAGGATACTGGCAAGAAGATCACTTTCAAGGTTCCGAAGAAGGTTTACAAAAAGACCGTAAAAGTTCTGAAGAAGCGTGGTGGTGCTGGCAAGAAAGCGAAATACCAGAAGTACTAACGCTTCATCTTCTAACTTTATTTCGGGGAGTGGCTATAGGCTACTCCCCATTTTCAATCTTGTAAAAATGCCGTATCTGTGATATAATTAACAAGATATTAACATTAAAGGGAAAAGATATGAGTCGTATCGGAAAACTACCAGTGGACATCCCTGCTGGCGTGACAATTACGGTCGGCGAGAGTGAGATTACTGTCGCAGGCCCTAAAGGCACGCTCACGGTCCCTGTCCAAGAGAATACTACCACTAAGGTGGAAGGTTCTCAAGCTATCGTGACTCGTAAGGATGATGAGCCAAAGTCTCGCGCTTGGCACGGTCTCCAGAGAGCACTCTTAAATAACGCCGTCATCGGCGTCACCAAGGGCTACGAGAAAAAGCTCGAAATTAACGGTGTTGGCTTCCGCTTAAGTGGTGGCCCACAGGAAATTGAAATGGCACTTGGTTTTTCACACCCAGTTAAATATAAAGCCCCAGAGGGAATCACTCTCACCACTAACAAGATGGAAATTACCGTCTCTGGCATCGACAAGCAAAAGGTTGGCCAGGTTGCTGCTGAGATTCGCGCCCTCAAGAAGCCAGAACCATACAAGGGTAAAGGTATCAAGTATGTAGATGAACACATCATCCGCAAGGCTGGAAAGGCAGGTAAGAAATAATGAAAGCAATTTATCGCGCTAACCGCACACGTGCTAAAATTCATGGTACTGCTGAGCGCCCACGCCTCACTGTCCACATTAGCAACATGCATATCACCGCACAAGTTATCGATGACGATAAAAAGACTACACTGGCTTATGCTAGTACTGTCAGCCAGAAGCTTTCCGGCACTATGACGGAAAAGGCTGCCATCATCGGCAAGGAAATTGCCGAGAAGGCTAAAAAGGCTAAAGTGAAGAAAGTTGTCTTCGATCGCGGTTCACTAGCTTATGCTGGTCGCCTCTCTGCTCTCGCAGATGCCGCCCGCAAGGAAGGATTGGAGTTCTAATATGCCTGAGAATACTAATAACGCAAAACAACCAAAGGTCATCAATAAGTCCGGCACTCTCCGCATGAGCGATGAGACTGCCGCCACCAAGACCCAGCGTGATATCTCTGGTCGCCGCATGGATCCACGTCGCAATAATCGTCGTCGTGATACCCGCCGCCAGGATAACACTCCAAAGGAATTTGAAGAAGTAACTATCAATATCGATCGCGTATCCCGCACCGTCGCTGGTGGTCGCCGCATGCGCTTTAAGGCTCTTGTTGCTATTGGTAACAAGAAGAACAAAGTCGGTATTGGCGTCGCTAAGGGTAACGATGTTACCAGCGCCGTCCAGAAAGCTACTACTAAGGCGAAGAAGAACATGATTGAATTTGCCATGGACGGTGAGACTATCTGCCATGAGGTGGAAACTCGCGTCACTGGCGCAGACATCCTGATGAAGCCAGCCGCTCCTGGTACTGGTATTATCGCTGGTGGTGTCGTCCGTTCTATCATCGGCTTGACCGGCATTAAGAACCTCATCTCTAAATCTCTTGGTTCTACCAATAAGGTGAACATTGCTTACGCCGTGATTGAGGGTCTCCGTCAGCAGGTGCCACGTTCTGAGTGGGTTACAAACAGTGGCGAGAAAAAGGCTGAGAAAAAGCCTGCCGCCAAAAAGTCCGCTAAAAAGGAGGACAAATAATGAAGTATAATGAACTTACCGTAGAAAAGAATACTCGCAAGAGTCGTGCTGGTCGCGGTATCTCTGCTGGCCGTGGTAAAACTGCTGGCCGTGGTACTAAAGGTCAGAAGTCTCGTACTGGTCATAAGAAGATGCCATCCGCCTTCATGGGTGGTCAGCTCTCCATTGTCCGCGGTATTCCAAAGCTGAAAGGCTTCAAGTCTATTCATCCTAAGGCTGAAGTTGTCTACACTGAGAATCTTAACAGCCTCTCTGGTAACGTAGATAACTTTAAGCTGGCCGAGGCTGAGCTCATCAGCTCCCCATTCGTGAAAGTTAAAATCATCACCCGTGGTGAGCTCAAGAGCAAAATTAATCTCAGCACCCAGTTTGCATCAAAGACTGCGATTGCTGCCATTGAAAAGGCTGGTGGTAAATTTGAAAAAGTAGCCGTCCCAATGCAGCAAATTGCTGAAGATTCTCGCCGCAAAGGTAAGAAAAAAGAAGCTTAAAGCTATGAATATTAAATAACCCCTCAGAAGAGGGGTTATTTTTTCTAGAATACTTTGGCTAGTCCTAGCCTAGAATTGCCTTCCGCGATGCGGATTAGTTCATTGTATTTAGCAATTCTTTCCGAGCGTGAAAGGGAACCAGTCTTAATTTGTCCGGTACCCAGCCCTACCGCTAAGTGTGCAATAGTAGTATCCTCTGTTTCACCAGAGCGATGACTCATCACCGTACGGTAGCCATTCTTCTTTGCCAGCATCACAGCCTCAATCGTTTCCGTTAGTGTACCAATTTGGTTCGGCTTGATTAAGATGGCGTTACCCGCCTTCTCCTTAATTCCGCGCTGGAGTAGCTCTGCATTCGTCACAAACAAATCATCACCCACCAGCTGCACTCGGTCACCAATATCAGCTGTCATCTTTGCCCAGCCGACCCAGTCATTCTCACCTAGCCCATCTTCTATTGAGAGGATTGGGTAGTTATCCATCATCCACTTATACCAGTTCTCTAAATCGTCAGCAGTCTTCCAGTCTCCGTTAGTCTTCAGTACGTAATGATCTCTATCCTCTAATTCTGATGCAGCAATATCTAGTGCCATGCCAAAATCTTCACCTGGAGTATAGCCAGCCTTACCAATCGCCAAAGTCATCAGCTCCAGCGGCTCATTATCACCTTCACGGAGCCTTGGTGCATATCCACCCTCATCTCCTACGGTAGTGGAATAATCCTTACTTGCTAAAATATCTTTAAGGGCATGGAAGACATCTGCGCCCATCTGCACGGCCTGCGCGATATTTTCAGCCTTCTTTGGAACAATCATGTATTCCTGGAAGTCCGTGCTCCAGCCAGCATGCGCCCCACCATTCATTACATTCATCATTGGCATTGGCAGTGACATCTGCTCCCGCGTGCCTGCTAAGTCAGCAACATATTCATAGAGTGGCATCCTTCTTGCTCTGGACATTGCAATCGCTGTAGCCAGAGAGACAGAGAGAATTGCGTTCGCACCAAGGTTCCCCTTATTTGGTGTGCCGTCAAGGTCCTGCATTAGCTTGTCAATAATCGCCTGTTCAGCAGAGTTCCCCACTAAAATATCAGCAATCTTAGTATTAACATTCCAGACGGCTTTTAATACGCCTTTCCCATCATAAAAAGCAGGGTCTCCGTCGCGGAGCTCTACCGCTTCACCAGCGCCAGTTGAAGCGCCAGATGGCACAGCTGCCCGGCCGACGTTACCAGTTGATAATAATACGTCCGTTTCCACCGTAGGGTTTCCGCGGCTATCTAAAATCTGTCTTGCTTTGATTGCCTTAATTGTCACTCTATCCATAAGCATTATTATACCACACTAAGATGTTATATAATATAGCTATGAACCAGGCTTTAGCGAATAAATTAAAAACTCTACCTTCCGCCCCCGGAGTTTATTTTCATAAAAATCAGGCGGGTGAGATTATTTATGTCGGTAAGGCCGCCGTCCTGAAAAATCGTGTCCGTCAGTATTTTCAGAAGAACCATAAAGACCCTAAGACTGAGGCGCTTGTCAAAGAGATTTACGATACGGATTGGATTATTGTCGATACGGAGATGGATGCGCTGTTTTTAGAATCAGAAATGATTAAGCGTTACATGCCTAAGTGGAATATCCTACTCCGTGATGATAAAACTGTTAGTTATGTCCGTATTGACATGAAGTCAGAAGTTCCCTATGTCAGTATGACGCGCACTCCCATGGATGATAAAGCCACCTATATTGGCCCTTTTTATGCTAAGTTGCCCGTGGAGAAGGCCCTACGCATTCTACGTAAAGTTTTTCCATATTATGACAAGCCATACACCGGCAAAAAGACCTTAAATACAGATCTTGGTCTCACTCCAGGTATTGAGATTGGCCAGTCTACTCCCGCCGAGTATAAGAAGAATCTTCGTAAACTTATTCGCTACCTGGAGGGTGGCCGCCAGAAACTACTAAAAGATTTAGAGAAGCAGATGCACACCGCTAGTGCTCTCGGGAACTATGAGGAGGCTGCCAAGCTTCGCAATCAGCTCTTTGGCTTAAAGGAGCTTAGCCGTAAGATTGTCTTTTCCGATAAAGAATTTCTGGATATTTCTTCTGACCAAGCCCTCTTGCAGCTCCAGCAATTATTAAACTTAAAAGAGCCGCCGAAGCGCATTGAAGGCTACGATATTTCCCACCAATCTGGCACTAACGCAGTAGCCAGCATGGTAGTCTTCACTAACGGTGCCGCCGATCGTGCCGAGTATCGCAAGTTTAAAATTCGCCAGCAGAACTCTCAGGACGATCTCGCCTCCATGAAAGAGGTGCTTACCCGTCGCTTAAAACACCAGGAGTGGCCTTATCCAGATTTAATTATTCTGGATGGCTCCACCGGGCAGCTCTCTGCCGTACGGGATATTTTAGCAGAGAAGCATATCCCAGTTATTGGCCGGGATAAATCCGGTGTCCATAGTCGTAATGCCACTGTTAAAATCGCTATTCCTGTACCACCAGACGCTTATGAAATCGTCCCACTTAAATCCGATTCCCATATTGCCAAGCTTATCGCCCGTGTAGATGAAGAATCTCATCGCTTCGCCATCACTTATCACACCCTCCTCAAGCGTAAAGGTCTCTTTAAATAGCCAACTTGACGCTCTTACTCTCTTAGCGTATAATTAATGCATGGATTTAGGTTCAGTTTTACAGACTACAATTATGATTTCCGCCGTCTTAACGATACTTTTGATTCTCTTGCAGCAGCGCGGCGCCTCTCTTGGGGCAGGCTTTGGTAGCAGCGGGGAATTATACACTACTCGTCGCGGCCTCGATAAATCTTTATTTCGCGCCACGATCGTCTTTTCGCTTATCTTTGTTTTGTCAATTTTAGGATTACTATTAATTCCCCAATAATCTATGAAAAAGGCTATTAGAAAGAGTGGGCAGAAATTCATCAAGCGCTTTTCGCGGTTCTCTAAGAAGACCGCCGAGGGTAGTCTTGAGCATGTCCAAGAAAAATTAATCGGCCGCATTGAGCATGCTCGTAATGTCCGTCTTTTAATTCTTGAATGGTCACTTTTAGTTTTTGCCATTATTTTCCTGGCTATCACCCAGGCTTTTTGGTATGTTGAATCATACGCCACCACCACTTTTACCACCGGCGGTACTTACACAGAGGCTACTCTTGGCAAGGTTAACTCTTTAAATCCACTCTTTGCCACCACTGGCAGCGAAAAAACTTTATCTAAGCTCATGTTTGGCCGCATTTCCGCCCCTGATTATTCTGGTCACACTGGCCTAGATTTAGCTTCCAGCATCACCGCTGATGACACTGGTAAGGTCTGGTCTATTAAGCTCCGCGATGGGTTGCAGTGGTCAGATGGTGAGCCTATTACTAATGCCGATATTATTTATACTGTCAAAATTATCCAGAATCCTAATGTTAATACTGTCTATTCCTCTAGTCTCACTGGCGTACAGGTAGAAGAGGTCGGCGATGCCGTAGTCTTTACTCTGCCATCAGCTTACGCTAGCTTCCCAACAGCTCTGAATATTCCACTACTTCCTGCCCATGTCTTAAAGGATGTTCCAGCGGAGCGTCTTTTAGAAAATTCTTTCAGTACCAGCCCAGTCACCAGTGGCGCCTTCACCTATAATGCCACCCAGGCCGTCGGGACTGAGGGTGAAAAGGTAGTCTATCTGGTTCCAAATGATAATTATTACGCCGGCAAACCAATGCTTGATTCTTTCACGGTTCACGCCTTTATCAATACGGACGATATCAAATCCGCTTTGGAGGCTGGCTCCGTCACTGCTACCGCTGAACTTTCCCCTACGGATGAAGTCAAATCCGCCAATATCTACAAGCGGGAAACCGCCCTTTCTAGCGGCGTCTATGCCTTTCTTAATACCACCAGCCCAATCCTTTCCAATAAGGCTCTTCGTCAGGCCATCCAAGAGGGAATTGACATGCGCTCCCTGCGCGCTCCACTCAAGGATGAGCTCCCACTTGATTATCCAATTATTCCGTCACAGATTAGCCTCAGTAACTATCCGGCCATTCCAGAATATAATCCAGATGCCGCTAAGCAGCTCATTACTGAGTCTGGCCTCCCAGAGGGCACTAAGCTCAGCCTAGTCACTGTTAATACTGGCTATCTTCCAGCCCTCGCTGATAACCTTGAATATCAGCTGAAGCAGCTCGGCTTTGAGGTGGACAAGCAAGTCTTTGAGCCTGGCCAAGATTTTCTCGTAGGTACTATCAAGCCTCGCGCTTATGACATTTTACTCTATGAGATTGAGCTAGGCCCAGATCCAGACCTCTTCCCATATTATCATTCTTCTCAGGCTGCTAGCGGCTTAAATCTCTCCAACTATAATAATAAGACCGCTAATGCCTTAATCCTTGGTGCTCGCAGCACTATGAACCAAGAGCTTCGTGATGCTCGCTATGAGAACTTCCTTAAATACTGGGTAGAAGATGTCCCAGCTATCGGCATCTATCAGACCAATCTCACTTATTATTTCAATAAAAATGTCCGCAGCTTCTCTGAGGATGACCGTCTCGTCTACGCTACAGACCGTTTTGAGGATGTCACTAGTTGGGCCGCCGTCAAAACCACTAAAAACCGCACCCCATAGATAATATGATGCTCCAAAAAAGTCGCGACATGTGCGTGACTTTTTACGTATAATTTCTTTGACAGTTGGGAAGCTTTCTTTTTTAGGAAAGTGCCCCACTTCCTTGGTGCCCGGGACAGGACTTGAACCTGCACGCTGAAGGCATATGCTCCTAAGGCATACGTGTCTACCAATTCCACCACCCGGGCAAGGTGATATTTATATTATACCAGATTTTTCACATTTTTACTAAACTTTTATGATTTTCTCCGCAAAATAGCATAAGTGTGTTACAATAATAAATAGTATGAAAGGTGGGTGCTAGTGAATAAGATAGTCAAATATCTCAATCAGCATATCGTTGGTAATGTTTTTGACAAGCCCTCCATCCTTGAAGCATACTCTGAAGACCGCTCCATTTTAAAAATCACTCCACGCTTTGTGGCGGTACCCCATAATATGGATGATGTTCGCCGCCTAGTGCGCTTTTCCAACCAGCTTTCTGAAAAGGGTTTTGACTTACCAATTACCGTCCGCGGCTCTGGCCTCGATAAAAACGGCGCAGATCTCGGCACTGGTATGGTTATCTCCACCGAGCGCATGAATGAAGTTCTGGAAATCGATGAGCGCAGCCGTCTCGTTCGCGTGCAGGCAGGTGCTACCATTGAGAAGATTAATACTGTACTCGCGCTCCATGGCATGTCTTTACCTGTCGCTGTCAACCCTAAGGAGACAATCGGTGGCGTCATCGCCAATCTCCCTAATGACCCTATCGCTAAGAAATACGGTGGCATCTATAAGTATATCGACCGTATTGAGGTTGTCCTCGCCAACGGTGACTGCATCCAGACTACCAATGTTACCCTCCGCGGCTTAAACCGCGCCAAGGGCTTGTCTAGTTATGAGGGTTCCATCTATCGTAACCTTGACGAGCTGATTAATGATGAATTTGACACCGTTGAGGATCTCACCGATGAGAGTCTCACCAGCCGTGGCTATCAGATGATTACCAGGGTCTTCAATAGTCATCACCGCACCTTTGACTTGTTGCCACTCTTCTTCGCCTCTCAGGGGACGCTAGGTGTCATTACCGAGGTAATTTTAAGGGTAGAGCCAGCCATTTGCCGCTCCACTCGCGTAGCTCTCAGTTTTAATTCCATCCGCCCAGCTATTGACTTCTTAGAAGAGGCTTCTGATTATAAGGCTGTTTCTCTGGACATCTATGATTCTGCCATTTTCCGCTCTGCTGCTGATCATGGCAAGGAACTTAGTATCCTCTCCCCACTGCTTGACCATGGCTATTACGTTATCGCCAGCTTTAACGATACTCCTCTCCGTAATCGTCGCAAGCTGAAAAAGTTACTGCGGGATCTCCCAGCTTCCACTCGTGTTACTGTTGAGACTCCGGATAACGCCGACGATTTTAACGGTCTCTCTTCCGCTCTGGTCTCCTATCTTAATGACGATATAGATGGCGAGCGCACACCATTGGTGGACAATGCTCGCATCTCTGATGAGCAGCTGCCTAACTTCCTCGTAGGATTAAAGACCTTGGCAGAGAATTATGAGTGTAGATTACCAATTTATGGCTCCTATTCCACTAGTACTTATACCGTCCGCCCAGAGTTAGACCTCACCAGTGTAGATGGGCGCCAGGCTGCCGTAGAGTTCGTCAAAGATTATTATAATCTCCTCAAAGAATATGACGGTGTTCTAATTGCTGGTGGCTCCGAGGGGCGCGTTAAGGGTATGGTGGTCAATCCTGACTATCCAGAGAATGAGCGTGAGCTCTATACTAAAGTGAAAGAAATTTTTGACCCACACAACATTATGAATCCAGACGTGAAGCTCGGCGCCACCCGTGAATCCGTCGTTAAGCACTTACGCACCAGCCCTCATCAAGGCATTATAACAGAGTAGACTGGCTAAGCTCCCCAGTCTATGGTATAATTGTCTTATGAAAGTTACAAGTAAAGATTTATCCAGCACCAGCGTAGAAATAAAAGTCACTCTTGATAAAAAGGATCTTGCCGATGCCCGCAAAAAGGCCATTGCTCGCCTTGCTCCAGAGGTTAAGGTTCAAGGTTTCAGAAAGGGTAAAGTCCCTCTAGAAATTGCCGAGAAGCATATCAATCCTAATGATCTTGCCAGCGCCGCTCTTGATATTGCCGTGCGCACCACTGTGCCAGCTGCTTTCTCTGAGGCTCAGAAGTCTCCTCTCGTCATCCCAGAGGTGAACGTTACTAAGTTCGTCCCAGATGAGACTGTTGAGTATACCGCCAAGGCAGACATTCTGCCAGAAATTAAGCTCGGCGATTTTAAGAAGCTCAAGGCTAAGCGTGATTTGCCTAAAGTCACTGATAAAGAAATCAATGAAGTCTTAGATAATATCGCCACTGCCTATGCCGAAAAGTCACCAGTCAAGCGCAAGGCTCAGCTTGGCGATGATGTTATTATTGACTTTGAAGGCACCAAGGATGGCGTCGCCTTTGCCGGCGGCAAGGCTAAGGATTTCACCCTAGGCCTCGGCTCTGGCCAGTTCATCCCTGGCTTTGAGGATGGCATCGTTGGCCATGAGCCTGGCGACCGTTTCGATCTTAAGCTTACCTTCCCTAAGGATTATCATGTCAAGGATCTCGCCGGTGCCAAGGTCAACTTTAATGTCCTCTTAAAGCAAATCAATGAGATTAAGAAGCCTGAATTTGATGATGATTTCGCTAAGAAGTGTGGCCCATTTAAAAATATGGCTGAGCTTAAGGCTGACATCAAGAAGAACATTGAAGCTCAGAATCAGAAAAAGTCAGACGATAAGTTCAAGGATGATCTCGTCCGTGAATTAGTAGAGAAGTCTACTGTCTCTGCTCCAGAGATTATGATTAAGGATCAGCTTCGCTTCATTAAGGATGATATCACTCGTAATGCTCAGGCCCAAGGTATGAGCTTTGAAGATTACCTCAAGCAAACTGGCCAAACGGAAGAAGATTGGGAAAAAGAAGCTCGTAAAATTGCTGAGCTTCGCGTCAAGTCTTCCCTCTGTCTGCAAGTTCTCGCCCGCGATGAGAAAATCACCGTTGAAGATGAAGTTGTCGATGGTAAACTTGCTGAACTAAGGGAAGTTTACAAGAAGTCCAAGGATGCCTTAGAGAGCCTCAAAGATCCAAATGTCCGCCAGGACATTAAGAATCGCCTCACCATTGAGAAGACTCTAGATTTCCTTGCTACCGCCAACGACAAGCCAGCCAAAGCCAAGAAATAGTTTACATCTAGCCCTATTTATCTTTACAAATAGGGCTTTTTGTGGTATAATGAAGTTATGGAGAAAAAATTGGGATATTTTAAGGATTTATATGACAATAATCGTGAGTTCGCTCTCTTAGAGTGGCTCTATCTAGCTATTACTGCAGTATTTATTTTCTTCGCTGGCTTGACTGCTCTTTTAAACCAGTCCTTCGGCGTCGGCATTCTGATTATCCCACTGGTTTCTTTCACTACCTTCGCGATGAATCTGGTCTGCTGGTCCCTGATTAAGACCATTGCTGATCATTTCCTCAAAACTAAAAAGAAAGATGCTAAAGCCAAAAAAATCCACCAAATAAGAAAATAGCCCCACTCCGGGGCTATTTTTTCTTGCCAAAACGCTAACGCTCATGCTAAAATGAATGTAATGAGTAAAACAACTTTTGATCGGTCCCTGGGGGGGGGTATATAAAAGCTATTTTATAAGTCTTCTTGTCTTTTCTCTTTCATTTCTGGTCTCTGCCATCATCTCTGGTTCTTTTGTCCCAGTAGACGATAGTTCTGCCCAAACCATTTCTGTAGAGAATAGAGCCACTGGTTACTTTATCACTGTTACTAGTCCAAGTACAACTACCATAGACATTAACCCTACTCCTTCTGGTGCTACTGCTATCTCTTCTGCTTCTAATGTTAACGTCACTACCAATGCTCCATTAGGTTATAAGCTCTATCTTTCTGCAGAAGATAATGAACTAAAACCAACTAACAGTACTATATTACAAAACAACAGTAATGCTAAGTTCACTCCTACCACCACTACTACTCTATCTACTAACTCCTGGGGTTATAGTCTTAATGGTACTGCCTTCTATGCTGTACCAGAAGTAATAAACTCAAGTGCTATGGAAGAATCTGAACTCATTACTGCTGGAGCTACTGATATTACCCCATCTGGTGCAGATACATCTAACTACCCAAATGGTACTAATATACCTATCTACTATGGTATTAACTCTAACACTAACATGCCAGCAGCTACTTATACTACTAC
>JAZSOC010000004.1:0-2101 GCA_045536725.1 Candidatus Nanosyncoccus sp.
CTACAGAAATAGTTTGGGCAGAGCTATCGTCTACTGGGACCATAGAGCTGGAGATGAAGGCAGAGACTAGAAATGACACAAGAAAGGTGAGGACACCTATAAAATAGCTTTCATATACCCCCCCCCAGGGACCGGGTGAAAGTTTGTTTAGTCATTAGCTTTATTGTAGCATACTTTTGGGTTTTGTGGGAAGGAAAATGTGAGAAATGAATCATTCTATCACGATTGGGCCGGGGCGGAGGACTTTTGGCTGGGGGGTGGTATAGTCTACGATAGTGGATGGTTTTTGCCGGCCAGATTTGCCGTCAATGATTAGATCTATTTCTGGGACTTTTTCTTTTAGCTCTTTTTTTGACCTTGCCGGTTCTTCTCCACGGCGGTTTGCAGAGGTGAGAAGGAGTGGGCCGGTATCAGGTAATAATTCATGAAAAAGCTGGAAATCTGGAATCCTGATACCGATAGTATCAAAATTATCAAAATAGTAGTGGCGGAAAGCTGGGTTCTTTGGCAAAATTAAAGTTAGTGGGCCTGGAAGATATTCATTGATAAGCTGCTGCGCACCCTTTGAAACTATAACATAATCTGAAATTTCCTTGATAGAGCTGGGGACTAGGGCAAAGATCTTGCCGGATTCTATATCACGGTCTTTAATTTGCATCAGCTTATCAATACCCTTACGAGAGCCCAAGGCGCAGGCCAAGCCCCAGACCGTTTCCGTAGGCAAACCAATCACACCGCCGGCTTCTAGTACGTCTTTTACTTGCATATTATTAGTTATATTATAACATATTTATGGGTTAAGATCCCACGCGGACGCAACGGATAGAATAACCGTCATACCTGGTACTACTTTGCGGTATTAATAACTGACCAGTATAAATTGAAGCCTCATATGTCTGAGAAGAGCTCGAAGGCGTTCTAGACCAATAGCGAACCTCGCCGTTTTGATTAACGGGATTACTAGTACTGCCAACTCGTCCAGAAAGTATTGTATAAAAAGGCGCACCAGAAGCTTTAGAATAATCAGTAATACTATAAAGACTAAATATATTTGCAATACTAGAATTACCGGAGTTGGGAGGAAGTCTCCATCCGGCTGGGCAAATAGATGTAGAAGGCTCAGAGCTAATTGAGGAACAGTTACTTATAGCTACAGCGGCGCACCAATTATAGAAATTACCATCATAGCCGCTAACTGCATTATGCACTTGCATAGCCGTAGTTACGGAAGTGGTTCCAACGGCAACATTTGCTGGCAACACTACATCACTAGTTACGTTAGAATCCGTATTATGCAGAGTCCTGCCACCATCTAACCTTAGGTTCTGTTGCATCCAACAATTCCCATCCTTTAGCCTAGCTACATTATATTCTTTTTCATCTCTTGAATCATAGAGTTGAATGGTTTCTTCTAGTGTTAGATTAGTACAATCTTCAGCCGTAAAGTCCTGCATGTAATGATACTCTGGTGGTATCCCCTCTCCAAACGCAGTATAGGTAACTTCAGTAGAATAAGTACCAGTAGGCATAGTAGTATCGGCATTAATGCCATAGTAGAGTGGAATATTAGTACCATTAGGTATATTAGGTAATGATTCTTCATTTAGTAGATATCCTGATGTACCTTGAGTAGATTCATCTGCTGCTTGTTCACTAGTTAATTGTGGTACTGCTACCCATGAGTTATCATTAAGGGAACCTGTCTTAGAGAAGCCCCAGGTATTAATGGTAAGAGAAGTAGTAGATACTGGATTAAAGGACTTAGTAATAGCAGGATTGGAACTAGTTAGTTTATTATTAGTACTACTAATATATAGCTTATAGCCTAATGGTGCATTAGTAGTAACGTTAATAGTACTAGCACTACTTACCATAGATTGGCCGTTAGGATTACCATCTACGCTGAGACTGACAGTATCCGGAGAGGTTACCGTAACGTAATAGCCAGTATCTCTATAGGAGACTGTGAGGGAGGAGGCAGAACTAGAATCTGCTGGTACAAAAGAGCCAGCGATGATGGCAGAAACTAGAAATGAAAGAGAAAAGACAAGAAGGCTTATAAAATAGCTTTTATATACCCCCCCCCAGGGACCGGGTGAAA
>JAZSOC010000008.1:0-8678 GCA_045536725.1 Candidatus Nanosyncoccus sp.
GCTATAGAAATAGCTAGCTTGGATACTCCTAATATCCCATCTGGTACCGATACTACTTTATACTATGGTATTAATGCCGATACTAATATGCCAAGCAGTACTTACTCTACTACCATCGTCTATACTGCCTTTGCAGAAGGAACGTTAGAGCCATTAGAATCAGTACAGTATCTGCAAGACGTTACTACTGATATCTGCCAAAACACTAAAGAAGGCACTACTACTAGATTACTCGATAAAAGAGGGTACGGTAATGCCGGTAGCGATAAGACTACTACTTATGGGGTCATAAAGGCTAAAGATGGTAATTGTTGGATGACGGATAACTTGGACCTATACAATATTACAATACAAGCGGCGGATAGTGACTTTACAAGTAGGAGCTTTACGATACCGGCAAGTAGTGGAGGTAGATGGGGTAATAATTATAGCTCAGCATTGGTTCATGATACAGGACAGTTTAAGTATGGCGCATATTATAATTGGTGCGCTGCAGTAGCATTATCTTCTTGTCCTAATAATACACAACCTTCATCTTCAATATGTCCAAAAAACTGGCAGCTGCCAATCTATGGTGATGCCAATACTAATAAAACGTACGCAAAGCTATTTAGCGTGTATGGGTATACAAATGCCTCCCAATTAGTGAATGCTTCTGATGGGCTTAATTTTCAGTATTCGGGTTTAATGCATTGGAATCTAGGTGGAGAGTATGATCAAGGAAAGAGTGCAACATTTTGGTTAGCTACAGTGAGTGATTATAATCGAGGATATGGGCCAGAATCATATGCTATTTCATATTATTATCCAAATTATGGTGGCAGTGTGAGTGGTGTTCTTTATAGTTATACGGGTCAAAATAGTGCGTCTAACTTAGACGTTAGGGGCAGTGGGAAGACTCTGCGTTGTGTAGTGCGCGATTAGGGACTTACGATCTTAAATTCTCATAGTTTCCCCCACCACTTAATAATATTAGTTTAAATATAACAAGAATTACCTCTGTGGCCAAGGGTATGGTATAATGAAGGCATGATAACGATTGTGGCTGGGGGCAAGAAGCAGGCTGGCTGGGTGGCAGAGGCTTGCGCTGAATATGAGAAACGTTTAAAAAAGCCATTTGATATTAAATGGCAGATTTTTACTGAAGAAAAATTGGCCGCATATTTGGAAAAATGGCCATTTAGCAGCGATCAAGTGGTAATACTGGCGGATGAGCGCGGCAAGAACATCTCTTCGCCGGAGCTGACAGATAAGCTGGAGAAAATCTTTAATTCATCCTGTGAGGCGGTGATTATCATTGGCGGGGCGTATGGAGTGACAGATGCGGTGCGGGAAAAAGCAGATTTTGTTTGGAGTTTTTCTAGGCTAGTATTCCCACATATGCTGATGCGGGTAATGACGACAGAACAGATTTACCGTGCGCAGGAGATTGCACACGGTAAATCGTATCATCACGAGTAATTAATTATACAGATTTTCGATCTGGATTGATGGCCCCATGGTGGAGGTGAGATAAACACTCTTCACGTATTGACCCTTGAGGGAGGCCGGCTTCTGGCTCTTTAAGGAGTCAAAGAAAACTTTGGCGTTTTCAAGCAGCTCTTCAGCCTTGAAATCAGTCTTACCAAGACCAATGTGAACGATAGCCTGCTTGTCGACGCGGTATTCAACTTTACCGGCCTTAGCTTCTTTGACGGCTTTTTCAATGTCAGTGGTGACGGTGCCAGCCTTAGGGTTTGGCATTAAGCCCTTTGGCCCAAGGAGGCGAGCGTACTTACCGAGCTTTGGCATATACTGAGGAGTGGAAATGAGGACGTCGAAATCAATAGTGCCCTTCTCTAGATCCTTTAAGAACTCTTCATCCTTGGCGATGTCAGCGCCGGCGGCTTTGGCCTTTTTAGCTTCATCAAGTGGAGCAAAGACAGCTACACGGACAGTTTTGCCGTTACCGTTTGGCAGGACCACGGTGGTGCGGATGTTTTGATCAGCTTGGCGTGGGTCTACACCGAGGCGGACATGAGCTTCAATGGTGCCAGGGAATTTAGTGGTGCTGGTGTCGCAGGCAAGTTTCAGACCATCTTCTAGAGAGTAAAGTTTACCCTTTTCAATCTTTTTGGCAGCTTCTTGGTACTTCTTAGCGCGACGTTCAATTTTAGGGCGAGTAACAGGGATGGCGCCTTTTGGCTTCTCTGCGGCTTCCTGCTCAGCCTTTTTAGTTTCCTCTTTGCGGGCTTGGCGCTCTTCTTCGGCCTTTACCTCTTCTACGTGTTTCTTAGATTTTTTACCAGATTTAGCGAATTTTTCTTCGGTTTCTGGTGCTTCGACGAGCTGCTCGTCAGTAGTGGCTTTAATTTCTTCTTCAGCCATAATATCCTTTCTGTGGTAATAACGGGTATGAACCCTCCCAACATTGACTAATAATATATTTATTATATCAGATAGAGGCAATTTTGGCAAGAAAAACGGCCGCAGCTAGGCTGCGACCAAATGGCTAAAGGTACAAATAAAATAGTGTTAAGAGGCGACCAAGCTAGCTTTTAAGCTATTTTTAGCGGAACCGTACTTTTCCAGTCGGTAGTTAATCTGCCGAATACGGCTTTCTCCTAACAATTTCAAGCATTCTTTCTGTCTATCTGTGTCTCCTACGACTACAGCTTTGGAATAAATGCTTTGAATTTTGTGCATTGTCTCCATTATTATCACCCTCCTTTTCGACAATCTGTTATCTATAATATCACATATTTTAATAAAAGTCAATACTTTTTTGAAAAAAGTGGGAAATCTTTACATTTTTGGCAATACGTAGTATAATATACCTGTTACGCATTCGCTTATAAGGAGTATATATACTATGGCAGATAAAAAAGTTATCGGGACGTTGAAACTTCGCATCCCTGGTGGTAAAGCTACGGCTGGGCCACCGGTAGGTTCTACCCTCGGTCAGTGGGGTCTAAACATGATGGATTTTATCAATCCATTTAATGAGGCCACTAAGGAATATGCTGGTAAAGATGTGATTGTACATATCTTTGTGCATGATGACCGCACCTTTGACTGGAAGTGCTTGGGCCGCCCAGTGGATGATCTCATTCGTGAGAAGATTGGCATCCAGAAGGGTTCTGGCAAGCCAAACTTAGAGAAAGTCGGCAAGATTACTCGTGCACAGCTGGAAGAAATTGCCGAAATTAAGAAAGATCAGCTGAACGCTATTGATGTAGACGGTGCCGTGAAGATTATTGCTGGTACTGCCCGCTCAATGGGTGTAGAAGTAGAAGGTTAATGGAAATAGCCCCTTCATGGGGCTATTCTCTTGACAATCTGGCCTTTTAGGTGTACACTTGACATAAGTCCTAAGGGACTATTTTTATAGGAGGAAAAGTGGCAAAAATTACTAGAATTAAAGCTAGCGACCCAAGAGAGCCCAAGAAAGACCAGCCTAAGAAGGCGAAAAAGACGGCCGCTCAGGGAGAGAAAGTAGTACAAAAAGTCACTACTAAGCCAGCTAAACCTACTAAAACAGAAAAAGCCGTGAAACAGATAGAAAAGCCAAAGAAGCAGATGCCAAAGGTACTGGCGATTATCACTTGGCCGTTTAGGATGATAGTGAAGCCGTTTGGTATTCTTGGCAGGTATATTGCTAGCTCTTGGCAGGAGCTGCGCCAGGTACGTTGGCCATCACCAAAGGCCACCTGGAAGATGACCTTGGCAGCGTTGCTTTATACGGGGCTCTTAATTGGCATTATTATGCTTTTAGATATACTCTTTACTTGGCTATTTAATCTATTATTATCATAAAAGAAAGGAATTATTGTGGCAGTAAACCGTTATGATGACACCCGCGCGTGGTACGCAATCAGTACCTACAGTGGGTATGAGGATAAGGTGGCTGATTCTATTAATCAGCGCGTGGGCAGCTCTGCTTTCAAAGGGAAAATCTTTGAAGCAATCGTGCCAAAGGAAAAGCGGATTGAAATTAAGAATGGCAAGCGTAAAGTGGTGGACCGGAAGATTTTCCAGGGGTATGTACTAGTAGAGATGAAGCTTTCCGATGAAACTTGGTATATTATTCGTAACACCCCAGGGGTGACTGGCTTTATTGGTACTGGTACTCAGCCGACTCCTGTTTCTAAAGATGAAATCGTCAAGATTAAGAAGCGTATGGGCGTGGAAGATCCTAAATACACCGTTAATTACGCTATTGATGAGGTGGTTTCTATTACGGATGGGCCATTTAAAGGTTTTGATGGGACGATTGCAGAGATTGACTCTGGTAAGGGCAAACTGCGCGTGATGGTCTCAATGTTCGGCCGTGAAACACCAGTGGAATTAGATGCTTTGCAAGTGAAGAAGATCTAATTAAGCATGAGAAAAGGACGCTTATTTAGCGTCCTTTTTGATGTGTAATTGTGGTTATTTACTATTTGCGATAGCCTTGATTATATCTTTGGCTAACGCTTTGTACGCTTGATCTTCGGGCTCCCTGGAAACCAGAATTTTTCTGCACTGTGCAGCGATACCCGCGAAGATCTTCTCGTTGCTACTTTTCTTTTCTTTACCCATATGCTCCCTCCTTTACATTGCTGGGTTTAAGTAACTAATATAAGGTGCAACCTTATTCCTCCTATTATAGCACAAACGTGATAAAATGTCAATACTAGAAGAGGTAGTCAAGGTAATCTTTAAGCATGCGGGTGCCAGAGATGACTGGGAGGAAGGCGAGCAGCTCAGTCTTAATGAGATATTCTAGGTCAAAATCGTTTTGCCAGGCGAGAGCGGCTTCTTCCATGCGCTCATAGAGAGATTCTACTTCTTCAGATTCATTATCACCAGAGACGCAGAGGTAAGAATCGGCAGAGGCATCTGCTACGCCGCCATCGTGGGTGGAAATCATTAGGCCGAGATTAATAATGTCTTTCATCCAGGAGGTGCCACAAGCCTCCAGGCCGACAATTGGAGTATTGATGGAGACGTTGGCACCGATAGAGAGAGCGCGGCCGAGCTCTTCGTCGTAATCTGGGAGATAGTGGACGCGCTGTCTTAAAATTGGGTCATGGTCAATGTGTTCTAGAACTTTGGCGAGCTTGGCGCCCATGGTGTGGTCACCTTCGTGGACGCGGCCAGCTAAGAAATAATGGATATTGTATTTTTCTAGGATGGTGGCCAGGCGGGCAGGGTCAGAAAAAGGCATGGTTGGACGCTTATAATCAACGAAGCGGCGCTTAAAATCATAGACGAGGGCGTCTGAAGGAATTTCAATGTGATTGCCGTATTGATCCACGCGATGCTGGAGGACATGGTTCAGCTCAGCGCGGCCTTTTTTCTTAAGCTCGCGGATATCTGGGGCGGTGATATCAGGGATACGTTCTTCATAGTTGGGGGTGGGGAGGTAGAAACGGTCGATGATTCCCTGTTCTTCAAAGTATTTCAAGATGTCTGGGAGAGTCCAGGTGGGGATATCTATGCCATTAGTGATAGCTTTAAACTTGACCTTGACCCCTGATAAATCGTGGTAATTAGCGACTCTTGCGTGGAGCTTGGAGACACCAGAGCGTAATTCTGCGATTTCAATAGTGACGGTGGAAAGTTTAATCCGGCCATGGTGGAATTTATCGCTGAGCCACTTGCGGACGGCTGGAGATTTAAGGTTAGGAAAGACGAAACGTTCAAATTGGTCATAACTAAATTCTGCTTCGGCAGCCTGGACGAGGGTGTGATTAGTGTATAAAGTATGCTTCCTGGTATAGACGACGGCTTCATAGAAATCCATGCCGTTAGAGGCCAGCTCATCGAGGCGAGCCAGCGCAGCAAAGAAGGTGGCCACTTCATTGAGCTGCATGATGGCAGGCTTTAAGCCGACGAGCTTCAAAGCTTGATAGCCACCAAAGCCGAGTGCTACCTCCTGGTATAAGCGGTGGTCTCCGCCAGAATCACCAGAGTAAAGCTCGCCGAAGCCTGGCTCCGTGATACAGAGAATGCGAGTGCTGCCGAGTATTTTCTCAATGACGTCCAGGCTGACGATGCCGCCGTTAGCCTTAATATTGACAGTGTCAATGAAATTATAGCCAAACTTGGCATAATCAACATTCTCGTGGTAAGTGCCGTTGATGAAGTGCTGGTTAGTCTGATGCTGCTCTGAAGGATAAAAAGGGGTGATAAGCGTGAGTGGGACATTCTGCCGCTCCGCTACTCGCCTAGTATCAGCAGCGAGTACACCCAGGCCACCGCCACCGCGGATGCCGTTAGCCTTGTCATAAAGCTCAATCGTCCAGTAAGTATAAGGGCGCTCCTCTGAGAGCATCTTGGTCAAATGGCTGCGGTTAATGGCCGTGTAAAAATCATCAACATCCTCAATATTATCCAGACGGTGATGCACCAGGCCAGCGATTTTATCAATCTGCTTACTTTTAATATCAGACATGCTTATGCTTATTTTAGCAGAAAAATGAGTTTCAGTAAAGATGAGGGTCAGAGTTTCTTTTGCTTGACAACAGGGGTGAATGGTGCTAAGATGAGGATAATATCATTAAGTGGTGGGTAAAGGAGGAATATGAGTTTAACGACGACTCTCAACCAGGCGAAACTCGGCGCATCTATTGATGTGGATCCATTTTTGCCTCCTACGAAAGAACAATTCTTAGCCGATATCGCGGCTTCCGAAGATGACATTAAGCATGGTCGAGTAAAAGATGCTTATGTTGCCATTGAAGAAGCTTTTGCTAAGCATGGCTATTAAAATTATTTTTACTGACCGAGCAGACAAACAGCTAAATGAAATTCTCGACTATTTTGAACGGAATGCATACGATTATGATACGGTAAAAAAATTCCGAGCTGCTATGCTTGCTGTGGTTGATTTAATAAGCGCCTTCCCGGAGGCTTATCCTGAATACGAAGATTCGGATTTTGCTGGATTACGAAAAGCAACGATACGTAAATTTCATTACGTGATGGCATATACTATAGTTGGTGATGTAGTATATATTGAGCGGATATATCATATGAAGCAAGATTATATTAGGGCATTAAAGTAGCTAATTGCGGAGGACGCAACGAACCGTGTTGCCAGATCCTTTTTGATTGCTAAATCCCATGTTTATATTGCCAGCACCATAGTATAGATCATAAGCATTGCTTGCATTGCTTGGAGTATTTGTCCAAAAATGGGAATAATCGCCTTGAAGGCCTTCGCTAGCATTATATAGCCACCATATTCCATAATATTTAGTGAACCCAAGTAATGTCTGATTGAGTAATTGAGGGCCAGTTGTAATATTGTAACTACCTAGAAGTTTTGCATAGGAATAATTAGTATTACTATCGCCATTTACTGGTAATTTCCATTGTGCGGGACAAATAGACGTCGTAAGCGGAGAAGTGTCTGCGCATGGTGTTTTTGCTACGGCAGAGCACCAGTTGTAGTATTGTTCTCCAGCATATCCAGTATTAGTAGTTGTATGCACCTTTGCGGCGCTATTTTCGTCATTACTCCACGTGCTTGTGGCTGGGATAGTGAAGGAACCGGAGGTGAAGTCGGAATCTTCGGCTTGGACGGTCATGTTTACGATGTTTAAGTTATCTCTCATCCAACAGTTGCCATCTCTGGCTTTTACTACGCCGTACTGCTGGCCATTTCTCCTGTCGTAAAGCTTAGTAGTAGTATCGGTAGCCATGTTAGCACAATCTGCGATGGTGAAGTTTTGCATTTGTTCTTCTTCGGTGCCGTTGAGGACGCAACGGATAGAGAAGCCAGTAGCTTTCTCATTATTCTGCATGCCCGCAGAGCCGGATAAATATATTAGATTACCCGCGCTATTGCTATTATTTGAGTCGGGAGTTGATGTCCAGAAGAAGCCATATGTGCCTTGATAATCTTCAGCGCCTATATAAGGGCGCCATGTGCCATAGTACTTAGAAAAACCAAGTGATGTTTGCGCCAATAGGCCTGCGCCAGTAGTAACCCCATAGCTATTTAATAGTTTTGAATATGATTTATTCTGATACTGATCCCCATTAATAGGCAATCTCCAGCCTCTCGGACAGATAGATGTAGACACGGTTCCAGAACTTGCAGTACTACCAGCGGTAGCTAAGAACCAGTTATAGTATGGTTCTCCAGTATAACCAGAATTAGTAGCTACATGAAGCTTGGATTCATTAGTGATATTACTACTCCAGTTAGATGTAGCTGGTATAGTAAAGGTAGTCTCGGTAGTAGAGGAGCCAAAGTCACTATCTAGACTAGAGATGGTAAGAGATTGGGATGAGTTATTTGTGTTGTATAGCCAGAGATTATCCGCCATCCAACAGTTACCATCTCTGGCTTTTACGATTTTGTATTCCCTATTGTTCCGTACGTCTGGAAGAGTTATTTGGGTATCTGTTTCCATGTTGTCGCATTCGCTCATAGTAAAGTTCTGCATAGTATGTTCTGGTGGTATACCTTCACCAAAGGCAGTATAGGTGATGGTAGTAGAGTAAGTGGAGCTAGGCATAGTAGTATCAGCGTTAATAGCGTAGTAGATAGGGATATTAGTGCCGTCTGGGATATTAGGAGTATCTGAACCAGATGGAGTAATGTCTATAGCTCCAGCAGTGATGATTTCTGCTTCTGTCTTATCTCCTGGAGTAGAGACAGTTGGTACTCCTATCCAGGTAGAGTTAGCAGCTGGTACTGGTGT
>JAZSOC010000026.1:0-27347 GCA_045536725.1 Candidatus Nanosyncoccus sp.
AGCTATGGTAGTAGTGTTACTGGCTCAAATAACCAATGTACTCTCTCTAACTTAAATTCTGACACAGACTATTACTTCAAGCTTACCGCTATGAACGGTACTACTCCTGGTGATGTTGTGACTGGGAGTAAGAGGACGGAGGTGGGGATCTTGTGGCTGTATAACAACGGGTTAATAAATTCGTTGACTGGCGGATTTACTGGCTATGGAACTAATTTTATTGCTGATAATACATATTCTGGTAAGAGTACTACTATGAACGTGACTAACAATAATAACGTATTGACTTTCTCTGGCAGCACTTCTCCTGGGACAACGACGGCCGGTGGTACGGTTTCGTCAATAGATATTACTGGCTATACTTCTGTACATATGCGTTTTACTAATAGCGGTAGTGGAGAGAATGCCATTTTTGCGATTAGTGCAAATAAGAATTGCAATGATACGGTTGGTGGCTCATTGTATTATAGTAATAATGCAATAGATGAAAGTATTGCTGATAAGACTGGTTTCCAATATATAATGATATGTAGATACTCATTATATAGTGGCTCTGGCACTACTAGTGTTACTCAACTTTGGCTCGAAAAATAACTCACTTGTGCTTGTTAGATTCTTGACAAGCATGTTACAATGGAGGAGTGTTTGGCACTTTTCAGTTCGTAAAAACGTTTAGACTCCCGTAGGTGGGCCGAGTTCTCTCAGCCAGAGGCTCGCTAAACGGGAGCCTAAAAGCGGATAGTTTCTAGGGTCTATCAGAAGTTCTTCCTAGGCTCCAATGTTTTCAGGTCGAACTAAAAGCAGAAGGAGGTAAGAATAATGGAACTACTTAGATGTAAAATTCTCTGTGTAACCTTTATGATTACCATCGGAGAACTAAAGACTGTTAAGAGAACTAACAGCCGCGTCGTAAAACGCAGCTGTTAGCCAACACAACAAGAGCTCTATTCCTAGAGTGGGGCTCTTTATGATTTTATGATATCATGAAATTAATTTTTTGTATAGATTTTTCAAATCGCTCATGGTAGAATAAAAAGTAATGATGACTAAACAAACTTTCACTCGGTCCCTGGGGGGGGGTATATAAAAGCTATTTTGTAGGTGTCTTCACCTTTCTTGTGTCGTTTCTAGTCTCAGCTATCATCGCTGGTTCTTTTGTGCCTGTGAGTGATAGCTCTGCTTCTACAGTTACCGTAGATTATCGTAACACTGGCTACTTCGTTACGGTTACTTCACCAGATACAGTAAGCTTATCTGTAGATGCTACCCCAACGGGACAGTCTATGATGAGTTCTGCTTCTAATGTTAATGTAGTTACTAATGCACCAAATGGTTATAAACTCTATATTAGTGCAATAGATGATCATCTCACTTCTTCCGATACTAGTATTACTCAATCCTTCTCTCCAGTAACTACTACATCTCTCACTGCTAATACTTGGGGCTATAGTCTAGATACTACCGGAACTACTACTAGTGATAAATCCTGGTATCCAGTACCAGCAGTATCCTCTCCTGGTACTATGGAAGAATCTGAACTAATCACTGCTGGTGCTACTGATATTACACCAACAGGAGCAGACATACCTAACTATCCGGGTGGTACAGACATCAGTGTATTCTATGGTATTAACTCCACTACCGATATGCCTTCTGGTACTTATACTACTACGGTTACCTATACTGCGTTTGGAGAAGGTATACCAAGTGATACTATGCAAGAGTTCACCATGGCAGAGTGTAACAATATGGCAAATGATGAACAGAAAGTACTAAGGGATTCTAGAAACAACCGAGAATACACCATCGTTAAAGCCAGAGACGGTAACTGCTGGATGGCAGATAATCTATGGCTCTATAACATAGATAATCCATCCCAGCCTCTTACTGTCTCTAGTCTAGACAGTGATTTCGGCTCTTCTACTACCGAGACTACCTTTACTATACCGGCTACATCTAACTGGAGTACCAACATCACCAGTGAATCTAAACTCCATGTAGCTACTAACTCTGGTTATACTGGTGAGCCATACTACAACTGGTTCCTAGCTACTGCTGGCTCTACCGCAAGTTCTGGAACGGTTTCTACATCTATCTGTCCGAGAGGATGGAGGCTACCTATAAGTGGTGATAAGTATCAGAATAAATCATATGCGAAATTATTAGATAGTTATAGTATTACTACAGGGGCTGGATTACTTGCGCAAACAAGCCTAGGCTTTACTAAATACTATGGAGATTGGTATATAGGTAGCGGTAGTGAATCTGATCAAGGTTCAGGTGGCGTTTTCTGGACCGCCAATGCTGATAGTAGCTCTAATGCGCTTCGGTTCTATTATGTTGGTAGTCAAATTAATACTCAGCATTCTTTATCAAAGGGCAATGGTTTTAGCGTTCGTTGTGTCCTCAACGGCACCGAAGAAGAACAAATGCAGAACTTTACGCTTACTGATTGCGCTAATATGAGTACCGATGAAACTAAGAAACTATACGACAGAAGAAACGGCCAGCAATACGGCATCATTAAAGCAAGAGATGGCAACTGCTGGATGACAGATAACTTAAACATCGTGAACATGACCGTCTCTGCAGCAGATAGTGATTTCACTAGTGGAACGTTTACTATTCCGGCGAGTAGCGACTGGACTAATAATGAATACTCCGCGGCAAAGGTGCATACTTCTACAACATCCGGCAATGATGGTGAAAAGTGGTATAATTACTGCTCGGCTGTAGCAAAGAACTCATGCCCAGATACGACGAGTCCAGAAACTAGTATTTGTCCTAAGAATTGGAAATTACCAGTCAGCAATGGAACGGCCAGTTTGAACTATTCATTTCAAAAGCTAATGGCATCTTATAACTATACACAAGGTTCGCAATTTGTAAATAGCACGAATTTATTAGGCTTTACGAGATATTATGGTGAATGGGATTATGCTACTCCTCCTCATGAATTTCATATTGGAATAAATAGCTACTATTGGGCAACCACTCCGTATTCGGCGAGTCAAGTATATACCTACATTATGCATGCAAGTGGACTATGGGACAGTCCAACTTATCCAAAGGGTTATGGTCAGAGTATCCGTTGCGTAGTGCGAAATTAATCAAATCCATTATACTTACCACCCCAACACGACTCTGTTGCAACAGGCTTTGCTAAAAAAGTAAAGTAAAGGTATAATTAAGATATATTAACTGGAGTTTATATGTTCGATAGCAAAGAATACAAAATCGCCATGGATAAAGTCATGGAACGCTTCCACGGGGAAATGAGTAAGGTCCGCACTGGCCGCGCCCACCCAGATATGCTCGCCGGCATCAAAGTAGAAGCTTATGGCCAATTTATGCCACTAAATCAAGTTGCTAACATCACCATCGGCGATGCTACTATGCTCGTCATCACACCTTTTGATCCAGCCAACATTGCCGCCATTACCAGCGCCATCCGCGCTGATAGCACCCTGGGGCTCAACCCTTCTGATGATGGCCGCTTAATCCGCGTCCCTGTGCCACCTCTTACCGAAGAACGCAGAAGAGAAATCGTCAAGACTGCCAGTGGCAAGGCTGAAGAGGCTAAAGTTGGCATCCGCGGTGTCCGTGAAGACGCTCGTAAAGAGATTAAAAGCGCAGAACTCCCAGAAGATGTCACCAAACGCGCCGAAAAGGAAATTGATGATCTCACCAAGGAATACACCGATAAGATTGATACAGACTTCAAGGCTAAAGAAGCTGAAATTATGAAAATTTAGTATGAAAAGCGGGGTTTAACACCTCGCTTTTTGTTAGCAAATCATATATAATATACTTATGAATATATTGTTAGGTGTTTTAATCGGACTCTTCGTCTTGATGTTCTTAATTACCGCACATGAATTCGGCCATTTTCTCATGGCCCGTAAAAACGGCGTCACCGTTAAAGAATTTGGCATTGGTTTCCCTCCGCGGATTATTGCCTGGGTCAGAAAAGACAATAAGTGGGTCCGTCTCCCTAAAAAAGATTGGGAGAAAACTCAAAAGTCCCTTATTTTCTCACTTAACATCCTGCCTATCGGTGGCTTCTGTTCCATGGATGGGGAATCAGACGCAGATACCAGAAAGGGCACTTTTGGCGCTGCTAGCTTCTGGCAAAAGACCAAGATTCTCTTTGGCGGCGTCATGATGAACTGGCTCGTCGCCTTCATCATTCTCACTATTCTCGCCTTCACCGGCATGCCAAAGTTTATCGATAACCAGTTCTTCATTAAGAGTGATACAAGCAGCAATGATACTCCTGTCTATGTCGCAGAAGTCGTAGAGAGTTCTCCTGCCGCTAAAGCTGGCCTAAAAGCAGGGGATCAGGTCACCGATGCTATCGATTGGTCCTTGCAGGTTAATAATACTACTAAAATTGACTCCGCCACAGCTCTCACCGATTATAATAAAGCTCACGCCGGCAAAAATGTCACATATAGGGTATACCGCGAAGATATCGAGGGTGAACCTTATGATGACTCCGTCGAAGATCAACATATTAAATTTATCGACGTCACCTTAAATGACGAAGATGCTGAATATCTCCTCGGTATCACCATGCGCCAAGAAGGGCAAAGCTTATATCGCGCCACCTGGTCTGCACCAATTGTCGGTGCCGCCACCACCCTACAGCTCACCGGTGAAACTTTTAAAGGTCTCGGCCAAATCATCTGGAATCTCGCCTCCGGCACCGTCCAGCAGTTTAGCACCGATGAATCCACTCGTCAGGCCGGCAAAGAGGCTATTTCCACTGTCGGAGATTCCGTCTCTGGTCCAGTTGGTATTATTGGTGTTATATTCCCAGCCTTCGCAGAGACTGGCCCTACTAACATCGCCTTCCTCGCCGCTGTCATTTCTATTTCTCTGGCTTGTATGAACGTCCTGCCTATTCCTGCCCTTGATGGTGGCCGCTGGCTACTTATTGCTATCTATCGCCTCCGTAAAAAACCTCTGGACCAAGAAACAGAAGCTCGCATTGTCTCCCGTGCCTTCTTCTTCCTTCTAGCTTTAATTATTGCTATCACCATCCTTGATATTACGAGGTTCTTCTGATGAATAACACCATGAAGACCGCTCTTTATAGCGCAGCCTTCTACGTCATCATCTTCGGCATCTTGATACTCATTCCTCGCTTTTTCAAAGTAAAAACCAGCCGAAAAGATCTTGGCCTGAAAGGTTGGCTCACCTGGCAAGATATCCTGGTGGCAATTATCGGCTTTGTAATCTACCTTCTTCTAGCCACTATTCTCACCTCACTTTTCTCCCTATTTCCTGGCTTTGACGCCAATCAAGTTCAAGACGTCGGTTTTAATGACGTTTATAGTTTTAGGGATTTACTAATCACTTTCATCTCTCTTGTTGTCATCGCACCTATCGCCGAAGAGCTCATCTTCCGCGGCTATATCTATGGCAAGCTCCGTAAGCATCTCACTGGCAAGCAAGGTATCTTCATCGCCATCTTTATCACTTCTGCACTCTTTGGCTTCCTGCATGGCCAGTTTAACGTCGGCATTAATGTCTTTGCCATGAGTATTATCATGTGTCTCCAGCGTGAATTCACCGGCACTATTTATAGTGGTATATTGCTCCACATGATTAAAAACGCCATTGCTTTTTATCTCTTATACGGCATGGTATAATGTATATATGAAATTATCAAAGTCTTTTGTCAAAACCTTGCGTGAGGTCTCCAAAGATGAGACCGCTAGAAATGCCCAGCTTTTAATCCGTGCCGGCTACATCCATAAAGAAATGGCCGGGGTTTATTCCTTTCTCCCTCTAGGGCTAAAAACTTTAGAGAAAATTAAAAATATCATCCGCGAAGAGATGAACGCCATCGGCAGCGAAGAAGTTCAGCTCACCGCCCTGCAAAGCCCAGAACCATGGCAGAAGACAGACCGTTGGATTAGCGAAAAAATGGATATCTGGTTCAAAACGGAGCTTTCCTCTGGTGGGGAGCTCGGCCTAGCACCTACTCATGAAGAGCCACTCACCAATCTAATGAAAACCTACATTTCCAGCTATAAAGACCTTCCAGCTTACGTCTATCAATTCCAAACTAAATTCAGAAATGAGCTCCGTGCCAAATCCGGCATCCTCCGCACCCGTGAGTTCTTAATGAAAGACCTTTACAGCTTCTCCACCGATGAGAAATCTCACGATGAATTTTACCATCAAGCTGAACAAGCTTATAAGCGCATTTATGACCGCCTCGGCATTGGCAAAGACACCTATCAAACATTCGCATCTGGCGGTGTCTTTTCCAAATATAGTCATGAGTTCCAGACTATTGTGCCTGTCGGTGAAGATACTATTTATTACAACAAGGATAAATCTGTAGTCTTAAACGAAGAGGTCTTAAACGATGAAGTCTTAAAGGATCTCGGCGTTAAAAGGGAGGAACTAGAATCCACCCGCGCCGCTGAGGTAGGCAATATCTTCACTCTGCGGGATAAATATTCCAAGCCCCTCGGCCTAGAATTCACAGATAAAGATGGCAAGCGTCACCCGGTCTTCATGGGCTGCTATGGTATCGGCGTCAGCCGCGTCATGGGTGTTATCGTTGAGAAATACGCTGACGATAAAGGTATCGTCTGGCCAGAAAACATCGCCCCATTTAAGGCTTACGTTATCGCCATCGGCGGCAAAGCCGCTGAGATTGCCGAAGATTTCCACGCCAAGCACCCTGATGACATCATCTATGATGACCGCGACCTTCGTCCAGGCCAAAAATTCGCCGATAGCGAGCTCATGGGTATCCCAAATCGCATCGTCATTAGCGATAAAACTCTTAAGGATAGTAGCTTTGAGCTCACTCGCCGCATAGACGGAGAAAAGAAGGTCTTGCCAATCGATAATCTCTGTGATATCCTATAATGAGTATGAAAAAATCAATTAGTCTGACTAAAGAAGGTAAAGCTGAACTAGAAAAAGAGCTAAAAGAGCTCATCGCTGAACGCCCAGCCATCGCTGAACGCATCGCCACCGCCCGTTCTTTTGGCGACCTCTCTGAAAATGAAGAGTACAGCTCCGCCCGTGCAGAGCAAAAGACCGCAGAGAACCGCATCTTAGAGATTGAAGATATCTTGAAGAATGCCAAGGTCATCCGTAACGTTTCTCATGATAAGGTAGTCATGGGCGCCACCGTCACCGTTTCTCTCGGCGGCAAGAAGTCCACTTACTCTCTCGTCAGCCCTGTAGAAGCAGACCCATTAAATGGCAAGATTTCCAATGAATCACCTATCGGTAAAGCTCTCTTCGGTAAAACTGCCGGCGATGAATTCTCCATGCCTAACGGCACCACTGGTAAGATTGTCGAAATCAGCTAATTATGCTATAATTTAGCATATGACAACTCTTAGTGATTATCGCGATGAACGCTTGAAAAAATTAGCTAAAATTAAAGAGCTCGGTATTGACCCATACCCAGCCAAATCTCATCGTGACACTAAAATTTCTGAAATTCTTGATAATTTTGACGCCATGGACGGTAAAACCGTCACCATTGCTGGCCGCATCGTCGCCATCAGAAGCTTCGGCAAGCTCGCCTTCGTCAAGCTCCGCGACTACTACGGCGAAATCCAACTCTTCATGCGCGCCGAACACAAAGGCGAGAAAAAGGATGAGCCTGGTCTTTTCGACATTCGCATGCTCAAGCTCTTAGATACTGGCGACTTTATCGAAGCCACCGGCACCATCGGCAAAAGCCAAACTGGTGAAATTTCCGTCTTCACAGACGCCGTTCGTCTGCTGACTAAGGCTCTGCGCCCTCTGCCTGGCCATGATGGTTTCACTAATAAGGAAGAGCGCTATCGCCGCCGTTACGTCGACATGAACGTCAATCCTGAAGTTAAAGAACGTCTTGTCCGCCGCAATAAATTCTGGCAAGCCACCAGACAATTCATGCTAGACCACGGTTTCATTGAGATTAATATACCCGTCTTAGAGCATACTACCGGCGGCGCTGATGCTACACCTTTCACTACCCACATTAATGCTTACGATGAAGATTTATACTTACGTATCTCCCATGAGTTACCTTTAAAGCGTCTGCTAGGTGGCGGCTTTGAACGTGTTTTTGATATTGGCCCACGTTTTAGGAATGAAGGCGTCGACGATGAACATCTGCCAGAACATATCGCCTTTGAATCATACGCCGCTTATCAGGACTATGAAGAGGGTATGGATTTCTACGAGGAAATGCTTAAATACGTCGCCAAAGAAACTTGGGGCACCCTGAAGTTTAACGTCGGCGGCTTTGATATAGATTTAGAGCAGAAGTGGCCACGCATCAAATATGCAGATTTACTTAAAGAAAAATATAACGTCGACGTCTTTAATCCAGACGAAAATCAGCTTAAGCAAATTCTCAAAGACAATAATGTCGAACTATCAGGTGAAGTCAGCACCGCCCGCATGATTGATAACGTCTGGAAGCTCATCCGTAAAACTTCCGCTGGCCCATACTGGCTTATCAATGAGCCTACCACTCTTAGCCCTCTCGCTAAGGTAGATCCAGATAATCCACTCATCACCCAGCGCTTCCATCCAATTATTGCTGGCACAGAAATGGGTAACGGCTTCTCCGAGCTTAATGACCCACTTGACCAATTAAAGCGCTTCAAAGAGCAGCAAGCCATGCGTGACGCTGGCGACGATGAAGCCCAGATGCTAGACCAAGATTTTGTAGAGATGCTAGAATATGGCATGCCACCAGCTTGCGGCTGGGGCAACAGTGAGCGCAACTTCTGGCTCCTTGAGGGTGTCCCTGGCCGTGAAGCCGTCCCATTCCCACTCATGAAATCCAAAGACTAATTCATATCTCAATAATCCTTGTATTTTCAACTAAGCTCATATATAATATAGGCATAACCACGAAAGCATAGGACTTAGGTCAGCTCTTTTGCTATCATTATTTGTTAAGTATCACCGGGAAGTATTTCCTATATATTAAGCGGCGTCGTAGTGGCGCATCTTAGTAGTGAGGCTGGTGATACTAGTCAAGCTGACCGAGTTGGCCGTGCTTTCGTGGTTGTTAGCAACTACGGCGTCGCTTAGTGTATATGAAACACAACACCTACTAAGCGGCCCGTATCATAAGGAGATATATGGGCACTACGAACAACCACAAATTCAGCATCCAAAAGAATCACTACTCCCACTTCTTGATGGGTATTTTTGTGTTCTTCTTCACGTTCTTTACTTCTGCGATTATTTCGGGGGCTTTAACTCCAGCTTTTGATTCCTCCGCTTCTACTCTCACAGTTAACTATGCCGATACCGGCTACTACGTTACTGTTACTGCTCCAGATTCAGTAGGCCTTAGTGTAGATGCTACTCCAACCGGCCAACTCATGGCTACCAGTAGTACTGTGAATGTATTAACTAATGCACCAAGTGGCTTTAAACTCTATATCTCTAGTACCGATAGTGATCTTACTTCCAGTGATAGTGGAGTAACTAATTCCTTCACTGCAACTACTGGTACTAAGACTTCTCCTACCACACTATCAGTAAATACCTGGGGTTTCTCTACCACTACCCAATCTACACCTATCCCAGCTACTAACTCTACCTGGATAGGTATGCCAGAAATATCAGATCCATCTAACCTAGATGAAGATGCTATCACTACTGCTGGAGCTATAGACATTACTCCAAGTAATGCAGATGCTCCTAATCTCCCAAATGGTACAGACATTCCTCTATACTATGGTATTAATGCTGATACTACTATGCCTACTTCCACTTACTCTACTACCATTACCTATACTGCCTTTGCAGAAGGTATCGCCCAGAAACTTAGTGATGTAGTAGCAGTAGGGGATTACGTGTATATGGTACCGAGCTATGTAGGTTCTTATACTCCAACAACAAACTCTTCCAGTCCATACTATACTGGTACATCTACTCCAGGGAGTGTGACTCCTAGTGAGTTAGATACCTGGGTAGTAATCAGGAATAATGGTGATGGCACTTATGATATGGTGAGTAAGAATGTGTCTAGTACTAATATTACATTTTATGGTCAGACTGGCTATAAGAACTATGTAGGTGCCTTGAATGAGATCGCTAGACAATATCAAAGAACTAACTTCACTGGCGGCTCAAGGCATATGGGGTATCTTGCTGGTTCCTCCATAGACCAATGTGCTGATATGTGTAGTGCGGATAGTTATTATGAGACCGATGTTAACCTAGTGAATACGGCAATGGCCGTCAGAAACAGTGGAATATCTATTAATGCAAGATGCTTCTTAGCTTCTAGGATATATTTTAATGGTAGCGTGTGGGATTGGTGGTATAGTGGCAAAGTATTAGATACTGCAGGTTCACCTGTAAATGATGCGGGTTTATATCGGGCTAACTATATGGTTGGCGATTATAGCGAAACTTTAGCTATTCGTCCAATTCTCACTACCAATTCGAGTGTTACTGTTGAGCCAGGTGGCGACGGTTCTTCCGCCAATCCTTGGGTGCTCACTAATTAATCTATTATCTTACAGGCCGGCGAGAGGGGCAATGTCGGCACCGAGCTGGGAGAGGCGAGCAGCGAAATCTTGGTAGCCGCGCTTAACAGAATAGACATTACGGAGAATAGAGGTGCCGGGGGCGGCAAGCATAGCAATGAGCACTACGACGGCCGGGCGGAGAGCAGGCGGAGCGACGAGCTCGGCTGGGCGCCAGTTAGTAGGGCCTTCCACGTAGACGCGGTGCGCATCTAACAATTCCACCTTGGCGTTAAGATTGGCAAGCTCCGTAATGTAAATTGCGCGGTTTTCAAAAACCCAGTCATGAATCAGAGTGCGGCCTTTGGCGGTGGCGGCGATAACACTGAAGAATGGCAAGTTATCAATATTTAGGCCTGGGAACGGCATTGGGTGAATCTTGTCAGCAGGTGCGATAAGCGTGGACTTTTTAATAGTGAGATCCACCAGACGAGTGCGGCCATTTTTAGCACGGTATTCTGCGGAGCGCATAATTCTAGCATTCATGCTCTTTAAAATTTCTAGCTCAATTTCTAGAAATTCTATTGGGGCGCGCTTGATGGTAATCTCAGACTTGGTGACAAGAGCAGCGGCGATGAAAGACATAGCCTCAATAGGATCCTCAGCGGGATAATAGTCGACATCCTGCTCAATCTCTGACCGACCTTCAACGGTGAGAGTGGTGGTGCCGATGCCGGAAATCTTAACACCGAGCTTTTGTAGGAAGAAACAGAGGTCTTGGACCATGTAATTAGGAGAGGCACCAACAATAGTAGTCTTTCTGGGGCTAAGAGCAGCAGCCATCAAGACGTTCTCTGTCACAGTATCGCCACGCTCGATTAGAACGATACGCTTATCTCGTGTGGATTTTGCAAAACTGCCGTCAGCGCTCACGAGATAAGTGCCTGGCTTCGTAGTGGCATCGACAGAAAGGCCGAAGGCGGATAAGGCCTTAAGGTGAGGTTCTACGGTGCGGACACCAAGAGAACAGCCGCCAGCGTAAGGCAAAGAGAACTGCTGATACTTATGCATAAGAGGGCCGAGAAACATGATGATGGAGCGAGTGCGGCGAGCAGCCTCAATGTTGAGATTCTTCAAGTTTAATTCACGTGGTGGTATAATTTCTAGACAACTATTGCGGTTAGCCCAGCGACATTTAACACCGATAGACTCTAAAACTTCAATAATGCGAAAAACTTCTTCAATACGGGCAACGTGATGAAGAGTAGTCTTACCGGAGTTTAAAAGGGCGGCACAAAGCAGGGCCACAGCAGCATTCTTAGAGGTATTAACCGTGACGGAACCGCTCAATTCCTTACCACCCTTAATGCGGTAGCTCTGGGAAGCATTATCATTAACAGAGAGAATCTGGCCGCCGAGATGGACAGACAGCTTCTTAATCATATCCGGAGAAATATTCTGCTGGCCAGCCTCCATACGGTGGATGGCAGACTGAGAAGTGCCGGCAAGCTCAGCGAGCTCTGCCTGCGTAATGCCCTTTTCTTTGCGGAGACGAGAAATAATACCACCAATTTCCGCTTGATAGGACATATCTTTTGTCATAAGTATATTATATCATGAGATGAATATTTTGTATAGACTAGTGCTGGCCACAAACGACATTATTGGCATGAACCCAGCCCTCTACGGAGCCACCATCAAGATATTCACCAGAGGTGGGAGCGACACGGACGACGCCGCCATTCTTGATAAAGGTGTCAATAGGGTCAGTAACGAGATATTCTTGATCTTCTGGGCCAAAATCATTATCATGGACGTATTGGACAATTTCCCGGAGAAGGGCCGGTGACATGATGTATTTGCTGACGGAGATAAGATTGGATGGGGCTTCAGCTGGGGATGGCTTCTCAACGATACCGGTGAGAGTACCATCCGTGACAGAAAGGACGCCGTATTTTTCAACATCTTCACGAGGAATCTCTACGCCAAGAATGGCAGATTCATCGGCGGACTGGAGAGAGCTAATGAGAGAATCAGCGGCAGATGGACCGTGAGGATTCCAGATGAAATCATCACCCATGAAAACTAAAACCGGCTCATTAATGTCAAACTCTTCAACAACCATGGCGATAGGGACGGCGGTGCCGTATTTAGCAGAAGGGTCCTGTGCGACATAATGAATAGTGACATCATCCGGCAAAGTCTTAGCGAGGGCGAGACGATCCTTTTTGCCACGCTCAATCAGGTATTCATTGAGAGCGACGTTATCTTTATAAAACTCACGGACCTGACAAGGCTCCACATTACTGACAACCATGTAAATATCTTTCACACCGGCAGCGATAAGCTCCTGGACGGAATAATCAACGAGCGGGCGATTCCCCACTGGGAGCATGGACTTCTCAATAATCTTGGTGATAGGCAGACGGCGGGTGCCCCAGCCAGCAACTGGAATAATAGCCTTGGTAATCATAATTCTTTCTCCTTTAATGAGGGCAATTTGTCCCTTAATGATTTAATCATATGCCAGATTTCACCGAGAGCAATAAAGATAAGATTGCCAGCGATGAGCGATAACAAGACTGGCATATATTGCTCCAGTTCTGAGCCGATAAAGTAGGAAATAATAGAAACAGGCACGAGAATAAGGGCGGAAATGGCCTGCAACTTGATAATGCGATTATTAGGAATTTTAGAACGGAGCATAATGGAGAAATCGCCAATTTCTTGAGGGATTTCATGGGCGGCGGTGGCGGCAGCAGTGACAATACCAGTGCCAGGGCTGGCGGCAAAGGCAAGACCGAGGACGACGCCGTCAGCGACAGTATGAAGACTATCAACAATTAGCATGGCCGTAGCCTGACCCTTACCCTTCAAAGAGTGGGTATCATCATGCTGATGGAAGCGGCCAGCAATCAGCCGGATCAGTGCGCAGATAAAAATGCCAACAAAAACTAAGAGTGCTACTTGCCAGACAGGCAGAGCACCATCTTCTAAGACCTCTGGGATAACGTCAAAAAAGGCAGCATAAAACAGTACTAATACGGCAAAAGGCAAACTAATCTTCTGCAGAGTCTTTGCGAACTTCGTATCTGAAAGCAGAGCAATGCCACCACTAATAGAGATGGCGGCAGTGATAACTGTAACAACAACAATCAATAACAGGTTAAGGAAAATCATTCCCATAACCTATATTTTAGCACAAAGTATTATTCTTTAATAGATGGGTCTTTAACGGTAATAAGAGAGCTGCGCCAGACGGCAGGAAGGTCATCCTGACCGAGAAGATTAGCGAGAGTAGGGGCGACGTTAGAGAGGCCAGCATCGGCAACCTGGTTGAAGGTATACTTCTCACGGTTCTCGGTATTATCATAAAAGACGCAAGGAACAAGATTAGTAGTGTGGGCAGTCTTTGGCTGGCCGGTGGCGGCGTCAATTAACTCTTCGGCATTACCATGGTCGGCGACGACTACCATCATACCACCCAGAGCATCAACTTTCCTAGCGATACGCTGAAGCTGAATATCAATAGCTTCAAGGGCAATAATGGTAGGTTCCAATTCACCAAAGTGACCGACCATATCGCCATTCGGGAAATTAATCCGGATGAAATCATATTTTTCTAGGCGCTCCAAGACTTGATCGGTGACTTCTGCGGCCTTCATCCAAGGGCGAGAATTAAACGGCAGCGTATCTGACTCCACGCGAACGTGATCTTCACCAAGGGCGCGCTCATAGCTATCACCATTAAAATAGTAAGTGATATGACCAAACTTAACTGATTCTGCGATAGCAAGCTGAGTGACGGCGCGATGGCCAAGGTATTGATTTAAAGTATGCTCAATATGAATTGGTGGAACCAAAATGTGAGCTGGGACGTGAGTATCAGAATTATACTCTGTCATACCGGCAAAATAGACATCTGGGCGATAACCACGGTTAAAGTACGGGAAGTCATTATAGGTGAAGGCCATGGCAATTTCGATGGCGCGATCAGCACGGAAGTCAAAGTAGATGAAGGAATCACCATCATCGACAGTACCGATAGGGTGGTTCTCTTGATTAACAATTACGAAGGCAGGAATGTATTGATCCTGAATAGAAGGGTCATCAGTACGGAAAGCCTCAATGGCTTCCGTGGCACTAGTGAAGCGATGGAGTGCTTCCCCGTGGACAATAGCGTTCCAGCCCCGCTGAACTACACCCCAGTCCGACTCATAGCGGTCTGCGACATAGACCATGCGACCGCCACCAGAAGCAATCTTATAATCTGGGTTATCACGGAAGGCAGCGATAAAATCTTCTACAGCCCGAATGTACTTTTCTGCGGACTGTGGCGCGACATCGCGGCCATCAAGGACGGCGTGGATGCGGATGTGCTTCACACCCTCAGCGTGGGCACGTTCAATCATTTTCAAAAGGTGATAGACGTTACTATGGACATTGCCATCAGAGAAGATACCAGCAAAGTGTAAGGTATGCTCATTATTTTTCACACGTTCCAGAGCGGCACGCCAAGTATCCGACTGCCAGATAGCTTCTGACTTAAAGGCCTTTTCAATGCGAGCCGGCCCCTGCATGATAATCTGGCCGCAGCCGAGAGTATTGTGGCCAACCTCAGAATTACCCATGCTGCCCGGCAAAATACCGACAGCCTCACCGGATGCTTGCAAGGCATAGGTAGGATAATCTCTAACTATTCGACTCAGAAACTCTGTGTGTGCTTGACGGACGGCATTACCCTCTAACTGATTACTAATCCCGACACCATCTAAGACGGCAAGAACAACAGGCCCACGATATTTAATACTGTTCATGCTTATATTATATCACGGCCGACCAAGCAAGCGGAACATTTCACGTTTATAAGCCTCAACCCCAGGCTGATCAAACGGATCCACGAGCTGAAGAGTGGCGGAAACGGCACAAGCTAGCTCAAAGAAGTAAAGCAGGGCGCCGAGGTGGTACGCATCAAGCTTGTCAGCCTGCAACTCTACCACAGGAATGCTCTGGCTATGAGCGGTGATGGTGGCCTGATAGGCAATATTATTAATGTCGTGCAGAGATTTACCAGCGAGATAATTCAACTTGTCAATGTCTGGTGGAAAATTAGGAACGATAATTTCCTGCAAATCTTCACGAGGAGTAGCAAAATTGAGGAAAGTTTCAAAGATATTACGGCGACCTTGCTGCAGATATTGACCCAGAGAATGAAGATCCGTGCTACCAATCATACTGGCTGGAAAAATACCTTGGTTATTCTTACCCTCAGACTCACCAAAGAGCTGCTTCCACCATTCGCCAAAGAAACGTAACTCTGGCTTAAAGGTGGTGAAAATTTCTGTGTCGTAATTATCGGCAGCGAGCGTAGCGCGGAAAGCGGCATATTTAAAGATAGCTGGATTTTCCATTTCGCTGCGGGCGCCATCAAGGAGGGCATCAATGTTGATACCAGCCACGGCCATTGGCAAAAGACAGGCAGCCAGGACGGAATAACGACCACCAACACTCTCTGGGATAATAAAGGATTCATAGCCGAAAGTTTCAATTCCCTTTCTTAAAACACCTTCGACGCTATCAGTAGTGACATAGATACGCTTTAAAGCCTCTTCCTCACCGTATTTGGCGATTAATTTCTGTTTGAAGAAGCGGAAAGCGATGGCTGGCTCCAGGGTGGTGCCAGATTTACTAATCACATTCATGGAGAAATCAGCGTCGCCAATTTCATCAATAACTTTATTAATTTCAAAAGTACTGAGACTATTGCCAGCATAGAGAATCTTAGTGCTACTCTTATTGCCAAGCGCCTCAATGATGGCGCGGTGGCCAAGATAAGAACCGCCGATGCCAACACAAATTAGATATTTAGAATCACCCTTAATTTTATCGGCAACTCGCTTCACCTTGGTGGTGTCTGCCGCGGTATTGGGAAGGTCCACCCAGCCGGACATAGGGTCCCGCTTAATCTGGGCAAAGGCCTCATTAGTTTTTGACAAAAAATCGGCAAATTTAGCTTCGTTATATTTGCCGTGAAAAGTGATGTTTACCATAAATACCTCCTTGGTGCGACGCGGCTACGCCGCTAGGGCACCTACGTCATTTCGGATAATCCAAAACAAATTTTGGATTATCTCTCATTTCCTTGGTGCCCGAGACAGGAATTGAACCTGCACGTCATTGCTGACACTAGCACCTGAAGCTAGCGCGTCTGCCAGTTCCGCCACTCGGGCATACTTTAATTATATCATATTACAGGGAGAAATAAAGACGCAAAGTACATCAAGGATATGGTATAATAGGAATACCATGCTGTATGAGCTAGTGAAATGGTTTTTAATCTTTGTAATCTATTCAGTGATAGGGTATTTTGCAGAAGTATCAGAAGTGTCAATGAAGAGCCGGCAGGTGACGAACCGCGGGTTTTTATTTGGGCCGGTGTGCCCGATTTATGGATTCGGCGCGGTAATTATGATTCTCTGCGCGGAACCATTTAAGTGGAATGCGGTGGCAGTATTCCTTATTGCAATGCTTTGTTGCACAACGCTAGAATATTGTACAAGCTTTATTATGGAGAAATTATTTAAGGTGCGCTGGTGGGACTATTCAAAACTACCGTTTAACTTAAACGGTAGAATTTGTTTGCAGTGCTCACTAATATTTGGCCTGGGCGGGCTGGTGATTGTCTACTTTGCGCAACCTTTAATTATGGGGATTGTGGGCTCAATGCGGCCAGATGTTATCTGGACGGCAGCAACGGTATCGGCACTGATGCTGGGCACAGACACGGTAATGTCCACAATTGCTGCGACCAAGGTGAAATACATGGTGGAGGACGCCAAGCGTAAAGATGTAACTACGCAGGCAAAGAAGCTAGCGACGGGTTATTATCTGCATCATAAGCGGGTGCGAGCTAAAATTAAAGAAGTAAAAAAAGCTAAAAAATAAGCTCTCTTCTGAGAGCTTATTTTAAACCTTGTTAATCACTGGGATGACGATAGGTGTGTGGCCGGTGGCATCATAGAGGATGCGAGTGACGTCTTCCTTGATTTCTTCCTTGGTAGCCTTAAGATCCGGATCATTAGCGCCGATACGATCGGTCTTAGTGCGGAGGTAATGGCGAATCTTCCCGATGAGTTCCTCAGAATTATCGAGATAGATAAAGGCACGAGAAACGATATCTGGAGTCTTTACCAGGCGGCCAGTCTTCTTAGATAAGGTGAGTACTACCACAAAGATACCTTCACGGGAGATGTGGATACGATCCTTCACTACGGCTTCATGGACATTCTGGTCAGCATCATCAAAGAGCTTATTGCCGACTGGAATGCGGCCATTTTTCCGAATCTTCTTATCGGGTAACAGCTCAACAATGTCACCATCATCAGAGACAATGATGCGATCCTTAGGGATGCCGATGACATTTTCAGCCATCTCAGCGTTGTGCTGGAGCATGAAGAATTCACCGTGATATGGCATATAGTTTAATGGATGCAAACGAGTGACAAAATCCACGTGGTCTTCATAGTAGGCGTGACCAGAAAGGTGGAGCGGACCAATATTAGTGAGGTGAGTCTTGCCATTCTGGATGACCTGAGCACCTTCACGCAGGAGACCGTCCACAGTGTTGACCACGTGAGGCTCATTGCCAGGAATAGGATTAGAGCTGAAGACGATGGTATCCGTAGGCTTAATCTTAATGTATTTATGCTGGCCGGTGACCATGCGATTAAGTACGGCGTTTAGCTCACCCTGAGAACCGGTACAGACGATAGTGACCTTCTCATCAGGAAGTTTCACGATGTCTTCCATCTTAACGATGGTATCTTTAGGCACCTTAATGGAACGGGTACGGAGAGCTACCTCAACGTTATTGATCATGGAAAAGCCGGCAAAGGCTACCTTGCGGCCACGAGCGGCGGCCTCCCTTAGGGTAGATTCAATACGACTAACCTGAGAGGAGAAACAGGAAATAATCACGCGGCCACTAGCGTAATGATCCATCACGCGGCCGAGATTATCACCGACATCAAACTCTGAATGTGGATGATGACCTGGAGAATCAATATTGGTGGACTCATTGAGCATGAGGGTGATTCCCTCATTTTTGACGATTTCGTCGATGCGGGCGTAATCAGTCTGGGTGCCGTAAGGATTCTCCTCATGGCGCCAGTCTCCAGAGAGATAGATAACACCATTAGGCGTGCGGACGACAATGGCAGTGGAGCCTGGAATGGAGTGAAGTACATGGATAAACTCTACGGAGAAATTCTCAGAGATTTGGATTTTTTCATGTTTGAAAGGATCAACAGGAATATAATTAAGCTCTGGCTCATCGGTGAGCTCAGACATCTGACGCTTAATCATGCCGATGGTGAAATCTGTACCGTAGATTGGTACGAGATTGCCAAACTTTGGCAAGAGGTGGCGACAGGCGCCAATGTGATCAAGGTGAGCATGAGTGAAACAGATAGCCTTGACCTTATCTTTGTTATCTTCTAAATATTTAATATCTGGGATGAGATAATTCACGCCAGGATAATCTTCCCCAGCAAAGAGAACACCCATGTCGACAACGAGCATCTCTTTTTTATATTCAATAATGGTCATATTTTTACCGATGCCAAACTCACCGACGCCACCGATAGGGATGATGCGGACAGCATCTGAATCAGGGCGAGCAGCTTTAAGCTGAGCATTAGTGACCTGAGCACCGTTATAACCGTTATAGCGGGACTTGTTAACGGGCACGCCGATGATGTGCTGAGTAGCCTGGGCGTTCACGTCCTGAGAAAGCATGCGCTGGTGATGGACCATCTCGCCGCGACGAGTATTAACGGAAAGCTCTACCTTGCGGCGCTCCGCGGCAGTCTTAGGAGCCTTGGCAGACTGCTTTTTAGGAGCAGACTTAGTAGCCCGAGCAGGAGACTTAGCCTTTTTAGGCTTGGTGTTCTTAAAATTACTGTTGAAATTGCGCTTTTGAGCTTCTTCAAACTGCCTCTTGATGTCTGGCAGGCGCTCAGCGCGCATCTTGAGAAGCCGGGCACGACGTTCTTGTTCTTGTTGATTCATATTGTTCCTTGTTTAATTGTTGATTATTCACACCGGCAAGAGATATTACCTCCTCCACAAATGCCGATACAAGTAATTAGTCTATACCTTCATTATAGCACAGATTGGTGAAAAAGGCAATAGAAAAGACCCCTTTACAGGGGCCGTTCCAGAGATACTAGATCTCGATAAATTCCTGCCAAGGGGCAGGAGGAAGCTCTGACTTTTTACGAGTACTAGCTCGTTTAAGTCTACGCATGTGAAGTTCTACTCCTTAATTTTATCGCGTTACGACGATTTAGAAAACACGACATTGTCTATTATAGCAAAATTATTTAATTAATTCAAGAGCTAGGACGAGGCAGGCCAAAATGACACGGTAATAACCAAAGTATTTAAGCGAGCTGGATTTCTTAAGAAAGCGCATGACAAAATCAATGGCAAACATGCCGGCAGCGAAGGCGATAATATTAGACAGTAAGAGTATGCCGAAATTATTGACAAGATAAGCACGGGAGCTGCTGGAAATGAAAGTTTTCAGGCAGACGCCGCACATAATTGGGATAGAAGCAAGGAAGGAATATTCGGCGGAGGACTCAGAATTCATACCTACAAGCCGACCAGCGACAATGGTAGAGCCAGAGCGAGAGACGCCGGGAATCAATGCGAAAGTCTGCGCCAGACCAATGAGCAGGGCACGAGTTTTCGTGAGATGGTTCTCGTCTTTTAACTTAGAAAGATGTGGCAGCTTATCGATAAAGATCATCAAAAGCCCTACCAGGCCGATAGCGATGGCAATAGTAGCAAGTGAGGAAAAGAAAGGGTTGCCCTCGATAAAGTCCGACAGAAGAAGGCCGATAATGCCGGCTGGGATGGAAGTGATGAGGATATTGATGGCTAGCTTGTAATTGTGCTTTTTAAAGATATCTTCAAGGATACTAAGAATGCGCTTCCGGAAATAAATCAAAAGGGCGAGCAGAGTGCCGATATTAATCAGTTCCAGGAAAAAGTGAAAATCATCGGCGCGGAGCCCCATAAGAGCCTCTACGATTTCAAGGTGACCAGAAGAAGAGACTGGGATAAACTCCGTGAGCCCCTGAGTGAGCCCGAGAACGATAGCTTCAGCAATGCCCATTATTCAGCACCCTCGGAAGTTTCAGCGGCGTCTTCAGCGGTAGCTTCTGTAGTGGCAGTGGCGTCCGTGGCGGCAGCATGATTAACAGTGATGCCAGCCTTAGCTAGCTTGGCGTCAATCTTCTCACGGAGGAGAGCCTGGAACTTTTCTTTAGTGCCAGCATCGGAGAAATCGATCTTTTCGCCGTCAAGATAGACAGCTGGGGTGCCTGGCACACCGATGTAATCGCCGGCGCCCATGTCGAATTTAATTTTCTTTTTGACGGCCTGAGACTCCATGTCGGCAATAAACTTATCAGTATCGCCCTGGCCGTTGGTGACCTTGCGGAAGAGATCCACAAACATGTCGCCGCGTTCATCAACGGAGGCTCCTTCCCAGATGGATTGGTTAGCAAAGAGCATATCGGCGTATTCTTTCCAGTAGCCCTGGAGACCGGCAGCCTCAGCAGCGCTGGCGGCGGCGGTGCCATTCTGGTGGTAAGAGAGGAGGTAGTTACGATAAACGAGACCGAGATTATCACCGTATTCCTCAATAATTTCATTAATGTAAGGGTTAATCGTGGAGCAGCCTGGGCATTGAAAATCAGCGTATTCAAAGAGGAGAACCGGAGCGTCTGCATTACCCTTAACATGATCGCCAATACCACTGTAAGAATCCTCAGTGGCGATGATGGCATTAAGGTTATACTGACTATAATCAATAGCATTGGCGGCTTTGTTTTTTAAAATAAGATGGATACCAAGGCCAGCAAGCGCGACGGCGACAACAGCGGCGACTATCCCAATAATCTTTTTCATATAACTCCTTTTATGGTATAATGTATTTATTATATTCTATCATGAACCAAGCAATTCATAAACTACCAAATAAAATCGTTGAATGGCTTGACCCAAAGCTGGACAAATATCGTCCACACCTTGAAAAGCATGAGAGCTATACGCCAACCAGCTTGGCAGATTTGATGGGGGTATTAAAGCGAACGCCGCGCAGCGTACTGAGCAATGAGGAGCGACAGATTATTGTGGCGGCGATGACGTTTAAAGAGCGGCGCGTGCGAGACATTATGCTACCCAAGAAGAAGATGACCTTTGTGTATGAACAGGATTTTTTAGGGCCGCTGATGCTGGATAAGCTATACCGTTCAGGCCTGGCACACTTCCCAGTGATTGGTAAAAATGGGCGCATTGTAGGGGTGGTGCATACAGACGCGATGAATCGGCTGGAAATTCGCGAGAATGACCGGGCAAGTGAATATCTGGACCCAAATATTTATTATCTGCGTGATGATTATACTCTGCAGGAGGCGATGGCGGCATTCCTGCGCACTAATTGTTTTTTCTTTCTAGTGATTAATCAGCTATCGCAAGTGGTGGGGATGGTGACTTACGATATGATGGTAGAGTATATCTTGGGCGAGAAGCCGGAAGATAACTTTACGCAGGACGAAAATTCCGTAGCAGTAGCACACCGGAAATAAGTATATTTGTTGTGGGAGGATGATACGGATAGCCGAGTGAGACTGTACAACTTCTCTGTAAAATGATATAATTACCCTTATGAGAAGTCTGTCTAACGAACTAAAAAATAAACTTGGTAAAGAAGTGAACGTGGCTGGCTGGGTGAATTCGCGCCGGGACCATGGCGGATTAATTTTTATTGATATGCGGGACCATACTGGGATTATCCAGCTGGTAATTACACCAGATACGGCTGAGGCTTTTAAGCTGGCAGAAACTTTGCGTGATGAATTTGTGATTTCGGCGACTGGCATAATGAGGGAACGGGCACCAGAGCTGGTGAATCCAAACATTGAGACTGGCACAATTGAGCTGGTAGTATCAGAACTGACGCTGTTAAATAAGTCTGAGCCACTGCCAGTAAATACACATGATGACGGACCGGAATCTTCAGAAGAGCAACGGCTAAAATATCGCTATTTGGACTTGCGCCGGCCATCAATGCAGAAGACTTTGCGTCAGCGGGCAGACTTTTATCGTTACATTCGGCGCTACATGGATGAGCATGATTTTATTGAAATTGCCACGCCAATCCTGGCGAATTCTTCACCGGAAGGGGCGCGCGATTTCCTAGTTCCTTCCCGTTTACATCCGGGGCAATTCTACGCTTTGCCACAGGCGCCACAGCAGTTCAAGCAGCTCTTAATGGTGGGCGGCGTACCAAAGTATTATCAAATTGCACCGTGCTTCCGTGATGAGGATCCACGGGCAGACCGGCTCTATGGCGATTTTTACCAGCTAGACATGGAGATGTCCTTCGTGGATGACGGTGAAACAGTGCGCCAAGAAATTGAGCCACTAATGATGAGCTTAGTAACGGATTGGGCTGGCAAGAAATTGATGTTTGAAAAGACTCCGCGGATTACCTATCGTGAGGCAATGGAGCGCTTTGGCGTGGATAAGCCAGATATGCGCTATGACATGGAGCTAGTTGATCTGACTGAGGCACTCCATGGTACAGAATTTAAAGTTTTCCAGAGTGAGTGCGTGAAAGCAATCTGCGTGAAGAATGGTGCTTCCCTTTCTCGTTCGCAAATTGACAACTTTACCGATGAAGCCCGGAAGCTTGGCGCAGGTGGGCTGGCTTATATTATTTATGAGAATGGTGGGGAGCGCTCGCCAATTGCGAAGTTTTTGACCCGTTCGGAGCTTGATGCGATTCGTGAGCTGACTGGCGCGGAAGATGGTGATGCAGTGTTCTTCGGTGCAGATTCTCGCACGCTGGTAAATAAAGTCTTGGGGCAGCTGCGCATTCTCTTTGCACGGCACTTTGAGCTAGAAGACCCATCCGTGGTGGCAATGTGCTGGGTAACGGATTTCCCATTTTATGAATACGAAGAGGGTGCCCGTAAAATTGACTTTGGACATAACCCATTCTCAATGCCACGTGGCGGACTTTCTGCTCTAGAAAATGCAAAGACCGATGAAGATAAGCTCGCGATTGTAGCGGATCAATATGACCTAGTAATGAACGGCTTTGAAGTATCTTCTGGTGCAGTACGGAATTACAATCCAGAGATTATGTATAAGGCTTTTGGTATTCTGGGATATGATAAGGCTTATGTGGAAGAGCGCTTTGGGGGGATGCTAAATGCCTTTAAGTTTGGTGCGCCACCACATGCTGGCTGTGCACCGGGTCTGGACCGCATCTTCATGGTACTGACTGACGCCAAAAATATCCGCGACATTATTGCCTTCCCAAAGAATGGCTCAGGCGTGGACTTAATGATGAATTCCCCATCCTGCGTAGATGAAGACCAGCTGCGCGATGCACATATCGCAGTGATTGATGAAGATTAAGGACGTTTTAATCCTTTTAGTCTGTATCGAGGTCACATTTTGTAACCTCGATACCATTAAACCAGTTTGGCGATGGCGACGGTTTTATGAATGAATAATATCTGAGCCTTGGTAGGGCTGGTAATTTTATCATAGATACGGCCGGCAGACTGAGTACCGCGAATAACTGTACCAACAGAATTAGCTACAAACATGCTACTATATGGATCCGTATGAGAACGAGTGTCATCTATTTTGGTGGCGCAGATAGATTCGTCATCATAGCGACTCTCTAGGTCTTTCTCAAGTAAAATGTAATCTTCAACTTTTAAACTATCTGAGCAATTAACAATAGTAATAAAAATATTATCATCTTCCTCCTTGGCTCTACGAGCAAGGTATAAATCTTCTATCTTTTTCTGCATAGATTGACGGGGGATGGAATGATAATTAATCCAGGAATTAACAGTGGCGAAGCTAACATCTAACTCTGTCGCAAGCTGCTCCTGCGTCCAGTGAGAGCTTTCTAAAATAGTTTTAAGCATATCTGCAATATTGTTCATAAATAATCTCCATAAATGGTGAACCCCACAAAACGGAATCGGGTAAGAGCTAGCTCTCGCCAGGGTCTTACATAATGGGCTCCTAAGCTGAAATAATCAGTTCCATTGTTAGCCCGCTTTTCATCTTGTAGCATTTCTGCGTTCTGCCTTTGGCTTATCGCCTCCCAGCAACAGGTCTCTCGGCCTACAAGACAGCCTTAGCCGCTTAGGGAGACTTATTAGGCGACCGGTTCCAAATTATGAGGTTCTACATCTAGAATAATGCGTAATATATAGTTTGTCAATAGTTTTTATCAAGTTTTTATATTGTTTTGTGATAAAATAGTAAGTAACAGGTAATGATATAATTAAAGGAGGAAATAAGTGCCAAAAGAAGAACTAAGAATGTTTGAAAAACAATCAATTAGATCAGTTTGGGATGAGGAGAAAGAGGAATGGTACTTCTCGGTGGTGGATGTGGTGAGAATATTGACTGGGCAGCCATCGGTAGAACGGGCAAGAAATTATTGGAAGGTATTAAAAAAACGTCTATCCGATGAGGGTAATGAAACGGTTACAAATTGTAACCAGTTGAAATTGAAAGCTGCAGACGGTAAAATGCGCTTAACGGACGTAGCGGACACGGAAGGGATTTTTCGCATCATACAATCAATTCCCTCCCCAAAGGCCGAGCCTTTCAAAATATGGCTAGCGAATGTCGGTAAAGAGCGTATAGACGAAGAAATAGACCCAGAGCTCGCAATGGAACGCGCCGCAGAATCTTATCTTAGAAAAGGCTATAGTAAGGAGTGGATCCAGCAGAGACTACTATCTATAAAAATTCGGAATAATCTGACAGAGGAATGGCGTGAGCGTGGAGTAAAGAAAGGTTCTGAATATGCAAAATTAACAGACGAAATTACAAAAGCATGGTCTGGTATGACAACTAGAGAGTATAAAAATCTTAAGGATTTAAAGAAAGAGAATCTGCGCGACAGTATGAGCGATCTTGAATTAGTTTTAACCATGTTGTCGGAGGCAACTGCTACTGAAATTTCAAAGATTGAGAAGCCAGAAGGTTTTATTGAGAATCAAAAGATAGCAAGGAGAGGCGGGAAGATAGCTGGGAATGCACGCAAAGAAATTGAGGCGCAAACTGGCAAGCCGATAATAACCGGCAATAATGCAAAGCAGCTAAAAGCTTAATTGCGGAGGACGCAACGGACGCTCCAGCCTTGGTACTTAGTGTAATTTATTTGATCAACTGAATCTATATGATATCGGAGTGTGACTATATTATTGACGGCAGTAGCAGCGTTTGTTCGAAATACGCCCTGGCCGTTAGTATAGCTTTGAGAACCTTCGCTAGAAGAATTAGCATCCCATTCACCATAGTATTTAGTGAAGCCGAGATTTGATTGAGCAATAAGCTGAGCGCCAGTGGCAATCGAATAAGCGTTGAATAGCCTCATGTAAGAATAGTTGGTACTAGAGTCTCCATTAACGGGCAATTTCCAATTCTTTGGGCAAATAGAGATTTCTGAAGGAGTACTATCAGCACATGGGGCATGAGCTGTGGCGGAACACCAATTATAATACTGCTCACCATAGAATGAGGTGTCACTAGTAGCATGGGATCCTACACCGCTAGCGGTATGCACTAATGCATATGAATAGGGGTTACTTGTAGTCCAATTACTCGTCGCCGGAATCGTAAAGCTCCCACTAGTAAAATCACTATCTGCTGCAGAGACGGTCATGTTCACGATGTTTAAGTTGTCTGTCATCCAGCAGTTGCCATCTCTTGCTTTAATGATGCCGTATTGCTGGCCGTTTCTTCTGTCGTATAGTTTCTTAGTTTCATCGGTACTCATATTAGCGCAATCGGTGAGCGTAAAGTTCTGCATTTGTTCTTCTTCGGTACCGTTGAGAACGCAACGGATACTCTCGCCATGGCCGCTATTTGCATTGTATTGTGGATTAAAACTACCATTTGAAACATATACTAACTTATAGGCGCGCGTACTAGAGCTAACGGTACCACTCCAAAATTCACCGTATGTACCTTGTACTAATTCACTACCAGCACTATAGTCGTAGTATCCATAGTATTTCGTAAAGCCGAGTGAAGTCTGCGCTATTACTCCTGGTCCAGTAGTAACCCCATAGGCATTCATCAACTTTGCCCAGCTCTTATTTTGGTACTGATCGCCGTTTATCGGTAACCTCCATCCTCTCGGACAGATAGATGTAGACACGGTTCCAGAACTTGCAGTACTTCCTGCCGTAGCTAGGAACCAGTTGTAGTATGGCTCACCAGTATAACCAGAGTTAGTAGCTACATGAAGTTTAGATTCACTGGTAATGTTGGTACTCCAGTTAGATGTAGCCGGTATAGTAAAGGTAGTTTCTGTAGTAGAGGAACCAAAGTCACTATCTAGGCTGGAGATGGTGAGAGGCTGGGATGGATTGTCTATGTTATAGAGCCATAAGTTATCTGCCATCCAGCAGTTACCATCTCGGGCTTTTACGATTTTATATTCCCTATTGTTCCGTACGTCTGGAAGAGTGATTTGGGTATCTGTTTCCATGTTGTCACATTCGCTCATAGTAAAGTTCTGCATAGTATGTTCTGGTGGTATACCTTCTCCAAAGGCAGTATAGGTGATGGTAGTAGAGTAAGTAGAGCTAGGCATAGTAGTATCGGCGTTAATAGCGTAGTATATAGGGATATCAGTACCGTCTGGGATATTAGGAGTATCTGAACCAGATGGAGTAATGTCTATAGCTCCAGCAGTGATGATTTCTGCTTCTGTCTTATCTCCTGGAGTAGAGACAGTTGGTACTCCTATCCAGGTAG
>JAZSOC010000027.1:0-29473 GCA_045536725.1 Candidatus Nanosyncoccus sp.
TACTTACTCTACTACCATCACCTATACTGCCTTTGGTGAAGGCATACCACCAGAAGATATCACTGGTGCCACTTACCTGCAAGATGTAACCTTAGAGATGTGCAATGCTACTGATACTGGAGTAACCGCAGAGCTAAAAGATAAACGCGGCTATGGCAATGCAGGAAGTGATAAGAACACTACCTATACCGTAATCAAGGCTAAAGATGGTAACTGTTGGATGGCGGATAACTTGAACCTTTATAACATCACCATACAGGCGGCAGATTCTGATTTTACGAGTGGGAGCTTTACTTTGCCAGCAAGTAGCAATTGGACAGGAAATGAGTATTCGGCGCAAAAAGTTCGTTTAGCTACGTTAGGAGATAATGCTGGAATGGTTGTATATAACTGGTGCTCCGCTGTGGCGCTATCTAATTGTAGCACAACAGATCAAGTTGATAGCTCAATTTGCCCAAAAAATTGGCAATTACCAATATATGGTAGTACTACTACGGATAAGACGTGGGCGAAGCTATTAAATGCCTATAGCATTACTACTGCAAATGAATTAATCGGTGCAGGTTTAGGGTTTGCTGCTTCGTATTCTATATGGAACGCAATAGATGTTGTAGAATCAGTACCTAACCCAAGAGGCGACTTCTGGACGTCAACTCCGTATTCCTCTGCGCAATCTGATCATTGGGGCAAAGCGGGTGCATATAGGTTATGCTACTATTCTGGTGGTATCCAAGCTAATAATGGTGATAATTATAAAGGCTATGGCGAAAGTATTCGTTGTGTCCTCCGCAACTAATGAGTATAGACTATATTTATGCTATAATACATAACATATGTCAAAATACCAACCATATGAGCCAAAGCGTTGCTGGGTGGGGGACACCCAGAAGATTATTTATGATACCAAGGATGAGGCGGAGCTTGCTGCTAAGGTTGCTGAATATGACCATCATCTCACGCAGGAGTTGCACGTTTATAAGTGCGAATACGGTGACCACTATCATCTCTCATCAAACTAAGCTATAATTAACTTATGACCACAGGGAAGACGGTGCAAGATAATACAGAATATGTCCGGCGGCCACTCGCTGAGCGCATGCGCCCGCAATCATTGGCGGACGTTATTGGCCAGGAGCAGATTATTGGTGATGGTAAGATTCTCACGGAAATTATCAAGAAGGGTGAGCCTGTCAACCTTATTTTTTGGGGTCCGCCTGGCACCGGCAAGACCACCTTAGCTCGCATTCTCGCTAAAGAATATCACGCTGATTTTATCGAGCTTTCCGCTGTTACTGCCGGCAAAAAGGATATCGAGCAGGTGGTGGAGCGTGCCAAGACTAATTGGAATTTAGGCCAGCGCACAGTGCTCTTTGTTGATGAAATTCACCGCTTTAATAAGGCTCAGCAGGATGCCTTTCTTCCACATGTGGAGTCTGGCCTGATTATTCTCATTGGCGCCACTACGGAGAATCCTTCCTTTGAAGTTATTTCACCGCTGCTGTCGCGCTCGCGCGTAGTGGTCGTTTCTCCTCTCACTAAAGATGCAATCAAAGAAGTTTTAAAACGTGCCATTAAGGCGGAAAAGGCGACAAAGAGAGTTAAGAAAGACGCCGTCGATTATCTCGCAGAGCTTTCTGGTGGCGATGCTCGCTCTGCTCTTGGGGATTTAGAGCTAGCGCTCAGTCTTTCTGAAAAAGTCGATAAAAATACCGTCAAAGAAGCCGCCGGCCGTAAAGTCCCTGGCTATGATAAAGCTGGCGACCATCACTATGATAATATCTCAGCCTTTATTAAATCTATGCGTGGCAGCGATGTGGATGCGGCCTTATATTATCTAGCGCGCATGGTGGAAGCGGGTGAAGATCCTAAATTTATCGCTAGGCGTATGGTGATATTTGCTTCTGAGGATATTGGTTTAGCTGGTAATGGCGCCCTGCCTCTTGCGGTGGCCGCTTTTCAAGCTGTGGAAAGAGTCGGTATGCCAGAGAGTGGGCTGATTCTTGCGCATACTGTCACCGCCCTGGCTAAGTCTAAGAAGTCCCGTGCCACCACCGATGCTTGGTTCCAGGCTAAGGATCTTGCTAAGAAAACCATGGGTCTCCCCGTGCCGGTCCATCTTCGCAATGCCCCGACCAAGCTCATGAAAGATCTCGGCTTTGGCAAAGGCCAAAAGTGGGAGGCTGGTTTCCATCTTGACAAAAGTTATCTTCCTGAAGAGATTAAAGATCAAAAGATTTTTAATAATAACTAAGCCCTGGGGTCGCCAGGGCTTATTCAGACGAAGGGCCTACGGGGGTCACCCGATAGTACCACTAGGAGTTCTCGCATATAAACGTACAGTAGAAATATGATATCCTTGATTGAAGACCGCTTCACGTAGTGGTGTCCCCACCATGTCGTCCCAATCTTTCGGAGTATCAATAATCTCGAAAGCCGTTACTAAGCTATCATCAGGATTTCCAATAAGCCTATCATCAATTTGTGCCAAGACTTCCGCAATTGATGGCTTAAAGAGGCCGTAATAACCATATCTATGTAGGCAAGCAAAGTCCTCACCCATTAAAGGGGTCAGCTCATCTACGCCTACCGGATTCCTAATAACCTCTGCAAATCCAGCGAAGCGATATGATTGATATCTCAGCTCACTCACCTGTGAATACTCTTTTACCCACCACAGTGCGCCCGAAGAATCGCTCATTACCGGCTTTATCTGCTGGTATCTTTTTAATAGCTCCTCATCTGAGATTTCTGGAATAGATACTTTAAACACCTGTCACCATCCCCCTTTCTTTAGTAGTGTTCAACTTTATCATTCTAACATCATTCACTGATATAGTCAATATCTTCCAATCTAGCTCGGAGTATGGTATAATAAAACAAGTCAATTATTGGTATTTGGCTCTGTAGCTCAGTTGGTAGAGCAGAGGCCTGAAGAGCCTTGTGTCACTGGTTCAAGTCCAGTCGGAGCCACCACAACGTATTTAAATCGGCAAAATGGCCGATTTTTTAGTAGTAAATTTCTGTTAAGTACCTTACAGGTTCTAGAGTGCTATTTTATGCCGATTTTACACAAAAAATGGGGCAAAAACTGCCGTTTTACCCCTATAAAACTTTCTGTTAATACCCTAAACAATCAGGTCTGATACATATTGCATTATGGTATAATAAAAATATGTCTAGAGAAAAACAAGCTTCAAATGCGGATGATGTTTCTATTCAAAATAAGATGAAAATACTTTTTGTTCGCCACGGGGAAACGGACACAAATATCAAAGGAAAACAAGGCGAGGCAATAATTGAGGACGACGCTCCCCTAAATGAAAATGGAAAGAAACAGGCCAACGACGTTGCTAGGCAACTAAAAAATGAGAGAATTGATGCTATTTTTACATCCCCATACAAAAGAGCAACTGAAACCGCAGAAATAATCGCGCAGTTCCATCATGTTCCGATTATTAAACTTAATGAGTTAAGGGAGCGTAGCTGTGGCACGTTAGTTGGCGATCGATTTCATGAACTTTTTGATTTCGATAAAGATATTAGGGGCGATGGAATAGAGCCAGTTGGAGATTTTTTCCAGAGAGTATATAATGCTATTGAAAAAATCAGGGCATCTGGTTATAACAATATTATTGTTGTTTCACATGGTGGCGTTTCACATGCATTTAGAGCATATTTTAATAACCTTGAGTGGAAAGGCAATCTTCGTGTTGACCGTCTTAAGAATTGTGACTTTAGAGTTTATTGGGCGGAAAAGATTAGCTAATATAATAGTTGGTCAGCTTAAGACTCTTTAATTTATGCCGGATATTTTCTCTGTAGACTGTTAATGCCTGAACAATTCGCCCCCACCAGATTTTATATAAAGCCGATTTTTTGCCACTAAGCCCCTGTAATTCGCTGTTAAGTACCAGCACAAGTTCAGGGGCTAATTTTTTTAACGATTTTTCGATAAAATCGAGCCATGGGCACGGCTCTACCTCTATAATTTTGGCTGTTAATACCCTTACTTCAAGTTTGACTGGTCTGTACTTGTCTTTTTATGAAAATATGATATAATATTATACAGAGGCGCTAGCGCCTAGTATTTTTTACAGATAGCAGAAAGAGGGGGGTAAAAATATGACTATTGACGTAATCGTGCCGGTTTTTAACGGTGAAAGAAGTATCAAGAGGTGTATAATGAGCGTACTTCGCAACGCTGAACAGTGCTCAAATGGAGTGTCAGTCAATCTAGTGATTGTAGATGACGGATCGACCGACGCAACATCTAATATAGTGGCACGAGTTCAGACCGAATATGACTCGGTTCAATACCTAAAACAAGCAAATTCTGGTGTAGCGTCAGCAAGAAACTACGGGATTGATAAAACTACTGGGGATTACATTGTATTTCTAGATGCTGACGACTGGCTTCCTGACTATAGTATTCAGAGGCTACTTAAGTGTGCCTTGGAAAACAATACAGATATTGCCATAGGTAAAAGTCGATATTATCTCGGTAAAATACCTGTTGCGAGCACGTCGGAGACTTGGCATAATATTTCTCCTGGAGTAATTGACATAGCAAAGGATAATTTCTTGGTTGAAATAACCCCAGGGATACGTGCGAAGATTTTTAGCCGTAGTCTATCTGAGTACTCTCGTTTTCCAAAAGATAGAATAAAATGGGAGGATTTGGCACTTGTCCCTGCATTAATTGCTAAGGCTGGGGTGGTCTCATATGTAGACGATGTAGTTTACAATTATACTGTTCATATGAACACTACAGTAAAAGACTTTCTTTTTCAGTGTAACGTCTTAGACATAATTAAGAGCTTAGACATTCTCAAAGAAAATCTTCTGTTGTTTGACGTCTACGATAGACTTACGGCAGAGTATAACTCTATGCTTACTCTTCATACACTATTCAGGGCGGAAAATGTTGTAACATGGATAAATGCCAATAGGCATGAAAAGAAAATGATTACTAGTAAACTTATTCATGAACTTAATCGACGCTACCCAGACTGGAAAAATGATGCGGTACTTACTGATCCTGAAAAACATTACAAAGATTTGTTCTTTAATTTCATGTTGAATAAATGCTATCTGTAAACATCTGTGAAACCGGGCCTTAGCGGCCCGGATTTTTATGTTTCTCTCCGTTCAGTGTTAATGCCTGGGCAATTTGCCCCCACCAGATTATATCTAACTCGGCATTTTGGCCGATTTTTTAGTAGTAGATTTCTGTTAAGTATATTGCAATGATAGTGGGTAGATTTGAGGTATTTTTACGGCAAAAAACTGCCAAAATTGCGAACTTTACTCCTGTTAAATGTCTGTTAATACCCCAAACAATTTGGTCTATGTTAAAATATAAATATGGATTTCATAAAAGAAATTGATGCAAAAATGTTCCCGATTCAATACGGTTGGGTTGATAGTGATGGAGGCAAGCACATCGATATGGCACACTATGCCGAAAGATACATGTTGCAAATGCCAGACCAGTTACTAGAAAGTCGTCTTGGTGTTTGCTGGGATCAAGTTGAGCTGCAAAGAAAACTTTTTTCTGATATTAGCGTAACTACTCGTTCATTTTTTATTGTCCATTATGACGAGGATAAGTGTCCGACGCATACGTTTACGATTTTTGAATACGATAACAAGATATTTTGGTATGAGCACGCTTGGGCAACTATGCGTGGTCTGCATGAATATGATAATCTAAAGACTGCGATTTCTGATATACGCAATAAATTCATTGATAATGAACTAACAACAAATACGATTCGCAAAATCTCGTCATATATGAATATGATGCGCCAAAAGGGAGCTTATCGTGCCTTGGCTTTTACAAACATTGCGAAAAGGGTAAACAAATCCAAATTGATTCTCTACAGACTGTTAATGCCTGAACAATTCGCCCCCACCAGAATTTATATGAATCGGCATTTTCGCCGTTTTTTAGTAGTGAAATCCTGTTAAGTACCTTGCAAGTTCTAGGGTGCTATTTTGTATCGATTTTGTATAAAAAATGCACCCAAAAACGCATTTTTATCCCTACAAAATCGTCTGTTAATACCCTTGCCTCTGATTCATACCCTACTTGTCATTAAAATCTGGTATAATTAAAGAGTGGGCGCACTTTAGGAGGTGAATGATGAATGCGCAAAATAGTTGGCATCGTTACTAAGCATGTTTCGCCAAAAGAGTATAGTTCAACCGGTAGAGCATCGAGCTTTGTCATTGATGAAACTAAGCAGGCGCTAATAGACGTAGGGCTATTGCCAATTGGTATTTTGCCACCAAAATGGAGTATCTGCCACAAATCGATTCCAGACCATGTTGATTTAACAGCTTCAGAGTTCAACGTGCTAAGTGAAGAGTTAAATCTATGTGACGGTCTTGTTTTTCAGGGCGGCGGAAGAATCGATGACTATGAGTATACTTTAATGAACTATGCCTTCAAAAATAACATACCGATACTTGCAATATGTATGGGGCAAACTGTGATGGCTAAAATTTTTAACGCAGAAATCGTAGATGCTGACCCCAAAACGCATAAGAAGTCATGCGATTACGCTCATGCTTGCAGCGTTGTGTCGGGTACTTTGTTTCATGACATTGTAAGAAGCAAACAAATTCAAGTGAACTCTAGGCATGTCCATTCAGTAAAAAGTTTAGATAGTCTGACGATTTCCGCCTTTGACTGTGATGGCAATGCTGAAGTCATAGAATCTGAAGATAAAAACTTTTTTCTCGGAGTTAGATTTCATCCGGAAAGCCTTTATAAAACAGATAAAAAGATGAGAGCAATTTTTGAGTCATTCGCCCACTCAATAGGTCGCTGAGATTCAGCGACCTATTTAAGGCTTTGTCTTTTCGTCAGCTCGGCTCGGATATCTTCTCTATAGATTGTTAATGCCTGGACAATTCGCTCCCCACCAGAATTTATATGAATCGGCATTTTGGCCGATTTTTTAGTAACAAACTTCTGTTAAGTACCTTATGTGTTCTAGGGTGCTATTAAATACTGATTTTGCACAAAAAATGCACCCGAAAACGCATTTTAACTCTATAAATCGTCTGTTAATACCCTAAACGATCAGGTCTATGATTTAGCTTCTTTCAAAATCTCCAAGACCCGCTTTTCACGCTCCGCCATCTGCTTTTTAAACGCATCGTCACTTTTGAAAACAGAGTTTACTACTATAGCTTCCTCAATCGGTACAAATCTTAGAACAAAATCTAGCGCCTTTTCCTCATCATCTAGCTCTTGACTACCTACCTCGTCTTCCACTTTACAAGTGTAGTAGAAATTCTGTTGAATATGAATAGTATCCTTACCAGATTCGTTGCCATTTTGAATCTTTAAGACTTCCCCAAATTCTTTGACCGAGTCTGGAATAAGCGTCATACCAGTTTCTTCTTTGATTTCACGAGCTAATGTTTCAAGATGTGTTTCATCACCCTCAATTCCACCACCAGGAAATTTATAAAAATGATACTTCCGGCTATAAATCATTGCAACATTACCATCATGATCAAAAATAATCCCGCGAACTGATGGTCGGTAAAACTTTTCCCCATTTGGGTTATAGTCTTTTAAGTCAATAGTAAAAAGCTTTCTCATATCACTATTGTATCACAAGATAGGCGTTGAAACTCTTATCTAATTATCTTCCTTGCAGATTGTTAATGCCTGCCCACCATATTATATATAACTCGGCTTTGTATATTTTTGCGAATGTTTATTCGCGGTTACTTTAGTTCCTTAGGACTTCAAAAATCTGATTATTATATAAATCTGTAGATAAATAACTGTGTTTCTCGTATACTATCCTTTCACTAGGATTATCCAACTTTTCTAGTGGATTAATTTTGAGGTTTTTCTTTGGCGCGCCATATTCATTAATATAGCTACTGTAGTCGACCTCAAACGTTTTTAACGTAATGTTTTTTGATAAAAAGCAATTTAGGTGTAATTCTTGTAGCGATGGCAAATCATTTTCTCGTAGCGACCTATTTATTATTGTAGATGAATTTTGGAATCTTGGGTTTATCTCCATAAAATACACTTCGTCATCATAGATGATGCTATCTACTCCTAAAATCCCTCTATATCCCCTTTCTTGAAGGAGCTTACCTATTATAAAAGCATACTCTTTTACTTTGGAGTCAATTATATCATTAATGTTTTTCCTATACGCTATAAAGTCACTTCCTTTATATACTAATCTATTGAATGATATTTCTATATTTTGTATCGACGGAGGCAATAGTACAATGTCATTCTGCGAAATTAAAATATGTAAATTGATAGGAATACTATCTTCACAGTATTTAGTTAACATGTATATGCTATTATTCTCTAGCTTAATGTTAGATTGATTGTGTTCGTCTAAGATAATCGTGCCGAATCCACCGCTGCTTTTTTCTGTTTGAGCAACAAATGTATCGCCCCCATATTTTTGTTTAATCTCTTCAAAATCGTAGTCTTTTCCACGTATGTAGGTATAATCCAATACGGGAATGTATGCCTTCAGATATTCTTTTGCTCGAAATTTACTGTCGGCAAACTCGACTAGATCTTGGTCATTTAAACATAAGACATGATCTAATAATCCTAATCTTTTTATGTTATTATAGTTATAAAGCTGACTATAACACATAAATATTATATTTTGATTTTTTCTAACTTGTCTTATGACTTCTTTACTATAGAAAGTACCTATTAACTTGTCATGTTTGTGGTCATTATGGTTGATTCGTTTCTGAATTTGTTTTTGTAAAGAAATGCTGTTATCTCCAAATATACTAATAGAATTACTAAAGCAATCGGAATATTTTATCTCAGACTCTCGTATTCCTATCCAAATCAAGTCTTTCATGCAACGATGATAACACGTACAAAAATTTCTTTCAATATATAAGCGAATCCACTAGCACGGCGTGCATTCACCCATCTCAGAGGGTTCCCCTTTTATTGATCTTAAATTTAAGATATAGTCTGGATGAGCCAATCGATGACGAAAATAATTTTGATCATGAAAAAGAGACTTCTTCTCTATAGACTGTTAAAACCTGGTTAATTGAGCCCCACCAGACCGCATCTAAATCGGCAGCCCTAAAAAAGAAAAAGCCACCCGAAGGTGGCAGACGAGACTAGGCTAGCGTTTTTGCGTATTCTTCCAGTTTCAACTCTTTTACCATTTACCACCTTGAGTATTATCTGGTCATTTTATAACATTTTACCTATAAGAATGCTATAATAAACTCATGATACATCTCCAAGAGTTCAGTTCTCAAGATAATCAGGATAAATTAGATTTTCTTAAAAACGCTGATTTTCAAGTGCGCGGTTTTAGGATTGTTGGTATGTTTGAAGAAGTCGCGACCGTGGACCAGATGCGTGCTAAGATTAAAGAGCTAAAAGATCTATCGGACCATAATCCATGTGAACGGAAATTTTATTGGATAATGAAAGATAGCTCCCCTATAGGCGTCATTACTTTAAGAGTTGCCCTTGATGGTTTTTGGCTGCATAATGCTGGGCATATTGGCATTGCTATAGATAAGCCTTACCGAGGCCAGAATTATGGCACAGAAGCCTTCAAGAAGATGTGCGAAAAAGCCAATAGCGAGTATGGGATTAAAGATATTATTACGATGGCGCTCGTTGATAACATTGCCAGCCGGACCATGATTGAAAAATCCGGCGGCGAGTATTGGGATACTATTATTGCCGTTGACGGCGAAAAATTAGCTAGATATTGGGTTAAGTCAGAATGATTTTTAGAATTTATTAGACAGAAAAGACGAATCGCCCCGGTAACACAAGATTACAGACTTTCCAAATATAAGATATTATGCTATAATTATAATTAATTCTTCGCTAAAGAAAGGGGGTTGTTAAAATGGCGAAAAAAGGCACATTAAATTATTACAAAGAGTATATTATTTTAGGCGATGGCGACACAGAGAAGGCAAGATACTCGGATTTGTTTATGATTCACAATACCGATCCGATGCACCTGGAGGCGGAGCGTTATGCGGTATTATTGAAGAAAAATCCAAAAGATTGTCATGACAGTGGCAGGTGGGCGATTATTGATGAAAAATGTAATTACATTACACCTGCTAAATACCTGGAAATTGACAAGAATATTACCAGAAATGATAATGTCTACACAATTTTCGTAAGCTGCGATGACGGTAAGTATAACCTTGTCAAAGTTAATGGACGTGAAGTTTTTGCTAAAAACTACTTTGACATTGATAATTCTAACCCTAACAGCGCTATATGCATCTTGCGTGATGAAGATCATAATTTTGGCCTTGGCAATCTCAAGACTGCCGAGGTGGTTCTCCAGCCAAAATATGTTAAAATTGAGCGTCTTAAAAATGATGAGCTATTTATGGTTTATGAACGTGGTGAGGACAATTGGTTCTGGGGTTTGGCTGACTCTAGCGGTGGAATATTATGCAAACCACAATATACCATGCATGTTGCTGGTGAATATTGGAATGATTATAATATTGCTGTCGGCGTGAGGGATCGCGTAAGTGGTCTTTACCATCATGCTATACTTGATTGGAATGGAGTTAAAGTTTATGAGACGGATGCTAAAGAATGCAGGCTCTACCCTCTCAATCAGGTTGGCAATTATGACGCTTCTTTTGGCGCTAAAGCAGTCAATGCTTTTATCTTTTTGGATAATAGAACAATATTCAACAGAGGTAGTGGCAGGCTAGTGGTGCTTGAGTACGATGAGCCCGGAGACAGAGATTATATATATGAGGCTAAATTCATGTATAGCCTGGATTATAGCCTCAGACAAATGTGTAGTCTCTATCATGATACAGCTAAGAAGTCTGGTCTTACCGATAAGATATACTATTAGTTAATAATTGCAAACAATAAAACCTCGGATTACTCCGAGGTTTTTGCTAGCAAAAGCTGATGTGTTCATATTTGCGTGGACTGACTGGGTAATCATAACAATAAGTGTTGTTCTTTTCTTGGCAACGATGCCACCTCCTCTTAGCCTTAGTGAAAAATTCCTCGTGATAAACGGTCATTTCATAATCACCATTTGGGCATTGATGCAATTTTTTTAGGGATCTTTTCCCCTCACGCACGTCTCTCCCCGCCTGCTTGAGCAGCTGGACCAGCCTAGTCTGGTGGTATTCCACTAGACTAGGCGAGAGCTGCGGATAAGCGGCAAGCGGACAACGCTTACTGATACCACACTTATTAATCATCACGTTATCTACTTCCAGGTCAACTAATAAATCGGCCAGAGTATCAATATCTTTGAGAGTTTCCGTTGGAATCCCGACCATCACCGTAGAGTGGTGGTGTAGCTCCGGATGAGCACTCCGTACCTGCTCAATACTTTTAACTGCCTGAGCGACGGTATGTGGCTTTTTGATTAATTCCAGTAGGCGATCAGTACCGACCTCAAGATTAATACCGAGCATTGAGATATCCGCCTTAAGCTTACATAGCGCTTCAATGTCCTTCTCGGATAATTCACCGATACATATACCAATCGGGCACTCAATTACCTCTATCTCGGGGTAATTATTCATTAGTTCCAAGACTTTATAAAAACAACGCTCACCGTAAAGATCGAGGCCATATTCAGTAATATTCTCCGCTCGCAGGCTGATAATCTTTAGCCATTCAGGGTAGTTCTTTTGCGTCCAATCGAGGAGACGCTGAATACGTTCAATCGACACGCTATGAAATGGTATATGCATATACGTTCTGCGGCAAAATGCGCACTTATTTTTGCACCCGTCTACGGGCCAAATCGAAAGTTTTCCCGTATCGTCGTCAAAAGCAGCGAATGCGCCACAGATCTTTTTCTGCCCGAATTTTCGCCCAACTTTCTTGATAAAGTTATCTTCAAAGTAGGTGATATTCTTAATCTCGCAGTCTAAAATATCGCGAACATTGCAGGCTTTACCTATGACGACTATCTCAGCGCCAGGCTTACGTCTTGCGTCGATTTCCAATAAATCCTTCTTTGCAACCCAGCCCATGTCGTCAACGCGAGCATAGCTGTGCATATAGAGAATGTAATCAGCTTCCTCTAATGCCACTTGTTTTTTCATTAATGGCAACAAATACATAAAATTCACCATGCGTTCACGGTAACATTCAAAAGCAATATTATAATTAACATACTCCGCATTAATTTTCAGCTTCACTGTTTTCGGATCGCAGTAATGTGGTGGAAAATGCTCAAGTTCCTGCATCATTGATATGATCTCGCTATTTGGATTGTGTCGATAGATGTACCCCATCTTTTATCCCCTCCTTCTTGTTGCTAGCTTTTAAGGTGCTCACTCATTATACCATATCTATGTCCATTAAGCAAATGCGTAATCCCGCTCAGTAACTAAACTTTATCTAATATGGTATAATATATTTATGAAAACAATCAATACATCCCCAATTTCTGGCATGCAGGAGCTTTTACCAGCTGCTCAGGCCACCTTTGACCAGCTTAAAAATGAGATTGCCCGGGTGTATCATCTTCATGGTTTTCAGAGCATTGAGACGCCGATTATTGATCGCACGGAGGTTCTTTTGGCTAAGGCTGGCGGCGATACGGAAAAGCAGATTTATAAAGTAGTTAAGACTGAGGAGACTGCCAGCGACGCTGATCAGGCGCTGCGCTTTGATCACACTGTTCCACTTGCTCGCTATATTATCCAGCACCAGAATGATTTGCCTTTCCCGTTTAAGGTTAGCCAGATCGGCCGTAACTTCCGCGGTGAGCGTGCTCAGAAGGGGCGCTTCCGTGAGTTTTACCAGTGTGATATCGATGTCGTTGGCCGTGGTGAGCTGGCTGTTGCCTATGATGCTGATGTAGTTATTACTCTGTTTCAGGCTCTTAAAGCTTTTCAGCTCCCTAATCTCACTATTCGCATTAGCAATCGCAAGCTCCTCTCTGGCCTGCTTGAAGGTTTAAACTTACAGAATCGTGCCACGGAAATTTTCAGTATCGTTGATCACGCTGAGAAGGTTTCTGAGGAGGATACCTATCAGGCTTTGCAGAATCTCAATATCTCTGAGAATAATATTGTAAAGATTACAACATTTATGCAAATTAAGGGCACTAGGGAAGAGGTCATTCCAGCTCTAGGAAGCCTCGGTGTAGAGAATGACACTTTCTCTGCTGGTCTCGCGGAGCTCACGGAAGTCTTAGATATTCTTAACTGTAGTGGCCTAGATAGCACCGCTATTGCCGACATGCTCATCGTTCGTGGTCTTGATTATTATACCGGTACCGTCTTTGAAACTTTCCTAAATGATTATTGGCAAATTGGTTCTATCTGTTCTGGTGGTCGCTATGATAACCTTACTCAGCACTATGGCAGCCAGCCTTTTCCAGGGGTGGGCGGCTCCATTGGACTTACTCGGTTGTTTTATGTTCTAAATGAAAATAATTTGTTGAAAAGTCAAGTAAAGAAGCCTCTTGATGTTGCCATTCTGCCACTTTCCAGGAGCGAATACCTGCCGGCAATCACTCTAGTAGACAATTTAAGAGGGCAAGGTTTCTCCACGGATATTGTCTTTACCGATAAAAAGATTGGCGACAAGCTAAATTATGCCAGTAAGCTCGCCCGCTTTGCTGTCATTATCGGTGAAGAAGAGGCTAAATCTGGCAATTTCCAGATTAAAAATCTCGATACTCGTGAGCAGCAGCCCCTAGCTGACTTTCTAGAAAGTAACTAATGGCTACTCGTAATCATCTCTTATCTCAACACTTCTTGAGGTCTCCCCGCATTGCGCTAATGCTCATCGGTCACTCTAACCTTAAGAAGCGTGACCTCGTCCTTGATATCGGCGCTGGCTCTGGCGTGATTACTGCCGCCCTTGCTAAGCGTACTCGGAAAGTTTGGGCGATAGAGCCAGATCCAGAAACCGTCAATAAGCTCCGGCAGAACACTAAGAATCTTGAGAACGTTACAATTATCGAGCAGGATTTCCTTGAGTTGTCGCTCCCAGACGAGCCCTACAAGATTTTTGCTAATCCACCTTTTCATCTTAGCTCCCAGATTCTCCATAAACTGATTGAATCTGATAATCCCCCAGAGGCCATCTATCTTATCTTGCAGAAACAGCTTGCGCTCAAGCTTATTCGTACGGATCGCCATTATACTTCACAGCTCGGCCAGCAACTCAATCAAAAGTATCAGACTAAAATTCGCTACCCCTTAAAGCCTACTGACTTCACTCCGCCGCCAAAAGTCCCCACTGTCCTCTATGAAGCCAAGTTAATTAAGCCCGAGATTTCAGTCCCGCATCCAGCATCTCTTTAAATTCTTCCCATTCCCATGCTGGGTCAAAGCCGCTGGTATTATATCCATCAAACATAAATTGTGGTAAGCCACTTTCCACGGCATTGTAGGCTCTATCGGTATTCTCTTGTAGCTCTGTTAAGCCACCGTGAGACTCATAGCACTTCTTAAACTCATCAGATAGTCCCGCCTTCTCGCCAATAGCCAGCCAGTAACTTTCATCCAGATCTTCAATCATTGGCGCAGTTGAGCTAGACCCCACCCCGTTTACAATGTAATCATTCCAAATCTGGTCCACTGCTCCGTGATAATATTCCCAGAACTTATCTTGTTGCTTAGCACAGTATACCGCCTCTCCACTTTCCAGGGAATTATTAATCTGGTGCGTGCCGTATTTATAGAGAAAATCCGTCATCCTTACCTCAAAGACAATATCATTATCTTTGAGGTATTGCTCAAATTCTTCCGCATTATCTATCATCAACCGCGCCGCAAAGCTGCAATATGGACACATTACATCGGTATACATAATATAGTGATGCTTCGCTTCCTCTGGGGTCACCCCCATTGTTGCGCGCGTGTCCCAGACTTTCTCTGCATAATTTGGCTTCTTTGAAATACTCATTACGATTACGGCCATTAGCAACAAAACCACTGCTCCGATACCGGCAACTCTGACTATTTTTGCAAACATTATTCCTCCTTAAACTCTTCTTTTATCATTATACCATAGGCCTCTTGCCCCATGCGCTTTAAAGCGAAAAATGAAACAATTACCGCGAGCGCCGTCAGTGCACTAGATATTGCCCCCGCCATTGCTAATCCGCCACTGCCTACCACCGCCCCAATCACTGGGGTGAGTAAGGTGGTACCGCAAGTCGGGCAGCCTGTCCCTAGGATTGCCAGGCCCGCTGCCAGCCCCGTACTCTGTAGGTTGTCGGAGTTACTACTATCATCTTTTCGCTTTTTCCAGACTAGGGCCACCAGGCCGATCAGCACTCCCTGGAGTACTGCAATGAAAAATACTACCGCCCAGTCTGAGAAGCTCCGCCCCACCCCAAATAGCCCCAAAAAAGCTTTAAACAATACCGATAGGCTCCCTGATAATACTAGTTTTAGTCCAGCTGTACCACCAGATAGCAGGCTCATCAGCGTCCCAAATATCAGAAAGGAGCTCACTGACACTATAATAAACTTCTTATTTTTGGTAGCCAGAATTATCCCCCGCCCAGCTGTTTCACACTCTGCTTTAAAATTATTCACTTTCCGCATAAAGCGGCTATGTTTACCTCGCACTCTCATGCATTAATTTTATCACAATAATCCATAAAAGCAATACCATTTTCCTAAATCACCCCTGTTACAATGAGAATAATTAAAACATAATTTTCACATAAAATCAATATTGACACTAAAAATCGCTATTGGTAAAATAAAGTTAAGGTTCATGCGGTGTTGAGAGACGCAAGAACCGCCCGCTTAGCCCGCGAGGAGTTAGGCCGGGTGGGAGGAAGAGTGTGGAGATTGATATGACATCCACAGTTAAAAATACGCCCTGCAGGCGTATTTTTGGCTTATTGATACCGCTTATTCTTCTGCTGTCTCGCCACTCTCTTCACTTTCGGGCTCTTCTGTACTTGGTTCATAATAGATAATTGTATCCTTTGGCTGCCGGTCTGGCTCCACTACTTCTTTAACGGTCTCATTTCCAGACAGGGAAGAGTCTGTATAGATTGTATTTGAATCTACTGATATCCCCGTATTAACTACCGGCTTATTGGCGCTCGTATTATTGCTCTGCTTGCGAGCAGTACTCGTTCTCACTGGGGTTACGCTTGGCGTACTCACCTCTTCAGTCTGAGCATCCTCAGTAGTGGTAGCTGGTTCCACTACCTTCACTTCGGTCTTTTCTGGCTCTGAATCTGATTCTTCCTCTATTACGACACCCGTCTTTGGTACTTCTTGCACTTCTGATTTATGGGTATAGGCCCAGATTCCCAGCTCTGTTGCCGTCACTAGTGCTGCCGCGCTAATACAAATCGTCACTAAGGTTTTAATCTCTACCCCATTTGGTGCCAGTGCGTTAAATTTAGTAAAGATGGATTCACGCGGGACCTTGCTTTTAATGGCGCGCTTTGGTAATGACGCCTTTGGTAAGGTGATTTTTGACAGTGATAATCTTGGTAAAGTTAGTTTTGGTAAATGCAGCTTCATTCTTGGCTGACTTTCCTTGATTTGCCGCTCTAGTAGCGCCTTTCTGGCATTGATTTCGGCCGTTTCTATTTCATCAATCAGGCCACTCACCTTGATTTCATCAGAAAAAGCATCCATGTCAGACACGGTAATCTTGATTTTTCTAGGGGTCGTCCCGACTGTACTCATACCTTAATTATACCACAAAAGCATAAAAAATGCAATAGCCATAACAGCTATTGCATTTTATTCTATCTGCTATTATCTCTTCTTAGCAGCGATAGCTTTCTTGTTATACTTAGCGGAGCCAAAGGCTAAGATTAACTGGAAGAGCTGAGTTAAGAAGATTAGACCAAGCGTGGTACCAATCCCCCGGCCAAAGGCCTTAGATAGTCTTGCACTTTGCATGATGCTGACTACTAGCGCAAAGAGAGCGTTCAGACACAGTACGCATGTTGCCAGTGGGGAACCGCCAGTTGCCTGGCCGTATTCATTAATCTCGCCGCCCAGAAGAGCATAGAGTACACCTGCCACGATGGATACGATAATCATCCACCAGAACCAGTTCTTCATTCCGGCAATCTTATAATAAATATATACATTATATATAGGGATTAGTGCTTTCCAGCCTTTCTCACCGGCCTTACTGAAGATCTTCCACATTGCGATAATCATCAAGATCCAGAAGGCTAATGCGCAGACCATCACAGTCCCGAAAATTCCGCCAAGTACTGCACCGCCGGCCACTAATTCTTCATTTGTTAATGTTACTGCATCCATTATAGATACTCCTTTATTTTAATGTTACTTTAATAATAACACATTTTAAGCATAAATACTATCATATATATTATATATAAAAAAATACCTGAAACGGCATTATTTTTATCGCTATATCCGCCCGCCCCTTGGGACGCACGGCGCGACAACTTTGTTGGTGCGCCCGACTAGACTCGAACTAGCACAGCACTAAATGGCCACTACCACCTCAAGGTAGCGTGTCTACCAATTCCACCACGGGCGCAAAATGTACTGTATATATTATAGCACAGATCCAGATTCTTGACCAGTATATAGTATATATAAAAAGCTCCACGGAGCTTCATTTTTACTATCATCTTAGCGCATCCAGACGCTGTGGAAAAATCACCAAATAACAGGGGTGAAAAATACTTAAAAAATCTTTAAAAAAGGTCTTGACTTAGGCTTAAGCGTCATATACAATAGAAAGTACAAAGGTCATAAATAAATAAATAATATAAACTAATATAAAAAGGAAAAAATATTATGTCCAAATCAACAAAAATTATCGCAGCTTTAGGTGTAGCAGCAGGTCTCGGCGTCGCCGCTCTTCCAGCAGCTTCTTTCGCTGAAACTTACTCTGGTTCTATCAACGGTGCTGCTATCACTGCTAACGATACCGGCTTCGTACAACCACTTGCAGTTAACATTGCTAATACTCTTTCCCTTAGCGGTACAACCACTGGTAGCTTTGCTTCTGCAGATGGTGTTACCCTCACTGCAGGTCAGCAAGATAGCAACTCCCAGACTGTCTGGACTGCTATCTGTAACGACTCCGATGGTTGGACTGTAACTGTCGCTCCATCTTCCGCTACTAAGCAGCAGAGTGCTACTCTTTACAACGGTACCGGTGACGATGCAGACTCCATCGCTCCATTTGCCAGCGAAGTTACAATTGCTAATTTCGCCACCACCACAACTTCTGGTTGGGGTATCCTCCTGGCTAACCTTGCTACTGGCGTGAGCGCAGGTTCTGACTTCACCACTACTGGCTACAACGGTGTATCTGGTAGCAACCAAGTGGTCACCAGCGCTGCTACTTCCGGTACTGCTGGTAAGAACTTTACCACAAAGTACGGTGTTACCACTGCTGACACCCAGGCTGGTGGTGAATACAAGGGTTCTATCACCTTCACCATTGCTGCTAACTAATTTAGCCGCCTAGTATTAAACAACCCACTAGAAATAGTGGGTTGTTTTTTTGTTCTCGCTCGTGTATAATTAGTAAATAGATAAAAAGGAGGTAAATGGCTAAAATTAATATTAAATCGATTTTTACAGGCCTTGCAGCGGCATTATTTATGGGTATCGCACTTTCTATTGCTCCAGTTTCCGCACTGGAAGGTGAACATAACGTTCAGATTTCCCCGCCTACCCAGAAGATTGCTCTGGAGCCGGGTGAGGTTTATCATGGCACCTTTAAGGTCTCTAATATCGGCGTCAGTGAGTATGATTATAAGCTTACATCCATCCCATATAGCGTCACCAATAATAACTATGATCCAGATTTCACCACAGAGACCACTTATAACCAGCTCCATAAGTGGGTCACCTTTGAAGATGATGAGGGTTCCGTCCCATCCAATGAGTCCAGAGATGTGCATTATACCGTTACTGTCCCAGAAGACGTCCCGGCTGGTGGCCAGTATGCTGGTCTCGCCGTTTCTGTCAATAATGAGGAGCAGGGCAGCATGCAGACGGTCACTCGCGTCGTTATGAAGCTTTACGCTTCCATCGCCGGTGACACTCGCGAGGAAGGTGAAATCGCCGAAAACAAAGTTTCCAGCTTTGTCTTCGGTGGTGGTAAGATTACCAGTACTTCTCTCATTAAGAACACTGGTAACGTCCACGCAGATGCTACTTATATCATGCGCGTTTATCCACTTGGCTCTAATGAAGAGGTTTACACCAATGAAGAAGATCCAAGTGTCCGCACTATTCTCCCGGAGACAGAGCGTTACTTCACTCTGACTTGGGAAGATACCCCATCCATCGGTCTTTATACTGTAGAGCAGGTCATTGATTATATGGGGCAGACTTCTACTACTAAGAAGTTCGTCATCGTTTGTCCACTCTGGCTCATCGTTATCTTCGCTGCGCTTATCTTTGCAGTGGTCTTCACTCTCGTCTCTCGCGCTCGCTCCCGTAAGCAAGAAGCTAAAGAATCTTCCAGCTCCCGCAAAAAGAGTCACAAAGAAAACTAATTTAGCCATTAAAACAAACACTTTTCTAAAAAACAAAAAATCCCTTATAATAACATTAATATAGGAGGAAAATGATTAAACGTATCGTCACGGCCGCAATCTGTCTTATCAGCAGCGCTTTTGTCGGCACTACTATTCTTTTACCATCATCCGTCTTTGCGGAAGATGACAATACAGAGCAGTCCAAGCCAGCTATTCAGCTGCAGCTCGCCCCAATCTCTAATCGAGTTACGCTGAACCCTGGTACATCTCAGGAATACACCTTTAACGTCTCTAATACCGGCTCAGAGCAGTTTGTTTTTAAAGTTCGCACTGCTCCATACAGTGTCACCGGGGAAGAATACGACATTAACTTCTCCGCCGAGACGAACCGCACCCAAATCAGCCGCTGGATTGAATTTAAAAATGCCGACGGTGAGTGGGTAGACTCTGCCAGCTTTACCCTTCCTTCTGGCGAGAAGCAATCCGTTAGCTATCGCATTAACGTTCCACAAGATGTCCCAGAGGGTGGCCAGTATGCCGCCATCTTTGCGGAAACAGATCCATCTGCCAGTGAGCTTTCTGGCTCCGGCATCAAGACCGTTTCCCGTGCTGGCCTCGTCATCTATGGCCGGACTAGTGGTGACACTCGTGATGGTGCAGAGATTACCGATTACGATTTCCATACTCTCCTCACCAAGGGCAACGTTAACACTGGTGCCCGCGTCACTAATAACGGTAACACAGACTTCCAGGCGAAGTATTCCATGACGATTAAAACTTTCTTTGGCAAGGTTGTTTATGATCGCTCCAGCTCTTACAGTGTCTTCCCGGACACCACTCGTAAGATTTCTATGGAGTGGGCAGAAACGCCATCTTTTGGCATCTTCCGTGCCACTGCTAGAGTCTCCGCGCTTGATCAAGTCGTCGAAAAGAGCAAAATTGTCATGATTGTGCCACTTTTTGTGATAATTATTATGATTATTCTATTGACAATCCTAGTCGTCTGGACTATAATCCTAATTAAGAAACGCAACGAGCAGAAGTCTAAGCTCATCGTGTAGACTTCACCATGCGAGGAATACGCTCGCTGCGGGTCCAAATAAAAACCATAAACAAGCGAGTGTAGAGTATGCAAACAAGCAAAAAACGCATATATGGCGCTATCGGCCTAGCTTCTGTTGTGGCTATGACCGTTGCTGCCTACAATGTACCTGCGCCAGCAGCGTACGCTAATACCGGTGTACCTTTTACGGTAACCGTATCACCAAACAATCTTAGTACCCAGATTACTGGGAATATCAAGAATGGCTCTCAGACCGCAGAGTCACCTGTAGAAATTGAAGTGACATTCAGCCACGCTGGTAGTCTTCGCTATACCGTGTCCATCACTCAAGACGGCAGGACGGTTTCTGACGTAGCTACTAAAACTGTGGATGTCAGCACTATTCCTGGGGTTACCGCACAGAGCGATGGCTATGCTGGTACCTATATTGCTAGTATTGACGCAGATCAGCTTCTTCGTAGCAATGGCTTTGACGTCAATAAGAAAGCTAGTTTCACTTTCAGCGTCCTTGGCTTTAGTCCATTTGGTGGAACCTCAGTAGGCGATGCCATAGCCTTTACCTATGGGCAGATCGCTATTGATCCTGGCCAGAATATTAATCCAGATGCCGAGGAGGGCGAAACAAACGTCCCTACCAATGAAAACGGCGATCCGGTCATCACTATTGAAACTGGCGATAACGTCCAGACTATCCACGTCGCCGTCATTGATCCGGTCACTGGTGAAATTGTCTTAGAATTAGATATCCCAGCCACACCTGGTGGTATCACTAACCTAACCATTCCGTTCTCAGAGTATGGCATTGAGGCTGGTGACTACATTATCAGAGTGACCGCCTATGATGCCGCTGGCAACGTTGTTGGCTCTTCCGACCTTGAGATCTATTATGCGCCAAAGATTGGCTTGCCAAACACTGGTGGCTCTATCTTTACCGGTCTCAACATCGGCCGCACAGATTTCCTAATTAGTGGGCTTCTCGTCTTCGGTTTATCAGCTATTGGCGGTCTTGTCCTGATGAATCGTAGCAAGAAGGCAGGCAAGCGGACCCGTAAGTAATTCATCGCATGGCCTATGGCAGGGGTAAGAGAGCGAGGCTCTTACCCCTTGCGTAGGGGGAGAAAATGTGATACAATTACCTGAAATGGACCCATAGCTCAGTTGGCTAGAGCGTCTCTTTGACGTAGAGGAGGTCAGAGGTTCGAGTCCTCTTGGGTCCACCACGGAAAAATAGAGCTTGCTCTATTTCTTTTTTTTGTCCATTATTTTAGCAAGTATTAGGCTTCTTTTTGTTGACATTTTTACAAAGCTATGATAAAATAATAGTACAACTCTCTTTGGAGTTGACCGATCTTTATTAAATGTCTGTCCTCCCCCCACTTTCTCCACTTTTTACCACCACACAAAAGAAAGTGTAATCGTTATCATCCATCTCTCGATGTTTTCTTGGTGTGTAACATCGAGCCCTCCTTTGGAAATTAACGATTGGACAGACAGGAAACAACAGGCACTTGCCTGATTATAATATAGGCCCGGGCTCAGCCCGGGCATTTTGCTCTTCCTTTTTTTAAGGAGAAATGATATAATAATAGAAGCCACTATTAACGTGGACCCTTTATGGGCTGGTAGCTCAGTTGGTTAGAGCACGGGCCTTTTAAGCCCGGTGTCGAGGGTTCGAGCCCCTCCCAGCTCACCAGAAATAAATAAGACCCAAAGGGTCTTTTTTTATTTCTGGTGGGGAGGGGCCAGAACCCGTAAGGGTTCGACCGTACGACGAAGCGAATAAAAATCGGGAGCTTGCTCCCGATTTTTTGAGCAAGGAGGAACGGAAGGAATTTGCGAAGCAAATTCCTAGCCCTCTCCTTTCCCAGTTTACATCCAAAACGTGCTATAATATAACCATGAGCACTAAGAGGTTAAAATCATCAAAAAACACTAAGTCTAAGCCACTCTATGTGGCCTTCTCCTCGATGTTTGCCCTCGTTGTCGCTTGCGGCCTGATTGTCTACGCCAATCTTGCCACCCGGCAGAGTACTCCACCTTTTGATAGTAGTGATGCTGTGCAGTTTTCTTCAGAATACACCGAGGTTCCCGCGGATAACCTTTTCAATTATCGCAGCGCCGATGAAATCATTAATATCTTAGAACATGGCACTGGTATTGTCTTCCTTGGCTTTCCAGAGTGTCAGTGGTGCCAGGCTTATGCACCTATGTTAAATCAAGCCGCCAAAGATAACGGTCTGGAAAAGATTTACTATTATAATATTTTAGAAGATCGCCAGAATAATACCGCCACTTACCAGAAGCTTGTTAAGCTTCTCTCTGGCCAGCTCCAATTCGATGACGAGGGTAGGGAACGCATCTATGTTCCACATGTTGCTTTTGTTCGCGGTGGCCAGATCGTCGCTAGCGATTATGAAACTTCCAAGGATACTGCCGGCGCCAAGGTTCCATCTGACTACTGGAACGCAGAGCGTATCGCCAGCTTAAAGGCTCGCCTTAATGATGATATCCAGCTAATTAAAGAAGCTGGCTGTGAAACTACTTGTGACAAATAGCCGCATTTGACGCACTGATAAGTCTCTGGTATAAATATAAAAGATGACCGTACGGGTAGTTCTTTTATGGAGAATGCGCCGCTCCAAGCGCGATGACCTATCCGCCTACTCTCCGAAGCAGTATGCTCCGGCAGAAAACATTGATTAAAGCAGCCCTCCGCCTGCTTTTCTTTTTATGTAAAATATGATATAATTTACTAGTTATGCAAAGAGAGAATATCCGTAATATCGCAATTATCGCCCATGTCGACCATGGTAAGACTACCTTGGTGGATGGCCTTTTGAAGCAGTCTCATACCTTCCGCGACAATCAGGCGGAAATGAGCCAGACTTTAATTATGGATTCTATGGATCAGGAGCATGAGCGTGGCATCACTATCACCGCTAAGCAGACAGCGGTCTTTTATGATGGCTACAAGATTAATATTATCGACACTCCTGGCCACGCGGATTTCTCCGGTGAGGTGGAGCGCACTCTTAATATGGCAGATGGCGTCCTCTTAATTGTCGACGCCCAGGAAGGCCCGATGCCCCAGACAAAATTCGTCCTCCAAAAGGCTCTCGGTCTCCATTTAAAGCCTGTGGTAATTATCAATAAAATTGACAAGCCTGCCGCCAGAATCGAAGAAGTAGAAAGTGAGATTGCCGATCTTTTCCTGGAACTTGCCACCGATGAAAGCCAGCTAAATTACCCGATTTATTACGCTATCGCCAGAGATGGTAAAGCCGGTAAGACTACTGACCTTGATGATGATCTCCACGTCATTTTTGAAAGTATTATTAGCGACATTCCTGCACCACAGATTGATGAGAATGAGGGTAAGGGTGCTCAGCTGCTCGTCGCTGCGCTTGCTGCCGATAATTACCTCGGCAAATATGCCATCGGTAAAATCAACCGCGGCAAGCTGAAAAAAGGTGAAAATGTTAAAATCTTAAGTCCCGATAATACTACTGCTGCTAAAATTGATCGTATTTTTACCTATCGCGGCCTCGGCAAGGAAGAGGCTGAATCTGCCATTGCCGGCGACATTGTCGCTATTACTGGTGTCGGCACCGCTAATATCGGCGACACTCTTGCTACTGGCGACAATCCTGAAGCTCTCCCAACCATTGAGTTGGAGCCACCTACTCTTAGCATTTACATCGGTCCGAACACTTCTCCTCTAAAAGGGAAAGAGGGTGAGTTCACTACCTCTCGCCAAATCGCTGAGCGTCTAGAAAAAGAATTAGAGACCAATATCGCCCTGAAAATTATCCCGGACGGCCTTGGCTATAAAGTTTCTGGCCGTGGGGAGCTGCATCTTTCTGTCTTGATTGAAACTATGAGAAGGGAAGGTTATGAGCTGGAAGCTGGCCGCCCAGAAGTGGTCTATAAAGATATTGATGGTGTTAAAAATGAGCCGGTTGAGGAGCTGACCATTGAGGTAGATTCAGAATTTGTCGGTGCGGTCTCTCAGGAGCTTGGCATTAGAAAGGCAGAGTTAAAAAGCCAAGACCTTCTCCCCACTGGCGCCACTCGCTTCACTTATGAAATTACCACTGCCGCCCTCATTGGCCTCCGTAATAATCTCCTCACTGCCACTCGTGGTACCGCAATTATGTCTAGTATCCCTATGGGCTATAAGCCAGCCGATTCTAAATATAAGCCAGAGCGTAATGGCGCACTGATTTCCTTTGAATCCGGCGTCTCTACTGCTTACGCGCTGGATGCCGCTCAGGCTCGTGGTACTCTTTACATTCCGCCGCAGGCAGAAGTTTATCAGGGTATGATCGTCGGGCTATCTAATAAAAAAGATGATTTAGATATTAATGTTTGCCGTGAAAAGCAGCTCACTAATATGCGCACTCATGCTTCAGACGGCGCTATCCAGCTCACTCCTTACACTCAGCTCTCCCTTGAGCAGTGCCTAGATTTTCTCCTTGATGATGAACTTTTAGAAGTCACCCCTAAGAATCTCCGCTTGCGGAAGCGTCAGCTTGATCCTATCAAGAGAAAGCGTGAAGCTCGTGCCAACTAATTATCTCATCGATAGTCACTGTCATATTCATAACACGGAGGATTTTCAGTCTACCCCAGAGGAAATTATTGCCCGCGCACAATGCAATAATGTATTGCAAATGATTGTGATTGGCACTTCTCATGCCGATTCGCTCCGCGCCCGCGACTTCGCCGCTAAGTACGAGAATGTCTTTTGGTCCTACGGCATCCACCCCAGCGAGGCTAGTTCGTTCAGGTCAGATTCCTTTGCTATTGAAGGAGCTGTGGCGGTGGGTGAGGTTGGCTTAGATTATCATTATCAGCCTTACGATCGGCAGGCGCAAATCAAACTTTTCGAGGAGATGATTAGTCTTGCTAAGAAGTATGACTTGCCACTCATTTTCCACATTCGCGAGGCTTTTGATGATTTCTTTCCAATTGTCGATAATCAGCATATCACCCGCGCCGTCGTTCATTCTTTCTCGGATAACCGGGAAAACCTCGAAGAATCTTTAAATCGCGGCTTCTATATTGGCGTGAACGGCTTGGCGACTTTTGCAGATATTCCGCTGCCACCATTAGAGAGGACGCTACTGGAAACTGATGCCCCATACTTGACACCCGTACCAAATCGTGGTAAAATAAACGAGTCCGGCTATATCAAAGATATTGCCAACTATTTAGCAATTAAAATGGGAGTTTCGTGCGATAAGGTCGCCGAAGTTACAACAAAAAATGCCAGAGAATTATTCCAGCTCAACCGTCCCATCCTTCGCTCCGCGTGAAGCTTACCTTTTTGACACTAAAGATACTTTCAAGTTATATAAAGAGCTAGACGCTTTATCTGAGGAGATTGAACAATGCCGAAGCGCTTTTCTAAATTAAAAATTGTTCAGCCTCGCCCTAAGAAGCAGAAAATCAATAAGCCCACTGCGGCAGATTTGATTAATGCCGAGTCCGCCATTGGTCGCACTCTTTTTGGCCCCATTCCAGTAGGGCACCGCAGAGAGTTTTTCCAGCATCGTAAAAATGTCTGGATTTGGCATGAAAGTTGGTGCGATCAGCAGGGCCATAAGAAAGAGCTCACTATCAAATATGAAGTCCGCCCTGAGGGTGTCTTCAAGAAGCCTCTCGGCAGCGGCTATGTTGCCCTGCGTGGCGCTGAGCTAGAGAACTTTCGCCGTGCTGTCCACGCCTACACCAAAGAAGTCAAAGAAAAATTGTATTTCTGAAAATAATATGCTAGCCTCCTTGACTAACCTTCATTTTTCATATATAATATACAAGGTAACTTTTATTATGTACCAGATATAAGAATGGGAGGTGATTATATGGTGCAAACAGAAAGATCGGGAAGAACTGTTATTAATCATGATAAGATTTGCAATCTGACCGATAGTACCTGCAATGTTTATCAGAAGGGAAGCGGCGATATTATAGAAATCAAGCCTAAAATTGGCACTATACCAGAGGTGCCCAATGCGGAAAAGGCTTATTATATAGTTCCTAATGATATTGTCGAAGATGCCATCAAACGTAATCGTCCACTTGTGGACTTATTGGTAGTGGGGTATTCTGGCCCTGGTCGTCACGATATTATCATGACGACACTCTATACTGTCAGCAATGACTACCGCCAGGCTGTCGAGATATCTTGACGGTAGCTATGCTATTCCCCCTTTAGCGCCCGAAAGGGCGCTTTTTCATGTCGGAGACACATTTTCCCCTCTTCCCAAGGGGTGTAAAATATGCTAAAATGGTAAGAAATCTATATTTTTAATGTAATCAAAGGGAAAACAATGGTACAAGACCTAAGCAAACTTCGTAACATCGGCATCATTGCCCACATTGACGCCGGTAAGACGACCACTTCCGAGGCAATCCTTTACCGTACTGGCCTCAAACATAAAATTGACCTAGTTAAGGGTGACACCGGCGGTGCCACTACAGACTGGATGGAGCAGGAAAAGGATCGTGGCATCACGATTACCTCTGCTGCTGTGACCGCTCACTGGAAGGGGCACCAGATTAACATTATCGATACCCCGGGCCACATCGATTTTACCGCCGAGGTGGAGCGTTCTCTCCGCGTGCTAGACGGCGCAGTCGTGGTCTTTGACGGTAAGATGGGTGTAGAGGCTCAGAGTGAAACTGTTTGGCGCCAGGCCACTAAATACGGTATTCCTCGCATCTGTTTCGTCAACAAGATTAACCAGACCGGTGGTGACTTTTACAAATCCCTAGATTCCATTCACAAGCGTCTTTCTAAGAATGCCGTAGCCATCCACTTACCAATCGGCTTTGAAAAGGATATTTGCGGTGTAGTAGACCTTATCGATATGAAAGCTTACACCTATAAAGATTACGCCGATCATGAGCTCACCGTGGGCGAGATCCCAGCAGACATGATGGAGAAGGCTAAGAATGCTCGTGCCATCCTCGTGGAGGAGGCTGTGGCTGCTGATGAGCAGCTCATGGAGAAATTCTTTGAAGGTGGCGAAGAAGCTATCTCTGTCGATGAGCTTAAAACCGCCCTCAGAAAGCGCGTCCTTGACGGCGACTTCTTCCTCGTCACTGGTGGCGATGGCCGCGGTGTGATTGTCGAGAAGGTGCTTGACCTTATGACTGATTACCTCCCATCCCCACTTGACCGCGACCAGGGTCAGACTGTCGGTACCGATCCAAAGACTGGCGATGAAGTTATCCGCAAGGCTGACGATAAAGAGCCTCTTACTGCTCTCGCCTTTAAGATTGCTACGGACCCATTCGTCGGTAAGCTGATCTTTATCCGCGTTTACGCTGGCGTACTAAAGTCCGGCTCTTACATTCTTAACGCCACCACTGGCAACAAGGAGCGCGTTGGCCGTATCGTGCGCATGTTCGCTGATAAGCGTGAGGAAATTTCCGAGGTTGGCGCTGGCGATATTGCCGCAGTTGTCGGCCTCAAAGATACCACCACTGGTACCACTCTTTGTGACCCTGCCCACCCAATCTTGCTTGAAAGTATTGAATTCCCAGATCCACCAGTTTCCATCGCGGTGGAGCCAAAGACCAAGTCGGACCAGGAAAAGATGGCTCTCGGCCTCTCTAAGCTTGCTGAAGAAGACCCAACTTTCCGCGTTCACACCGATGAAGAAACCGGCCAGACTATCATCTCTGGTATGGGCGAGCTTCACCTTGAGATTATCGTGGACCGTCTTAATAAGGAGCACGGCGTAGAAGCTAACACTGGTGCCCCTCAGGTGGCCTACCGTGAAACTATCCGTGGCACCGCTGAGGCCCAGGGTAAGCACGTCAAGCAGTCTGGTGGCCGTGGTCAGTATGGTGATGTCTGGATTAAGTTTGAACCAAACGAGCCAGGTAAAGGCTTTGAATTTATCGATCAGATTAAAGGTGGTGTCGTCCCTCAGGAATACCGCAAGCCTGTCCAGCAGGGTGTGGAAGAGACGCTTAATGGCGGTGTTATCGCTGGGTACCCAGTCGTCGACGTTAAGGCCACTCTCTATGATGGTTCTTACCACGATGTGGACTCCAGTGAGCTTGCCTTCAAGCTCGCCGGCTCTCTTGCTACCCGCGAGGGTATCAAGAATGCTCAGCCAGTCCTGCTTGAGCCTGTCATGAAGCTTGAAATTACCACCCCAGAGGAATTTATGGGTGACGTCATCGGCGATATCAACTCTCGTCGTGGCCGCATCGATGAAATGGAAGATTTGAACGGTGGCGCTAAGCTAATCAAGGCTTACTGTCCACTCGGTAACCTCTTTGGCTACACTAGCGATCTTCGCTCAATGAGCCAAGGCCGTGCCGCTTCCTCCATGGAGCTCTTCCAGTACGAGGAAGTTCCACCAAACGTCGCGAATGAAATCATCGCAGAGCGTAACACTAAATAAAAAATAGCCCCACTCCGGGGCTATTTTTTCTTGCCAAAACGCTAACGCTCATGCTAAAATGAATGTAATGAGTAAAACAAATTTCAATCGGTCCCTGGGGGGGGGTATATAAAAGCTATTTTATAAGCCTTCTTGTCTTTTCTCTTTCATTTCTAGTTTCTGCTATCATCGCTGGTTCTTTTGTGCCTGTAAGCGATAGTTCTGCTTCCACCCTTTCTGTAGAGAATAGAGCCACCGGTTACTTTGTTACAGTTACTGCTCCAGACATAGCTTCTCTTTCTGTAGATGCTACTCCAACAGGACAAACTATGGTAAGTAATGCTAGTACAGTAAACGTAGTTACTAATGCTCCATTAGGCTATAAACTCTATATCTCAGCTTCTTCTGCTAATCTCACTTCTTCTGATACATCTATCTCCCAAAGCTTCTCTCCAGTAACTACTACAACACTCACAGCAAACACTTGGGGATATAGTCTAGATACTGGTTCTAATAAGAACTGG
>JAZSOC010000001.1:0-7733 GCA_045536725.1 Candidatus Nanosyncoccus sp.
ATTAATACCATAGTATAAAGTAGTATCGGTACCAGATGGGATATTAGGAGTATCCAAGCTAGCTATTTCTATAGCTCCGGCAGTGATGATTTCTGTTTCTGTTTTATCTCCTGGAGTGGATACTTCTGGCATACCTATCCAGGTAGAGGAACTACTAGGTACTGGTAATCCTCCTGTTGGAGAAGTAGTAGAGAAGCCCCAGGTATTAACGGCAAGGGTAGTAGGGGAAGTCTTAGTACCAGAAGTAGTAGCAAAGGAATCGGTGATACCACTATCTGATGAAGTGAGGTCACTATCTGTACTAGAGATATAGAGTTTATAACCTTCTGGAGCATTAGTAACTACATTCACAGTACTACTAGTAGCCATGAGTTGCCCTACTGGTGTAGCATCGACAGAAAGACTTACAGTATCTGAAGATGAGACTGTAACATAATAGCCAGTACTACCATAGTTAACAGTAACAGTGCTGGCGGAGGAATCGGAGACGGGAGTGAAAGAGCCAGCGATGATAGCAGAAACTAGAAATGAAAGAGAAAAGACAAAAAGGCTTATAAAATAGCTTTTATATACCCCCCCCCCAGGGACCGTGTGAAACCTTGTTTGTTCATTAAGTCTATTTTAGCAAAGTGCTTGCGTTTTAGCAAGCAAAAATGGAGCCTAGCGCTCCATTTTGCTTACAATTAGCCGATTTTAAATTAAGCGAGCTCGACGGTAGCGCCAGCCTCTTCAAGAGATTTCTTGAGAGCTTCAGCCTCGTCCTTAGCAACTTTTTCTTTGACGTTTGCAGGAGCACCGTCTACGATAGCCTTAGCTTCGCCAAGACCAAGACCGGTAGCTTCCTTGACAGCCTTAATGACTGCAATCTTCTGAGCACCAGCGTCTTTGAGGACGACGGTGTATTCAGACTTTTCTTCAGCGGCAGCAGCGCCATCACCGGCAGCTGGAGCAGCAACGGCCACAGCGGCAGCAGCAGCTGGCTCAATGCCGTATTCATCTTTAAGAGTGTTTTTAAGTTCATTAACTTCGAGAACAGTTAACTTAACTAGTTCCTCAGCGAGTTTCTTGATATCTGCCATATAAATCCTTTCTTTATATATTATATATGGATACTAATTTGCGTGAGCTTCTAGACCAGAGACGATACCAGATAGGCCACCGGACAGGCCGGAGACACTGTCTGTAACTGGAGAAAGCAGCTGTGCCACCACCTGAGCGATAAGTTCGTTCTTGGATGAAAGAGCAGCCAGAGCCTTCACCTCTTCGTCTGAAAGGTTTGCGCCGGCATCATTAAAGGCGCCAGCAATCTGCAAAGCATTATGCTCTTTGGCAAAAGTAGCTAATACCTTAGCTGGGGCTACTTCATCGCTATCAGAGACAGCGTAGAGCAGCTGACCGGTCAGGCCGGTGGTATCAGTGTCTTTATAGACAGCGATTTCACCCATGGCTACCTTCACTAAACGGTTCTTGACGACTTTAATCTTTACGCCATTCTCACGAGCTTGTGCGCGAAGAGCTTGCAGCTCTGCCACGGTTAAGCCCTGATACTGAGCAAAGACGGTCATCTTCGCGTCGCTAAGAAGCTCTGTCAAATCAGCAACCAATGCGTTCTTTTTATCCTTTGAAATTGCCATAAAAAGTTCCTTTGCTTATTTGACTATTATTATTGATCGGCTAATTGTTAAACATCGTCACCAATCAACTCATTTATAAGAATTGCCTCGGTAGCATACTTAAAGGATACACCTCGCTACTGTCTTTGGTAACTTCCCCTATTATATCCTAGTTTCACCAAAAATGCAAGACGTAGAGGCTTATTATTATTTTTTACAACGTTTTTTAGGAAACCCCTGTTTTCCTGGTGGAAAACTAAAAAACTAAATCCTATTGACAAAAAATACCACCTGCGATATCATTAGGGTAATAACATTAAACAGACAGGATGCGAGGTGATGTCTGAATTACCAGAAAAACAAATAAAACGATTACGCTCACTGATACAAGATGCAGAGACCAATCTTTCCGCTGCTAAAGAGCTGTTAATTTCCGTCCTTGGTGATGGCGATACTATCACCGCACCAAAAGATGTAGTTATTTCCGGCCCAGAGGGCAAGATTATTGAAGGTGTCTTTGATGGCCAGATTATGATTGACCAAGACGGCAAGAATTACCCAGTCCCAGCTAACTACGCTTCTAAGTCTAAGCTCGTTGAGGGTGACATCATGAAGCTCACGATCACCCCAGAGGGTAAATTCCTGTATAAGCAAATCGGCCCAGTGGAGCGCCGCACTGTTATCGGCACTCTCACTCACCACGACGATAAGTACTTCGTAGAAGTCGGTGGCCGCGAATATGAGGTATTATACGCTTCTGTCACTTACTTCCGCTTACGCGAGGGGCAGCAAGTCTCCGTCGTCATCCCCGCCAACAATGATCAAGCAACTTGGGCCGCCGTTGAGGCAGCCTTGTAATGGGAAAAGCTTTATATCGCAAATACCGCCCCACTAAGCTCTCCGACGTCGTCGGCCAAGAAGCCACTGTCACCGCTCTGGAAAATGCCTTAAAAAAGCAAACTTTTTCCCATTCCTACCTTTTTATTGGGCCCCGCGGCTGCGGCAAAACTTCCGTTGCTCGCATTTTCGCTCATGCTGTTAACCAGTTTGACTATCAGCTAGAAGATTCCTACGTAGACATCATTGAGATTGACGCCGCCTCTAACACCGGCGTAGATAACATCCGTGAGCTCCGCGAAAAGGCCGTGGTCGCCCCTACCCAAGGGAAATATAAAGTTTACATCATCGATGAAGTCCATATGCTGTCTAAGTCTGCTTTTAATGCGCTACTGAAAATCATGGAAGAGCCACCTCGCCACGTCATTTTCATCATGGCCACCACTGACGCACAAAAAGTCCCTGCCACTATCACCTCTCGCGCTCAGACTTTCACCTTTAAGCTGGCTGCCCCAGAAGTCATGTCCGCCCACCTCCGGAAAATTGCCGATGCAGAAAAGTTAAAGCTCACTGATGGCGCCATCAATATCATCACCCACCGCGGCGGTGGCTCCTTCCGCGATAGCATCTCCCTCTTAGATCAAATCTCCAATCTCTCCAATGGAGAAATCACCGCTGAAATTGTCGAAAAAGCCCTTGGCCTGCCCCAGGACCAAGTTTTATCCGCCCTTCTCACCGCCTATACTGAAGTTGATGATGTAAAAATTACAACATTACTTAAAGACCTTATCAATACCGGCATTAAGCCAGAGATTATCGCCACAGAACTTATCAGCCGCATCATCAAAGAACCTAAAAGGGAATTACTTCCTCTCTTAAAAAAGCTTCCAGATGTTTACGGCCAGTTCACGGAAGCTAAGCTGCTCGTCGCCATGCTAGAGCGCCCAGCGGACAATCCAGCTACTCCACCAGACCCTCGGCCCGCCATTAAAAAAGCCGCTCCCCACCCAGCCGTCAGTACTCCTCGGCCTGCCCAGCCGCCTGCCACACCTCCAGAAAGCCCAGCTCCAGAAGCCCCCGCGCCAAGCGCTGATAATTCAGACTTTATTTCCGCCGTTTCTAGCGCCTCCTCTGGTATCGCCAATATCATCAATAAGTGCCGCTGCGACATCCAGGCTGACGCCATTCATATTTATCCCACCAGTAAAACTTACCACATGATTCTCAGTACTTCCGCCAATCAAGATATCTTAATGAAGGCAGCCGGCAGTAAAAAGCTAGTCATCCATGACGTCTCCGAAGCACCTGCTTCCTCCCAATTCTCCCAAATTTCTGATATAATGGGAACAGTAGAGGAGGTTGTAAATACAGATGGAGACCCATTCTCAGAATAAACAAAATTCCGGGCGGATTCCGCCACAGAATATTGATGCCGAAAAGTCCTTGCTCGGTGCTATTTTGATTTCCAGTGAAAGTTTTCCAGAAATCTTAGAAGTGATTAAGGCTAAAGATTTTTATGACCAATCCCACAGCAAGATTTTTCAAGCCATGATTAATCTTTATCAAGAGAATAAGCCAATTGACCTTCTCACTGTCACCGATGAGCTGAGGCGCCAGAAATCCCTCAAATTAATCGGCGGTGCCAGCTACCTTACGGAGCTTACTAACTTCGTCCCGACTTCTTCCCATGCCAAGGCTTACGCTGAGATTATTGAAAAGGCTTCCGTCCGCCGCCGCCTTATTAAAGCCGGCACAGAAATCGTCCAAGCCGCCTACGAAGATGACGCTGAAGTTAGTGATCTCGTCGGCAAGGCCGAAAAGAACCTTTTTGAAGTTTCCGATGGAAATACCAAGTCTGACTATACCGCGCTCTCTGATCTCTTAGTAGATGCCTTTGACCGCATGGAAAATCTCCATAAAAATAAAGGCGCCCTGCGCGGTCTAAAGACTGGCTTCCATGACATTGATAAGAAGACTGCCGGCTTACAAAAAGGTGACCTTGTGATTATCGGTGCTCGCCCAGCCATGGGTAAGACCACTCTCGCCCAGAATATCGCCTATAATGCTGCCGCCATCAATAAGCGCGGCGTCCTCTTCTTCTCAATGGAGATGGCCAAAAATGAAATTGTCGACCGTATTATTTCCGATGTTGCCAGCGTTGACAACTGGAGAATCCGCACCGGTAACCTTTCCGATGAAGAATTTGCTAAAATCGGCGACGCCCTAGCAGAGCTAGGCGATACTCCAATCTACATTGACGATTCCAGCTCCATGACCGTCCTGGAGCTCCGCAACAAAGCTCGCCGTGCCGCCCATGACCATGACCTCGGTCTCATTGTTATTGACTACTTGCAGCTCATCGCCGGTTCAGACCGCTACGCGGGGAACCGCGTCCAGGAAGTCACAGAAATCTCCCGCGGACTAAAAACTCTCGCCCGTGAACTAGAAGTCCCCGTAGTGGCCCTGGCCCAGCTCTCCCGTAACGTTACCGGCCGCGACGATCCTCGCCCAGTCCTTTCAGACCTTCGTGAATCCGGCTCCATTGAGCAAGACGCAGACCTTGTCATGTTCCTCCACCGCCCTGACTATTACCACCAGGAAGACGATTATGAACCTACCAATATCACAGAGCTCCTCGTAGCTAAGCACCGCCATGGTTCCATCGGCAAAATTGAGCTTTACTTCCAGGGTGAGTATAGCCGCTTTATGTCACTAGACAAAACCCACGAATAAGGATATACTTAAATAGTGAAGAAATTGATCATTTCTAGGCTTTTTCTCTATAAACACCGCTTTGGCATCGGTTATTTTCTTTTAGGCCTGGCAGTAGCAGCCACTATCTTTTTATTGCCATTCATCACACCAGGCGGCCTCTCCGAGGCAGAGATGAGCTCCACCGTCACCAGCTACTCCACCAATGTAGATTCTATCAAAGAGGGCAGTGTCGTAGATTTACCATATCATCTCCTGCAACATCTCTCCATTAAATATCTCGGTCTTTCCAGCTACACTATTAAGCTCCCTAGTATCGTCATTGGCGTCACTCTAGCCATCTTAATTATCCTCCTCTTAAACCGCTGGTTTAAAAATAACGTTGCTCTCATCGCCAGTATTATCTCCGTGCTTTCCGTGCCTTTCCTCTATCTCGCCGGTTCTGGCACACCTTTAATTATGCTCGTCTTCTGGCCGACACTTCTTCTGTGGCTCGGTTCTAAAATTCAGGGCGTAAAAAAGCCTAGCTCCATTTATTGTTTTATCTTTGCCTTCCTGCTGCTTTTCTCCTTGTTTACTCCCCACATGGTTTATATGGCTGCCTTTATTTTACTCTTTGTTATCTCCCAGCCGCACCTGCGCCACACCGTGAAAACTTTACCAAAGATTCCTCTCGTACTCATCACTTTGATTATCCTCTCCGGTCTCGGCGCCATCGGCTACTGCCTAATGCAAAATCGTGATGCCCTCATGGAAATCTGCCTGATGCCAGATTTCAGCCTGAGCACCTACTTAGATAATCTCAAAAATGCCTTTTTGCCGCTCTTTTCTTGGAGTGGCAACGTTGAGAGCACCTTCCTTTCACCACTCATTGGTCTGCCCGTTCTGGCGCTCGCCGTGACTGGTCTCATCTCCACCACCAAAGGTTTCTTCGCCTCCAGGAATTCCATCGCCTCCTGCCTGATTATCTTCACCATTTTACTTTCCGGCCTTAATCAGAATTCTATCGTCCTCTTCATTTTGCCGCTCGCCATTCTCATCGCCCACGGCGTCCGCTACCTCCTCACTAAATGGTACGGCCTCTTCCCAGAGAATCCTTACGCCCGCATCTTCGCCCTCTTTCCTCTGGGGCTACTCATTGGCATCATGCTCACCACTGACTTATCTCACTATATCTTTGGCTATCGGTATAATCCACCCGTCGCTAATGAATTTACCTCGGATCTTGCCATCATTGATAGCAACCTTGAAGATGGTAGCACGCTCCTCGTTAAGGGTGGCACCTTAGAATATGATTTCTATAAAATTCTCGAAAAGACCAGCCAGAAAATCACCGTCACCAGTGAAGCCCCCACTGCCACCGGCACAAAAATCGCTTCACTCGGCAAGTGGGAAGCAGGGAATCATCTAGCCATTGACCGCATCATTACCTCGCCAAAATCATCAAATTCTGATAGAATATATTTATATACTGTTAAATAGGAGTTATTATGGGCGCTACGATGGACCAAATGAAAATGTTGAATCAATTGCGTAAAGCGCAAAAAGAATTAAAGAATGAAATCGTTGAGGTGGAAGCTGGGGATGGCGCCGTTGTCGTACAGATTAACGGTGAGCTCAAAGTTAAAAAGGTCACCTTAGATCCAGAGAAAATTGATTTTGACGATATTCATGAGCTGGAACGCTGGATTGAAAACTGCTTCCGTGATGGCTATGCCAAAGCTCAAGAAATCGCCACTGACAAAGTAAAGCCGCTGATGGGCGGCCTCGGCAATCTAGGCTTCTAATGCTTCCGCAAGCATTACAGGATGCCATTTCCGCTCTCGGACATCTGCCCGGAGTGGGCCCTCGCACGGCAGAGCGCTATGCGTACTATCTTTTTCGTAGCGATAAAAAACTCTCCGAGGGTATTTCTGAAGCTCTGGCTAATCTCCACACCGGCGTTAAATCCTGCCCAGTCACCTTCGCTCTCATTGATGCTGCTGAGGAGATTTCACCACTCTATAGCGACTCCTCCCGTGATAAAAGTACTATTCTCGTCGTGGAGGAGCCTCTTGACATCTATGCTATCGAGCAGACCAAAGGATACCACGGCACCTATCACGTCCTGGGTGGCGCTATCTCGCCAATAGACGGCATCACCCCAGAGCAGCTCCACATTAAAGAGCTAGTTTCTCGCATTGCCGATGATGACGCCACGGAAGTCATCATCGCTACCAATCCTTCCGTGGAAGGGGAATCCACCGCCCTGCTTCTCCAAAAGATGCTCGGCGAAAAATACCCATCCCTAAAAATCACCCGCCTCGCCCGCGGTCTACCTCTCGGCGTGGACCTTTCCTATGCCGACCAAATTACGCTTTCTGCCGCCCTCGAAAACCGCACCAATCTATAAAATATAAAACGCTTGCGTATTAATTCTGGCTTTGTTATAATTATAAACATGATGACTAAGAGAGAGAGAGAGAGAGAGAGAGAGAGCATTTTGTACAGGATGCTAATTCAGGCTTAAAGGTTAAGAAGAGTTTTTATTCCCATTTTGTAGTGGGAATTTTTGTATTCTTCTTTGCTTTT
>JAZSOC010000040.1:0-2601 GCA_045536725.1 Candidatus Nanosyncoccus sp.
CTACGGAAATAGTTTGAGCAGAGCTATCGTCTACTGGGACCATAGAGCTGGAGATGAAGGCTGAGACTAGAAATGACACAAGAAAGGTGAGGACACCTATAAAATAGCTTTTATATACCCCCCCCCAGGGACCGAGTGAAAGTTTGTTTATTCATTAGCTTTATTGTAGCATGGGTTGTGATTTTTGACTAGGTGCTGTGTGGTATAATTGGGGTATGGAAAGAGTGAGGATAGTGTTCCCAGAGATGGGGAATGAGATTATCAGGGAGGCGGTGGAGCGGACCGCGACAGAGGTGGAGGCAGTGGAAGCTGCCGACCTTTCTGAAGCTTGCCAGATGGTGGCCAGCGGTGCGGCAGATGGATTAGTGGCGGGGATTGATTATACCTCTAGAGAGGTGATTCTAGCTTGCAAAGATATAATTGGAGTGGAGTCAAAGACATTCTCGGCATCTTTTGTCTTTTCTAAGGAGGGGAAAGTACAATATGTAATTGGTGATGCGGCAGCTTGCAAGAATCCTACAACAGAGCAATTATACGACATCACCATCCAGACTTATGAAACTGCGCTGACAATCTTAACGGAGGAGCCAAAGGTGGCAATACTAAGCTTTTCAACGCTTGGAAGCGGGGGGAATGATCCGTCGATAGAGAGAGCGCGGGAGATAATTGAAATGGTGCGGACGGCACGGCCAGAAATACAGATAGATGGGGAAATGCAGCTGGATGCGGCAATTTCTAAACGGGTGGCCGAGAAAAAGGCGCCCAATTCCCCAGTGGCAGGCAAAGCTAACGTGCTGATTATGCCAGATTTAAATTCTGGAAACATCCTCTATAAAGCAATGGAGCAGTTTGGTGGATTCACCGCCGCGGGGCCGATTTTACAAGGGTTTAAGCGGCCATGTGCTGATTTATCAAGAGGTAGCACAGTGGAAGATGTAATTTCAGTGATAGAGGTGGTACGTAAACAAATTTTAGCCTTAAAGGAGAAATAAATGGGCAAATACTTTGGTACAGATGGAATCAGGGGAAAAGCAGAGAGATTCACGACGGATTTTATCTATGCAGTAGCGGTAGGACTATCAAGATACGCAGAAACGTTAAATATTGACGCGCCAAGAGTAATGTTGGGGGGTGACACAAGAGAATCTACAGAGTGGATTTTGAGGGATTTTGAGAGAGCTTTTGAGAAGCTAGGAATAGAGTATGGTAATGTGGGAGTGCTGCCGACCCCTGGGATAAACTATGCTTTTTACGCGATGAATTTTGACTTTGCGGTGGATGTGACGGCTTCTCATAATCCTTATACGGATAATGGTATCAAAGTGTTTGAGCGGGGCGAAAAATCTGGAGTAAAGCTATCTGAAAAGGGTGTTTTAGCAATAGAAAATTCACTGGATGATATAAGACCAGTGGAGTTAGCAGGTGGCGAATATCATACAGAGCTACATGAAGACGCGCTAGAATGCTACACTAGCCATCTAGAGAGTGTTTTTAGCGAGATTAGGCCAGCAGGTGATACTGATGCCACTAGCGATTTATCAGGGCTAAAAATAGGTCTGGATTGCGCTAACGGGGCAACTAGCGTGGTGGCGCAGGGTATTTTTGAAAAATTGGGGGCAGAAGTGGCAGTAATTAACTCATCAGATGAATATTCCCAATTAATCAATAGAGATGCGGGCAGCACGCATATTGAAGGGCTTATTTCCCTGGTGAAAGAAAAGAAACTAGACTATGGCTGTGCTTTTGATGGAGATGGCGACAGATGCCTGATGGTGACAGGAGAGGGGGAGGTCGTGACAGGGGATGAGATGATTGCCGTGCTGGCGAGCTGGTTGAAGTTGCCAGGGGTGGCGGCGACGGTCATGGCGAATCAGGGACTATTTGACTGGGCGGCAGATACAGGTGTAATTGTGGAAGTGACAGATGTGGGGGATCAGAACGTAGCGAAAGCAATGCGTGAAAAGGGTATCTTAATCGGTGGGGAAGAAAGTGGACACATTATCCTCCCTGGGGAAGCGATGGGGGATGGCGTTTTGACGGCACTAGTGATGAGTAAGGTAGTGGCAGAATCCGGGAAAAGCCTGAAAGAGCTAATCCCGATGAAAAAAGTGCCAATGAAGCTACTTGGAGTGAAGGCAGATGCGGCGACAAAGAAAAGGTTTAAACAGGGGGAATTTGCGGAAATTATTGAGAATTATAATGGAAAAATTACGGCCTTATCAGGGAAACTACTAGTGCGACCAAGTGGAACAGAGGAGCTAATTAGGGTGACCGTATGGGGAAATGAGGATGTGATGGCACTAGCAGAAGCATTAACGGAAGATTTACAGAGGGAAATATAATGGTAGAGGTAAAGCGTTTAACGGAATATTCATTCGAAACAGCGGAGGCAATGCGGAAGCTTTTAATTGAGCTGTCACGGAGCGGCCGTGATAAGGGGGAAATACCAGAGGAGTGGTGCCTAGAAGTAGTCAATTCCCCTTATCACGACGTACTCTTAGCAGTGGAAGATGGGGAAATTTTGGGGATGGCGACACTATCTATCACGATGGGGGCAGGTATTCGTAAAAATGCTAAGTCGGAGGCCAAGCGGTCTTAGGA
>JAZSOC010000016.1:0-4954 GCA_045536725.1 Candidatus Nanosyncoccus sp.
CAGGGCCGTTGTGGGGGATCTTCCGCTGATTAAGTCGTTGTATAAAAAGATGTTTTCCTTATTTAAAACAGCAAGGTCAGTGGAAGATTCCCGACAGCGACACTCGGGAATGACCTTAATTTATGAACAGCACGCATTCACACTAATAGAGTTGTTAGTAGTAGTTTTAATTATCGGTATTTTGTCTGCTATTGCTTTGCCGCAATATCAGAAGGCAGTACACAAGGCACGGATGACTGAGTTGTTTGTTTTAACACGTCATGTAAAAGATGCACAAGAAATTTATTATTTGGCTAACGGAAAATATGCTGATAACTGTACAGAACTGGGTGTAGAAGTGCCGGGCGGTTATACTTTATCTGCAGATGAGTATTTGGAAAATTCCGCCAAACATTTTCAAGTGGATTGTAACCGCGGCAAACGGTTTAATACTACAGATTTCCGTTCCGCAGGACTATATGCCCCAACGGGTGATAATAATAAATTAGTTGCTTTGGAATATGGTTTCGCAAATACCAGTGAGGAAAGTTCAAGAAATGTGTTCTGGTGTAAAGTAACGGATTCGTCTTTGAAACCGCTGTGTAAAATGTTTGACGGGGTTTTGACCATGGGGAGCAGTGTAAGGTAAAATAGACCTTTTGGCTTGGTTTTCGTACGCGCGCGTGTGCGCGCTCATTAACATAGGGCGGCACAGGCAATATCATAAAAAAATACTTGCGCACACAAAATACTTTTGCTATAATATATACATAACAAATGGATTGATCTTTAATAAATACTCTTGAAGCAAAGCGGATAAAAGTTTAGAGTATGAAAAGTAAATAAAAAAAGTTGACAACACCTTTTTTATTTGCTATACTATATACATAAGAGACGGAATGGTTCGTCTCGCAGTTAACAGAAAAAACCTCTTTTAAAAATAAATTTAAAAAGGGGGTTGACATTTCTGTCTATTTTTTGTTATACTATATGTGTAGTCGGAATTGATCTTTAAACAACATAATAACCATTTAGTTTTTGTAACAAGCGTTTTCAGGCAGCCGGATATCTCCTTAATATAGAAAAGGCAACCGATAGTCCCGCCGAGCTAGAAGACCACCACAAAAACCCGATTACAAATTTGTCTTTAACCTCCGCCCTTTCGGGCAAGGCCTACTTGAAAAATCAAGGGGCTATCAAAAAAGACTTGACAAACTTTTTAAAATTTGCTACACTATAAGAGTAGTAAGAAAAGTCAGGTTTCAAAAAAAACTTGACAAACGCGAAAGATTTTTGTTACACTATATACACAGCGAGAGAAAGCTGTGAGTGTTAAGTAAAAATTTCCTTTGTTTTTCCGGTGAACGGAAGAACGACGGGGAAATTTCGCTCTCTGAAAATTTGACAGCAATGTGCGAATGGGCGATTTGAAACGGAAGAACCCGCAAGGGGAAAACGGTTCAGAGCTCATTAAGCAAGTCGCAAGCTTTATAATTGCGACACCAAGTTAATTCAAAAGTATAGAGTCAAAAGTCAACAGCTCGAGGTTAGCGATTTGTAATCTTTAAGCTGCTCGCAGTTTAAAGATTATAAATTCTAATGGAGAGTTTGATCCTGGCTCAGAGTTAACGCTGGCATCGTGCATAACACATGCAAGTCGAACGGGACTTACTTGAGTAGCAATACTTGAGTAAGTTTAGTGGCAGACGGGTGAGTAATACATAAGGAACGTACCTTCGAGTGGAGAATAACAGTCCGAAAGGATTGCTAATACTCCATAACATAACTTTGTGGCATCACTTAGTTATCAAAGATTCGTCGCTTGGAGAGCGTCTTATGGTCTATCAGCTTGTTGGCAGTGTAACGGACTACCAAGGCGACGACGGATAGCCGGCCTGAAAGGGCGACCGGCCACAAGGGCACTGAGACACGGGCCCTACTCCTACGGGAGGCAGCAGTGGGGAATTTTGGACAATGGACGAAAGTCTGATCCAGCAACGATGCGTGGAGGATGAAGGTTCTCGGATTGTAAACTCCTTTTAAGGGGGACGAAAAAAATGACGGTACCCCTTGAATAAGCCACGGCTAACTACGTGCCAGCAGCCGCGGTAAGACGTAGGTGGCGAGCGTTACTCGGAATTACTAGGCGTAAAGCGCGCGTAGGCGGAATGTTAAGTCTGTTGTGTAATCTCCGGGCTCAACCCGGAAACTGCAACGGAAACTGGCGTTCTTGAGTGAGGCAGAGGAGATCGGAATTCCTAGTGTAGCAGTGAAATGCGTAGATATTAGGAGGAACACCGGTGGCGAAGGCGGATCTCTGGGCCTTTACTGACGCTCAAGTGCGAAAGCTAGGGGAGCAAACGGGATTAGATACCCCGGTAGTCCTAGCCGTAAACGATGATAACTAGTTGTGGGAGGTATCGACCCCTTCCGTGACGACGCTAACGCATTAAGTTATCCGCCTGGGGAGTACGGCCGCAAGGTTAAAACTCAAAGGAATTGACGGGGACCCGCACAAGAGGTGGAGTATGTGGTTTAATTCGACGCTACGCGAAAAACCTTACCTGGGCTCGAACGACTGGTGGTAAGCTTTATGAAAGTAGAGCTGACCCGCAAGGGAGCCAGCCGAGGTGCTGCATGGTTGTCGTCAGCTCGTGTCGTGAGATGTTGGGTTAAGTCCCGCAACGAGCGCAACCCCTATCCTGTGTTGCCTAGTAATAGGATCTCTCAGGAGACCGCCGCGGACAACGTGGAGGAAGGTGGGGATGACGTCAAATCATCATGGCCTTTATGTCCAGGGCTACACACGTACTACAATGGTATAGACAGAGGGCAGCAATACCGTAAGGTGGAGCCAATCCCTAAACTATGCCCCAGTTCAGATTGTGGGCTGCAATTCGCCCACATGAAGCCGGAATCTCTAGTAATCGCAGATCAGCACGCTGCGGTGAATACGTTCCCGGGTCTTGTACACACCGCCCGTCACACCACGAAAGTCAATTGCAACAGAAGTATCACGGTCGTCGTGGTCCTAAGTTGTGGTTGGTGATTGGGGTGAAGTCGTAACAAGGTAGCCGTACCGGAAGGTGCGGCTGGATCACCTCCTTTACTATTTTTTCAGTTCGCTGATTAAATAGTAGGTCGGTAGCTTTAAATCGGAGTGCTTAGCACTGTCCGCTTCAAGTCGGCCACTCGCACATAACATGGTTTTAAGGGCTTAAGTAGTTTAGAAAGTAGCCAAGCCTATTTTTTAGATTAGCTTGGGCTCGTAGCTCAGCTGGTTAGAGCGCACGCTTGATAAGCGTGAGGTCGAAGGTTCAATTCCTTCCGGGCCCACAGCCTTTTAACGGGGCTGTAGCTCAGCTGGGAGAGCGCCTGCTTTGCAAGCAGGAGGTCGTCGGTTCGATCCCGATCAGCTCCATTTTTTAAAACCAACCTAATAAACGTTGCGTCAAATTTGTAGTTCTTTGAAAATTAGATAACTTATAATCCCTCTTTTTCCGTAAATCTCCCAAAAAACGGAAGCTCAGAGTAGCAACCGCAGGGTAGTGGGAAAAATGAAATTATATTTTAGAAAAGCCAAGCGTTTGTATATTTGATATGTGATAAAAATATACTTACACTTACACAATTAAGCATTGAGACAATTAACTGAAAAGTTAATGGTTATCAAACTAAGCATTCAGACTATATTTTGGCTGGTAACAGCCGGATTAAAGAATATGGTCAAGCTACAAGGGTGTATGGTGAATGCCTTGGTGCCAGAAGTCGATGAAAGACGTGATAAGCTGCGATAAGCTGCGGGTAGAAGCATATATTCTGTGATCCGCAGATCTCTGAATGGGGAAACCCTTACAGGTGAGAGCCTGTAAATCATCATCTAAAGGCTAAGCCTTCGGGCTTTGAGGTAGGATGATAGAAGACAACGTAGGGAAGTGAAACATCTCAGTACCTACAGGAAAAGAAATCAAAGAGATTCCCTGAGTAGTGGCGAGCGAAACGGGAACAGCCTAAACCCATCTCCGCCTAGCGTAGGTGGGGGTTGCAGGGCTTGCGATATGGAATGTGTTGACGGTTAGTCGAATGGTCTGGAAAGTCCAACCATAGCGGGTGATAGTCCCTTAGACGAAAACTGAAGACCTCCTAGCGAGTACCTAAGTACCACTGGTCACGTGCAATCCGGTGGGAATCTGGGGAGACCACTCTCCAAGGCTAAATACTCTCTGGCGACCGATAGTGAACCAGTACCGCGAGGGAAAGGCGAAAAGAACCCCGAGAGGGGAGTGAAATAGAACCTGAAACCGTACATCTACAAGCTATTGTAGCACTATGCCCGCAAGGGAATGTGCGACAGTGTGCCTGTTGAAGAATGATCCAGCGAGTTAGTGTGCCGAGCAAGGTTAAGGACTTATGGTCCGCAGCCGTAGTGAAAGCGAGCCCGAATAGGGCGATTAGTTCGTCATATTAGACCCGAAGCCAAGTGATCTAACCCTGTCCAGGCTGAAGTTCGCGTAACAGTGAATGGAGGGCCGGAGTGTTAAACGTTGAAAAGTTTCTACATGAGGTGGGGTTAGGGGTGAAAGGCCAATCGAACTTGGTGATAGCTGGTTCTCCCCGAAATAGCTTTAGGGCTAGCGTTGAAATTTAACCCGAGGGGGTAAAGCACTGGTAGATTTAGGGGGAGCGACCCTCCTTCCGATGTCTGTCAAACTCTGAATACCTCGGCGTATATTTCAGCAGTCAGTTCGTGAGGGATAAGCTTCACGTGCGAGAGGGAAACAGCCCAGACCGTCAATTTAGGTCCCAAAATGTATGCTAAGTGGTAAAGGATGTAGATTTACTTAAACAGCTAGGAGGTTGGCTTAGAAGCAGCCACCCTTTGAAGAGTGCGTAATAGCTCACTAGTCGAGTGAATCTGCGCCGAAGATGACTCGGGGCTAAGCATAGTACCGAAATTACGGATTGTATAGAGGTT
>JAZSOC010000002.1:0-5985 GCA_045536725.1 Candidatus Nanosyncoccus sp.
AACAGTTACCTTTGTCATAGAAGACTTAGCTGGTAATGGTAACTACGGCCCAGATGGTAAAGATAATACTACTTCTGGTGGTACAGTTTATCATGCGCTGGTAGGGCAGAAGGATGCGTTATCTACCGGTAGGCAAATGAACTCTTCAAATACTAATGTCGGTGGATATAACTCTTCAGCTATGAAAGCCTATATTGATGGAAGCTATGCTACTAGTCACAGTAATGCTACGACTGGGAAATTCTACAATTTAGTCATACCCTCAAGTCATTATCAGACAAACGGTGGAGGCGTCACAACGTCACAGAAAACTGAGAACGTTTCGTTTATTTTGCATAGCGAGTATGAAGTAGCTGGCTCCAGCCTATATTCCTCAAATGAAAGCAGCTACAATAAGCAATTAACGTATTATAAGACATCTACTAATAGAGTAAAAAGTGGCGTTACTAACGGAGATAGGGCTGGAGGTTATTGGTTTAGAACCGCCATGCCATATTCTGATGCCAACTATGGTGCTAATACCGCACCCGGTTATGATATCTATGGTATAAGACTTGATTCAGCATGTTTTATGCGCATGTGGCCAAACGCAAGCGTCTCTGAAGGCTATGCATGCTGTCGCCCAGTTGCACTGGCGGGATACAATGGAACTTTTGGTGTCGCCCCCTTCGCCGCCATCTGATATACTTGAATCTCCCTCTCTTTCGCGCTAGAATAAAGATATATGAACATCTATGATTTTACCATCAGCCCCAGAAAGGGCGACGATATTAAAATGGACACCTACAAAGGCAAGGTTCTCCTGATTGTCAACACCGCCACCGGTTGCGGCTTCACTCCACAATATGAAGGCCTAGAAAATCTCTATGAAAAATACCACAACCAAGGTTTTGAGATTCTAGACTTCCCTTGCGACCAATTCGGCCACCAGGCGCCCGGGACTAACGATGAAATCCATGAATTTTGCACCGCCCGTTATAAGACCCAATTTGATCAGCTCGCTAAAACTGAAGTCATCGGCGATAAAGCTCACCCTCTTTTTAAATACCTCCAAGACGTCACCGGCAAAAAGATTAAATGGAATTTTTCTAAATTCTTAATTGACCGTGAGGGTAACCTTATTAAATTCTACGGCTCTTTTACGAAGCCAGAAAAGCTCACCGAAGACATTGAAAAACTATTATAAGAAAGGAGAGTCATGCCTATAATTGCTCTATCTGAAGACAATTTCAAAAACATCATCAATCAAGACGAACCAGTTCTTGTTGATTTCTATGCCGACTGGTGCGGTCCCTGCCAGATGCAAGAGCCCATCATTGAGGAAATCTCTAAAGATTACAAGGTAGCTTCTGTCAACATTGACGACGAGCCAGAGCTTGCCGATGAATATGCTGTCTCCTCTATTCCTTGCCTGATCTTCTTTAAAGCTGGCAAAGAGAAAAAACGCAGTATTGGCCTACGCCCTAAAAAAGACATTTTAAAGACGCTGGAGAAACTCTAATGCCTGAAAAAATTTACGATATCATCATCATCGGCGCTGGCACTGCCGGCCTTACCGCCGCTATCTATGCCTGTCGTGCTAAAAAATCTGTTCTCGTCCTTGAGTCCACTACTTATGGTGGCCAAATTATTAACACTGGTCGTATTGAAAATTGGCCCGCCACACCCCATATTTCTGGTACCGATTTTGCCACCACTTTATATTCCCAAGCAGAAAGTTTCGGCGCAAATTTTGAATTTGAAAAAGTCCAGAATATTGAAGATGGCACAGAATATAAAGTCGCCATCACTGAAGATCATGCCTATAAAGGTAAAGCAATCATTATTGCCACTGGCTCCGCCGAGCGTCGTTTAGGTCTACCAAACGAAGAAGCCCTCATTGGCCATGGCATTTCCTACTGTGCCACTTGCGATGGCAATTTCTTCAAAGGCAAGAATGTTGCTGTCAATGGCGGCGGCAACACTGCTTTCTGGGATGCCCTTTATCTCTCTGATATTTGTAAAACCGTCTCTATCATTCACCGTCGCGATACTTTTCGTGCTGACGCTCACCTTGTTGCCAAGGCTAAGGCTAAACCCAATATTAATTTCATCATGAATAGCACTATCCAGCATCTTCACGCCACGGATGGCAAATTATCCAGTCTTACTCTAAACACTAATGGTAAAAAGTCTGAACTTCAAGTAGACGGCCTCTTTATCGCTATCGGCCGTATTCCTGCCAATGATTTTGTCAAAGATATTATCGATTTAGATGACGCCGGCTATATTATTTCTGATGAATCCTGTCACACAAATATTCCTGGTATCTTCGTCGCTGGCGATAATCGTGCTAAAGACGTCCATCAACTCGTCACCGCTGCCGCAGACGGCGCCATCGCTGCCAACGCTGCTACCAGCTACCTCCAAGATATAAAAAGCCCCGCTTGATACCTCAAGCAGGGCCACCACCCCCTTTCTATTACTCTTCGGGCTCCTCGTCCTGTTCTTCTTCGCCGTCATCTTCGAATGCATAATCGTAGTTGAAGTAGTCCTCAGGATTAATTCCCATTTCCGTCAAGACATGATCCCGCAAAGAGCACATTACCTTATTTACTTCATCTACAAAGTCCGCCTCAGTCATCTCATAGTCATAGCTTAAAGCTACATCCGTATTGATATCAGACGTGCGTATAGCTCCTTTCCCATCATCTGCCAACGCCTGACAACTCAATATTACGTCCAAATCCCTTAAAGTTACAAATAATTCATTGCGCATAACGAGAACCTCCCTCCTAGGCACGCCAAAGAGTTACATGTACTACTGATAACAGTATCCCCCTTATTATACCTCATATCTTGCAAAAATACAAAATATGCGCTATAATACTTGATATAAGGATTCGTAGCTCAGTTGGTTAGAGCGCCGCCCTGTCACGGCGGAGGTCGCGAGTTCGAGTCTCGTCGGATCCGCCAAATATAAAAAATGCCCCAAAGGGGCCATTTTTTATATTTAACGACATCCATACGAGGAATGAAAAGCGCGCGGTAGCGCGCTTAGTCTCGTCTTCTTCTCAATCACCACTATTCATGTTATAATTACATAGATGCCGCTGTAGCTCAGTTGGTAGAGCAGCTCATTCGTAACGAGCAGGTCACAGGTTCGATCCCTGCCAGCGGCTCCATTTTTTATGCTATAATTATTATATGTTTCTAATCAAGTCTTTATTTGTTTTCTTTGTCTCCATGCTTCCCCTGATTGAACTCCGCGGTGCTGTTCCCCTAGGGGTTGGCCTTGGCATTCCAGAGCCCCTCGTATTGCTCATTGCCATCATCGGCAACATGATTCCCGTCCCCTTTATTTACCGTTTCGCTCGCCAATTTTTAGATTGGGGTAAAGATAAAAAATACACTAAAAAATTCTGCACTTGGTGTCTAAAAAAGGGTGAAAAAGCCGGCAAAAAACTCGAACGTTCCGCCGGCGATAGCCTCTATGTTGCTCTTTTCTTCTTTGTCGGCATCCCTATTCCCGGTACCGGCGCCTGAACTGGCACCCTCGCCACCAGCCTCTTAGATCTTGACCGCAAAAAAACCATCCTCGCCGTCTCCTGCGGCATCCTATTCGCTGGCCTCGTCATGCTCGCCCTCTCACTTGGTTTCTTTCAAATTCTCCTCCCCGCATAATTAGTTTTGAATATAAAAGTAGTCAGATTGGTGTTTTCTTCGTGTGAAATACTATTCTAATTTCGAGAATAAAAGCCGGCAAGACGGTATTTTCTCTTGCCGAAGCGCTATTTCGGATAGAGCGAGGCAAGAAAAATGCCGAATTGTCGGCTTTTAACTCGAAATTGGTGCGAGTATGGGGAGTCGGACCCCAATCTCATCCTTGGGAAGGATACATAATAGCCGTTATACGATACTCGCCTACACCCCTATTATACCACACTACAAGCAATAGAGATAGATAAAGAAGAATTGTAAGATCGTCCCGCCTATCACAAAGAAATGAAAAATTGAATGGCACCACTTTTTCTTATTACCTATCACATATAGAATGGCTCCGATTGAATAGACCGCTCCCCCGCCAGCTAGCAGTGCCACTCCACTCATCCCCACTGCCGGTATCAGCCAAGGAAGCAGCAGCAGAGAGCCCCATCCTAAAATCAAGTTACAAAGCACTCCCACCATTTGAAACTTATCTACATTAATTGAAGAAAACACCACCGCCGTAATAGTTATCGCCCATACAATCCCAAAGGTCACCCAGCCGTACCATGTTCCATAAAATAGCGAAAGGCAAATCGGCATATAGGTCCCAGCCTCCATTAAAAAGACATTGGCATGATCTATCACTCTGAAGACTTTCTTCCCTTTTACTTTAGGCGACAATGCATGATAAATACAAGATATTATATATAACACGATCATCATTGCGCCATATATTGATACGGCCACCACTGCATGCCCAGAAGATGCTTTCACTAAACATAGCACCAGGGCCGCAATCGCTAGGCCCGCCCCCACACCATGAGAAATTGAATTAATCAGCTCCTCCGCCAAAGAATACTCTGGCGCCGCTACTACTAACTTCTTCTTCCTCATGCTTTTCTTATTCACAAATAATATTATAAATCAGCTCTATTCTTTCCGCAAGAATCAGGATGTTTAGTCTCGCATTACACAGTGTATGTTAAAACCAGAACCTCTATACATATCATCTTGAGAGCAGAAAATTTTAACTTGCTTGTGCTTGTCACTGTTGACGGGTGTGTTACAATGGATGGGTGTTGGCACTTTTACGTCGAACTGATTTAGACGTCCGCACTGGTGGGCCGTGTTCTCTCAACCGGAGGCGCGCTGAGCGGGGGCCTAAGTTAAGCGATGATTTCTAGGGTTCATCAGAAGTTTACTAGGTCCCCTTTTGATTCTGGTCGATAGATTAATAATCTGACGAAAGGTACGTAGCGTATGAGACTAGCTGAAGTAAAGATACTTTGGTTTACTCTTACTGTTACCGTAGGTGAACCGAAGCCCGTAAAAAGTAGCCACGCCTTGCGGCGCGGCTACTAGTCAAACACACGCCCCTGTCCTAGAAGGGGGCTTTATGAGTTTATTATATCATAGATTTGTTAATTTGTGAGAACCCAAGGATGGTTACTGCTGCCATCACCATCCATGGTGACAAGGACATCTGATTTGGTGGTGAGGATGGGACGGATGGCATTGGGCTGATTAGACTCTCCTGCTACACTGTGATACGAGTAGGTATGTACGAAATTACCATCCGTTCCAACTACAACTTCACAATAATATTGATAGTTGGCTGGATTATATCTACTCCAGTTTCTTTCAGCCACAAACCACTGAGCTGCAGCCCCAGAAGGCGTTGTAGCGGCTAGAGTGCCAGTACCTCTAACAGCTAGTGCTGCAGTAGTTAGATTAAGATCGGATTGCCTGTAATCATTATCGCAAACGTAGCTATTTCCAGATGTGTAACAAGTGCTTGGTATACATAACGATGTGCACGTCTCAGTTGTATAGCCAGGCAAGAAGCCCGTGGCACGGCTACTACTAATATAATTCGAATTTTGGTACTGCCTGGCAATTTCATTCAAAGCTCCAACATAATTCTTGTATCCAACTTGGCCGTAGAATGTAATATTCGTAGAACTTACATTCTTACTCACCATATCATAAGTACTATTACCATTGTCTCTAATTACCACCCAAGTATTTAGTTCAGACGGAGTTACACTCCCTGGAGTAGATGTACCAGTATAGTATGGACTGGAAGAGTTTGTTGTTGGAGTATAAGAACCTACATAGCTCGGCACCATATACACATAATCCCCTACTGCTACTACATCACTGAGTTTCTGGGCGATACCTTCTGCAAAGGCAGTATAGGTGATGGTAGTAGAGTAAGTGGAAGTAGGCATAGTAGTATCAGCATTAATACCATAGTATAGAGGAATGTCTGTACCATTTGGGAGATTAGGAGCATCT
>JAZSOC010000010.1:0-24684 GCA_045536725.1 Candidatus Nanosyncoccus sp.
GCTGGAGCTATAGACATTACTCCATCTGGTTCAGATACTCCTAATATCCCAGACGGTACTGATATCCCTATATACTTTGGTTTAAACGCCGATACTACTATGCCTAGCTCTACTTACTCTACTACCATCACCTATACAGCCTTTGCAGAAGGTATCGCCCAGGAACTCAGTGATGTAGTGGAAGTAGGGGATTATGTGTATATGGTGCCGAGCTATGTAGGGTCTTATACGCCTACTACTAATTCTTCTAGCCAGTACTATACCGGTTGCCCTGGATCATACACTCATGCTAGCTGTTCTACTCCTGGCTCTGTTACCCCTAGTGAACTTAATACTTGGGTGGTAATTAAAAAGAATGCTGATGGCAGTGTGGAGATGGTAAGTAAAAATGTAAGCTCTACTGATATCTATTTAGCCGGAACAACTGGTTATAAAAATTTAGTGGGTGCTTTAAATAAAATCGCCGAGCAATATAAAAATACGGATTTTATAGTCGGCTCAAGACATATGGGGTATCTTCCAGGCTCCAGTGTGGAACAGTGCTCTAGTTTATGTATGTATGATACATACTATAGCACCGATGTAAATTTAGTAAGAAATGCTTTAGGTACGCTGGTTTCGTATGCACCAGGAAGCAATACAGCTATTGCGTACTACATGGCTGCCAGGTATACCTGGACTGCAACAGTGCCGGATTATGGGACTTATTATACGCCACAAGGCGTTAATACGTCTGGTAGCTACCCTACAATAACATCTAGTTCTTCTAGTGACCCTAACGGGGTAATGAGTTGGATGTATACTACTTCTGGTGGTGGCCAAAATAAAGCAAGCGGTAGAATTCGCCCCATCCTCACTACCAAATTAGATGTCCTCGTTGAGCCAGGTGGCGACGGCTCCTCCGTTCACCCTTGGGTTCTCACAAATTAACAAATCTATGATATAATAATTTTAACGAGATGCCCGACGCTAGGAATCGAACATCTCTTGTTTGTGTGATTAGCTACTCTGGAGAGTAGCTAATCGGTTTTAACGCCGCTTCCGGTTACCGAAAACGATAGTAATATTCAAGGTAATCAACTTCTCCAGAAGCTTCAAACCCATACATATCCTTTCCGGGAATCTCTGATACTACCTAGCACTGATCGCTTTAATGAGATTCCCATTTAGCAAGTCTCTGGTTGAGAGAACTCGACCCACCTATGAGAACCACATTTAGTTCCTGCCACGAAAAAACGCAACACGCTCCCAGTATAGCATATGCGTCAAGAAGATAACAAGCATATCCGTTTTCTACTCCTGTTTGTGTATTTTTTACAACATAGCTTCAAGATTCTAGAGACCAAAAAGTTTACAATGTAGCAAGGCTCAAAGATGGGAACTGCTGGATGCAGCAGAACTTAGCTCTGGATGGTGGGAGAACTTTGCATAGTACAGATTCTAATGTAACCGCAGATGTAACACTACCCGCTAATATTACTAATGGAACTGCTAGTAGTGCCACTAGTATGCAAATAATTAATAATGTATCTGGCTATGATGGCAATCCATATAATTGGTGTGCTGCGATTGCGTATGGTAATTGTTCTAGTATTACAACTGAGCCAGTAACTGATATTTGCCCAAGAAATTGGCGTTTACCTTCCTACTCTGGTAATCCAAGTTACTATAACTTGTTTGATCGCTATGGTATTACTTCGCTTGGTACTATTGCGGCGAAGGTTTCTGCAGTGCAATCTAACCCAATATATATAACAAAATCTTTACACTATAACAGCCAAATTATTACATTTCAAGACCGCGGTGATTATCAAATTAGAACACCATATAACAGTGCGGAGTCGTATCGATTCGGCATAGGCACGGGTAGTGGTGCTGAATTTAATCTACTTGATAATCATGCAGGTAAACAATATGGCTATTCAATACGCTGCACTACACGAGATTAATCTGGTAGATTTTAGGTGATTTTTTAGTCTAGGTATTGCCAGCGGGGGCCGGTGGGGGTGTCGAGGATGGTGAGGCCTTGGCGTTCGAGGTCTAGGCGGAGCTGGTCGGCAGCGGCGTAATTTTTGGATTGGCGCTTTTCTTCGCGGGTGTGGATGAGGGCTTTTTGCTCGGCAGTGATATCTTTGACGCTGGCGATGAGATTGAGACCAAAGAGATTATCAATGTCTTCCCAGTCATGAAGGGAGAGCTGTTCTACGCTATCAATGGTAGCGAAAGCTTCTGGAGAATTGAGGTTATCAGAAAGCTGCTCTTTGATTTTATCAATGATTTCTGGATGGTCTGGGTATGATTCTTGAAGGGCGAGAGCTAAGCGATTACGCCAAGAAAGTAAGCGAGTCTTGGCGGCGGCGAGATCATCAAAGGAAAAGTTACGTTCGCCACGATAGTGACCCTGAAGGACCCACATTTTAAAATCAAGTGGGGAGAAACCGCGAGATTTTAAATCGTCCAGGCTGGAAGTATTACCGAGGGATTTAGAAATTTTTTGGCCATCAATAGTGATGAAATTGCAGTGGAGCCAGAAATTAGCAAGCTTCTTATCAAAGGCAGCTTCAGACTCGGCGATTTCATTGGTGTGGTGGATGGGGATATGGTCAATGCCGCCAGTGTGGATATCGATAGTTTCACCGAGCTCTTCGTGGATGATAGTGGCGCATTCAATATGCCAGCCAGGATAGCCAGGGCGGCCGAGATAATCCCAGCGCATAGCGTGAGCTTCCCCTTCTTTGATAAACTTCCAGAGGGCGAAATCTGAGACGTTTTTCTTTTCGCTGTTGAAATCTACTCTGGCACCGGCCCGCAGGTGGTCAAGATCCAGGTGAGCAAAATCTGGGTAGGTGGAGAATTTGGCAGTGTTGTAATAAATACCATCGCTAGTCTCATAGGTGAAACCTTTTGCAGTGAGAGATTCGATTAAGGAAATGTCTTGCTTGATATAATCGGTGGCGCGGGCGATTTTTTGTGGCTCCAAGAGATTAAGTGAGTGAAAATCTGCCAAAAATTGGTTAATGTAATCTTCGGCGATGTCCCAGACACTGCGCCCTTCCCTTTTAGCGCCTTTTTCAAGCTTATCTTCACCTTCATCGGCGTCAGAGCTGAGGTGGCCGACGTCGGTAAGGTTGAGGACGCGGTTTACACGGAAGCCGTTAGCTTCAAGAGTGCGGATTAATAGGTCCCAGTAAATGTAAGAGGTGAGATTGCCAATGTGGGCGCGAGCATAGACGGTGGGGCCACAAGTGTAAATTTTAACGTTGTTTCTATCGAGCGGATGGAATGCTTCAAGTTTGCGGCCAAGAGTATTATATAATTTCATAGTTCTATTATACACTATCCCTGTAAAAGAGACGTGAATTTCTTGTCATTTTACCAGTTATAACATATAATTAGAAGTAGTTATGGATAAATCTGCACCGAGTAATATCTCTAATGCGCGTCTTGCAGAAGAGATGGCGGCCGAAGAGCCAGCGGATGAAGGGCTTTATGAACCGACGTTTACCTCAGGAAGTAATAAGGGTAAGACGCGTGGTGGTTTATTAAAGAAAGCGGCACCGACGGTGTTGATTTTGAGCATGTTGCTCGGTGGGGGCGGACTGCTATTTTCTGGCCAGGGATGGCAAGGGTTCGCGATGGTGAGCCGTTTTATCCAGGAAGGTAACACCCAGGGGACAATTACACGGATTAGAAGTACTTATCTTTTCCGGAGAATGATGAAGGTAACTAAGGGCAACTCTGGTACGGTCTTTGATGGTGATAAATTTAAGCTAGGTAAGACGCAGGTGGCTTATTTTGAAGATGGTAATATGGAACTAAAGGATGTGACCTTAGAGGATGGTTCTACTACAAGAGTACTAGGCTATGAGCAGGGCGATAAGTTCTATGCAATATCGGCAGATTCTGACGTGAAGGGGAAAATTAAAAATGCGGATGTTGTAGATAATTTCGGCAAGAAAGGCAGTATCCAGGTGATGAGCTTTGATACGGCGCGCGCGGATTTGCCAGATTTTGACACGAAGTTTACTGCGGCTTCAGCGGTGTGGCGAGGGCAGAGCTCTGGCTGGTATGATACCTTAACAGCACTATATCTGACCCGGCGTGGTGGGACGAGGGATTTGTTTGACAACTTTAAGAAGACTGGCGATGAAGAGGTGGACGAGAAAAACTTTAAGAAGATATCAGAGAGCGTCTTAAAAGAGCCAGAAACAACAGCCGGAACTAGGCTAAAAGAAGAAACGGACGAGGACGGTAAAACAAAGACCGTGGAAGATAGTGACGCCTCAACAAAGGCGGATAGCGATAAGCTGGCGCGGACAGATACGGAGAGCGAGATAGAAACAAAGATGAACAATAAGGCGGCGGCAATTGCAAAGATTGGAACGCAAGGCGCAAATGCTACTTGCTCGGTGATGATGATGGGCGGAATGATTAATGAGATGGCGGCAGCAGCAGAAAAGGCGCAGATTATTGGTCTGGCTTCGCAATTCTTTGAGGCAGTGCAAAAGGTGCAGGCTGGGTATGGCAGTGGTAGCCCGATGCTAGAATTCTTAAACCTATTAAACCAGCCAGATAAAAAAGGCCGGACGGGTATGAGTGCCACGGGGATTGGGCATGTCTTTGGTGGGAAATTTGACGTGACAGAAGAGAGTGCAAAGAAGTTCAATATTGAGGGGACAAAGAGGAGTTTACTGAGTGGAAAGATTAAAATTGACGGATATTCAGCGGATGAGATGGCAAAGTGTGATTATGGTCGGGCGGCTTCAGCAGGGGCGGATATTGCGCTAGAATCTATCCTTTTCGTATCTACTGGTGGTATGGGGAATTTGGCCCTGTCGCTAATTGAGACTGCTGGGCAGATTGTAGTGATGGAAGTAGTGCAGCAACTAGTCAAGGCAGCTCTACCGGTACTGGCGACGATGGTGACAGTAAACTTAATTTCTAATACGATTGGGCCGGATATGGGAAATGCGCTAGCTTCGGGAAACTATTGGTATTTATTTGGTAATCACCAGCAGGGTGGTGGTACGGGTGGCGATATGGCGGCGGTGACGGCCTATAATCAGGCAACAGAAACGGTGATTGCGGAAGATGCAGAGTATCAACGGCGGACAAGGAATCCGTTTGACACGAGCTCTCAGTATACTTTTATGGGCTCACTTTACAATAATATCTTGCCATTAGCGGTGAGCTCTGATGGTGCGCTAAATCTCTTTAAGAACTTGGCTACGGCTGCCTTTACTTCAGTGGGTAATTTCCTGCCGACGGCTTCTGCTATTGAGCAGACAAAGCTGACTTATGAAGATGGCGATTGCCCAACGGCGAACTCTGTGGGGGCGGCGGCAAATTATTATTGTATTCCTTATGAAATTTCTGATTTAAGCACAGCAAAGACTGACCCTAGCAGCATTTTCAGCTCAGTGAAGGCGGCTAATCATTACATAGAGATGGAACCAGACCCAGATAATCCAGGCTCATTCAGACCGAAGTTGGACGATAATGGCAATAAGATGCATCATTGCCCGAATTTTGAGGAAACAGATTATTCTATTACGGAAGAATGTGAAAACATAAAATTAGACGAAAATGATAACCCAGTGATTAATATGGAGTTTAAAGAGATTGATCCGGGTGATGGTAATATGGTGGAGGGTGGCAGTCTGGGCCGATATATCGTCTTCTGTACACAGCGCGATACACAGTATGGGACGGCAGATGCAAATGTGGCATCAAAGCTAAGTTCTACGGGCAGCGATACGGTGGATCATATCATTACAAGTATTGGTAACGCAGTGGATATAGTGGGTGACATCCAGGATTTGATGGAAACTGCAAGTAATGAGAAGAATTCTGGCTGGATTTCTGGGCGGTGGTGCTTGCAAAGTAGTAGTAATGAGCGCTGGAGTGGAGAGATTAAGTATTATCAGCGCTATACTCAAGATCAGCGCTTAATGACGGCAATGGGGGTGATAGACAAATCTGCCGTGGAGGTGAGTCTAGAAAATTATTATGAAGAGAATCCGATTGATAATAGCTATGCAGGGATTATCGCACGCTACTCTGGCTACACTAAGGACGAAGTATTAGCGGTGATGGACGTGGTTGATCGTTATAATTACGTAGCAAACTATGACGCTACCGGCTTGGGGCCAGTAGCGTTGAAGAAAGACAATGCAGTGGAGAGAATCTTATTCTATACTAGTGATCTCGCCAGACTTGAGATGCAGAAGCCTTTGGTTGCGAGAACCGCGGAACTTGAGCGTCAAATCGCGCTCAGCCAATATAAACGGACCGTCGATCAGAGCATCTAGGAGAGTGAGCAGTTCCCACTGCTTGCCACCCCATTCTTTGATTTTCTCATAAGTGAAGCCAGTGAAGGACCAAACATCCCAGCCGAGCTCTTCTTTGGCGAATTTAGTGATTTCAATGCAAGCTTCGGGCTGATCGAATGGTTCCCCGCCACAGAAAGTGAGGCCGGTTTGACCCTTGAGGGCTTTTAATTCTGCCTTAATCTTTTCTACGTCCATGAGGACGCCAGCTTCTGGGTCCCAGGTTTCTGGGTTCTGGCAGCCAGGACAGTGGGTGTAACAGCCTTGTGTCCAGATGACGGCGCGCAGGCCGTAGCCATTGACGATATTATCATGTTCAATGGGGCCAGAAAGACGAATATGTTTCTTATCAGAGCCGAGTACGGGAGAGTCTAAGACCCTCCCGTCCCAGGCATTCACATGAATACCAGGCATATTATTCTGTTCCTAAGGCCTTTTTGGCGGTCTTTTTGGCAACTTCACGGGCACACTTTTCATCCTTAGTATAGACACCGGTGACGTTATGCTTTACGCGGGCAGCTTCTTCGGCTTTTTTGCCGTCGTTCCAGCGCTCAAGTGAGCCGACGAGGTAGCCAGTAATGCGGCGTAATCTCTCAAATGGGATATCACCTTCAGTTTCTAGGCGGCCACAGGATGGGCAGCGGTCACCTTCAATGATGCCGGAGAAGCCGCAGACTGGGTCGCGGTCTACTGGGTGGTTAACGGAGCCATAGCCGATGCCGCAATCGTGCATTTTACGGATGACGGCTTCAAAAGCTTCAATATTCTGGGATGGGTCACCATCGAGCTCAATGTAAGAGATGTGGCCGGCATTACAGAGGGCGTGATATGGGGCCTCAATTTCAATTTTCTCAAAGGCGGAGATTGGGTAGTAAACTGGGACGTGGAAAGAGTTAGTGTAGAAATCTCTATCGGTGACACCTTTGATGACGCCATATTCCTTGCGATCCATTCTGGTGAAGCGGCCAGCTAAACCTTCTGCAGGGGTGGCCAGAAGGGAGAAGTTCAGGTGGTACTTCTTGCAGTAGCTATCACACTTTTCACGCATGTGGGAGACAATGTCCAGGCCGAGCTCACGAGCTTCTTCGCTTTCACCGTGATGCTTACCAGTCATGGCGACAAGTGTTTCGGCGAGGCCGATGAAGCCAATGGAGAGAGTACCATGCTTAATAACGTCACGTAAGGTATCATTAGGGCTGAGCTTCTCTGAGCCGAACCAGTTACCCTCACCCATGAGGAATGGGAAGTTGCGGACGTGCTGATTAGCTTGGAATTCAAAGCGTTCCAAGAGTTGGTCCTTACAAAGATCCATAATATCATCAAGGTCTTTATAAAAGCCGGTCCAGTCAGCGGTCTTGCGCTCGCCGAGGCAGATGCCATTCTTGATACCGATGCGGACTAAGTTTAGTGTGGTGAAGGAAAGGTTCCCTCTGCCGGTGACGACGCCGTCACTTTCTGGAAAGACGGAGCTAAAGACGCGAGTGCGGCAGCCCATGGTGGCAATCTCAGAACGGTAATCACCTGGCTTGTAATATTGAAGATTAAATGGCGCATCCACGAAGGTGAAGTTCGGGAAGAGGCGCTTAGAAGAAACTTCCATAGAACGTTTGAAGAGGTCATAGTTAGGGTCTTCTGGGTTATAATTAATGCCCTCTTTTACCTTGAAGATGGAGATTGGGAAGATAGGCGTCTCGCCGTGGCCGAGGCCGTTAGCGGTGGCTTCTAGAAGATATTTAGAGACGAGGCGGCCAGATGGGCTGGTGTCAGTACCGAAGTTAATAGAGGTGAAAGGCACCTGGGCACCAGCACGAGAGTGCATGGTGTTAAGATTATGGATGAAGCCTTCCATGGCTTGGAAAGTTTGGCGTTCAACATCTTCGGAAGAAGCGTCAATGACTTCTTGTGGGACTTTGAGCTTCTTTAAAGCCTTGTCGTCGCCGAAGCGCAGATCATCAGGAATTTTGATATCCAACTTTTTATTAGTGAAACTATTGTACTTTTTAATGTTATCAGCGATGGATTTGCGGAAGGATTTATCGACGCCTTCGGCCATGGCATAGTCAAAGTTAGGGATGGATTGGCCGCCGTGCTGCTCATTCTGGTTAGCCTGGAGAATGATAGCGGCAAGAGCAGCGTAAGAACCGATGGAATTAGGGGTACGCAAGTGGCCGTGACCAGTATTAAAGCCACCGTCAGCAAAGAGACGAAGAGGGTCTGTCTGGCAGCAAGTAAGAGTGCCGGTGGCAAAGAAATCTAGATCGTGGATGTGGATGTCGCCGTTATCATGAGCAAAGGCGAATTCTGGACTAAGTAAGACGGTCTTAGCGAAAACTTTGGAGCCTTCTGCGCCAAACTGGAGCATTTTACCCATGGCGGAGTTGCCGTCGACGTTAGCGTTACCGCGCTTGACGTCAGAATCTTCAGAAGCATCAGCGATAGAAATGGTTTTATAGATATTCATCAGATTGCTTTTAGCATCGCGGACGCGGTTACGTTCTTGGCGGTAGGTGATGTAAGCTTTGGCGGTCTTTTTGAAGGAAGACTCCATTAAGGTCTGCTCGACGGCGTCTTGAATCTGCTCTACGCTAGGGACGCGTTTCTTGATGGTTTCCTCGGCCTTTTTGAGGGCTTTTTCGGCGAGAGCTTTGGCTCTATCTGCTTTAAATTCACCAGTGGCAAGGCCGGCCTTTTCGATAGCTTCGGTGATCTTGTCTGGATTAAAATTCGCGATTTTGCCATCGCGCTTCTCGATTTTTTTGAACATTTTAATTACCTCCTTATAATGTTTCGAGTGTTTGTTTTGAATTTACTTTAGTAATCTATACACCATATCTAGTGTCTGTTTCTATTTTATGACGCTAGATATGGTGTGTCAATAGAAAACGCTTACATTTTTATTGTATTTTTTACAACGTGGTTTTGACCCCTGTTATGGGCCTCTTTTTCCAGTATTTGGCACCTTGGGCGTGAAGTGGGGAGGCAGCTCTTTTAGCTTAATAATGAGTGATTCCCCTTTGTGGCCAGAGGTGGAAAAAGGTGTGAGGGTGACGGTACTAGATGAGCCTAAATCATCAATGGTGAAACTGGTTTTATCGGTGAAGCCAAGGATGGCATCGTCCACGGTGACGAGGATTTGCTTAGTGTTTTTAGTATTTAGTTGAAGATGCAAAGAACTATTATTGTAATCCTGAGATTTGATAGAGATAACGGCTTCTTGCCGGGTGGATGAATAGCGATAAGGGGTGGTGAGGGCTTCTTCGTCGGCAGCGAGGATAGTATCGGTGGCGAGAGATAAGTCGCCATAGACATTGAAGATTTGCCCCATAGTACTAGAAGTGAGCTCAGTATAGGGGGTGATTTGATTGGTGACGGCATAGATACTGACTGGGTCAATTTCCCAGGTGCGCTTGATTACCTCATTAAGGGTGGTACCGTCTCGATCTGGGTCATGGAAGCCAGCATCGGTCAAGAGAACGATGGATTTGGTGGCACCTTTTTGCCACTTGAGAGTATTAAGGGTGAAAAGTGAGGCGGCAAGGACAGACTCATTAAGATCACCGCCGCCGTGAAGACGGAGTGTATTTAATTTGCTAGTAAAATCAGAGAGGTTGCAGTCAAAATCACAGAGCAGAGCTGGGGCTTCGGTTTCTAAATCATTATAGGAAAAGAGTGCAATGCGGCCACCGTCGTCTAGGACTTCTTTAGCTAGGCGGATAGCTTGGCTTTTATAGAGGTCAATGAGGCTATGCATGGAATCTGAAACATCAATCAAGAAAGCTACGTCGCGGTGCTTGGCGGTGGTATTTTGATGGGTGGCTCTGTAAGCGACCCTGGCGGCATGCTCATGGCTGCCATCTGTACGATAGAGGGAATGCCCCTGCATAATGTTGGTGTCGGAAATAAGATAGGAGCCACAGATGATGTCGCCGAGATTACACCAAGTGCCGAGCTTCTTTTGGTAGGTGCTAGGCTGATAGGGCTTAGTGGCGGTGAGAATGCCTTCATAAACTTCACAATCTGGAACATTGATGCGGTAGCTGGAAAGATTTTGTCTTAAGCAGGCGAGAGGTAAGCTGCCATGCTTAGAGTAACCTTCTGGTAAATAGAGCTTAGGATCTCCAAAGGTGGTGACGTAAGCAATTTTAGTAGCGTCTAGGTGGGGTAAGGTGGTACTGATGACTTGGGCGCCTTGAGAATAGCCACCCAGAATAAACTTAGTGTCTGGGCAGACGAGTGAGATATTTTTAACGTAAGTTTCTAGCTCTTTAATTCCCTCTTTAACGCTTTTACCATAGGTGAAAGTTTTTCCGGCGCTGATTTTAGCGCCGAGGAGGGTCTGGAAATTGGCAATACTGACAGCTGGATACTGGGAGCCGGCCTGTTTCTTAGAGCCGAGCTCGTAAAAGTTGGCGTCTTTAAAATAGCTAGAGAAAGCCGCTTTGAAGCTTTGCCAATCTGGGCCATTAAGTTTTTGGCCGGAGCCGCGAGCAAAGACAATTTGATACTCCGCGCAGCTGGTGGCAGTGGCGGGTGGGTGATAAAAGGTTGAGAGAAGAATAGTGAGAGAGAGGAAGAGTGAGAATTTTTTCAATAGATATGACCTCCGTTTAAATGATTTTAAGTTTCATCTTAGCAAAGGGTCTCCTATCTGGCAAGCACAAGGGGGATAAAGTTGAAAAATCTGGGAGTTTAAGGTAAGATAAAAATATGACAGGTGAAGATAAGCAGGTGGGGTGGGATGAATACTTTATGGGCATCGCTGAAGAGGTGGCGAAGCGTAGTAAGGACCCTTCTACGAAGTTTGGTTGCGTAATTACAGACGCGCACCATCGGCCAGTTTCCTTTGGCTATAATGGCATGATACAGGGTGCAGATGAAAGCAAAATGACTTTATCGGAGCGGCCGATGAAGTATTATTTTGTGATTCACTCAGAAATGAATGCGCTATTATTTGCAGGGCGGGATTTGACTGGTTGCACAGTATATAACACTGGGGCTACCTGTGAAAATTGCTTAAAATATTGTTTGCAGGCAGGGATAAAGCGCTTTGTTTATAAGCAGCTGAGGGTTAATTCTCATGGGCGCTCTAGTAAGTCAATGAATACCGTGGATACGGATGAGGCAGTGATTAGATTGCTCGCAGCGATGCCAGAGGTGGAAACTTTAAATATCACTAATGGCAAGACTTATACAGAGGATATTATTGATTCTTACCCAGCAGATTCCGAAGAACGGAAGCGGTTAGAGGCTTGGGTTGACAAAAAGTAGGGATAGTGATATAATAGGAATTATAGGGGCTACCAGATAATCTCTGGGAGCCCATTTTCTTTGAGGAAAGTATTAGTCTTGCTAAAATGCTTGCAGCCAAAGAAGCCAGAATGAGCAGAAAGTGGTGAGGGATGAGGTGCTTCAAGAACTAGGTGCTTAGTTTTATCGATTAAGGTAGCTTTAGAGCGGGCGTCGCGGCCCCAGAGTAAGAAGACAAGGTGAGGGCGAGTTTCATTAAGATATTTAATGGTGGCTTCTGTGAAAGTTTCCCAGCCCTTTCCTCGGTGAGAGCCGGCATGGTGAGCCTCGACAGTGAGAACGTTGTTTAAGAGCAGGATACCCTGATTTTGCCAAGCTTTGAGGTTGCCAGTGGGGTTTTCATGGTGGCCGATATCGCTGTCAATTTCTTTGTAAATGTTAATTAGTGATGGTGGAATTGGCTGACTACTAGGTACGGAAAAGGCGAGGCCATGGGCCGCACCAGGGGTGTGATAAGGATCTTGTCCGAGGATGACGACGTTGACCTGGTTTAAATCAGTGGTAAAAGCGTTGAAAACTAATTGCTTGGGTGGGAAAATAGTCTTTTCCTGGTAGGCACTTTTTAAGAAGCTACTGAGCTCCTTAAAATAGGGCTTTTCAAATTCTGAATCTAGAAAATCTTTCCAGGATGGATGCATGATTAAACTCCAAATAACTGGCGAAGTTTGAGCTGGACTTCTTCTGGAGTACCAGTGGTATCCAAAGTGGGAATATTATAATCTTTGGCGACTTTCAGATAGGCATGATTGATTTTCTGTTGGAACTCATCATTTTGGGATTTCCAGATTTCTTGTTTGCTGCGGCCTTGGGCGGCTAGGCGCTTGGCGCGTTCAGCATCGGAAAGAGTGAGAATGACAATTTTATCTGGCTGAAAATAAGTGGCAGGCATCATCTCTTTGTGGAGTCTCGTAATGAGACTGCGTGAAATGCCGGCAGCGTAACCTACATAAATTAATGTAGAAAACCAGTTACGAGTGGTAATGACAATATCATTATTTTTGAGGGCGGGTTCAGCAAGTTTACGCCACTGCTCATAACGATTAATGAGGTAGAGTAAAACGCGGGTGCGGTGGCTAATATCCTGCTTGGAGCCATAAGTGAGCTTGGCAATGGTGGAGATGAAAGGGTCGGTGCTGGCGGTGCCAGATTCTGCATAAGAGATGACATTTTTACCTTGGGATTTAAAATATTCTGCTAGCTTGGCGGCCTGGGTATCTTTGCCGGTGGCGTCTTGGCCTTCAATTACGATGTACATGTTTTAGTCTCCTTTAAATAGCGGTTTAAACATTTGGCGCAGAGTGCACGGTATTCAATCTTGCTGGTGCCGTCAATGAGAATATCTGGACCGTCAATAACTAGCTGGTTATCTAAAAAGCGAGTATTACGGGTGGCTTTACGGCCACATTCACAAATGGTCTTTAGTTCTTCAATATCGTCAGCAACTTGGAGCAATCTGGTGGCACCCTCAAAGCCATGGTCATTCTGGCGGAAGTTTAGCCTCAGGCCATAGGCCATGACGGGAATATTCAACTGCCAGGTGACGGTGTTTAATTCATCAACTTGCTTAGGCGTGAGAAATTGGGCTTCGTCGACTAAGACGCAGGCTAAATCTTTGGCGTGCTGATGGATAAGTTTAAATAAATCTTCAGTTTGATCAAAGCAATAATCAGTGATACGCTCTGGCCCGATGCGTGTCTTGACGCTTCTATCGGCCTTAGTGTCAATGGCGGGCTTGATGACGAGGACTTTTTGGCCGCGCTCTTCATAATTAAAGGCAACTTGCAGAAGCTGCATTGTTTTACCGCATCCCATTGCGCCATAGCGAAAATATAACTTGGCCATAAGTCCATTATAGCACTATTTAGTGAATTGAGAATTATAGAGCTCGGCATAGAAGCCGTTTTGTGCGAGAAGCTCGTCATGGGTGCCCTGCTCTACGATATTGCCATCTTTTAAGACAAGGATGAGGCTGGCGTTTCTGATGGTAGAGAGGCGGTGGGCAATGACAAAGCTAGTGCGGCCGTGAGTAAGTTTATCGAAAGCATCCTGGATGAGTTTTTCCGTGCGGGTGTCAACGTTGGAGGTGGCCTCGTCGAGAATCATCATTGGTGGATTAGCAATCAGGGCGCGAGTGATGGTGAGGAGCTGCTTTTCGCCGGCAGAAATATTATCGGAATCTTCGTCAATGACAGTTTGATAGCCATGCGGGAGAGATTCAATGAAGTGATCGACGCCGGTAATTTCAGCGGCACGTTTAATGTCAGATAGGGTGGCTTTATGATTGCCGTAGCGGAGATTTTCGGCGATAGTACCAGAAAAGAGCCAAGTGTCTTGGAGGACCATACCAAAGAGCCCGCGAACATCGGAGCGTTTAAGCTCTATCGTAGGGATACCATCAATCGTGATGGTGCCGGAGACTGGATCATAGAAGCGCATTAAGAGATTGACTAGCGTAGTCTTGCCGGCGCCAGTGGGCCCGACGATGGCGATTTCCATGCCAGGCTGAATACTGGCGGAGAAATCTTTAATTACTGGTTTATCTTTGAGATAGGAAAAGTGGATATTGCTAAAATTGATTTGGCCGGTAATATTTTCAGGGAGAGCTTTGGAATTATCTTCGGTGCTTTCTTCGGGGAGTTCCAGGAAGTTAAAGACGCGTTCAGCGGCGGCAAGGGCTTGCTGAATAGTGGCGACAATTTGGGAGACTTGAGAGATTGGCCGATTAAATTGATTGACGTATTGGATGAAGGCCTGAACATTACCAATGGTAATGCTGCCAGCAATAGCCGCGAAGCCGCCGACAATACAGATAGCGATATAACTGAGATTGGTAAAGATGTGGGTGATTGGGAAGGCGAGAGAGCCAAAGAATTGAGACTTCCAGGAAACAGTATAGAGCTTTTCGTTGGACTGCTTGAAGGTGGCAAAAGAAGCTGGGCCGTGAGAGTTAGACTTGATGATGAGGTGGCCGGTGTAATCCTCTTCAATGATACTGTTCAGACTGCCGAGAGTGCTGCGCTGCTCACGGAAGTATTTTTGGGCTTTGCCCATGATTTTGCTGACGAAGATAAGGGAGACGGGCACTGCAATCAGGGCAATCAGGGAGAGTGAAACGGAAATAGTTAGCATCATAATAAGGATGCCAATAATCATGGTTAGGCTGGTGATAAGCTCAATTAGTGATTGGGAGAGTGAAGTATCAATGGTTTCAATGTCGTTGGTGACGATAGATAGTGTATCGCCGTATTTAATTTTATCAAAGTGGGAGATAGGCAGCTTGGAAATTTTAGCAATGATTTTACTGCGGAGAGAGCCAGCGTATTTAGCGGAAAAAACGGAAATAAGGAAATTCTGAATGTAGCCAATAATCGCAGAGGCGGTATAAAGCACGATGAGAAGCAGAGCGGAATTTTTAATAGGCTGCCAATCAATTTGGTGGGTGGACTGCAAGCTGGCGACGGCGGAGGTGGTCATGTTGCCGAGGATTTTTGGACCGAAGATAGTGAGAGTGGTGGAGATGATAGCGAGAACGGAAACGGTAATGAGCAGGAAGAGGTGTGGCCGAGTGGAATGAAAAAGTAATTTAGCGGAACGCTTGGCATTTTTAGGTTTGGCGATTTTCATGCTAGGGCCAGGCATTATTTTTCCTCCTTGGCACGTTTTAGTTCTGCGGCGTATTCATCATCGGAAAGCTGGGATTTAGCAATTTCACGGTAAACTTTGCAAGTTTTCAGTAGATGATTATGGCTGCCTTTGCCGACAAGATTGCCTTTGTCTAGGACAATAATTTGCTCGGCATTTTTGATAGTGTTGATGCGCTGGGCGACAATTAAAACTACGGAGTGATGAGTGACATCTGCTAGCGCATGACGAAGTGCGGCGTCAGTCTTCATATCGAGGGCGGAGAAAGAATCGTCAAAGATATAGATAGCTGGATTTTTAGCGATGGCGCGAGCGATACTGAGGCGCTGTTTTTGGCCACCAGAAACATTGGTGCCGCCTTCTGAAATATGGGATTTGTAGCCGTCTTTTAGCTTATTAATAAATTCTGTAGCTTGGGCAATTTTAGCGGCATTTTTAATCTGCGTATCAGTAGCAGTTTTGGTACCGAAGCTGATGTTTGACTTGACATTGCCGCTAAAAAGGAAGCCGCGTTGTGGGACGTAACCAATCTGCCGCATAAGATCATCTTCAGTGTAATTCTTAATATTGAGACCGTTAATGGTAATCTCTCCGCGGGTGGCATCGTAGAAGCGTGGCACGAGGTTAATTAAAGTAGACTTGCCGGAGCCAGTGGAGCCGATGAAAGCAGTGGTCTCACCAGCTTTGGCGGTGAAAGTGATATCGCGGAGAATTTCTTCTTCGGCACCGTCATAGGCGAAGCTGACATTGGTAAACTCGACACTAGGCTGCTCACTAATAGTTCCCTTGGTCTGATTGGGCCAGTGAATTTTGGGCCGGGTATGAAGAACTTGGTTAATACGGCTGGCTGAAACATTGGCGCGAGGCAGTAGTACAAAGAGGATGGCTAGAAAGAGGAAGGATAAAATGACTTGAATGGCGTATTGCATGAAAGCCATCATGTCACCGAGATAGGCAATATTGGTAGACATCATGTTGATGCCGATCCAAATACAAAGCAGAGTGGTGCCGTTAAAAACTAAGGTCATGAGAGGGTCCTGTAAGGCCATGACTTTACCAATGAAGATATCGGTATTAATGAGCTCTTTATTGGTGCGATTGAACTTTTCAGCTTCGTGGGCTTGGTTATTAAAAGCACGGATAACGCGGATGCCGGTGAGATTTTCACGAGTAAGCAACGTAAGCTTATCGACGAGCTTTTGGTAGAGTTTAAATTTAGGAATGACGATGGAGAGAATGGTGATAGTGAGAGTAAGAAGGACGGCTACGGCCAGACCGATAATCCAGACCATGCTTGGCGCGGTCTGAAAAGCAGCAACGATGGCACCAATACACATAAGCGGTGCACGAATAAGCATAGAAAGGCTGAGGACAATAGTGTTTTGAACTTGGCTGATATCATTGGTGGTGCGAGTAATGAGTGAGGCGGTACTAAAACGGTCTATATCGGAAATGCTGAAGCTGAGGATTTTTTGATATAAATCATTGCGTAAATCGCGGGCATAGGCGGTACCGACCTTGGCGGAGAAAAATGAGCTAACCAGTGCGCCAATAGTGGAGATGAAAACCCAGCAGAGCATCTTAGCGCCAGTGGCCCAGATGAAACTTTTATCATTATTGACGATGCCAGTATTGACAATATTAGCCATGAGGGCAGGCAACTGCAAGGTGCCCCAAACTTGCACGGAAATAGCTACAAGCAAGATAATCACTTGTAGCCAATAAGGCTTTAAGTACCTCAAGAGTTTGAACATATATACTATTATAGCACAATTAAAATGCGAGAGTGAAGGTAGTGGATTTAGCGGTGGAGCTGGCGTTGAGCTGCCAATTATTATCGGTGGCTAGCTGGTATGCAATGGCGAGGCCGAGGCCGACGCCGGATTTAGTCTTGTCAGTTTGATAGAAACGTTCAAAGATGTGGGCGAGCTGGTCTTTGGAAATGGTGGCACCGTCGTTTTTGACTGCAATGGCATTATTATCAATAGTAATGGTAATTTTCTGTTTGCTATACTTAATTGCATTGTCAAGGAGGATATTGAGGATTTGCTTGAAAGCGGGAGTGTTTAAGGAGATATCTTTGGTGGAGTGATTAATAGTTTTAATGGTGATTTTTTTCTTTTCTAATTGAGGAGTGAGTGGGGAGAGTTCTGTCGCGATAAATTCTGAGAGATTAATCTTTTCGACTTTTTTACTTTCGCTGTGAGACTCTAGGCGGGCGAGAGTGAGTAACTGGTTATTTAAGCTGGCGAGATCTTGGACTTTGGTGGCAACGTTGTCAATCCATTTATTGCCTGTGATATCGGCAGCTTCTAGGTTGGCCTGGATGACGGCGAGAGGGGTCTTAATCTCGTGGCTGGCGTTAGCAATAAATTCTTTTTGAGCAAGGTAAGTGTCTTTGACGGGTTTAATCGCTTGATTCGCGACAAAGAAAGAGATAAGGGCAACCATTACTTCCACACAGGTGCCGGTGATGAGTAAGCTGATTAGCAGCGAGCTGAGGGCGGCTTGACGTTCTTCATTGATGCGTTCGTCTAGGTAGCTTGAAATATCTTGATTAAATTCTGGGCGGCGATCTTTATCAATATCCTGGGGGAGGGGTGTACGGCGATTGGCATTCGCAGAAGCAATGAAATAGATGGCACTAAAAGCAATGACGAGCACTGCAGTGGTGGTGAGCAGATTGGTGAGGATGAACTTATTGCGTAGTTTATTGAACATATTATTTGACGATTAATTTATAACCTAAGTTACGTACTGTTTTAATTATACACTTAGAATGTAAGGTTTTTAGTTTTTTGCGGAGATAAGAAATATAAACTTCTACGTAGTTTTCTTCGCCGATACTGTCGCTACCCCAAACGTGAGCTAAGATGTGTTCTTTTTTCTGGATGGTATTTGGGCTTTTAATGAGCATTTCAATGATATCGGCTTCTTTTTCGGTGAGAGCGATACCATTAAGGGTGCGATTAGTAAGATTGTAGCTTAAATCCTCAAAGTGGATCTCCTTTTCTTCTTGCAAGGATGGCCGGCGAGTGAGGGCATTGAGCCGGGCGACAAGCTCGCTAGTCTTGAATGGCTTAGCGAGATAATCATCGGCGCCAATATTAAGACCCTTAACTTTGTCTTCTACTTGGGAGAGAGCGGAAAGCATGATGACGGGAGTGTTAACTTTGCGGTCACGGATGGTTTTTAGGATATCAAAGCCGGATAATTTTGGCAACATAATGTCTAGGACAATAGCATCGTAAATTGGCTTCATGGCCATAGCGAGACCTTCTTCCCCGTCGTCGGTCCAGTCTACGGCGATGTCGGATTTTTTCAGCATGTGAATTACGGCATCGGCTAAATATTTTTCATCTTCTACGTAAAGTATTCTCATATTAATTCCTTGTTTAGTATAACCTTATTATAATAAGCGGGGCTTAATTGAAACTTAAAATCTTAAAAGCTTAAAAATATCATATCATGAACTGAGAGCCGTTTCTATCTGCGTGGCAAAATTAGCCAGTGATTTAGGTGGGGTATTATTAGTTAAGACGACGATGATGAGGTGGCGATTTTGCTCTGGAAATTCTACGATGGCGGCATCATTGTAAACTTGCCAAGTTTTGCCATCACTGGAATCCCAGCCGACTTTATTATAAACGAGAGCCTGGTCAGAAAAGCCACTCGGTAAGCCTTGGCGCCAATCGTTGCCATTCTTAGTGGGCTGGTTTAGCATGGAATCTTTAATGGTGGCCCAGGATTCTTCGGATAATTCTTGGTGGTAATAATAAATTTGTAAGATTTTTGTGATGTCTGCGGCGGTGGAGGTGAGATCTTCAGTATTGGTCAGGCCGTAATTATTTTTGAGGATTTGATTGAGATTATCTTCGCCAATTTCTGCTCGGAGCGTTTCTGCGCATGGTGAATGGGACTCCCGGATCATTAAATCTAGACATTGGGAGCGAGTATATTTTTTATAAACGATATCACTGGGATTTAACTTATCTTCGTCAATGCGACGATATTGTTCATAAGCCACGAAAAGTTTATATAAAGAAGCAGTAGGCATAGCTTCGTCTTGACGATAAGCGGCAGCGACTTGATCGTTGTCGAGGTCATAAATCATGACGGCCACTTTGCCGGAATTACTCTCGGTAAAGTCATCGGTAATCTTTTGAAGATTGATGAAGGCTGGTTTTTTGTTCTTACGGATAGCGGAGATAATGCTGCTCTGGACGAATTCCGTGAGAGTCTGACGCATGAGAAAGCGCATAGCTGCATAAGAAGTAACTAAACAAATGGAAAAAATCAGGGCGTTACGAAGGACTACTCTTCGCGCGCTGCGGCGAGTCGGCTTAAGAACCACTGGGAGCTCTCCTCATCCATTAGTTTCGTCTGCAGAGTTTCAGTGTAATAGGTAGGGGTGATGCGAGTCTGGACGTAATCGCCATCCCAGAAATAATGCGTAAGGATATAACTTCTGGTGGTACCAGGCCAATAAATTTGGTCAAAGAAGAGGTTACCTAGACCATAAAAGATGGGTTTATTTTGGTAAAGCTCAAAAGTCTGAGGCTGGTGGGCCTGGGTGCCGATGACCATGTCTGCGCCCATGTCAATAAAGCTCTTAAAGAACTTTTCTTGGTCGGAAATTGGAGCGTCACAGATGGGGTATTCTTCCCCTTCTTCTGGGTAGGAATAACATTCAAAGTATTGGATGTCGACGATGACAAAATCGCCATTTTTCTTGGCGGTAGCGATTTGCTCTTTAGCAGTAGCCTCATCGTAAATGTTAGCACCAGGCTGATCACCATCGGCGCCCTGGCCGTTGGCTTTGGTGGAGGTGGATTCATTATAGGCTAGCCAGGTAATCTTAGTATTTTTATCGTTGATAGTGAGTGGCTCACTGGCAGATTCTTCGTCTTTGCCGCCGCCAAAAGTTTGGAGGCCAAGCTCATCATATTTGGCGATGGTGGCGAGATTGCTCCTGAGATTATAGTCATTGTTATGATTGCCGGTCAGCTCAATGATATCGGTGCCAATATCGGTGATGACATCGAGCATGCGCCAGTCTGAGCAGAGAGTGGTGGAGCCTGATTCTACAACGCAATTATCGGCAAAGGAAACTTCATTGCTGATGTGGGTGTAATCGGTCTTTTTAAGGAAGTCCGCGATGTGCTTAGAGAAATAAGTGGCATCATCTTGCTGATTGAGAATTTTCAGCATGCCACGAGTGAGGGCGGTGACACCGGTCTGATTGATGCTGAGGGTATTTTTTTCGTTGGGGAGGTGAATCTTTTCTTTTAAGATATTGGCGAGCTCAGATGGCTCTTTACTGTCTAGGTGAAAGATGCGAAACTTTGCACCCCTAGACATATCATCAAAGAAGTAATGGCCATCAAGAGCAAGGAGCTTATCAGTGCTTTTTAGCTGGTGGATGGAAATGAGTTTTAAATCGGCGGCCGTACTGGAGATAGTGGAGCGAGTATCGTAGTAATCAGTGACAGGGACGAGGATATCATAAACAAAGGAAGTATCGTCTGTCTGCTTTTTATCTGTAGTGGAGGCGGAAACGGTGACGTCATATTTTAAGGCGGTGTCACCGAGAGCTTTAGTAATGTAAGACTTTTCATCTTCGGAGAGGCTATCGTCGAGAGTGATGGTGCCAGGCTGAAGTGGTAATTTGCCAGTAGTGAGATATTTGATGGTAACCACTGCGATAATTGTGATAATAAAAATGATTGGTATGATAAGCCACTTGTGGCTTTTTTGCACTCTCCGTTCCATGTTTTTATTATACCACATTCACAAATAAAACCTCTTATGTTATAATAAATGCATGAAAGGGACTATTTGATGGGCTGGTTCTCGTTCTGGAAGAAGCCGCTGCTGGAGCATCACGGAGATATTGCATCACCGAATGGCCGCTTAGTTTGCCGGGTGGAGCTAAAATATGGCCGGCTGATTTATTCTATTAAGAAAGATGATAAGATAGTCCTGAGAGATTCACGTTTAGGGATGAATTTGCGTGGTGAAGAACCGCTAAGGGATGGACTGATGATTGTGCGGATGCACAAAAAGAGCTTTGATGAAACTTGGGAACGGCCGTGGGGTGAGGAGCGTTATGTGCGGAACCATTATAATGAAGTGGCCTTTTATATTTCAGAAACTTCTGGGGATAAGCGCTTATTTACGGTGAGATTTCGGGTGTTTGATGAGGGGGTGGCTTTTCGTTATGAGTTCCCGCCACAGCCAAAGTTCCAGCGCTTAATAATTGCGGATGAGCTGACGGAGTTTAACGTGGATGCCAATGCGCGGGCTTGGCAGATTCCGGCCTATCAGCCTGATCGCTATGAGTATAATTATGAAAAGTGGCCAGTGGATACACTGGTGAATTCTGTGCATACTCCACTAACAATTGAGACGCCATTTGGTAATTATATTTCTATTCATGAGGCGGCACTATATAATTATGGTTCAATGACGATTAAGCTGAACAGTGAATATCATTTACAGACGGATATTACGCCACTGTCTGATGGGATGCGAGCCTATGTTGACTTGCCATTTAACACACCGTGGCGGGTGGTAATGGTGGCGGATTCGCCAATTGAGCTGACACAGAATCGGATGATTTATAACCTGAATGATGCGCCAAAGGGTGATTTTAGCTGGGTGAAGCCACTGAAATTTATGGGGATTTGGTGGGCGATGTATGTGGGGGAGTGGACCTGGGCGCAGGGGGATAGGCATGGTGCGACGACGGATCACGCGATAGAATATATGGAAGCTTGTAAGCGATTGGGGATTGAGGGTCTGCTGGTGGAGGGCTGGAATAATGGCTGGGATGGAGATTGGCTGCAGAATGGTGCGGAAAATGATTTTACGCATCCGACGGAAGATTTTGACCTAGACGGATTATCTCGTTATGCGATGGAAAATGGCATAAAGCTGATTGGTCATCATGAGACGGTAGGTTTTGTCGATAATTATGAGCGGCAGATGGAAGAAGCTTATAAGTATTATACGGACCATGATATTTATTATGTGAAGTCTGGCTATGCAGGCTCCATGATGACGATTAATGGCCGGCGAGAATATCACCATTCACAGTTTGGCGTGAATCACTATCAAAAGGCAGTGGAGCTGGCGGCAAAGTATCATATTATGCTGGATATCCATGAGCCAATTAAAGGCACAGGCATAGAACGGACTTTTCCGAATCTTTTAACACGTGAAGGTGCGCGTGGACAGGAATATGAAGGTGGGGCGCTTAGTCCATCGCACGCTTGTATTATTCCGTTTACTCGGCTGCTTGCTGGCGGGATGGACTATACTTCTGGGATTCTTGATGTGTCAAATGCGGCAAAGCGGCTAGCTTCTACTTTAACGCGGCAGCTAGCTTATTATGTGACGATTCCCTCTGGGATGCAGATGGCAGCAGATCGTCCGTTCATCTATGAAGAGGAGTATCCACAGCTGTATAAGTTCATCCGGGATGTGCCGGTATCCTTTGAGAAGACGGTGCCACTGCTTGGTGAGATTGGTGTTTACTATGTTGTAGCTAGACAGGGGCGAGATTCTGAGGATTGGTTTGTTGGCGGTGTGACCAATGAAGAGGCGCATAAGGTGCGCTTGTCACTGGAATTTTTGGGTGATGGTGAATATGTAGCAGAGATTTATCGTGATTCTGACGATGCGCATTACCGGGATAATCAAAAAGGCTTTACCTTGGAAGTAGCCAAGGTGACGAAGCGTGATTATCTGGAAGTTTGGATGGCGCCAGGTGGTGGCTTTGCGATTAGGCTCCGGAAAAGCTAATTAATTAGATATTGTCAGAAACTTTTTCAGCGGTAATAATGAGGCGATCTGTGTAATCGTCATGGCCGAGTGGGAAGCCGGCGCAAGTCATGAGGATGACGGTCTTTTGGTTTGCTTCAGATAGGATATTAGCCATGTTGATTTTTTGCTTCGGCTGAGTACTGATGTTGCTGATGACATAAGTGGAGTCTTGATAGGTGATTTCATCGCCGAGGTTAACCTTGGTTAAATCTTTAAAGATGGTGGAAGAGTGGCCCATAAGCAAAGTCTTTGTGGTATTTTCAGAGTAGGCACTGACGATGCGATCAGGAACGGAGAGCTGACGACCGGCTAATTCTGAGGCGACAACAGGGGTGCTGAGACTGATGGACGGAATGACTAGCTCCGCGACAACTTCCTGATTGGCAGCTTCTGCGGGCTGGAGGCCAAAATAGACGAAGACCGGCACTGTGACCATATAAAAAGCCGTCAAGATGACCTTGATGGTGCGCTTGCTCCAAGAAAATGGACTGTATTTACGTCTTAAACCTCTCATACTTATTTTTATTATAGCATGAGAGGTTTAATTTGTGGAAATAAATTGATGATGTTTAAAGTCTGACGGCTTTAATCACGAAGTGTGGGGCATCTGGACTGGCGTTAGCTTCGGTTACACCGGCACCACAGGTAACGATACGAATACCGTTTCTTGGTGGGGCGCTAATAGAACCACTAGCGTATTTAATAGTGCCAGTCACGGAGTATACGGAGGTGACACCGTCTAAGGTGACGGTAAACTGCATACCTTCGTAAATACTATCTTCCAGGCCACCAAAGACGTCGTAAGAGTTGTGGCCGTAGATAACGTTGGCGCCAGTATACTGGTAAGCAATACCAGCAGGTGGAGTTACGTTATAGATATAATCGTTATAATATAGGGGGATAACGCGGCCAGCAATGGTAATATTATTAGCTGGAGCGGCAGCGTAAACGGCGGCAGGCTCGTAATAGACTGGAGTTTCCTCTACGGCAACATCAGTATTTGGGGTACTGATTTCCGCCTGTTTGACGTGTTCAAGAGATTTAATCTCAGAAACTGCATTGTAGGTAAAGGTATCAGTACGTGATGGTTTAAAGTTGAAGTAATTATAAACAGGTGTTATAATACTTAACCCTAAAAGGACAATTGATAATAGTTTATATAGCAGGTTACCCCTGTTCTTATTGAAAACTTTCATTTATGACCTCTGTAATACACTCTAAATTGTATTGATTCTATTATAGCATACATTAGCGTTTTAGTCAAGATGTTGCAAGCTGATTTTGGTTGTGCTAAAATAAGGTCAATGAAGTTAAGCTTATCCAGTATTAAATCCTCTCACAGTACTGTTGGTATGCCTCTAGAATTGTGGGGGGGGGTCAGCTTATAAGTCTTTTGCCCTTGGCATCCTAGTATTCTTTATTGCTTTTGTTTTGTCCGCCGTAATTTCTGGTACCCTCGCTCCCGTCTCCGATTCCTCCGCCAGTACTGTCACTGTTAACTATGGCAGTACTGGCTATTATGTTACAGTCTCATCTTCAGACACTGTAAGTCTTTCTGTCGATGCTACACCAGTAGGGC
>JAZSOC010000036.1:0-10987 GCA_045536725.1 Candidatus Nanosyncoccus sp.
TAAATCACCATTTAATTTCATCTTCGAACCTGAGTTTTCCACAGGTTCCCCTGTTGGTGAACCTTGTCCAATCGAATTGGAATATCCTCGTAGAGGACTTCTACCGAGTGAGGGGTATTATCAATGTTTTATATCCTACAAACTATATCCCCGGCCTCAGTAGAGCTAATGAATACAACCCAAAGCATTAGCAACCCGATTGAATGGTAGAGTCGCCAACGTCAATGTTGAAGCTCTCTTAAGAGCTTACAATGTCAATAGCATGGTATAATAAAAATAATACAAGGAGTCATCAGTAAATGAAAACACAACCCAATACACGAGTAGTAAAATGCTTGATATTTTGTGTTCTTGCAATATCTTTAGCTACTCTAGCTTTAGCTTTGGTTATTGATATATTAAATTGGTCAAATGGCGTAGGAACCAATTTAAGATTTGACTGGGTTTCTGCTGGCTGTTCATTCTTGTCATTCCTAGGTTCTTTGTTTTTAGGCACAGTTGCTATTGCCCAGAACGATACTGCAAACAGACAAAACGAAAAATTGGCGCAAATTAACAAAGACCAATTAGAGAGTTCTATTATTAGTCAAAACTACCCTCAAATTAAATTTTGCAACAAGCAGATAGTAGAGCTGGACACAAATTTCTTCAGATTGAAGTTTATAGATCGACGCGATATTCCAATAAAAGAAATCCTTGTTAGAAACATGAGATTAATTCCATATTCAGAAATGTTTAAGGTAGCAGATGATAAAGAACCGATTGTTGTACAGAAAGACCTTTTACCGATCATGGTTGAGTATACTCCATATCACAAAAAGGATGGCGTCGAAAGTGATGGTTTTTATTTTGCCAATATTCCAGTAAATACGGACTGGTTTCAAGAAGATAAATATTGCCGGCTAGAATTTGATTTGGATGCAATCAGCACAGCTAAAGCTGTAACTAGGTATAGATATCGGCTACTGTTGCAAAGAGCGGATAGTATAAACAAGCAGAAGAACCGACGTTATCCAGAAGTTTATCACCAGTTTTATGAGTATGTAGATATCCTGAGTGAAAATAAATATTATAAAACTATAGACAAGCAGCTGTAAATACACCACTCTTTTAGTGCAACTTTTATGAAAGAACGGTTATGGTAAAACGCCACACTTTTAGAAAGACAAAGCCCGGCGAACTAATACCGGTTGCTGCTCGTGAGCTCGAAAGTTTTATGCTCGATCGCAAAGGCAAGTCAACTCGCGTGATTACGACAAGCTCGAACGTATGGAACTTACCTACTCCCCTGTTCGCGACGCTATTCGCGAATTAAAGTCTTACTCCCTAGAAACATTAACTCAACGCTTCGATATACGCCTTTTGGGCCGCGGTAAGCGCGTTTTTGCACGGTTAGACGCCGAAGACGACAAATGGTACTACTTTTCCCTCGCATACATTCCACGTGCGCTAAATAACCGCGACGTGAATGACGCGATAGTTCAGATGTTCTTCATTGGTAAATGGAAAGCCCATAAACTCTCGCTTTGGGCAGAGCCGGAAGACATTATGTATTACGGTAACGATTCTAATAAAACATTCTAGTAATTCGTCAATAGATAGCATCCACTTGATCACAATCGGGTTTTGAAAGTTATTGTGCAAGAAACAGGGGTAAAATTTTTTCTTGACGTGAGACGGTAAATTGTTGCAAAATAGCAATGACAAAATATGCTGAATTTTAACTATGAAACAGTACGAAACAATATTGAATAATCAATAAGCCGGATAATTCTTAAAAACAGGGGTAATAATACCAGCAATCTCTTGTATTTATATTAATTATATGTAAAAAGTATTGACAAATTAAGACGCTTATGCTATAATGGTGTCATAAGCTTGAGAAAGGAAAGCAGCCAGTCGAAGAGCTTAAGAACATTAAGACCAATACGAAGATGTAAGGATCTCAACCACAAGGTGGGATGAGTGAATATAATACAATAGATAGAATCTATTGAGCCTATTATATTCAGCCACCCCACCTTGCGAAAGTTAGAGTTCGGTGCGGGCGGAACTGGGACCGTTTCCCTGATAGTACATTGGGGCAAGGCCCCGGAAAGGAGTTCGCCATGACGAACATTATAAATCTCACCCCGCATACCATCAACATCTGCAACGAGGACGGAACCATCGTGAAGTCCTTCGAGAGCAAGGGTATCGCCCGTGCAAAGCAGACCGCAGAAGTCGTCGGCAATCTTGACGGAGTGGAGCTTGTCTCCATGAAGTTCGGCGAGCCGGAGGATCTTCCGGAGTACGCAGAAGGAACCTACTACGTGGTCAGCATCATCACTGCAAACGCAGCCAAGGCTGTCGGGCGCAGGGTCGATGACCTGCTTATCACGGCGGATCCGATGCGTGACGCTGATGGCCGCATCATCGGTTGCAAGAGGTTCGCCCTCGTCTAAAGCAGCTCGATGACGAGCATCTCCTACGGAAGGCGTAAAATAAAAGTTTTAAGGTTCGCCCTTAACTTCAAGCGGACAATCCGCAACAAACGCTAACCGAAAAAGAGCTCTGCTCACCTTACAACTGAATATGGTCATAGCCCGGACGCAAATGTCCGGGCTTTCCCTTTGTCTGAAAAATGCCATTTCATGGTATAATTTTATTAGGTAATACTTAACAAAAGGATATTTAAAATGAATGAGTCATTCCCCAGTTCCGGTGGAGCTCCTTGGCCTCAATTTGAGGTGCCGACAGAAGATTGGCAAGAAAACATTGAACAACCAGATATAGCTCCAGTGCATGAGTTGGATCAGAGGGCGTTAGAGTCAATAGATTCCACAGAAGATACGGAAGAAGATACATCTTCAGAAGCGATAGCCGAAGAAATTCCAACCATGGACACAGCAGAGAGCTTGGCGGAGCGCCAAGAAAAGCTTAAAAAAGGCATTAAGATTGTTATTGGTGGTCCACCGCACTCTGGCAAATCAGTATTTATTGAAGCTTTGACTCAGAATCTCGATAAAGACAACACTTTCTCTTTTAGTGCAGCGCCAGACGGCGAGGGTCCATGGCTTCAGCGCCATTACGACGATCCGGAAGTCGTAAAATTTCGCCAAAAAGGTAAATTTACACCTGAATTTGTAGCAGATCGTAAAAAGAAGATCCACGATTGGGAAGGTCCACTGATGATCATCGATGTCGGTGGCCGGACAAGTGAGGAAAATGCCGAAATGATTGAGGGTGCAACCCATGCTATTATTCTTGCTGGCGATTTATCAAAAGTAGCCGAGTGGCGTGATTTCTTCGAAGAAAACAATATTGAAGTCATAGCTAAACTTCATAGCCACTATCAGGGCAACAAAGATGTTCAGCGTCCAATGGAGTCTGAAAAGAGCCATATTGTAAGCTCAGTACATCATCTGGAGCGAGGCGAACCGGCAGCTGATAGAGAAACCATCAAGCAAGTCGCAGGTTTAATATCTGGCTTAGTAGAGGGTAATGTTGCCTACAAAGAAGCCCATGAGGGCGAAAATGCCAATCCTTTTGAAGTGTTCATTCCGGAAGTATTCAAAGATTTACCAAACGAAACTATCGAACGAACCATTACTACTAGAGATGGGCAACAGAAACAGGTACAAAATAAGCAGATTTTACGCTCGGCAATCCCACAGATTTACGAAAAAGCCCTTGAATTTGACGGTCAGCCGGCATGGCTGAATGGTCCAGTCAACTCTTGGGAGGCTATCGCTTTAGCCATGGCGTTTGAGGATGCCGGCAGTACAGATGTGCGTCTTCGTGGCCCAGATGGTTATGTCCCAGTAAAAAACCTACCGGAAACCGAAGAATTAGATACGAAGTGGTGGGCAGAGCCAAGGCAACAGGGCGAAATGGAAGGTAAGCCAATTTATGTAGTTCACAATACAGCTCACGCTTCAAATAACCCAGTTTCCCCCGCAGATCTTGAGACGATGACAGTACCACGGCTACCGGAAAACGCAATTGTGGTTATCTCTACGCAGGGTCCAAATTGGCTTAAGGCGTCGATCGCTTCTGGATATAAAGGAAAAGTTGCCGGAATCGCAGCATTTCAACCGGGCGAAGGCTCTACTGTAGCTTGGGCGGCAAATAAAGAAGATTTAGGTAAAATTATCTAATGATAAGCAAAAAGGTTAATCTGGCTCTTAAAACAGCCTCAAAAGCGCACCGCTACCAAGCGAGAAAGGGTACAGATATTCCTTATATCTCTCATCCGGTCGCCGTAGCGATGATTATTAACGAATATACGACCGACGAAGATATTATCGTGGCAGGTGTTCTGCACGATATTCTAGAGGATGTAAAACCGTCAATTTATTCCGAAATGGATATGAGGGGCGATTTCGGCGACAAAATAACAGATATCGTAAAAGATGTTTCGGAAGATAAAGTCGCCGGGGAGCCAGAAAAACCTTGGATTGAGAGGAAAAAGGGCTATCTTGCCCACCTAAATAATCTGGCAAACGTAGAGCCGATAATCGTATCCGCCGCCGATAAAATCCATAATCTTGCAGATATGTTGGATGAATATGAAAGGGTTGGGAATGAGCTCTGGCAGAGATTTAATGCATCAAAAGATGACGAACTATGGTTTTACAAAACATTCTTAGAAATTATTCAGAAAAAGGCAATTCCAGAGAAAATGAAAGCCGATTTAGGATTATTAGTAGATAAGCTGGAAAGTGCCGTTAAACAGGGGTAAAAGCATAAGCTTATATTGACAGAATTGGTAATGTGTGCCATAATTAAAGATGACGCAAGTAGAGCATTATCAATTAGGGAGGTGTAAAACTATGATAAGAGTTCACAAAACTTATGATGCAACTGTCAACGCCGTAACGCATACCGCTCCGCACCACGCGGATGAAGTGTTTGCGACGGCAATGCTTGCCATCCTGTTCCCAGTGGAACTTTACAGGACCCGAGATCAGGCCATCATCGATAGTACAGAAGCTATCGTCTACGATGTTGGTGGCGAGTTTGACCCCGAGAAGAAGCGCTTTGACCACCATCAGAAAGGATTCTCTGAGATTCGCCCTGACGGAATCACCTATTCTTCTGCCGGTTTGATCTGGCGTGAGTATGGGGTAGAAATTGTTAAAAAACTGGGCGAAAATAAGGGAGTCGATGATGAGATGGCCGCCGAAGTCGTATCGCGTGTGGATGACGCCCTAGTTAGAGGTATTGACGCTAGAGATAACGGCCAAGGCGAAAAGGGCGACTCTATGTCGGTCTCATCTGTAATTTCCACGTTCAACGCCATTTGGGATGAAGACGAGGATGCAGACGCCTGCTTCGTAAAAGCCTGCGAGATAGCAGGGATGATACTGGAGCGTGAGGCCAAGGTCGCTATCTCTTCCGCTTGCGGGCGTAAACTGATCGCAGATCAGATTAAAACCGCAGACGGAGCCGTACTCGTCATGGATAAGTTCATCGGTGGATGGCTGGAAGAGGTTGTCACTTCTGACGATTCAAAAGCCACAAACTTGCTGTACGCAGTATTTCCGGCAACTAGCGGAGACTGGAATGTACAGGCAATCCCGCCGACGATCGAGGATATGATGGCGCAAAGAAAGCCCTTCCCGGAGGGTTGGCGTGGACTTATAAACGAGGAACTCGTAAGAGCCTCTGGCGTAGAAACGGCTATATTCTGTCATACGGCTGGATTCTTCGCCGTAGCTAAAACCAAAGAGGATGCTATCAGCCTCGCGGAGAAAGCAGTAAACAGTTAATAGTCATATCACACCCCCTAATTCCACATAAAACGGTCGGAGCAATCCGGCCGTTTGCCATATCTGTTAGTTATTACGCTTATTTTTATTTACAGGGGTGGCATATTGACAATTCTAGTAAAGTGTGCTATAATGTAAGTATGAATTTGAGAAAAGCAGCTCAAATTCAGAATGATTAACAGAAAATCATAGTTCTCGTCTTTGCGAGTGGCACCGAATCTATCTAGATGGTAGGTTCAGTGCTACTCACAAAGTGGGGGCGGCCCGAAGCGGAGCAATAGTGCTACCGCAGGAGGTGGAAATCAGAGTGGGGAAAATCCCCTTGAATCTACCGAGCTCTGATATAGAAAGGAGAACACAATGATCAGAATACTATATGGGGTCGAAAAGACCAACAGCTATCGTCCCGAGCCCTGGAACTGGAGCGTTAACCCGTTCCCTGCATTCAGAGGTGCTGGACAGCGCTACAATGCATTTCTCGCTGTCGCCAACGGATTTATTCCGTGGTTCAACTCATTTGACCTCGCTGATAATAAGGCGATGAGCGATGACTGCTGCAAGATCATTACGACCAAGAAAGGCACCCGCCTTTTGGTTCCTTGCGGCAGGAAGGACGATGAGCGCATCATGCTCATCACAGCACGCGGTGGATTCCGCGGTGGTTTTGGTAAGATCGAGGCGGTGGGCGCCGAGATCCTGTGGCAGAACGGCATGTCTATGCATTGCTGTCCGGTAGAGCATATCATTGCTCGTATTACCGAACCCGACGGATACATCCGCACTGAAACTGGGCGTCGCTCATGCTCCGGCTATACTGAGGTTTACTCCTGGAAAGGGGGTTACTTTGGCATGGATACCGAAGAGTACGATGCAGCAGTCGACACCGGCACGCTCTTCGCGGCGCACGATACTATCCAGAGTGATCTGGAAAAGTGCAAGGCAAAGCGAGCAGAGCAGGCGGAGAGCCGTAAGGCTAGAAGCGAGTTTGTTGGTCAGCTCGAGGCCATAAATTCGCGTCTTGAAGCCTGTGGGCAGGCCAAGTTTGGACTTGGCGAAACGTTCTTTACGGAGTCTGGTTGGGGTGGTTCTATCACTCGTCATCAGTACATCGCAGAGGAAGTCGCCAAAGCAGAAAGCAAGGCTGTCAAGGCGGAAGCGGATCGCGCAATGCGTGAAGCGGAAGCAACCTGGAAACCACAGTTCAAGGCGGCCGTTGAGGGATACGCCTTCCCCGAGAACAGAGATTCGTGGGGCGACAGCAGTCTCAGGTTCTACTCTAACTGTGTTAGCGTTAGGATTAAGAGCGACAGCAAGTCCTATGATTACTCCGAGGAGGGTCTCGCGCAGTTCAAGTCCGACATTCCGGCCTATGAGGAGGAATATAAGGAGATTCTGCGTGAGAAAGCCGAAGCCGAAGCCAAGGCGAAAGCCAAAGCAGAGGAAGAAGCTCGTATCGCTCAAGCAAAGGCTGAGGCCGAAGCTAAGAAAGCAGCCGCTGAGGCTGAAGCTAAGGAACTCGGCCTTCCCGGCAATATTCGCCTGTGGCACCGCTCCGGCGCCACCAATGCAGGCGAAGCCTGGGTGATTGGTCCAAACGGCATGGAGCGCGGGTGCGACTTCGTAGACACGATGGTGTGCGGAAGCAATTCCAAGCGCTATCATCAGAGCTACGAGGGAGATCACGTATGGAATCAGATTCTCCCCGGAGAGCTGGTAATCTACTGGTCCCACGCCTACACGGCAGCGCCTCACGAGTTCCAGGTTATCTACAGACCGGAAACCTTGACCGAGGCTCAGCTCGAGCGCGTAGCAGAGATTCAGAACGATATCGAGGAAAGTTTCTTCGGTAAGGCCGGTCTGACCGGTACTCGTTCTTGCCCGTCTATCGGACAGGGTTGGGGATTGTTTCATCGTGAGGAATCCGTAGTCGTCAACGAAGAGGACAATTGCGACGAACAGTCCGACGGCGGGTCTGGTACTACACTCGGAAACCTCTTCGGAGACGTTTTCGAAAAGCTCAAGGCTTAACTGCCCCCCTAGCTAAGAAACAAGCGCACCATCGCTATAAACTGGTTCGTACCTTGCAACTATCAACCATCCCCGGATCATAGGTCCGGGGATAACTTTTTTCTAAAATAGCCCAAAAATGGGCTATTTTTTGATATCAAATTATAGTCACCAACCTTAATTTAAAAGATTATTCAAGCTTTTAAAACGCTTATGTTTACTCATTTGACCACGAGTAGTATAATTGGAACTAGTTAAATTGCGGCACCTAAATGGGTGTCTTTTTTAACTCTAACCTTGGTGGGGAGCGTGTTCGGTGGGGAGTACGCTCGGTGGGAAGCACCGCTCGTTATCTGAGCTACAAGCACATTAGAAAGGCTATCAAATGCCTAGAACCTACAAGAAAGCACAGAAGCATAAAGATAGCTTTCTGTGCTCAAACGAGATCATAATCTCCACCAAAGAAGCGCGCAAACTGCTAGGCAAAGCAGACTCTGATAAAATCTCAGATTTAGAGATTGCCAATCTTATTGGACTAATGCACCGTATCGCTAGCGATCTTATTGATATAAAAATCGTCCATTCTGGCGAAAAGGTGGTATAGTATGTTATTAATGAACGATGGAGTAAAACGCGTTGTGTCCGGCTACACTCGCGTCTCGACGGAAGAACAAACTTACGGCGCTTCTTTGGAAAACCAAAGACTTGCAATACAAAAATACGCAAACCAAAACGACATAGAAATAATCGGCTGGTATACCGACGCCGGCATTTCGGCCAAAACCGCACACCGTCCAGAACTTCAGAAGATGTTGGCGGATATCGCCAAGCGCAAAGGACGCATAGATCACGTGGTCGTTTATAACGTATCGCGCATTTCTCGCGATATGACGTCATTCTTTAACGATATTGGCTTTATCCTAGCTAAATGCGGCGTCACGTTGCGCTCCACGCAAGAAGTAATCGACGAATCGCCAACCGTACGATTCATGCTAAATATCGCCTTGTCCGTTCACCAATTGGATAACGATATTAAATCGAAGACCGTTAAGGACGATATGGCGCTTCTTGCAAGTTGTGGCTGGTGGCTATCGCAAGCGCCGCTCGGGTTAAAGCTAAAGCCGATCGTAACCGGCGAATATACTAATGACGGCAAGAAAAAGCACCATAACACGCTCGAGATCGACGAGACGAACGATATTGGTAAAAACATTCAATTTCTACTGAATCGTTTCTCCGAGGGCGATATAGCGCCGATGGAGCTAGTAAATCTAGCGCATAAGATGGGCGTAAACGGCAAGAACGGTAAACCTATTACGCTAAACACCATGCTTGGTATTCTGCGCCAGTCCGTTTATGCCGGATATAACACGTCTAAGAACCTATTAGATGGCAAGCCGACCAAGATTAAGGACTTTGACGGCCTTATCGATATTGATACTTATAATAAGAAACAACGAATCCTAAGTGGCAAACGCGCTCCACTATGCCGAGTAATAGCGAACTATATCCACTTCGCAAATTGTTGATTTGCTCAAAATGTGGAACGCTGATACGATCTAGCGCGCCACGAAGCTCATCTGGTAAGAGGTCGCCGCGCTATCACTGCACCACAAAAGGTCATAGCTCGGTTCCGATCGAGGATATGTACCAACTATTTGTGGACTTCCTAGAATAAATAACGCCTAATGAGGGTACTATTAAGCTATTTAAGGAAATAGTGAAACGTACAGCGGCCAAAAAGCTTGGCGATACGACGCGCGAGCTAGCACGGCACCGCGAGGCAATATCAGATATCGATAAGAAACTAATAGAAGCGGTAGACGCTATGCTAGATGGCAAGATCACAATTGACGACAAGAACAGGTATAGCGAAGCATTAGAGCAGAAGCGCCAAGACCTGCGACGATAAATTGATAAATTGGAACGCAATCAAAGCCTAAATGAAGCCACGATAGATTACGTATGTAATTTTATGACAAAACCAGCAAAACTCTGGAAAGACGCTGATCTCGAGACGAGACAGGCGTTCCAAAAAATGCTGCTTCCGAATGGTCTACACTTCGATATTAAAGACAAAATTTTTGGAACGGACGATTTAAGCCCACTCTTCTCCGTTATTAACAACAAAAAAGAGCCTGATTCTGGCTCTGATTGCGAAATGGTGATCCGGGTGGGACTCGAACCCACGACACCAAGCTTAAGAGGCTCGTGCTCTAACCAGCTGAGCTACCGGACCGAACGAAGACAAATTGAAAAGCTTGCTTTTCAATTTAGTCTGAGTGAGGGACGAAAGATCTGAGTCTTCAGCCATCACAAATATATTATATCACCTTTCGTCCAAAAAGAAAAGATTTTTATTCCACATTTTCCATTTGCTAAATCACAAGCAGTTTGCTATAATAGTATGTAATGATTAAACAAACTTTCACCCGGTCCCTGGGGGGGGGTATATAAAAGCTATTTTATAAGCCTTCTTGTCTTTTCTCTTTCATTTCTAGTCTCAGCCTTTATCTCCAGCTCTATGGTCCCAGTAGACGATAGTTCCGCTCAAACTATTTCTGTAGAGAATAGAGCCACTGGTTACTTCATCACTGTTACTAGTCCAAGTACCACTACTATAGACATTAACCCTACTCCTTCTGGTTCTACTGCTATCTCTTCTGCTTCTAATGTTAACGTTACTACCAATGCTCCACTAGGTTATAAGCTCTATCTTTCTGCAGAAGATAATGAACTAAAACCAACTAACAGTACTATATTACAAAACAACAGTAATGCTAAGTTCACTCCTACCACCACTACTACTCTATCTTCTAACTCCTGGGGTTTCTCTAAGACAGCTACATCTAATTCCTGGTATGCTGTACCAGCGGTAACAGACAGTACAGACCTAGATGAAATAGTATCCTCAGGATACCTATTAGATCAAGCAAGTATTCCTAACTACCCAAATGGTACTAATATACCTATCTACTATGGCATTAACTCTAACACCAACATGCCATCTGCTACTTATACTACTACAGTTACCTATACAGCCTTTGGAGAAGGTATGCCGCCAGACCTTACTGTAGATCTAAATAACGTTACCGCTACATCAGACACTATTACTATTCCTTACACTCTCACCGGAGAAGGTACCGTCCTCTGTGAATATGGTACTACTACAAGCTATGGTAGTAGTGTTACTGGCTCAAATAACCAATGTACTCTCTCTAACTTAA
>JAZSOC010000039.1:0-2659 GCA_045536725.1 Candidatus Nanosyncoccus sp.
CTACGGAAATAGTTTGAGCAGAGCTATCGTCTACTGGGACCATAGAGCTGGAGATGAAGGCTGAGACTAGAAATGACACAAGAAAGGTGAGGACACCTATAAAATAGCTTTTATATACCCCCCCCCAGGGACCGAGTGAAACTCATTTTACTCATTACATTCATTTTAGCATAACAAGTTTAGTTTGGCTAGATTTATTCATAGACGGGGAGGTCTTCTGGGAAAGGATCCTCATCGAAAATATCATCGGCCTCATTAGAAAATGGATCAAAGCCGGAAGCAGTAGAGCCATAAGGATTATAGCCGAGCTCCGTGAGGAAGCGCGATGGTATGGAATAATTGCGGCTACCAAAAGTATAGCGGGATTTAGCATAGGTGAGATAGAGCTCTTCCCGGGCGCGAGTCATACCGACGTAGGCCAGGCGACGCTCTTCCTCAATGTCTTTATCATCGTCACTGCGGAGGCTAGGGAAAAGACCATCTTCTAGACCAACCATAAAGACAATTGGAAATTCCAGCCCTTTGGCAGCATGAAGAGTCATCAGCGTAACGGAATTTTTACTGGAATCTTCATCGGCGGAGGACATCAGGGCAGCATCGGCTAGAAAATCTTCTAAACTTTCATAGGCAGCGGCGTTGCTGGCGAGGACGCCCAAGTTAGCGTAGCGTTCTTCCCCACTAGGTGTGCCGTCGCTGAGCAATTCTTTAAAATCGAAATAATTGATACAATGCTCCGTAAGCTCCGCAGGATTATCGGCTGGGCCATTTTCACGGAGGAAGTTCTGCAAGCGCAGAAAAGAAGTGCGAGCCTTGGCGCTGAGGATGGCGGCGAGGTCTGGATCTAATAAATCTGGGTTAGCATCAAGACGAGTAAAAACCTTTTGCAAACTAGCTGGGCCGATACCAGAAAGAACATTATTGATGACACGAATAAGGCTGACCCTATCCAAAGGATTCAGTACAAGCTTCAAGATGGCGATGACGTCTTTTACTTCTTTACGATCATAGAAACGGACGCCACCGATAATTTTATAAGGAATCTTTGCGGCGATGAAAGCCTTTTCAAAAGTATAGGACTGGGCGTTAGTGCGATAAAGGACGGCAAAGTCTGAATAATTACGATGATGCCTTTTAATCTGGGTGGCAACGTAGGCAGCCTCAGCAGTTTCATCGTTTAAGCCCTCAATAGTGATAGGCTCGCCCTGGCCAGATTCTGTGAAGAGCGTCTTATCAGTGCGGGTTTTATTGTTATTAATAATCTGCTGGGAAGCGTGTAAAATGTTGCCAGTGGAACGATAATTCTGCTCCAGCTTAATAACTTTAGCACCTGGAAAATCACGTTCAAAGTTAAGAATGTTAGTAAAATCGGCGCCACGCCAAGAGTAAATTGACTGCCAATCGTCGCCGACGACGCAAATATTACACTCCTTATTTACTAAAGCCTTAATTAGTTGGTACTGGATATGATTAGTATCTTGATACTCGTCGATTAAGATATGCTGAAACTTATCTTGCCACTTCTGACGGACGTCTGGATCATTTTTGAAGAGCTTAACCACCTCAATGAGAAGATCGTCGAAATCGAGAGCGGAGGACTTGGACTTTTCTTTTTCGTAACGTTCAAAAATTTTGGCGATGGACTTTTGATTGGGATAGTATGCTTCCTTTTCGTAGTCTGATGGGGTCTCGCCATTATTCTTGCAACGGCTAATAATTGATTGAACGGACTTAGGCTTCACGGATTTATCGGAAATCTTTAGTTCTTTAATGCAGCGCTTAATCAAGGAAACCTGGTCCTCGGTATCATAAATAGTGAAGTTTTTATCGAGGCCGGCGGCGGCATACTCAATGCGCAAGATTTTTACACAAATACTATGGAAGGTCCCCATGTAATTCATGAAATTTCTGGGTGGTGTGACAGGAATCGATGGCTCCATAGGGGCGCGTCCAGTGGGAGACGATATTTGGCTATCGGTAGCATTCTGCAATAATTGAAAAAGACGCTCACGCATTTCTTTTGCGGCTTTGTTAGTGAAGGTGACGGCGAGGATGCTAGATGCGGGAACGCCGTGCGCAATAAGATTAGCGATGCGATGCGTAAGAGTGCGAGTCTTGCCGGAACCGGCACCAGCAAGAATTAAAAGCGGACCAGAAAGAGTCTCTACAGCTTCTTGCTGCGGAGGATTTAAGCCAACCAAAAATGGATTCTGCTCTTTTTCCATATATATTATTATATCAATATTTCAAGGTTTTATCTCTTGTAATTTTTGTATTAACTAAACTATTTTTGCGGTTATGGTAAAGGTGTGATACAATTAGAGTTGGAAAGCATCGAGTACGTAAGTAAGCACCTCTATTTTAATATAATTTGGTTTTTATTTTTCACATCATGAAGCATTGATTCGGTGTCATAAGTGCCCGAACCACCTAGTTTCTTCATGAATGTGAGGGTGCTAGTGCTCGGTGCTTTCCAGCTTATGGCACCGAATCAGTGACAGGTTGGTCCGGTGCCTCTAAAAGGAGGCAAAATGCATAAACACCCAGCTTTAATATTAAGAAAGAACTATTATTCCCATTTCTTGGTGGGACTTTTTATCTTCTTCTTCGCATTCTTTACTTCTGCGATTATTTCGGGGGCTTTGACTCCAGCTTTCGATTC
>JAZSOC010000024.1:0-27511 GCA_045536725.1 Candidatus Nanosyncoccus sp.
GAATCGAAAGCTGGAGTCAAAGCCCCCGAAATAATCGCAGAAGTAAAGAATGCGAAGAAGAAGATAAAAAGTCCCACCAAGAAATGGGAATAATAGTTCTTTCTTAATATTAAAGCTGGGTGTTTATGCATTTTGCCTCCTATATTTATAAGAGTGCCATAATAAACAAAATCGACACTCATGCGAGTGTCGCTAAACACACAATCCCGGGATACAACCCAAAAGGGCATGAGTGCCGATTTCATGGCTGTATCTTATCCAACTTGTGTATAATGTTTAGCGACAATAATATTATAGCATACATCAAAGTTTTTATGTATAATTAAAGTAACTAAGTGGAGAAGAATATGAAGAAAGTGGTAGCTACGAGTTTAATGTCGGCGGCAATAGTAAGTATAATTGGGATGGGTGTATATGCTGTACCAGCAGCTCCGCCAGATGGTGGTGGCCAAGGTGGCGGGGGTATGAGCGCGTCAAGTGTAAGCTATAATGGTGCAACGACGATTTCTTCAGATACGTCACTTGAAGGTATGAGCTATAGTAGTAGCACTGGGGCACAGAACGCATTGTTAATTAATGGTGGCACAGTGAAGCTAGATGAGATTACTGTGACAAAGACAGGCGATGATAGCGGGGATAACTCAGATTTTTATGGAACTAATGCAGCAATATTAGCAACAGGTGGCACGGTGACAATTAGTGATAGTGCTGTGGAAACTGACGGTTCACATGCAAATGCAATTTTTTCCATAGGTGATGCGAAAGTGACCGTAAAAGATACTAAGATTAAGACTAAGAGTAATAATTCTGGTGGCATAATGGTGACTGGTGGCGGTACGCTGAAAGCTGAGGATTTAACAGTGGAGACGGCAGGAAATTCAGCGGCAGCGATTCGTTCAGATAGAGGCGGCGGTACGATGACAATAGAGGGTGGGAACTACACTACGAGTGGTGTGGGATCGCCAGCAGTTTATTCTACGGCAGATATTACTGTAAAGAAGGCTAATTTGACGGCTACAGCTTCTGAAGGAGTGGTAATTGAGGGTTCGAACAGTGTGGCGCTTGAGGGGGTGAAGTTAACCGATACTAATAACACCCTGAATGGCAACTCTGAGACTTATAAAAATATCTTCATCTATCAATCGATGAGCGGAGATGCGGATGAGGGGACTGGGACTTTTTCGGCAAAAGATTCCACGCTTATCACTAATCAGGGAGACCACTTCTTTATTACGAACACTACGGCGAAAATTACGCTAGAGAATAATGAGTTTATCAACAATGATACTTGGGGCTCATTCTTGCAAGCGGCTGCTGGTAAGTGGGGAACAAGCGGTGCAAATGGTGGTAAGGTTGATTTAATCTTGAAGAATCAAGAAGTGATCGGGGGGATGTTTGCCGATGAGATTTCTTCGGTGGCAATTACTTTAGTGAACGGAAGTTATTATAAGGGAAGCTTGAGTGGCGATAACTTTGCGATGGTAATTTCTGATGATGCTTCGGTATTTGTGCTAGATGGCGACACAAACCTAACAAGTCTCGAGAATAGTGACGAGGATAATTTGAATATCTATGCTAATGGTCATAAACTATATGTGAATGGTGAAGAAGTATCGATTAATCAGGGAACGCCGCCAGAGCATAAGGTAGGATGGATTACTACTGGGGAAGACGATTCAGATGATACTTATGAGGAAGAAGAGAATGACAGCCATTTATTGTGGTGGATAATAGGCGGTGTGGCTGTGGTGGCGGTACTTGCGGCCGTAATCGTGGTAGCGACAAGAATGCAGAAAAGCAAAAAACATGGTAAAATAGAGGGAGTACATGGAGAAAATCAAGGAAAATCTGAAGAAGATTTATAGTGGTGAGCGGGGGCTTTTTGTGATGCAGATATTGCTATTCTTGTCGTCAATGGTGTTATTTGTATTTTCAATCTTTCACCTAAGTCCAAGTTCCTCAGTGGTGAAAGTGGGTTATGGTGACATTGGTAGATATCAAGGTGGGGAATGGTCAAGTATGAGTAACTCTGGGGGGTATCATGACGGGAGCTGGCTGGAAATGTTGGCTTTTCCAATTATGGCAGTAATATTTGGTATTTTGCATAATCTGGTTACTGTGCGGCTATACGAAAGAAAAGGCGCTGCTGTGGCGAAAGTGTTCATGATTGTTAGCTTGTTTTTAGTGGCGGGGACATTCTTGGTATTGGTGAGATTACTGGGAGAAGCTTAAATGGCAAATAGTTTGGATATTCCACTAGGGAAGCGGACGAGAAAATATCGGTTTTTTGAGATATTGCCAGGGGCGTTGAGTTACACTATGGTCATAGGGCTATTTATGATTTCATGGATTAGTCCGTTTTGGGGTGCGGTATATCTTTTAGTAATTGTAACAACGACTTTAGTGAAGGCAGTGGTGTCGGCTGCGCATACGGTAAGGGGGTATAATGCAGTGAAAAGGTCGTTGAAAGTCGATTGGGGAAAAAGATTGGCAGAGCTGGAGCATCCACATAGTAGTTATGAAAAATTAAGAGATAGGGAAAGTGATGCAATTGGCTTTGAAGAACATTTAGAGAATTTACGGGCAATGTCTGTAGACGAAGAATATCCAAAGCCGGGGGAAGTGTATCACGCGGTGATTATGGTGGCCTATAATGAGGGGTTAGAAACATTAGTGCCATCAGTGGAAGCAGTGCGGGATACAAGTTTTCCAAATGAGAGGATAATTTTTGTACTCGGCTATGAAGAGCGGGGTGGAGCAGAGATGGAGAAAACAGCAAAGGCTCTGAAAGAGGAGTTTAGTGGAGTGTTCCATGATTTTCTGCTAGTAAAGCATCCAAAAGATTTACCAAAGGAAATACAAGGGAAGGGACCAAACTTAGTATATGCGGGTAAGGTGTTGGCGGAATATGTGGAGAAAGCTAAGATTAAGCGTGGTAATGTGATAGTAACGTCACTCGATAGCGATAACAGGATGAGCAAGCCATATCTTGATTATGTGGCATATGAATTTATTACGCATAGAGACAGGCAACATCTTAGTTATCAGCCAGTTTCGTTATTTATGAATAATATATGGGATGCGCCAGCTCCGATGCGAGTTATTGCGGTGTCTAACTCTTTCTTTAATATTATTTCAACGATGCGGCCACATGCACTTAGGAACTTTGCTTCACATTCGCAGCCACTGGCGGCACTAGAAGAAATGGATTTTTGGAGTAAAAGGACAATTGTGGAGGATGGGCATCAGTATTGGCGTTCTTATTTCTACTTTAGAGGGGATTATGACGTACTGTCAATTAAGGTGCCAATTTATCAAGATGCCGTGCTGGAAGAAAGTCTAGGGAGGACTTTGAAGGCGCAGTTTATTCAGCTGCGGCGATGGTATTATGGTGCGAGCGATGTGGCCTATGTGGGGGTGAGGTTGTTTGAAAAGAACCGTCCGGCACCTTTTTGGAAAACTTTGCCAAAGTTTATTCGGCTGCTCGATGGGCATGTGACGCTTGCTGCAATGTCGCCGATTGTGGCTTTTGGGGGGTGGGTGCCAATGATTATGAATCAACAGCCGAGATTGATGGTAGCATATTCTTTGCCGAGTACAGTAAGTTTAATTCAGACGGTGGCAGCGATTGGTCTTTTTGTGACGATATTGTTTTCATTAAAATTATTACCACCAAGGCCAGAAAAATATAAAAAGAAACGGACGATTTTAATGGTCTTACAATGGGTATTAATGCCAGTGACGGCAATTGTGTATCAGTCGGTGGCGGCGTTTTATTCGCAGACGCGCTTAATGCTAGGTAAGTATATGGAGAAGTTTGACGTAACAAAGAAGGTGGTAAAGAAGCAATGAAAAGGATAAAGCTCAGCGAAGTAAAATGGTATATGCTGAGGGCAATGGCGATTTTTACGGCGTGTATCGTGACAATAATCGCTATATATGTTTTTCGCGATAAAACGATACATCTTAATGATTCAATTAGTTTTTATATGGGGCGAGAAACTTGGAGCGCAATTATTTTTGGCGTATGCAATATCGCGGTGGCATATAATTGGTGGCAGTATATCAAGGGAGCGGAGGGGCGTTATAATAAGAGGTGGCTAGCTTGGGGAGCATTGATAGTGGCGACCTTTTTGGGGTTAAGTATTTGCCCATATATGTTATTTGGTGAGGGGGTAGTTTCAACAATGCATCAGATATTTTCGCGGATAATGTTTGTTTCAATGGGAATGATGGTGTTTGAAGATATACTGGTGAGTAGTGGCTGGCGGAAGATTGTAATGATGTTGTTTTTGGCTTTTGGGTTAATACTGATAGCGATGTCGATGATGACGCAAGTTTTTTGGGATTTAGCAATTATCCTTGAAGCAATGTGGATTTATGGCTATATGCTTATGTTAGTAATTGCAGTTGGCTAGTGTTACAATAGAAACTGATAGCTTGTAGTACATTAAAAAGGAGGGAAAATATGAGCAAGATTAATATTGACGAGCTAATTAAAACGCATGATGTAACAATTTGTGACCACCCGTTGATTCAGCATAAGATTACCCTGCTTAGAGATAAAGATACGCATACTTATGAGTTTAGAAGTATCGTAGAAGAGGTGTCAATACTGATGGGATATGAAGCGTTGAGGGATTTGGCGACGGAGGATATAGAGGTGGAAACGCCGATTGAGAAGACGTTTTCACCGGTGATATCCGGTAAAAAGTTGGCCGTGGTGCCGATTTTAAGAGCGGGGCTGGGAATGACTGACGGTATTCTGCGGTTGGTGCCGACGGCAAGAGTGGGTCATGTAGGCATGTATCGTGACCCGGACACGCATAAGCCGCATGAATATTACTGTAAGCTGCCGAGTCCGATAGAAGAACGCGTGGTAGTAGTTACAGATCCGATGTTGGCGACTGGTGGCTCAGTGATTGATTCAGTAAAATTAATCAAACAGCGTGGTGCAAAGATGATAAAATTTATGTGTATTATTGCTGCGCCAGAAGGATTGCAGGCGTTAATGGAAGTTCATCCGGACGTGCAGGTGTATATCGGGCATATGGATCGTTGCTTAAATAGCAATGCGTATATTTGTCCGGGATTAGGTGATGCTGGGGATAGAATCTTTGGCACAAAATAATTAAAGCTCATGACAGAGGAGCCCGCAGATTGCGGGCTTTTGCTTTCACGTTTATGCTTATGCTATAATGAAAAGAAGTAATTTAACGTAAGGAGAAAGATATGTGCACTGGTGTACGCTTTGCTGACGGTAAAGGTAATATGTATTTCGGTAGGAACCTTGACTGGTCCGTACCATATGGCCAGAAAATTGTAGTGACACCAAAGGGTTATAAGTATAATTCGGCATTTCTCGGTGAAATGTCAATGAAATATGCCTTGATTGGGATGGGTATTATCCAAGAAAATGTGCCTTTATATTTTGACTGTGGGAATGATGCCGGTCTCGCAATTGCTGGCTTGAACTTCCCAGGTTATGCTCAGTATGAGACTAGCGCAGTGGATGGCAAAACAAACGTGGCTGCATATGAATTTCCTCTTTGGGTGGCGATGAACTTTTCAACTGTGGATGAGGTGGAAGAAGCTCTTAAAGATGTTGCAATTGTGGCAAGGCCAATCAATGATAAATATCCAGTCTCAATGTTACACTGGATTATTGGTGATGCGAAGAGAAGTATTGTTGTAGAATATACAGACAAGGGAATGGAAATCTTTAAGAATGATGTGGATATCCTGACGAATCAGCCAGGTTATGCATGGCATCAGGAGAATTTGCGTAACTATATGAATCTTAACAATCAGTTCCCAGCGAAGGTAGAATGGGGGAAGGCCGAAATGACGCCTTTTGGTTCTGGTTCTTTGATGCGTGGGATCCCCGGCGATTATTATTCACCATCACGTTTTGTGCGTGTAGCCTATCTTAATACCCATTATCCAGTAAAGGATACGGAGGAAGAAAATGTATCACGTTTATTCCATACACTTGCCGGCGTAGCGATGATTGATGGCGCTGCGGCGATGGGCGATGGTGCATTTGAGAAGACTATTTATACTGGTGGTTATTCTACGGCTACTCAGACATATTATTATAATACTTATGAGGATCCGGCAATTAAGAGCGCGAAGCTTTCGGATTTTGACGTTAATGGTGCAGAACTGATTAGTATGTGATATAATAGGATGTGTTGGGTCGCTAGCTCAGTTGGCTAGAGCGTCTCGTTTACACCGAGAAGGTCGGGGGTTCGAGCCCCTCGCGACCCACCACATTTTGTTAAAAAGAGGTACTATATGTCTGATATAATGGCAATGCGTCATACTCTGTCACACGTAATGGCAGCAGCGATTAAACAGCTTTATCCTGAGGCTAAGTTCGGGATTGGTCCGTCAATTGATGACGGTTTTTATTATGATATAGATTTTGGAAAGACAAAGATTTCCGAGACGGATTTGCCACGAATTGAAAAGAAAATGCGGGGTATCATCCAGAGAAAGTTGCCAATGGTGGAAGTGGAGAAAAGTCGCGAAGAAGCCTTAAATTGGACAGTTGAGAATGAACAGCCATTAAAAAGAGAATTAATCGAGGAGCTGCCAGAAGACGAAAAGATTACTTTTTATGAAACTGGTGACTTATTTACAGACCTTTGTAAGGGGCCACACGTGGAGAATACGGGAAAGTGCGGTGCGTTCAAGCTGACGCGTGTAGCGGGTGCATATTGGCGAGGTGATGAAAAGCGCCAAATGTTAACTCGGATTTATGGCGTAGCTTTTGCGAAGGAAAAGGAGCTTGAAGAGTATCTGGCGCGCCAAGAGGAAGCGAAGGCTAGAGATCACCGTAAACTTGGCCAGCAGCTAGAGCTATTTTGTGCTTCACCACTAGTTGGTTCGGGTTTGCCATTATTTACTCCGAGGGGGACTATTTTACGGGATATGTTGAATAGATTTGCACAGAGTTATAGGGAAGAGCGTGGATATCAGAAAGTTTGTATTCCACATATTGCACTAGTGGATCTTTATAAGACGTCTGGACATTATGCAAAGTTCCCGGAGCTTTTGAAGTTTACTAGTTCTGAGTCCGGTGACGAGCTGGCCTTGAAGCCGGTGAACTGCCCTCATCATGCGCAGATTTTTGCTTCACAACCACGTTCATATAAGGAGTTGCCGGTTAAATATCTGGAAACAACGATGGTATACCGTGACGAACGTAAGGGTGAGTTAGGTGGTTTATCGCGTGTGCGTGCAATTACTCAGGATGATAGCCATGTCTTTTGTACGGATGAGCAGATTGGTGACGTCTTTGGTGAATTAATCGAAAGTGCAAAAGATTTGTACGAAAAGGTAGGAATGAAGCTGAGATTGCGTTTGTCATTTAGGGATGATGGGGATGGTTATATTGGTACGGAAGAGATGTGGCAGAATGCTGAGTCGGCAATTCAGAAGATGGCAGATAAATACAAGATGGATTACTTCATTGGTATTGGTGAAGCGGCGATGTATGGGCCAAAGATGGACTTTATGGCAGAGGATGCACTCGGAAGAGAGTGGCAGCTTGCAACGGTGCAGCTTGACTATGCACAGCCAGAGAGGTTTGGCCTGGAATATATTGCAGAGGATGGTAGCAAGAAACGTCCAGTTATGGTACACTGTGCTCTGATTGGTTCGATTGAGCGCTTTATGAGTGTGTTTATTGAGCATACGGCAGGCTGGTTCCCATTCTGGAGTGCGCCAGAACAGGTACGCGTGTTGACTGTAGGGACCGACATAATGGATTACGTGGCGAAGATCCAGAAAGTGCTAAGTGGCATTACTTTGAATGAGCCGATTAAGCGGAATGATTTACGCTTTGAGGTGGACGCTTCAACGGATTCACTCGGAAAGAAGATTCGTAGAGCTACGGAAATGAAGATTCCTTGCGTGTTAATTGTGGGGCCAAAGGATGCTGAAAATGGCACGGTGAGCGTAAGACTAAAAGATAAAGAAGAGACGGTGGAGCTGGAGAAGCTAGGTGACTTCATTAAGAAGCTCTAAGATTATAGTGATTGTTGGCCCTACGGGGTCTGGTAAAACTGGGGTAGCTATTCAGCTAGCGAAGAAGCTGAACGGAGAAGTGATTTCAGCGGATTCTCGGGCTATCTATAAGGGGATGGATATTGGTACGGCAAAGCCGACTAGCCTGGAAATGGGCGGGGTGCCACACTGGGGGATAGATTTAGTAGAGCCGGGTGAACGCTTTACGGTTGCTGATTTTAAGGAATACGCAGAGCAAAAGATTAAAGAAATTCAGGAAAGAGGAAAGGTGCCGATTATTGCTGGCGGTACTGGCCTTTATATTGATGCACTAATATATGACTACCAGTTTAATGATGTTGTACAAAAAAATTGTTCAGATAGAACAGAGGTAGATTCGCGTTTTTTGGTATTTGGAATAAAGTGGGATAGAGAAGTATTGCGCGAAAGACTGAAGGTTAGGCTAGATGAAATGTACAGCGAGGCGTTATTTGAGGAAACTAGAAGGCTAGTAGAAAAATATGGGTTCGGAAGTCAGGCAATGAAGAGTAATGTTTATCAGTATGTATGGGATTTTCTGGAAGGGAAGATTAGCTTAGAAAGAGCAAAGGAATTAAATTTGTACGATGACTACCAATTATCACGGCGGCAAATGACATGGTTTAAGCGTAATGATAAAATAATTTGGACGTCGCTTGACCGTGTTCTCGATAGCGTGGTAAAATATATACAGAATGAGTAAAGAAAATAATACGCCAGTGGAGAAATTGTTCGGGTCGAAGACTCGCACTAAATTACTGGCATTATTTTTCAGTAACTCAGATAAATCTTATTATGTAAGGGAAATTACTAGGGTAATTGGTGAACAAATAAATTCTGTTCGTCGGGAGCTTTTGAATCTTGACAGTATAGGTATCATTAAGAATGAGACGTATGATAATAAAGTATATTATTCAGCTAATGCAAAACATCCGTTCTGCCACCCACTGAAAGAAATGTTTTCTGCAAAGGTGGATGTGGTAAAGGACCAAGATATTAGGCAGGGTACCTGGGAAGATTATGCAAAGACCGTGAAGAAGTATCTGAAACTTTTAGTTGTAACGAATCGTCAGCCTGGAGTGGAAGGGATAGACCTTTTGATAGTTGGTGACGACAAAACAAAGAAGCTGACACATTGGGCGGAAGTGGTAGAGAAGAAGAAGGGGCGTCCTCTGAATTATGTAATTATGCCTACAGAAGATTTTATGTATAGGTATAGTGTTAGGGATAGATTTTTATTAGACATATTGGAAATGGATATTAGCGATAAAATTGATCCTGATGGATTATTAAAGAAGGAAGGAAAGGAGTAAAATGTTTGACATTGAAAGTAAGGGGCCTGATGATATTAAGATTACGACAAAGACCACCACGGTGAATTTTAACCTTTCTGAGTACGAAATTGATGCAGATTTATCCGTGGGGAAGATTAAGGGGCCAGGTGAGTTTGAGATTGGGGATGTGGCAATTCGTGGGTTGGCCGTAAAAGAGAAGGTGATTTATGATGCAGAAGTTGGTGGTATCCATGTTGGCATTGTGGGGGATGTTGATGAAGGCTTAGATGATCTTGGCATGTCGGATATTCTTTGTACTTCTTCCGTGAAAGCCATTAAAGAGATAGAGCCGAAGCTTATCGTAGCGATGGGGAATGTTGACGGGATGGTAACAGAATTGAAGTTAACTGCCCGTACAGAGAAGAAGCTTAAAGTGAAGAAACTTGATGATTTGCCAGCTTCACAAGAGGTGGTTGTCTTGAATTAGGGGGCGCGTGAATATAGTTGCTATTCTAATTGTATTTATAATTATTATCTTCTCAATGGTGTTACATGAGATGGCGCATGGTTATGTAGCGTATTTTTTAGGTGATAATACAGCCAAGGAAAATGGGCGTTTAACACTTAATCCACTTAAGCACTTGGATCCATTTCTATCCGTAATTTTACCTTTAATTATGTATATAACTGGTGGGCCAATTTTTGGCGGTGCGAAGCCGGTGCCAATTAATACGCGTAATTTAAAGGGTGGGGCTTGGGGAATGGCGTTAGTAGGGCTAGCTGGCCCAGCGATGAACTTTTTGCTAGCTTTTGTAAGTTTTTTGATCGGGCATTATACAGGCTGTTTATATATGAACAATTTAGTTGGTCTAGCGTTCGTAGAAATGGTACTCGCAAATCTTGGCTTCATGGTATTTAATTTATTGCCGATACCGCCACTAGACGGTTCGAGAGTATTATATGCGATAGCGCCAGATCCAGTGAGAGATTTTATGGAGAAGATGGAGAATGGATTAGGTTTAATGGTAGTGTTTGGCTTGATATTGGTGTTTGGCACGGCTTTTTCGAGGGTTACAACTGGGGCAATACAGGCGGTGTTTGAATTTTTCCTCCTATTGGTAGGGCGTTAAAAATTTGATACAATAGAAGTAGCCCTAGTGGCGGCATGATTTTCCTGAATAGTCATGTTATAGGGATTTCGTGGCTTACCACCGTGGTGGTATCGCATAAGATTTTACCCACCTTGTATATATTACAGGGAAAATAACGTCATTAGGGCAATATGAGAGTAATATGAAACAGCGTATAAGGGTAGTAGGTATCATACGTGAGGGTGGCGACACTCTGCTTTTGAAGCGAAATATGGGGCGGATGGAGGCGGCGCCATTATGGGAGCTACCAACGGGGAAGATTCGCTTTGGAGAACAGCCGGAAGAGTCGATAAGTCGGACAATTGATGAATATTTACAGATTCAAGTAGACTCCGTGAAGCTGGTGGATGTGATTACCTTTGTAGCATTGGCTGGAGCTTCGCAGCTTTCTAATTTATATATTGTTTATGAGATTAAGGTTGCTGAGGGGCAGAAGATCTTGCCTACAGATAGATACTCAGCGTATCGTTATGTTAAATATGGTGAAACGGGTGGTTTAAGATTAGATGATGCTACGTTGTCTGTGATGGAGATTGAATCCGGACGAGGAAGTAAGCAAGAATATAGAAGTGTAGCTAATGGTGCGACAGTGTATGTGGATGGCGCATCGAGAGGGAATCCTGGCCCGTCTGGGGTGGGGTATTATATAGTAGGGGAAGATGGCCATGTACTGCTAAGGGGTGGAGAATTTATTGGATTTGCTACGTCACGAGTGGCGGAATATCAAGCATTTAAACATGGTTGCGAGCAGGCTTTAAGATTAGGGCTAAAACAGGTACGCTTCATAAGTGATAATCTGATGGTGATTAATCAAATGAAAGGAATTTATACGGTTAAGAATCGTGATTTATTGCCGATTTATGCGGATATACAAAAGTTACTCGCACAGTTTGATGCGGTAGCCTTTGTGCACGTAAAAAGAGAACAGAATGTTGAGGCTGATAGTGAAGCGAATCTAGCTATTGATAAACAATTTGAAGAAAAGTTATAAAAAATATGATATAATTATAGACAGCTCGAAAGACAGCCGCTGGGGTTTACCCGAGAGGAAAGTCCGGGCAGCATAGAGCATGGTAGTCGCTAACGGCGACCGTCCGTAAGGATAGGGAAAGTACCACAGAGACAATTCTGCCTGTAAAGGTGATGGTGAAAAGAGTGGGGTAAGAGCCCACAGCGCTGTGTGGTGACACATAGCGGAGGCAAACCCTACCAGCTGCAAGGAGTGCTAGATACCTTTGCTCGAGGATGCACGTTTACCGCTTAAGTGTCTAGGCAACTAGATGATTAGATAGATGGCTGTCGGCCTGTTTGCAGGTTACAGAACCCGGCTTATTGAGAGCTAAACGGGGTGGGGCACTTTCTTTAAAAAAGAAAGTTCCCCAACTGTCAAAGAAAGAGAATGACAAAAAACTGACGCACATGTCGCCAGTTTTTTTGTTGATTATTATTTGATGAGGCCTTTTTTCTTCAAAGTACGGAGAGCGGAAGCGCTGACATTGACTTTGAGCTTTTGGCCGTTGATGACTAAGGTTTTCTTATGTACATTAGGTTTAAATACCTTACGAGTCTTGTGCTGGGAGAAAGAAACGTTGTGGCCGTACATTTTACCTTTGCCGGTGATTTCACAAATTGCCATATTATTTCTCCTTTGCGGCGGCTACGATAGCCTTAAATGCTTCAGGATGGTTAACGGCGAGATCGGCGAGAACCTTACGATCGAGGTTAATGCCATTCTTCTTCATGCCGCTGATGAGCTGAGAATAGGATACTCCAAGCTCTCTGGAAGCGTTGTTAATACGGGTAATCCAAAGAGCGCGAAGGTCACGCTTGCGATTACGACGATCGCGGTAGCTATAGCGAAGGGATTTAATGACACCTTGCTTAGCTAGGCGAAAACTACGGGTGCGATAATGTTGCATACCCTTGGCGGCAGCTAAGATTTTCTTATGCTTGGCGCGGGCTGCGACTCCTCTTTTTACTCTCATGTTAAACTCCTAATGCGCGTTTAATGTTTTTAGCGTTTTTGCCTTCTAAGACAGCAGCGGTCTTCATATTGCGCTTTCTAGCCTTAGACTTTTTGGCAAGGATATGACTCTTAAAGGCGCGCTCACGGACGAGCTTTCCAGAACCGGAAATCTTGATGCGCTTAGCGGTGCCTTTATGCGTTTTTAACTTTGGCATATAGTTTTCCTTTAAGTTATAGTTGATATCGAAGTACGACCAGGGAACCGTGGAAGTAGGAAATTACTTCTTCCGTATTCCGACTGATAAGTTGCGTCCGGAAAATTGTGGCTTACCTTCGACGATAGCAGTTTCATCTAACTCGGCTAAGACTTTAGATAAAAGCTCATTGCCGAGCTCTTTATGAGCCATTTCACGGCCACGGAAGATAATCATAATCTTGACGCGGTCTCCATCTTCGAGGAATTTTTTAATTTTACGGAGCTTGATGTTAAGGTCGTTGTCGCTAATTTTGAGGCCAATCTTCATCTGTTTAAGTTCAGACTGTTTCTCGCGAGCTTTCTTGCGATTTTTGGCTTCCTCTTTCATTTTCTGGTATTGATATTTACCCCAGTCAATGACTTTGACGACAGGCGGGTTAGCATTGGCGGCGATTTCCACCAAGTCAACACCTTGATCTTGGGCGATTTTTTGGGCATCTCTACTCGACATGATGCCAAGCTGTTCACCACTAGAGCCAATTACGCGCACTTCAGGGTAACGAATATCTCCGTTAATACGGACACGATTAACTCTGTTGATGGGATGTCTCCTTTCGCTCATATACTTAACTATTTAATTATAGCAAAAAGATAGGGGAGAGTCAAGATTCTCTATATCTATAATTGAGGGCTTCGGCAATGTGCTGGTCGGTGATTTTTTCGGAGCTTTCAAGGTCGGCAATGGTTTGGGCGACTTTGATAGTTTTAAAATATGAACGTGCAGAAAGATTGAGCTTCTCGCAGGCATCTTGCAAGAGGGCTTTGGCAGATTTCGAGAGGATTAACTCGGTGATTTGGCGAGAAGTGAGCGAGGAGTTAAAGATAGTGGAGGAGCCATAACGGATTCGTTCGCGCTGGTGAGCTTTAGCGATAAGGAATTTAGCAGTATTATGTTCTGGGGTAGCGGAGGGGGTGGGAGTGTTAAAATCAGTACTACTAAGGCGCTCCACGGGGACATAGAGATCAATACGGTCTAGGAGGGGACCAGAGAGTTTATGTTGATATCTTTGAATTTGGGCGATACTACAGTGACATTCGTGGTGAGGATCACCCAAATAGCCGCAGGGGCAAGGATTCATAGTAGCAATAAGCATAAAATCCGTAGGATAGGTGGCATGGTGGCTAACTCTGGTGATATTAATCCTCTTATCCTCTAAGGGTTGGCGGAGAGCTTCAAGAAGGTTGCGGGGATACTCTGGGAGCTCATCGAGGAAGAGAATACCTTTGTGGGCGAGAGAGATTTCTCCCGGAGAATCAGGGGTGCCAAGAAAGGCTTGAAAACTACAGCTATGATGAGGGTTACGAAAAGGACGCTCCTTGATAATATCATTAGTGATACCGGAGAGGGAGTGGAGCTTAGTAACAGAAATTTGTTCAGTTTGAGACAAGGGGGTAAGTAGATTAGTAGCAGCGCGGGCGAGCCATGTTTTGCCGGTGCCGGGAGGACCAGTGAAAAGTATATTGTGGTGGCCGGCAAGGGCAATAATTAAAGCGCGTTTAGCTGCGGTTTGCTGGCGGATATAGTCAAGATAAACGGGATTTGTCTCTGTTTTAGTATTTTTTACAACATGGGATGGATGAGCTTGATTGTTGATTGTAACTTGTTCTTTAAGGTGGAGAAAGAGTTCCTCAAGGGAAGAAACACCAATAACTTCAATGCCAGATATTAGTTCAGCCTGATTAAGATTATCAACGGGGATGTAGACGGTGCTAAGGTGAGCTTCCTTGGCGGCTTCAACGATGTTAATAACTCCAGGTATAGGGCGAAGTTTACCGGTGAGGGAAAGTTCGCCAGCGAAGGCGGCATCTTTAATATCGCCGGGAAGGAGCTGTTTAGAGGCGGAGAGGACGGCAAGGGCAATAGGGAGGTCAAGATAGGAACCTTCTTTAGGCAGACTGGCAGGAGCTAGGTTGATGGTAACCTTAGAATCTGGGAACATAAAGCCAGCACTTTTAAGACTACTCTTAACGCGCTCTTTGGATTCGGTGATGCTTTTAGAGCCCATGCCAACGATATTGAAGGTGGGTAGTCCTTGGCTAATATCGCTTTCTACTTCAATAATGTGGCCAGCATAGCCAGTAGGAATTGCTGAATAAATTTTGGAAATCATAGCCGTATAGTAGCGGCATGGCTTAAAAATAACAAGCACAAGCGTCTTTTACCCCTGTTTTAGTATTTTTTACAACACTAGAAATTAGAATAATAGAGCGACAGGGGAAAGGGCTTGTGTTTTTAGGGGTGGTGTGGTATAATGAAGGTAGTTGGGGCTGACAAAGCTTAGACGAATTATTAACAGATATCAGGCGTGTCGTTAACACCGTAAGTGTCAATAAATGCAGAGAAAACTACTGCTAAGCACGTGATTTACTCACCTGCTTTTGCCTAAGATAAGATCAGGCACGGTTCTTCTTCTGAGTCTTCATAGGAAGGGAATTGTCAGAATTATGAGGATAGATTTTCGCAAGTAACTGAGGTGAAAGTTGAAGTTTAAGTTGTGGCGATCTGAGGTTTCGTTCTTTGCCGCCTTAGGTGCAAGCCGAGATTAAAACAGAGAACTATGCACGTAGAATGGTATCCCAGTGATAATACGGACGGGGAGGCAGTATCCCCCAGCTCCACCAGATTAATTACTGCTAAAAATGCCCATATAGGGCTTTTTTCTTGCTCGCTCTATAAGAGATAGCGCTTCGCAAGAAGAAAAGCCCTATCTGAATATTTTTATCTAGTAATTAAGACTAGTAATATGAAAGATATCAATCTGGGTGATTTTTTCTGGTAAATTACACCTCTGGAAGATAGCGCTTCACCTCAAGAAAACGCCAACTAGCCGCTTTTAATTAGTAAATCTTACCTGTAGATAGCGCTTCGCAAGAAGAAAAACCCTATCTGAACATTTTTATCTAGTAATTAAGACTAGTAATATGAAAGATATCAATCTGGGTGATTTTTTCTAGTAAATTATTAATGTGTTATGTGGCAGAAAAAATGTCCAGTTGAGAGGCAAGAGGACGCTGAATTTGGCCGTTTTAAAAGCCTAGACGATTATAATGTAGCGCGAGGTATGAAAAGCGCCTGAAAGGCGCTTAGAATTGGCTTATTAGATAAGAAAACATAGAAAAATGGCCGCAACTGCGAGGAAGACGGCCATTTTTAAGAGTGTGGAGTTATTTTGGCTATTTTTGTTTATTTTTGGCTTCCGTGTTGTTTTTGTATAATTTTTTTATTCAGAAGCTATCTCTATAATAACGCGGCAAAATGCTAATGTCAATAGAATTTTGTATAAATTTTTTAAGAGTTTTCCACATGCTTTTGGGAGCAATAGGGAGGCTTAAAAATGTGAAAAATACAACAAAACAGTAAAAATCCTGGCTAGTTAGCCAGGATTTTGTGATTAAGGTACGTTATGCGACAGTATAAATGACTCCATGCTCTTTAAGTGTCTGGACGTATCTATGGATTAGCTCCTCTGCTAGGGAACTAGCCTCTTTAGTATTGGCCAATGTGCCACCTTCCGGCAGAAAAGTGCGGAGCAAGCTGGTTTGTATGGTGATAACACCTTGCGCTTGATTATCCTTTAGATAAGGATAAGATGAAGTGAAGTTAAACATGGTGTCGCTTTTGACCTTATACCCACAATCGAGTGAGAACAGATATTCATCATTGCGGATATCAGTAATACAAGCTCGCCAAGCGTTTTCCGCGAAGTCATGCTCATAATGGCGATAGATGCGACAGGCTGCCTGTGAGCGTAGGGCGCTATGAATAAGGTCATCATAGAGCGCTGCGACGGTAATGCCAGACATTTTTTCAGAAGCCATGAAGTTAAGGATCGTAACGTTAGTCATGAACATATCCCTCCTTTTTGTGCTATGACCAAAGTGATTACTATTTGTAATTCTATCATAAAAACAGGGAATAGTCAGTGGTGGGGGTGTAATTTTTGTTCAGGTTTGTTACAAAAATTACAACATTTGGCGTTAATTTGGCGGGATTCGTTGTAAAAAATACAATATGTAGTAAAGATGACATAAACAGGGGTAGAATAGCTTAAAATATGTTATTGTTGTAAAAAATACAATAAAAAATGTATTCAAAGGGCTTGAAATATTAAAGTATTTATGCTAATATGAAATTAGTCGCAAGACAGAAATAAAAATTCAAAAAGCGAGGAACATGAAATACAAATAACATTACAGAGCCTACTGGTAATTTCTAGCCATAAATTACAAACTGGAATCAGTAGAAATTACCTGAAGCTCCGCGAATGCTTCGCGTATGAGCGCGCTGATCTGGACCTTATTAGTATAATTAAATCTCAGAATAGGGAAGAGGAGCAGTAAGGGTAAGGTAAGCCTTATCAAAAAGCGACAATGCTCCACTAAGGTGGAGCGGTCTAAATCCAAGTGGTAGAGTTGCGGCTAATAGTTATGATTATAGTGCTGGATAACTCGCCACTTGGTCCATATAACTTCAATGTTAACGGACGTGCCGTTACAAGGGAGGCCAAGAAAGGGAATTATAGCTTCTCGCAGGGTTATAGTTCAAAACTTATCGACTTGCGCCGAGAGGCGAAGTCTAGTAAAATAAAATCATTATGCTAAACCGCTTTATTTTCTTAATCAGTCTGACAGCAGTGGTGGTACTTTTAGTAATGATGAATCTTACAACCCCGGCGGAAGTGGGCCCGTTAGGGGTTTTAGTTTTTTTTACAACAGTCTACATCGTCATGATTGGCGTGATGGTGGGGATAGTAGGGGTGTTTCGAAAGATTGCAGGAAAGAAGGGTGGGATGCAGAGAAAAGATTATGCTTATGCTTTAGCTCTGGCGCTAGGGCCAATAATGCTGCTTTTAGCCCATTCAATTGGAACAGCTTGGTGGCTGTCGCTTGGAGGTGTAGTGATAGCGGTAGCATTGATTTGTTTTGTGATATCAAAAAAGGTGTAAAAACTGTTAAAGTATGTTAAAATAAGCATATGAGTAATGAACGCCTTGGTTCATATAACGGAGGTGAACAGCTGTCAGGGCCTGAATTTGGTCCAGAATGGCAGAGTGGTGATTTTGAAGCGCCAGAGGAGAAAGAGAGATTCAGGGTTGGTGCAAGAGAGGCGTCCTTTGAAATGGCCAACCTGGAGGAAAGCGCTGAAGAGCTGGGAGTGATGCCACCAGAGATAGTCAGCGAAGAAGTTCAAAAGGTAGAAGCGGAGGGGGAAGGTAGACTAGTGGATCGCGCAGAAAAGAGTGCGATAGAAAAAGAAGCTTCTGATGCAGTGGAAGATATGCAGCTTCTTAGGCGTCAGAATCTGGCGATTTATGGTTATCACGGGGGTGATGATTATGGGGGACAGGAGTAGAGATGCTTTGGGTGGCGATTATAGCTGTGGTAGTAATAGGTGCTGGGTTTTTGTGGGCAAAGAGAATTAACAGGCAGAGAACGGACACCAATTACGAGCGTGCATTAAAGATGGTACCACTCTTAATTCACTTGCCACCAGAAACGGATGATATTCAGGGTGGAGGAAGGGATGAGCGAGATGTAACCAACGAAGCTATCTCAGAGGCGCAGATTATGTATTCAACAATAGCTTCAGTAGTACAGAAAGGTTTAAAGGCACGGATTTTTGGACAGAGACACGTCTCTTTTGAGATAGCAGCAGTGGGTGGCCTAGTGAAGTATTGGGCATTAGTTCCATTGGAAATGTTAGAAACAGTAAAACAGGCAATAGTTTCTGCTTATCCGACAGCACGCCTAGAGGAGGTGGATGAGGATAATATCTTTGGTCTAGATGGTGAATATTCAGGGGTGGCCGGTGGTGAGTTGAGTTTGAAGAAAGAATATGTCTACCCGATAGCTACTTATGAGGACACTAAGTGGGATGCGAGTAGCTCTCTCTTAAATGCTTTATCTAAGTGTAAAGAGGGGGAGGGGATGGTACTACAAATTTTGTTCAGACCAGCAAACAGTGAATGGATAAGAAAGTCGGAAGCGCGAGTACAAGATATAAAAGACAAGAAGAAAAGTTTTTCTAATGACGCATTGGGCTGGGTAATAAATTTGTTCAGAGATATATTTGAAGCTTTATGGAGAGCACCAGAAGTTCGCGAGAAGGACAAGAGTAATGATGAGCCTTTAACTAGTTTACAACAAGATGAAATTGCAGCAATTGAAAATAAGACTAAGTATCCAGCCTTTGAATGTTTGGTTAGAGTGATGGCTAGCGCGAAGACAAGGGCTAGATCAGAGGCGCTGCTTGGGGGGATGGTGGCGGCGTTTTCTCAATTTGATTCGCCAAGTAATAATGGTTTTAGGTATGAACCGGCAAGAGACGCTAGGGAGCTGGGGCGGAATTATATTTACCGGATTTTCCCACAGGGAACAAAGGAGAATGTACTGAATAGCGTTGAGTTATCTTCAATTTTTCATTTACCATCCAGAAATTCTATCCCATCATCTAAGATAGAGCGGCAGGCGACGAAGCAAGTAGATGGCCCAGCTAAGCTAGTAGATACAGGAGTGATTTTAGGAGCGAATGAATATAGGGGTGAGAAGAAATTAATTAGGCTATCAGAGAAAGATAGGCGGCGCCATACTTATATTATTGGTGCTACGGGTATGGGTAAGTCAGTACTGTTAAAAAATATTGCCTATCAAGATATGATGGATGGTAGAGGTTTTGCCTTTATTGATCCGCATGGCGATGTGACAGAGGAGTTACTCTCGATGGTGCCAGAGGACAGAATTGATGATGTGATTTACTTTGACCCGGGGGATATGGATAACCCAATTGGGATGAATATGTTTGAATTTGAGACTCCTGACCAGAAGGATTTTATTGTGCAGGAGGGGATAAATATGCTTTATTCTCTGTATGACCCAGGTCATACCGGTATCTTTGGGCCAAGAGGTGAGCATATGTTTAGAAATGCGGCACTACTTCTGATGAGTGACCCGAGAGGTGCAACCTTTATTGACATTCCGAAAGTGTTCACTGACCCAGCTTTCGTAAAGGAGAAGCTAAAATACGTGACGGACAGAAGTGTTTATGAGTATTGGACAAGAGAATTTCCAGCATCACAAAAGAGTAATGATGCAGGTGAGGTGGTGACTTGGTTAGTGTCAAAGTGGGGGCCGTTCCTCTCTAATACGATGATGCGGAACATCTTAGGACAGACAAAGTCTGGTTTTAACATCAGGGATATCATGGATAATAAGAAGATTCTTCTAGTGAACTTATCTAAGGGGAAGATGGGTGAGCTAAACTCTAAGCTCCTTGGTATGATTTTCGTGATGAAATTCCAGACGGCGGCAATGAGCAGAGTGGACACTCCTGAAGATAGGCGTAGCGATTTTAGTTTATTTGTGGATGAGTTCCAGAATTTCTCAACAGATAGCTTTGAGTCAATTCTATCTGAGGCGAGAAAGTTCCGGCTAAACCTAGTAGTGGCGAACCAGTTTATGACGCAGCTTTCAGATAAGATACGGGAGGGTGTGCTTGGAAACGTAGGGACAGTGATTTGTGGGCGTGTAGGCGTGACAGATGCAGAGCTAATGGAAAAAGTGTTCGCGCCGGTGTTTAATGCGGAAGATTTACATAATCAGCCGAATTATCATGCAATTACGCAGGTGATGATGTTTGATATGCCAACGAAGCCATTTACGATGAACCTAATACCGCCAATGGGGGAAGAGAACCCAGAGGTACTAAGAGCATTAAAGAGCTATTCTGCGGTAAAATACGGGCGAACTAGGGCAGAAGTGGACAGGGAAATAAATACTCGGTTGTCTAAGCCAAAGCCTGAGCAGGGTGTGCCAAAGGTGGCCGTAGAGCGCGTTCAGAGCGATTCTGAGGCCCTTAATCACAAAAAGCTGGTAGACAATAGGCTGGAGGATGATACCGTCGTAAAATTGCGTTAGAATGCGTTAAAACGGTAGTTTTAGGGTGGGGAAGTCTTGATTTTTTGGCTATAAAGAGATACAATGGAAAGAGTAATAATAAGTTGAGGTAATTCAGGATGGCTGAAAAGTATGATGGCTCTGATATTAGAGTCTTAGAGGGGTTAGAAGCGGTTCGCGTGAGACCAGGTATGTATATCGGGTCTACTGGTTATGATGGTTTGCATCATCTAATCAAAGAGATCGCAGATAACTCAATCGATGAGGCAATTGCGGGGTATGCTACAAAGATAGAGATAATTGTCCAGCAAGATGGTGGTGTAAGGGTCGAGGATAATGGGCGTGGTATCCCAGTGGATATTCACCCGAAGACAAAGAAGTCCACGCTGGAAACAGTGTTGACGGTGCTGCACGCTGGTGGTAAGTTCGGTGGTGGTGGCTATAAGGTTTCATCTGGTCTTCACGGTGTGGGTTCATCAGTAGTAAATGCGCTTTCTACACGAATGGTGGCAGAAGTTTACAGAGATGGGAAGATTAATCATATTGAGTTTGATACTGGAAAGCCTACTTCAGAATTGCAAGTCCTGGGTGATACTGATAAGCAAGGTACCTCAATTACTTTTTATCCAGACGGCTCTATCTTTAAGAATGGTACGGAGATAGATTTTGACTGGGTGCTGAATTATGCGCGCCATCAGGCATACCTAACTAAGGGGATTTTAATTACAGCAATCGATGAACGTAGCGGTGTTAGAGAGAGCTTCTACTTTGAAGGTGGGATTAAGAGTTACGTAAAGCGTCTCAATAGTGGTAAAGAGGTGGTATCAGATGATATTTTCTATGTTGATAAAGAGATTGGCGATGGTAGGGTAGAGATTGCTTTGCAGTATAATGATACCTTTGCGGAGACAATGAAGCCTTTTGCAAATAACGTGTTGACCCCTGATGGCGGTACGCACGTGGTTGGTTTTAGAACCGCTTTGAACAGAACAATTAATGATTACGCAAGAAAGAACAGTCTCTTAAAAGAGAAAGAAGATAACCTGACGGGTGATGATATTAAAGAGGGTCTCACGGCGGTTATTTCGGTAAAATTACCAAACCCAGAGTTTGAGGGGCAGACTAAAAATAAACTGGGTAATCCAGAGGCAAGGGGTTATGTAGATAAGGTAATGAGCGAATATTTCTCTTACTATCTGGAAGAGAATCCGCAAATTGCTAAGAAGATTGTAACAAAAGCGGCGCTAGCAGCACGGGCACGTAAGGCGGCACGGGCAGCGCGTGATAATGTGATTCGTAAGGGGGCCTTTGAGGGGCTAAACCTTCCGTCGAAGCTGGCTGATTGTAGCGATAGAGATAGGACAAAGTGTGAGCTCTTTATTGTAGAGGGTAACTCTGCGGCTGGCTCAGCAAAGGAGGGGCGCGATTCTAAGATTCAAGCTATCTTGCCGCTAAGAGGTAAGGTGTTAAATACTGAGAGAGCTAGGCTCGATAAGATGTTTGCTAACAAAGAGATTGTTTCTCTGATTAAGGCAATGGGGGTGGGAATTGGTGATCAGTTTAATATTGATGGACTCAGATATTATAAGATTGTGTTCATGACCGATGCTGACGTAGATGGTGCACATATTTCTACATTGCTACTCACGTTTTTCTTCCGTTATATGCCAGAGGTGATTAAGGCAGGGCATGTCTATTTGGCAAAGCCACCACTATTTGGCTTGATTAAGGGGACGGGCTCTAACCGGAAGATTGAATATATCTATGACGAGGCGGCACTAGAAAAGAAATTAACAGAGAAGATTGAAGAGAGAAAGGCGGCTGGGACGAAGATTAATCCAGAAGATGAGCGCTTTAAGCAAGCTGGCTATACCCAGCAGCAGCGCTTTAAGGGTCTAGGTGAAATGGATGCAAGCCAGCTTTGGGAGACAACGATGAATCCAGAGAATCGTACTTTGATTAGAGTAAATATTGACGATGCGGAAAAGGCGGACACGATCTTTACGAAGCTGATGGGTAATGAGGCGGATCTGAGAAAAACCTTTATTCAGTCGAACGCAGCGAAAGTTAATCTGGATGATTTGGATTTCTAAGGAGGAAAAATGGTAGATAAGACAACAAACCCAGAAGATGAGAAAAATGTGAGTAAGGCTGGCGGAGTGCCAGATAGCGCAGATGACAAGGGGTTAGATGAGGTGATGGCGGCGCCAGAGACGGAAGAGTCGGCTGACGCTGCTGATGATAGCGATGCTTTGGACGGGGAGCTGATTAACCAGGAACCGGCGGTTGATACGGACGGAGTGGAACTTCGGACGGTGGAGTCAACGATGGAGAATTACTTCCTTCGTTACTCTATGTCGGTGATTATCGACCGTGCGCTCCCAGATGTGCGTGATGGATTAAAGCCGGTGAATCGTCGTATCCTCTACGCGATGAATAAAAATGGTTGGAAAGCGCCGCATGCGACAGTGAAGTCTGCACGTATCGTGGGCGAGGTGATGGGTAAATATCACCCACATGGCGATTCTTCTATTTATGATGCTATGGTGAACTTGGCTCAGCCTTGGAAGATGCGCTACACCTTAGTAGAAGGGCAAGGTAACTTTGGTTCGGCGGATGGTGATGATCCGGCGGCTTCACGTTACACTGAGGCTAGAATGGATAAGATTGGCTCGGTACTGTTAGCCGACATTGATAAAGAGACTGTAGATTTCAGAGATAACTTTGACGGTACGGAGCAGGAGCCAGCAGTGTTGCCGGCAGCAGTGCCAAATATTCTCCTCAATGGTCAGATGGGTATTGCGGTGGGTATGGCGACAAATATTCCGCCACATAACCTGTCAGAAGTGGTGGATGCTACAGTGGCACAGATTGACAATCCTGACATTACTCTTGATGAACTGATGAAGCATGTAAAGGGGCCAGATTTTCCGACAGGGGCGGAAGTATATGGCGGGGAGCCAATGAAGAGAGCCTATGCTACCGGTAAAGGCTCGGTGGTAATCAGGGGTATTGCTAATATTGAAGAGATTAAGGGTGGCCGTTATAATATCGTAGTAACAGAGATGCCATATGGGGTGAGCCGCGAGTCGATCGTAGAGAAGGTGAAGCAACTAGCTAACGATAAGAAGCTGACTCATATTAAGGATGCAAGGAACGAATCTGCAAGAGGAAAGACGCGCGTAGTAGTGGAGCTGAAAAAAGATGCTTTCCCGAAGAAAATTTTGAATCAACTATATAAATTAACTGATCTTCAAACTACTTTCCACTATAATATCTTGGCGCTGGTGGACGGAATTAAACCGAGAACTCTGGGTCTTAAGGATATTTTGGCAGAATTTATCAAGCACCGTCAAAAAGTTATACGCCGGAGAACGGAATTTGAACTGAAAAAGGCGAAAGAGCGTGCACATATCTTGGAAGGCTTAAAGATTGCCCTCGATAATATCGATGAAGTAATCCAGACGATTCGCTCTGCTTATGATGATGCAGATAAGCAGCTGATGAAGAAATTCGGCCTATCAGAGATACAGGCGGCAGCAATTTTAGCTATGCAGCTGCGTCGTCTGCAAGGTTTGGAACGCGATAAGATTGAGGCAGAGCTGAAAGAGCTTCATGAATTAATCGCAAAACTTGAGGCAATTTTGGCTGATGAAAACGAGATTCTCAGAGTGGTGAAGGAAGAGCTCTTGGCTGTAAAAGAGAAATATGGTGATGAGCGTCGTAGCAAAATCTTTAATCATGAACTAGGGAAGTTTTCTGAGGAAGAGCTAATTCCAGAGGAGGAGAGTGTAATTCTGCTGACCACAGAGAATTATATCAAGCGGGTACCACAGAATGATTTTCGTCGCCAGAATAGAGGTGGTAAGGGTAAGCGTGGTATGACTACTAAGGAAGAAGATGTGATTTCACAGATTATTACTGCTAATTCACATGACTTCCTACTGTTCTTTACTTCACAGGGGCGAGTGTTCCGCTTGAAGGCTTACGAAGTGCCACAGGCTTCTCTGGCTGCTAGAGGGACGGCTGCGGTGAATATGCTAAACCTTCATCCAGAAGAGAAGATTACCGCAATTATTAAGCAGGGGACAGAGCTGGGTGCGGATGGCTTCCTCTTTATGGCGACTAAGAAAGGGACGATTAAGAAGACACCGATTAAAGATTATGAGAATATCCGAACAAATGGTTTGATTACTATTAAACTGGATGATGGTGACGAACTGAAATGGGTGAAGGGTACTACTGGGAAGAATGATATTATCATCTCTACCTCAGCGGGGCAGGCGGTACGCTTTAATGAGTCTGAAGTGCGGGGAATGGGGCGTTCTGCTAAGGGGGTGAGAGGAATGCGTCTTCGGCCAAAGGATGAGATTGTAGGAATGGACGTAGTAACTGATCCAGATCAGAAACTATTAGCAATTTCTGCTAATGGGTACGGTAAGGCGACCTTGGTGTCCAACTTTCCAGTGCATAGACGTGGTGGCGTAGGAATTAAGGTGGCTTCTGTGACGGCAAAGACTGGGCCAATTGTAGCGGTGCATACGCTAGACCCAGAGGCAAAGGAAGTAATCATGATGTCTACTAAGGGCCAGGCGATTCGCGTAGCGATGAAAGAAATCCCAACACTAGGCCGGGCTACCCAGGGTGTACGTATCATGAAGATGAGCGATGGCGACAGCGTGGCATCGATTGGGATAGTACTCCCAGAAGAGAAAGAAGAATAGAAATTAGGGATTCCTGGTTAAAAATACGGCTTGTTAGCCGTATTTTTAATGCTTGTGCTTGTCAGGTAGGGGAAGATTTGATAAATTGGGGGAGAGTAACAGCTATTAGCAGAGAAAGAAAGGATTCTTATGAAGATAAGAACACAAATTTTGACTGCTGCGATAGCGACAAGTCTAGGAATACTAAATGGGGTATCAGCGTACGCAAGTGAGCCGCTGACATTATATGACACCGTACCGGGTGAGCTTAAGGTGGATAGAATTAGTCCGGGGCAAAATGAGGTAACGGTAACCTATTATGATACTGGTACGGATGTGGATAGGCCAATACGGATGAATATCCAATATCCAAATAATGGTTCTGAGCCAGATGAAAATACCTTAGAAATGGCAGTGCCAATCTGGATGACACAGCTATATGACAAGGCATCAGGGCGGGCTGGGGCAGTGTCACTAGTGAGCGGTGTCCCAGAGACGGTAACGAGTGCGATGATGGCTTCTGGGACTAGCCTGTTAAATAATGAGAGTGGGCTGCTTTATCTGGCACTAGCGACGACGCCGGGAGATGGCTCGATTAGAACGATTAATATTAAGGTGGACTATCGACAATGTATGTCTTACTACCAAGATGGGGTGGAGTGTTTAGCGAGAGATACGGACGAGGGGAGGGTATATGAGCCGTGGCTAGACGGGGTGAGATTGGCGGAAATAACGGTACCAGCGCCAGTGGTGGAGCCTGAGCCTGAACCTGAACCGGAATCAGTGGAGCCTGAACCAGTGGAGCCGGAGCCGACAGTGTCTGGGTCGGAACCTGTGGAGTCAGAGTCGACGATGTCAGTACCGACAGTGTCAGGGGCGACTCAACGAGTAGATTTGGCAGTGGCGACAAATTACGGGGCGGCTACTACTAATGAGCCGGTAATGTCTGAGGTAAGAATAATGCCAGAGGTAGAGTATCAGGGTGAGAGCCAGGATGTGGCAGTGGTTTCTACGACTGGAATAGGGGTGGCTGCAACTAGTAATGAGAAAAAGAGCAAGAAAAAAGTGCAGGAACAGGATACTAAAACAGAGGTGGAAGTGCCAGAGTTGGGTGGGGAGGCGAAAAAGTGGCATTTTAGCCTGTGGCTGACGATACCATTTATTGTCGCAGGAATCGGTGTGGGGCTGTGGTGGTTTTTGCCAGTGGTAAAGAAGCGTAAGAAGAAAGAAGAGTAATGTGGTACAATAGGGATATGGAAGATGGGTTCTATGTTCTAGTAGCGTTTAGTATTGGGTGGATTGTGGCGCAAGCTCTAAAATTTGTGTTCACAGCACGAAAAGGTAGAGAGCGGGGAATAAAGGCTTTGATGGTGGACGTGTTGCGTTCTGGAGGTATGCCATCAGGGCACACGGCTAGCTTGGTGGCGGTATGTACCTATTTGCTATTGCAAAGGGGCGTGTTTTCAGTGGAGTTTTCTTTAATGTTTTGTGTAACATTAATTGTAATATATGATGCTGTGAATGTACGTTTTGCAGTGGGGGAGCAGGGGAAGGCATTAAATCGTCTATCACAGAAGGTAGAGATCATTGAGGGGCATACGCCAGTTCAGGTGCTGGTTGGGCTAATAATAGGGGTGGCGGCGGGTTTATGTGTATTTTTCTTAAAGAAAAACGGAATTTTTTAAGAAAATGCTAAAAAAGTATTGACAATCCGATACCTGTTCGCTATACTAGTAATTAGTCTAAGAAACTGCGAGACATATTTTATCTTATGTAAAGTTGCTTAGAACAACTTTAACAATTTAGTTGTGCAATTTTAAGAGTACTCTAATATTTTTTAGAGCAGCTCACGTCAGTTCATTATTGAGTTTTCAAATTCAATGTTTACTTTAATGGAGAGTTTGATCCTGGCTCAGGATGAATGCTGGCGGCGTGCCTAATACATGCAAGTCGAGCGGTAACAGGGGGCTCCACCGTGTTCTTAACACCTCGGGCAGTTTGCGGAGGGTAAGATTTAAGAGCACAGTGGAGCCCCGCTGACGAGCGGCGGACGGCTGAGTAACGCGTGGGAACATACCCCAAACTGAGGGATAACTACTCGAAAGAGTGGCTAATACCGCATGTGATCTTCGGATTAAAGGATTTATCCGGTTTGGGACTGGCCTGCGTACGATTAGATAGTTGGTGAGGTAAAGGCTCACCAAGTCGACGATCGT
>JAZSOC010000035.1:0-17252 GCA_045536725.1 Candidatus Nanosyncoccus sp.
TTCAGATACTCCTAATATCCCAGACGGTACTGATATCCCTATATACTTTGGTTTAAACGCCGATACTACTATGCCTAGCTCTACTTACTCTACTACCATCACCTATACAGCCTTTGGTGAAGGTATACCACCAGAACATACCATGCAGAACTTTACCATGGCAGAATGTAATGAAATGGCTACCGATTCCCAAATCACCCTCCCAGATTCTAGAAACAACCGAGAATACACCATCGTTAAAGCAAGAGACGGTAACTGCTGGATGGCAGATAACTTATGGCTCTATAACATAGATAATCCATCCCAGCCTCTTACTATCTCCAGTTTAGATAGTGACTTTGGTTCCTCTACTACCGAGACTACCTTTACTATACCAGCTACAAGCAACTGGACATCAAATGCAACAAACGAGGCTAAATTCCACGTAGGGACTAATAGTGGTTACCAAGGTGAAGCATATTATAACTGGGTAACGGCTACGGCTGGCTCTACAGCAAGTAGCGGAACAGTCTCCACTAGTATTTGTCCTAGGGGATGGAGGTTACCGATAAATGGAGACCAATACCAAAATAAGTCTTGGACAAAGTTATTCAATTCTTATGGGATTACTACTGGGACTGGGTTATTAAACCAGAGTAGTCTAGGGTTTACTAAGTACTATGGTTCTTGGTATTATAGAGCAGATGGGCAAGGACTTTCCGAGGAAGATAGTCAAGGTATTTATGGTCAATATTGGTCCGCTACCCCCTACTCTACAAGTAATTCATGGAATTTTTATTACAGTTCTAGTAGAATTGGATCACCAAACAGTAGTGAAAAAGGTTTTGGCTTCTCGATTCGCTGCGTCCTCAACGGCACCGAAGACGAACAAATGCAGAACTTTACCCTTACTGATTGTGCTAATATGAGTACTGATGAAACTAAGAAACTCTACGATAGAAGAAATGGCCAACAGTACGGCATCATTAAAGCAAGAGATGGCAACTGCTGGATGACAGACAACTTAAACATCGTAAACATGACCGTCTCTTCAGCGGATAGTGATTTTACGAGTGGAACACTCACCATTCCAACTACGAGCAATTGGAATAGTAACGACTATTCTCAAATACGTGTCCATACCGCTAGTGGTGTAGGTTCTAGTGCCACTAGTGATACAAGCTATTATGGTGAACAGTATTATAATTGGTGCGCCGCTGTAGCAAAAGCCCCATGTGGGGATACTTCCGCTGTAAATACTTCAATTTGTCCAAGTAATTGGAAATTACCACTCAATAGTACTAGCACTACGGTATCGTATTCTGTTGCTAAACTTTTAAATTCCTACGGCTATACTCAAGGATCGCAATTTGTAAACAGTACAAACATTCTCGGCATGTCGAAATATTACGGATACTGGGACAGAAGCGATTCTACTGAGCGTAGCCAGGGCTCCCAAGGAATATTCTGGTCTAACGCCCCCTCATCGGCTACTGGTGCATATAGGTTTATATATATGCAAAATAGCTTTTCACCTATTGATTATGGTGGTAAGGATACAGCCTTCTCTATCCGCTGCGTAGTACGAAACTAGTAATATTTAAAAAGCAAATCTTGGTACTATCTGGGACAATATCCCGGAGTCCCAGCGAAAAGTCAACGCCCTTTAGGACTTTACTTTTCGCGGACGCAGGCCGTCCCAGATAGTATTAAGATTCGCTTTTATGTATAGTTTGCCGTGGAGAATACATTACCTCGCCAGTTTCAGCTTAAGTATCCCATAATTTAACCTTAGATTAGCTCAAACCTGAACCCTACCACCCCATACTTGCTTTGCAGGCCTGGGGTGTAGAATTCTTCTAGGCTCTTAGAAAGTTCTTCTTTTGAGAAGCCCTTTTCAGCTAAAATTTCCATGGGGTAATCTTCAAACATCTCATTGAAGTTCTGATAATATAATACCCCAATTACGCGCGTAGCAATTGATGCGCCGTCACATTCAAAATCTATCCGATCACCCACCTTTATCTGCCGCCGTTTCTCATCTAAGAGTCTCAGCTCTATTCTCTTTGTCCCGTTTTTGACAAAGTCGAAGTACTTCTTTTGTAGGTTCATCCGATAGCCGGCCATCTTTACTCCTTATTTTTTACTAATCTACGTCCGAAGATTGCCAGTACCCCAAAGGCTGCCGCCACTACTGCTGCCACGGCGATACTAGAAGCCACAGAGCCATCTTCTGCTTCTGCCTTTTCATTAGTCTTATAGCCCGTATCAGGGGAGCCAACAGTGCTGCCTTCTGCTTCGGCCTCACCGTCGCCCACTACTACGGTCTGCCCGATAAAGTCACCACCATCATAATCTGCGACACGGATGATATAGGTGCCGTCCGTCAAGGTCAGAGTGTGGGTAAAGGCGTTACTGGTGACGGAGGCGCTCTCTACGGTCACCAAGGTGGTACCGTCTGCCTTATAGACGGATACGGCCACAGCTAGCATTCCGTCTTCAGTTGTACCATTTACGGCCACATTAGAACCGGTCACCTCTGCCGTCATTGTCAAAACCTTTTTATTCAAGGCGCTTACCCCTGGTACGAAGACCATCAGGGAAAGTACGAGTGAAGTTAAAATCGTTGCAATCTTTTTCATATGCTCTCCTTAATTACCCGCCCCTAATGTTACGTGGCCGTTATGTACACCATAATAGACGCCTTTGCCAGAGCCGGCTAGTGTGCCAGCATAGTGAGTAGCTGTACTACCTTTCTTCACTACGGTGTAAGATACGCCCGTCCAGTTATTATTGTTGCTGAGCAGGCTAGCAATATAGCTGTCGGCCGTTGAGAAGGTGTAAGCCTTCTTCGATAAGCCCTTGCCACCAGCTTGTGCTGAACCAGTAGGGACTAGTGTCGTGGTAATATCATCTCTGTCAGAGAAGTGATAAGTTGCGATTACGTCATAATCGTTCGTGTCGCCTGCTGGATAGTAAAGAATAGCCTTATTTCTGACTACAATATCTTCCGTATCATGATTGACGGTCATCCGTACTACGCGTACGTAATAATCCTGTCCCGCGCCCGTTACTTTAAAAGTAACATCATCGTAGAAGTTAGAGTTAAATACGATATCCCACTTACCAGCACCTGCATCAGTAATAGTTACTGCATCAGCTGGCACGTCTGGAGAGGCTACCGTCAGTGCAGAAATTGCCGTCCCGCCATCAGATGAAAGAGTAATCTTTGGCTCTAACAGGTAGGATTTGATAGTTTGTGGGTTATCAAGAGAGGTCTCAGAGACGTCATAGGCTGGATTAAATCTATCTTCACCCCAGAACTCAGGGTAAAAAGTGAGATCTTCAGGGTTAGAAGCATTTGTTACACCGTAATAACCATCGTGATAGATAGTTAAGCGGAATGCCCTTGCGCCATTAGTAGAGATGATGTTTGCACCATTCTGCGCCCCTGTTGGGTCGATAATATATGCAAACTGCTTGTCGTAGTCGCCATCGATGTAGCTCTCTTCCCAAGCTTGGTATTCATCCCAGGTGGCAGTTGCAGGTGGAATCAAAGGATACATGTGCTCCCAGACGAAGCGGTAATCACTAGGGGCTAAAACGGATGCATCTGGATGCTTAGTGGCGTCAGTCGCATCGTTGATGTCTGTATCATGAATCATCTTTGTGTGATAAGTAAGCGTATGTGAGCCATCTGGATTCTCTACGTCTTCCGTCCCATCAATATCCTCAATGAAGGACTTGCAGAAGTTACCATCACAGTTCCAGACGAACCAAACTCTCCCAGAGAAAGGTACTTCTGGACTGTCACTTTCCACATAGTCACCCACTGTGATTGCCATGCTCTCACTCAGTGTGTCACCAGGGTATAGTTGCCCACTAGGTGACAATAGAGAGAAGTAGCCGTTATTACCAGAGAAGTGTAAGGCGCCAGCCGTACCGTCAGATACGGTAATTGTACAAGAAGTGGTGCTAGAACAGGCTGCTTCACCAACCGTTCCTGAGCCAGTCAGTGCGTTATCTAGCATTACCCAATCAGTGTGCTCTGCGCTATCGCCGTCTGTAACGGTTACCTTAATCTGGTCTGCGCCCTGTACTGACAAGGAAGTCTCTAGTGCCGCATTAGGATCGACGCTAAAAGTTAATGTATAAGCACCCGTAGCCGATGCCGTGCGTGGCAATACCACCATGCCTGCTATCAGGGCTGCCCCCATCCCAGCAGCCGCAGCTGCTTTTAAAACTTTACCCATTAAAATCTCCTTTTAAGACCTATATGCTAATATTATACTATACTAAGCAACAAAAAACGAGAGTTTCCTCTCAAATGGTGCGAGTGCAGAGAGTCGAACTCTGATGAGAAGTTTGGAAAACTTCCATAATAACCGTTATATGACACTCGCTAATGAGGTATCCGCAGACTCAACAACTGACTCTACGAATATGGGGTAATCGCGCTACGCGCGCTTTCCCTGCGTCGTGGCTCGAAATAGAAAACAATTTTCTATTCTCTCGCTCACTCTGGGGTGGGATACAGGAATTGAACCTGCGACCTTCTGGACCACAATCAGACGCTCTAACCAACTGAGCTAATCCCACCATAAACCACTCCCCACAAAGAAATTATAGCACAAAACCTGAGATTAGTCTATCACTCAATATCATAATCTGTCGGTACCGCCGCAATAAAATCAAGCACTGCGTCCGCTGGCTCCACTCTAGACCCTACAAATACTGCAAAATTCCCCCACGGTTGTATTATCTCTTTGCCTGCCTTTCCGCTATTGGATTCCGCTGCTTCGCGCTCACTACGGCTCTTTTTTCAGCTGGACTATCCGCCTCTCTCTTGCCGAAGCTGCCAATCTTGCCGGCCAGTGCGGCATCTTCTTCACTAGTCCGCGCATGCCAGCCCCCATCTGCTTGCGCACCCATCTTTGAACTTCGATAATTCCGCACAAACTTCCGGCTGCCTTCCAGTGCCTGCCTCTCGCGGAAGCTTTGCAAACTCGTGGTGCCAATTCGCTCCCCATTCTGCACCTGCGCATAGCCAGAAGAATGTAGGTAATCCGCCTTTGTGTCATCTCTGGTGGCCGCCTTGATTTTCGCCTTTTCGATACTATCCATACCCCCATTATAGCACGTTTATGCTCTTGACATTATAGCGTTTCTATGATAAAATAGAAGCAGGTACTTTAAAAATATTGTGTTGCTATTTTCATTATAGGAGGTAGAAAATATGGGTTTACTACAAGTTAATACTCAGGTAAAGGAGGAAATCGCCGCTCAGCGCGAAGAGTCTCGCACTAAGCGCGCTGAGAAAAAGGCTGAGAAGGCCAAGAAACAGACCAAGAAAGAGCGTAAGCTCGAGGGTCTGGGGACAAAGTTCTCTGAGGATAAATTCCTCATTATCGAGAATTTTCTCTCCCACCAGATCGAATCTGGTCACGCGGATAGAGTCAAGGAACTCTGCTTCGCGATGACCGAGGAGGTCAAGGTTTGGGAAGAGGAGCAGGCTAAAAAAGCTAGTCTCCCGGAGCCTATCAGAGTCTTCGTCAACAAGGAGACCGGCGCAATCCTTCGAAACTCCCAGTGGGAGGATAAGGGTCAGCCCGAAGGCTTCTCCCCTAGGATTCGCTGGCAGTTCCCAGATGGGAACATCTCAGTCTTCGACGTATCCGAGGAGGTTGCTGCAGCCTTTAACTTTGGCGAGTACGACCCCGAAGGCTTCGAGGAAGAGATTGAGGATGCCCTGAGCCGCTTCTCCGAAGAGTAGCCATTAACCACGCAACACCAAAAGCCGGTGCTAGTCTTAGTGCCGGTTTTTTCATGCCTAAAATGCTTATATACTCCATAAAACCACATAAAATCCACTACTATACTGCTTATTATTAAACACCGCAAAATAATGCTTTAGCTATTGACATTTTAGCTATTCTGTGATACAATAAAGACAGTCTATGGGAGAGGCACGCACAGAGGTCGCTTTCATCAAGACGACCATTAAAAACCAGATCATCCCAGATACAAATTGTATCTGGGTGTTGCATACTTTGATATCGGGCTGGTCACCCGTTTAAATATAGTTTCTGTTGATTGATATTTTACCCCAAGGTGGGGAGGAGGTATAATATGTTCTTCGAATATAGTTATTTAAACGAGCTGATCACGCTCGTATCCGTGATCGCTTCATTTTGCTTTATCAATATCTCGGAAGAGATACTTGATAGGTATTACCACAACAGACTCAGCTTGCGAGAGCAAGTGGTCTCAGCGGTCCTGATAATTTTCGGGCTGCGCATCGCTTCGCTTTGGCCTCTGGCCCTGTTGATAGTGACAGCGATTGTCTCTATCGCAGTGGTTCTTCTTCGGCGGCTAATGCCACAGATGTCCTTCTCGGGATACTCTGTAGCAGTTGCCGGCGCTATAATTCAGATTATCCGCGCGGTTGAGACGAAGACGAGGGAGAATATCATTTTTATGGTCATCTCGCTTGTCATCACCGTAGTGGCTGGAATCATTATTGCGCGCGCAATCAGCGTTGCCGCAGATGAAGAGGAAGATGAAGAGGAAGAAGAGCAAAAAGAAGGCGGTAAGGCTCTCACCATCCTTGGTGTGTGTCTGACCGTAGTAATTGTAACTGTAGCCACAGCTGGCGTGGTAGCTTACGCTATCTACGCTTTTACGTCATAATAGGGGGTGATAATATGACGAAGAAGATTTTGGCGATTTTGGCGATTATCATCGCCATCGCAGTGGTAATCGGCGTCATCGCTGGTACCGGCATCGGCTTCTATTACAAGCATGTAAAAGCAGAAGCCAGTAAAGAAAACGCTGCGCAAGCTGACGCAGCAGCGGAAGTAACCACGGGCGGCGCAGTTGTCACCACGGATGGTGGCATCGTCGTCAACGACGACACCACTGAGGAAGAGGAGCAGGCTGAGACAGTTGAGGAGTACGCTCGCTCTGTAGCAGTAGAATCCGGAGAGATAGAGTCAGACACCTTTGTATTGTCCAGCTCTGATAGAAGTCTCTTCACGGGTAAAAAGTTCAATAAAGAGGCTACTAATCTGGCCAGATTTAACGAGCTTTTCCCGAATCGTCGCATAAATTGGCATTCATACAGTGACTTCGCTGAGCAGCGGAGAAAAACTGGTATGAGCGACGCCGTAAGTATCGGCGTCAAGAAAAATGCCAGTTATGAAGACCTGTCGCCAGCCGTCCGTGAAATCATTGATGCCGGCCAGTACAAGAACGATCAAGAGCGTCAGCTTGAAATTGATCGTTGGACCTTGTACGAGGAGAAGATTAATAACCCGGCTGCAATGGTTGGCACCGCCGACTTCCTAGCCAATCACATTCTCATCGAAGAGGAAGATGGTGAGGATGTTGAGAAGCTTGGTAACGTCATCCCCGCGTTCCGAGGCTTCGTGCATGATGATGACGTGGCAATTGAGAATACGAGAGCTTATCGTAAACTCATGAGCAAGCGTTCATTCACGAACGACACGGAGGCATACAGTGCCTTGACGGAAAAGATGGCCGAATACGAAGGACATCGAGGCGTTGAGCACTGGTGTCAGGGGTCGGCAGAAGATGAAAACATTGCAGAGCGTAATTACGAGTATGATACATACTGCAATGTTGTAATCTCTTGCCTGGAAGTCTTTGACACGATTGGGTACATAAATATTGACACGGAAGTTAATTATTATTTACCCTCCAGCGGAGATGACCTGTCTGTCAAGGTTGTTGAAAACAAAGAGTATCAAGTGCATAATACTGAGATCTTTGCATTCGGCAAAATTGATAAGAACGGGAAACTCTGCATGGTCTTCGGAGTTGATACGCGAGACTGTCGCGATGAGCTTAAGAAGACCGAGTATAAGAAGGCTAAAGAGAACCACAATAATGGTGGCGGCAACGGCGGCGGTGGTAACCCCGGCGGCAAAGGCGGCAACCCTGGCGGTGGCGGCAACGGCGGCGGTGGCAACCCCGGCGGCGGCTCCGACAACGGCGGTGGTAAAAAGCCTGGTGGCGGCGGCGACAATGGTGGCGGCACCAATGACGGCAAAGGGAAGAAAGACTCTGCCGCTTCGGCGGTCAACAACGGTAACGCTCCTGATACTGGGCATACCAATGAAGACCCCGCCGACAAGGGTAAGCCCACCAAGGAGCCCAAGACACCCAATAACACTGTTACCAACGGCGGTGAAGGCTCTGGCTCTAGAAACAACAATGGCGCTGGGTACAATGGAACGTCGACCAACGGTTCCAGTACTAATAGCGATACTAGTAACGGCCCTGCTAACGGCAGCACAGATTCGTCTGGTGCTACTGTAGATAATCAACTGAATGAATCTAATGATTCAGTTGATCAGCAGGCTCCGGCAAAAGGCGACGAAGGTACCGGCCAAGCTGGCTGGCAACTTGGCGCCGATGAGGATTAAGGTGCAACACTATATTCTGCAGTAATGTAGAAAGAACCTCAAAAAACAACTAAATACTAAGTCCCGGCGGGTGAAACTCAGACCGCCGGGCATCCTCATGAAGCAACAATTTGTGTTTGAGATGATCTGGTTTGACCCGTATGTCACAGTGCGGGAGTGATAATGGTTAAGACGAAAATTAAAAATTCGGCAAGCAACAAATAATAATCTATATTAATTGAAAGGAGTAAGTATGAAAAAAGTACTTAAAACCACTCTTGGCGTTGCAGCTGCCGCTGCTATCGTCGGGACCACTGTTACCGCTGCACTAGTTCACGCATACGGTGACAACTCTGGTCGTGAAGGTTACCGCGAGGAATACACTATCGACCAAATCAACAATGGCGCTCTTGGTGACAAGATCGTCTTAAACTCTATCACCGACAACCCTTATGGTAACGAGTTTAACTTCGTTTCCGCTCGTAAGGATGACGGTACTGCTAATGGTGCTGCTAACATTGCTAAGCAGAATACCATCAACGCAGAAGATGGTCAGACCTACTGGGTTTACCTCTATGTTCACAACAACAACCCTAACGGTTACAACGCTGTTGCTAAGGACGTTGCTGTAAAGTATACTGTTCCTGGTGACACCGCTAAGAAAGTTACCGTTGGTGGTGTGGTGACATCTTCCAACGCTAACCCAACTAAATACTGGGATACCGTTGACTTCGTCAGTGATCATAACTTCCACCTGGAATATGTCGCTGGCTCTGGTCTTCTCCAGAACAACTACACCGGTGCTAACAAAGTTGCCGGCTGGGAAAACGTAACTGGTAACAACATTAAGGCTACCGGTATGTATTCTAACACTACTGGTTTTAACCTTCCAGATTCCATCGTTTCTAATGGTACTCTCATCGGTTACTCTAGCTTGAACGGTGAGGTTCCTGGCTGTTTCACTTTCGATGAGTGGATCGGCATTAAAGTTAAAGTTGTTTATGACGGTGAGAACCCAGCTTCTTACACTGTCAATAAGACCGTCCGCAAGGCTGGTACTAAAGACAACTTCGTAGAGAACATTGACGCCCAGGTTGGCGACAAGGTTCAATACCAAATCGAATATCACAACACCTCCAACATGACTGTTGATAGTGTTACCGTAAAGGATGTGCTTCCAAAGAACGCTAAGCTCGTTCCTGGCACTGTGAAACTTTACAACTCTGCCAACCCTAAGGGTCTCGTCCGCGACGACGCCGCCCTTGAGACTGGTATTAACATGGGTGCTTACGAGGCTGATGCTTACGGTTACATCCGCTTTACCGCAGAAATCGTAGACAACACTCTCGCTTGTGGTAAGAACCGTCTTATCAACTGGGGTCTCGTTGGTGTTAACGGCCAGACCGTTAAGGACAACGCAGATGTCATGGTCAACAAGACCTGTGAAAACACCCCAGAAACCCCATCCACACCAGAAACCACTACTGAGGACAATCAGGTATCCGTACTTCCAAGTACTGGTCCTGCTGCCATCGCTACTGGCGTAGTTGGTGCTGGTTCTCTCGTAACCTCTGCTGGTTACTATGTTGCTAGCCGCAAGAAACTCAACAAATAAATAGACCGCTCCACAACTCTCGGGCGGGAACCAAAAAGCCCCTTTTAAGAAGGGGCTTTTTGGTGCTTATTTATTCTGATTCTTAGCGGCGATAATTGTATCCTCAAACAGCACACTCACTGTCAGTGGTCCCACACCACCAATTTTTGGCGTAATTGCTTTGATTAAATCTTCACGCTCGCGCAAAGTATCATCCACATCGCCCACCAATTTACCATCTTCACTAGCTGTGCCAGCATCCACAATCACCACGCCAGGCTTAATATAATCTGCCTTAATGAGGTGTGGCCGGCCCGTGGCCGTTACGATCACGTCCGCATCTTTTAGCTTAGTAATATCACTCTTGCTGTCAAAAACTGTGACGTCATACTGTGAATCTGTCCACATTTTAATTAGCGGCGCCCCCACCAGCCGGCCTTTACCCACAATTGCAATCTTCTTAGTCTTTAAATCCACATTATGCCCAGCCAGTAGCCAGTTTATTGCCGTAGCTGTCGCGCTGTCAAACTCACCCTTCCGTGACAGCCCGTCCACGTCCTTTTCCGGCGCAATAGTTTTCACTACTTCATCAGTTTTTTCATTGTCAACCAGCGGCAGCTGCACGATAATTCCACTCACTGTCTTATCATTATTAGCTTCCTTGATTTTTACAATTGCTTCGTCGGCACTTTTTACTTTTTTATCTGCCACCATCACGCCAATATCTTCACCGTATTTAATTTTTAGATTCACATATTTAGTGATTACTGGGTTATCGCTATCGCGAATAATCACTAGCTTTGGCACGATTTTCTGTGCTTTTAAGCTGCGTACTTCCTGAGCCTGGCGCTCCTTAATAAAGCCAGCAAGTTCCGAGCCATTTAGAAGCTTCATTTTACCGGAATCTCCACTGGCTCTTGTTCTAAAGTGTAGCCGTATTTTTCTTTAATCGTATCTATGATTTTCGCTCTGGCCTTGGCTAAATCTGCGTAATTTTTTGCGCATTTATTAATTAAAATTAATGCCGCCTTGTCGCTAATTTTCATGCCGTGAAATTCCTGGCCTTTTAGCCCGGCATCTTCCAGCAGCCAGCCGGAATTGATAATTGTTGAGCCATCGTGCTTTTTATAGACTGGATAATTTTTGCTTTCTGCCGCTGCAATTTCCGCATCATTTTTCAGCGTCACATTTTTAAAGAAACTGCCAGAACTAGCCTCATCCTTCGGGTCTGGTAATTTATAAGCACGAATTGCCGAGACGATTTTACGAATATTTTTTGGTGAAAAATCTGTCTCTTTATGTTCATCAATGTAGCTTTGCATGGAATTATAAAACGGCTGTTTAATCTGACCTTTTTGTAATTTTAGTGTGACACTGACGATTAAGTAGCGGCCTTTATCTGCGCCAGTATTAAATATTGATTCCCGGTACTTCATTTTCATTTCTGGCTTTTTAATGGTCACGAATTTTTTAGCCTTAGTGTCATAGGCTTCCACGCTGTCGATCACTTGGGAAATTTCCTGCCCGTATGCGCCGATGTTTTGCACTGGCGCCGCGCCGAGTGTGCCTGGGATTTTTGAAAGTGCTTCAATGCCGGTATATTTATTTTCCAATTTATCACCATTTGTAGCCGCCTTTTCACCAACGGAAAATGCTACAAATTCATCCCAATTCTCTCCGCCAAAACCTTTAATAGTTACGGAATCTTCCGTCTTTTCTAGAATCTCAATACCTTTTAGCCGGTTTAGTAAAATCACACCGTTAAATCCTGCGTCCTGCCCAATCGTATTGGCACCCTCGCCCATAATCCACGTCGGCAGCCCCTTTTCCGCTGCAAACTCATAGGCCTTCTCTATATCACCTTTCTCGGTGATTTCTAAGACATATCTTGCCACCCCACCCAGGCGCATTGTGGTGAGCTCACTTATTGGCACATTCTCTCGGATATTCATTCCTATATTATACCATAAAATGGTATATTTTATTTCCCGGCCAAAGTTTTAATCTTCTTGAAGTTTACTGCTTCTGCAGCCTTGCGTAGCGCCGCCTCATTGCCGTAATGAGTCTTCTGACCGGGCGCATCAGACAGCATGTGCTGCGCAAAAGGGAAGCACGCCGCTTTTTCTACGGTCGCGCCAAATTTGCCGGTAGTTTCCGTTGCGACTTTTGCTACGCGGACATCCGTCAGTGGCACGTCCAGCGCCTGCTTCATTTCTTCCGGCATGAAAGTTAGCGAGAATAAGTCACCGTCCGTTTCGCCAGCTAGCCGACCATAAGCAATCGAAGTATTGCCTTCAACCCATAATCTTTGATTAAGCGGCCGCATTTTAGAATGTAGCAGGCTCGCCTCACATTTAGCGTACTTTGTCTTTTTAATATTTTCCATATCGCAAATAAAATCCCCTTCGCAAGTCGTGGTCATCACGGCTGCTTCAACATCTGGCGATTTTAAGCCGTGTTTTTCATCATAAGAAATTGTGTCACTAATGTAGTCCATCATTACCCAGGATAGTAAGCCTGTTTCAGCATTTTCTGCCACTAAATAATATTCTGTGCGTGCACCCCAAAATACGCTCGTGTGGATCCGAAACATTGAGACAATGCCGTAATATTTCTCTGCGTCCCCTTCAAACACTGCTGACTTCGCTGGGTGAAAACCATCCGGCATAAACTTTTCTACCTTAGTAGGATCTGGAATTTCATAAAATAAAAAGAAGCAGTATGGCTCCACTACAAACGGCATCTTATCGGCCTTTTTTGTGGCAGATTTTACGATGAATTTCTGCAAGCATACCGGCAGCTTGCTTAGCTTCGTCTGCATGTAATGTGTCTTCCCGACAGTCATCGGGTCCACTAATTTTTCTACACCTTTAGCATAATCACTTACGTTCATAATTATATTATACAGAATATTTGCGCATTTTTCTTAAATCCGCATAGCTTTTTATCATGCTATTTCTTTGTAGTTTTATCGCTAATACTGATTCCGCCAAAGCCACCGGCCGTATCTAGATAAATCGTATATTTACCTTTGCTAGTATTGCCTTTTCTTTCATCCGAGACACCACCAAAGATGAAGCCAGATTTGATTTTTACCTGCACATCTTCCGGCACTTTAATATCGATGCCGCCAAATAAGCAGAAAGCTTTAATCACAGTATCTTTATTGAACTTTGCTCTTCTTAAATCTAGATCCACTCCGCCGAAAATTGCCGCAAGCGTAGACCCATTAAAGACCTCATCGTTATAAGTTCTATCACTTCCTGAAAAGATTGCCATTTGAGAATCCATCGTCTTCTCGTCTTCCAGATCGTGAATCTTTTTCTCAACTTCCTTGTCATTGTTACCGTGGAAAATACTTTTTATGATAATACTTAGACCAATTGCCATGAGAATGAGTGCTAAAATAACTTTCCACGCCACATCATAAGAAAAGACATTCTGCGCAGCTAGAAGCAGAATAATGCCAGCCGCCAAAGTTGCCAAACTAGAGAGTTTCTCTTTGTCCGTAAACAGCGCCACGACGCTTGGCACGATAATAAATAGTGTCCACCAGCCGTCAAAGAATATATTAATATTAAATAGCCCAAGCGCATTGCCGCCAAAGATTACCCCCAGCGCCACAATTGCCACTCCCCACACAATTGACTTAACCTGTCTCATAATTATCTCCTTTTAGGCTATTATACCCCTTATATTAGCGAAAGTAAACTTGCAAACTGGGAAATAAAAAAGGCCAAGCAGTAGTATCACTTGGCCCTCATTATTAAGGATTTTAGTAAAGATATAAGCTCCCGTCCCCCTGGACGAGTTCACCTATGCAGTTAGCGTTGACGCCAGAAGTCCGGAGTGTCTCGACTGCAGTATCGGCATGCTCCGACGGCACTGATACAACCATGCCAATGCCCATATTAAATACGTTATACATCTCACGCTCATCAATGCTTCCAACCTTGGCAATTAAATCAAAAATCGGTGGCGTGTCGAAGCTCGTGCTGTCGATGTTGGCGGTTAGGCTCTTCGGCAAAACCCGCGGTATATTCTCATAGGAACCACCGCCTGTAATATGCGCAATTGCCTTGACGGGCACCTTTGCCAGCAGTTCAAGTGTTGGCTTCACATAGATTATAGTTGGCGTAAGCAGCGCTTCGCCAAGCGTGCAGCCGAGCTCGTTATATTCCTTGCTAAGACTTTCTTCGTCCACGTCAAATATTTTCCGAATCAACGAAAAACCATTTGAATGTACGCCGCTTGACGATAGACCGATTAAGACATCCCCTGCTGCCTGCGTTTCAGGTTTCAAGATTTTGTCGTAGTCCACAACTCCAACGGTGAACCCAGCTACATCATACTCACTTTCAGGCATCATTCCGGGATGCTCTGCTGTTTCTCCGCCAATCAACGCACATCCTGATTGAATACAGCCGTCTGCTATGCCTTTTACAATCGATGCAATTTTTTCAGGGAAGTTCTTCCCGCAAGCGATATAATCAAGAAAGAATAGCGGCTTTGCCCCGCAGCAGATGATATCATTAACGCACATTGCTACGCAATCGACGCCAATGGTATTATGCTTATCCATCAACATCGCAATCTTGAGCTTTGTCCCGACTCCATCAGTTCCTGATACAAATACGGGCTTTTTCATTCCATCAAGATTAGGTAAAAATAACCCACCAAAGTTACCGATGTTATCAATTGCTCCTTCAACTCTAGTCCTCGCGACAGACTCTTTCATCAGCTCCACGGCCTTATAACCGGCAGTGATATCCACCCCAGCATTGGCATAACTTTTCGAAAAACTATTCCTAACTTCAGCTTCCATATCTTCTCCTCCTTGTTAATGTACTTTTGGCTATTGACCGATTGCTACTCAAGAATTATTGCTGGGGTTTCCTTTGAAATCCACCTCAGTATTTTTCACCTCCCTCCGTGCTTGAGCATTGTTTCATTATAGCATTTTTACAGTATTTTTCAAGGGTAGGGAAGCTCAAAGCGCTACCTAAGAAAGGCTACCCGGTACTGATGCTGTGCAAGTTCTGAGATATACATATACAGGCAAAGAGATTTGAACTTAATCTTAAACCAAATTTTACTTAGCAACGCGATTTTTTCTTAATAACGTAGTGACCAGTAAGAATCGCTAATGCCACAAGAAAAACAGTAACATCTAATTGAAAATTCGCAGTAGCGCTCTGTTCTACTCTAGATGCCGAACCAGAATTTGGAAGCTTTATGTCTTCTTCGGCTTTTTCGTTAGGGGTCGGAATGAGACTTTTTAGTATTGGCATAATACTTTCAGGGATATGACCAATAACAAGGTTCTCAGCGTTATCAATAAGAGTATAAGTATAGTAGAGCGAATAGTTCTCGCCGAATGTGTTTTGAGTATAGATAGCATCAGCGATTAAAAATGGAGAGATAGCCTTAACTAATTTTGGCAAGTTTTCCTTAAGGATTTCAAATTCTGTTTCACTAATGCTTGGAGCTTGACCAAGCTTAGTCTCGTAATCATCATATTGTCCCATGTAACCGGTAAGGATTGTAATTAGCTCATCGACCTCACTATCAGTTGCGGTACCTTTTAAGACCTTAACTAAATCAAGGTAAGCCGGAAAGCTAGCTAAATCGCCAGCATAGTTTGCTAATAAGTCATAGAAAGCATTTCCTGCTACCATACCAGCAAGACCATTACTAGTGTCGCTAATAAACTCAGTAAAATCGCTTTGCCTATCTAGCGTTCTCATTTGGTATAATTTCATTATGGCCGATAATGGTTCCTTAATCTCGGTATCAAAGTATTCACGAGTCAGCCCATTATCAGTCACAAATCGTATCCAAGCGTCCATAAAATCACGACCATTCATAGTTTCGGCCTGTTCGATAAGGCCATCATTGTTTGATAGAATATTGGCGGCAGTGTTTGGGTTGGCTAGTTCGGCAATGTTTATAACAGAAGTTGCAATTTTTAAATCAGCAGGATGTATTTCTTCGTAAATACCAGTATTATAGAATCCCCATAATTCCGGAAAGACATAACCGAGAAGTAAATCATTGCCATCTTTGACATCATGGATATTGGTATAACCTGGCTCGGTGAGGCTAGCACGAGGCGCGCCAAAAGTATAGACATAAAAATCATCCGCCTTCATGTCGTAATCTAAAATATTTTCGTTTATCTTTTTAGCAACTAGATCAACTACCGCACCACCACGAGAATAACCAACCATCCAAATTTTATAATCTGAAAGATGGTTAGTATAAATATATTCATCAAGCCTTTCCTTGATATACCCGGCCGATTCGCTAAAACCAGCATGATCACCACTAGTGCCAACGTTAAAGTTCGAAAGCCATTCAGTCATATAATTATAATTTCTAGGAGCAACAACGATTAACGTTTGTCCATCCGGCAGAGTCTTTCGTGCAATAGTCGTCCCCATAGAGTGCCCATCCCCATCGGATTCTGTATCCCATTTTTGAAAATTGCTAAAACCAAGTTGTTCTAGAAAAAGTTGTAATTTTGGATTTAGCGTAGAACTATCGGACGGATAGCCGTCAGCCTCATTCTCAAATCCAGCAAGGCCCAATGCATATGAAACAGCGCGAAGCTCTGGATGATCGCCAGGGGAAAGTGCGTCGAAATAGCTATCACTATATTTTATAGTGTCAGTTGAATCTAGAGCATCCCAAACTGTTTCCCATGGATTGTCTGGGTCTTCCACGAAAGCATAATATGGATATGTAGCTGTGATAGAATCCGACGATTCAGGGGCGTTATCATAGCTATCTGGGCCAATCGCAAACGAAGCTACTGGGGTAAAACATGAGGATAGGAGACCGATAATCAAAAGTATTACTATAAAATATCGTCGCTTTTCATGTCTTTCTTTTTTTAGTTCTAAATTCTCCATAGCAATTATACCTACCACGGTTATTTTCGTTTTTCTTTCTTCATCAAAACACCTGTCACTACAACGACTCCAGCAATCATAGTGATAACCAGGAAATCGTTTGTTGTTTCTGCACTGCTACCTTCGCTGGTAAATGCACCGGTGTTGGGGACTACGATATCTTCGTCGGCACCATCACTATCGTCTGTTTTCGGTTCGACGATTTTGAAACTGGCTTTTGCGCTTCCTGAGTCTGGTTCTGTGAAATATGCTTCAAAGGAATGTTCGCCCAGCGCAAGAGTGTTTAAGAAACTCGCTGGGAGGGTGATAGTCTGGTTGTCTGGATCTACTTCACAATCT
>JAZSOC010000018.1:0-15991 GCA_045536725.1 Candidatus Nanosyncoccus sp.
TACTATGCCTACTTCCACTTACTCTACTACCATCACCTATACTGCCTTTGCAGAAGGTATCGCCCAGAAACTCAGTGATGTAGTAGCAGTAGGGGATTATGTGTATATGGTGCCGAGCTATGTAGGGCCTTATACGCCAACCATCAGTACTGGTACTACTCCAGGTAGTGTTACTCCATCCGAGCTGAATACTTGGGTAGTAATCAAGAAGAATGCAAATGGTAGTGTGGAGATGGTTAGTAAATACGTGTCAAGTACTCAGGTATCAATGTATGGAGAGACGGGCTATAATAACTCAATCTCGGTATTAAATCAGATTGCTCAGCAGTACGGCAATAATCAATATATCACTAGCGCAAGATCTGCTGGATATAAAAGTGGCTGTTCGGATACGCAATCTGCTCAAGGTAGTAATTGCTACACTGATGATATTAATACACTGAATAGTGTTTTAGGCTCGGCTCAAGGAACATCCCCTTCTGGAATAGCATATGAATATTGGCTCGCGTCGAGAATGAGTAGAAGCTATTGTAGTGCTTTATCTGTGTTTTCCATTACGACTAGTGGCAATATCGGATGGTCCAATCTAAGAGATACCTGCGCATCTTCAGCACTCCATAGTGGAGCTGCATCTATCCGCCCCATCCTCACTACTAAGTCAGATGTTCTCGTCACGACAGACGGCGACGGCTCCTCCACCCATCCTTGGGTGCTAACAAATTAAAAGCCTACTACTAAACCGAATATGCTATAATATAAGCATGAGCAATAAAGTTATGATTGTTGGCACGGGTAACGTTGGTGCCAGTATTGGTTTTTCTCTAGTTAGCCAGCGCACTTCTGTCAATGAACTAATTCTTACCGATATCAACACCGAAGATGCCGAGGGTGAAGCAATGGATCTTCGCGACACGCTAGCGGTTTCCCCGTCCTTCATGAAGATTAAAGCCGGCACCTATCAAGACGCTGGTGACTGCGATATTATCATCATTACCGCCGGCGCTCCGCAAAAACCTGGCGAGACTCGCATGGATCTCTTAACTAAAAACGCCGCCATCTTCAAAGATATGATTAGCCAGATTATGGAAAGTGGTTTTAATGGTATTTTTCTAGTCGTCAGTAACCCTATGGATGTGCTCACCTATCTCACCTATGAATATTCCAAACTTCCTGCAGAGCAAGTAATCGGTTCTGGTACAGTCCTAGATTCCGCCAGGTTACGCTTCCGCATTGCTGAGCGTCTCGGCATCCACCCAAAGTCCGTCCACGCTTATCAGATTGGTGAGCATGGTGATACAGAGCTCACCCTCTGGTCCAGCGCCAATATCGCCGGGACTCCAATTACTAAATTACTCAAAGACCAGGAGCGAGAAGAGATTTCCAACTTTGCCAAGAATGAAGCATATAGTATCATCAATAAAAAGGGTGCCACTTTCTATGGTATCGGCGCCTGCGTCACCCGTATCGTTAATACCATCCTAGACGATGAACGTCGCGTTCTCAGTGTCTCTAATTACGATAGCTTCAACGACGTCTATTATGGCTATCCTGCCGTCATTGGTAAAACTGGCGTTATCCGCCGCGCAGAAATAGACCTTTCCGAAAAAGAGGGTGTCTCCCTCCAACAGTCTATTAACGCCATTAAAGAAGCTATTTCTAGCTTAAATTCTTAAGCTCTATTGCTGTCTTATAAATTTCTTCAAAGCGCCCCAGCGTCCGCCTAAGGTCATGTTTTTTAGCAATTTCTAAGCTACCAACGCTATATTTTGCTTGTAACTCATGATTTTCCAGAATCTTCACCATTGCCTGTGCCAATGCCTGGATATTATCCGGCTCACACAAGATGCCATTTTTGCCATCCTGACACAACTCCTCTACTGCCCCCGCATCTACTGCCACTAATGGCAGCCCCGTTGCCGCAGCCTCAATCAAGACTATGCCTTGTGTTTCCGTCTTGCTGGCCGTCGCGAATAACGTCCCCGTTTTATAAATTTCCGCTAGCTCTGGCAACATCACCCGCCCCAAGAATTTCACGCTACCTTCTAGCCCTAATTTCTTAGTTAGCGATACTAGGTCTGCCTTTGCCGTGCCATCACCCACAATCACCAACTCTGCTTCTGGCACTTTTTGCCGTACTAGCAAAAAAGCTTCCACCACCTTATCAATGCTTTTTTCTGGATCCACTCGCCCCACGTACAAAACCCGCAGTTTATCTTCTAAACCATATTTCTTCCGAATCATACTCTTAGCTACACCCGGCTTAAAACACTTCAAATCCACCCCGTTAGACAACGGCTCCACCGTCACTTTGAATCTTTTACGATTCTGTGGCACTAAATCTTCTATCGCCATCTCCGTCGGCATCGTTGCATATTCGGAATGTTTCAAAAAGCTCGCCATGTATACGCGCAGCGCCGCATCCACCGGCCGCTTCATCGGCTTGATTAGCTTCAAATTACTCGTGATATTGTCTGGGTAAGCATGCCCAGTAGATACTAGTGGCACATCATATTTCTTTGCGTACCGGCTCACCGCAATCGCAATCCCTTCCGCCGTCTGCAAATGAATCACGTCTGGCTGGAATTCATCCAGGACTTTCTTCACTCTCGCATAAGGATTAAATGAAAACCATATCCCCGTCTTATAGACTAAACGTGGCATCGGTAAACCTAAAAATTCTTTTCTATCTGGCACCCTAGAAATCTGATCCGGATAAAAAGGGAAGCGCTGAGACTTACAAGATATCACCACTACACCAGTTTCCGGATCCGTCCGCCGGTGGTATCTCCCGGTAAAACTCGGGCAGATTACCATCACCTCATGTCCTGCCATTGCCAAGCCATTTGCTAGATTATGCGCAAAAACCGCGACACCGTTAGTCATCGGATAATAGATATCTGAGGCAATTGCAATTTTCATGATATAATAATATTATAACATGAAAAAGAGTAAAACTCCATCGCTCACCACCGTCAATCGTCGTGCATCCTTTGATTACCATCTCGGCGACAAGCTTTCTGTTGGCATGGTATTAAAAGGGCCACAAGTTCGCCTAATCCGCGATCACCATGTACAGCTCAAAGGTTCATTCATCACTATCCGCGACAATGAGTTATGGCTCAACAATCTCACCCTTGGCTCAGAAGTTACTTCCAATATTAAGCTGCTCGCCACCAAAAAGCAAATTCAAAGCCTCCTCAAGGAAAAGGAAAAGGCTGCTCACGCCACCATCGTACCTGTCGCCATCCACGGCGGCTCCCGTTACATTAAGTTAGACATCGCCCTCGGTATTGGCAAAAAGGCTTATGACAAGCGTGAAACTATCAAAAATCGCGACATTAATCGCGGGAGATACTAATATGAAACTTTATTCCTGGAACGTAAACGGTATTCGTGCTTGCCTGAAAAAAGGGGCTTTGCAGTCTTTTCTCAGCACTGAAAATCCAGACATTCTCTGTATTCAAGAGACTAAGGCTCAGCCTGGCCAAGCCGAAGTAGACTTTCCAGATTATCAAGAACTCTGGAACTCTGCCACCCGTCGCGGGTACTCAGGCACCGCTATCTTCACCAAAAAAGAACCGCTTCATACTTTTAATGGCTTTACCGAAGATTTTAACATCCAACATCCATGGAGTGATGACACTTACGGTAACCCCTTAGATGAAGGACGCGTCCTGACGGCCGAATATGAACACTTTTATCTCGTCACTGTTTACACTCCTAATTCTAAGCATGATCTTTCTCGCCTCACTCTCCGCGATAAGCTTTGGGATCCCACCTTTCTCGCTTATCTCAGAGATTTAGAAAAGCATAAGCCAGTTGTCGTTTGCGGTGATTTTAATGCCGCCCACACCGAGATAGACCTTGCCCGGCCAAAGGATAATGAGCATAACGCTGGCTATACCCAGGAAGAGCGGCAGGGAATCACTAATATTATGGACGCTGGCTTCATTGATACTTTTCGCGCACTTCATCCCGATGAAAGACGCTACACTTGGTGGTCTTTTCGTAGCGGCGCCCGCGCCCGGAATATCGGCTGGCGCATCGATTATTTCTTCATCTCAAAGTCCCTTTTGCCTCATCTTAAGTCCGCCGAAATTTACGACCAAATCACCGGTTCAGATCACTGCCCAATTTCAATCGAGCTGGAGTTCTAATGGAAGACATTTTATGGAACATTCCTGAGCAAAAAACCGGCTCCATCGTCGTTATCGGCGGTAATTCACAAAGTTTTTCTAATACCATCAGAACCTCAGAATACTTATCTAAATTACCTATTAGGTCCGTCCATACAGTCCTGCCAGACGCCTTAAAAAATAAACTCCCCCCACTTCCAGAATTTATTTTCACAAAATCCACCACTTCCGGCTCCTTTGATAAATCACCAGAACTTACCGCCGCTGCTAGCAGTACCGATATAACTCTTCTTTCTGGAGAACTATCTAAAAATTCCGCCACTACCATCGCTATCGCCGAAACTATCAAAGCCAACGATAAACCTTTCGTTCTCGCCCGTGATGCCGTTGATTGCATCACAGAAGAAATTGGCGCCATCATTGAAGGACGCCAGCTCATTATTGTCGCCACCATGACTCAGCTTCAAAAATTGCTCCGCGCCCTATATTATCCTAAGATGTTGCTCTTATCTATGCCGATACAACCAGTCAAAGATATTCTCCATAAATTCACTCTCACCTATCCAGACTGCACTGTCCTTACCTTCCATGAAGGGCAAATTATCTTCGCAAAAAATGGCGAAGTAAAAACCATCAGCCTCAGCAAAACTACCTATACCCCCATTACTCTCTGGACAGGTAATCTTCCTGCCAAAATTACTGCTCTGCTACTTTGGAACCCTCGCCACGAGCTCGACTGTATACAGACAGCAGTTTCCGTATCTGAGTTGACTGCAACACATTAGTACGCTCTTTGAGCATTACTTTACTCATCGCTTCAATTTTTTCTGGATGTAGGACCAAATCAACAATCACCTTTGCCATCTTTTCCGGTTCTGGCCCCTCACAAAACGCCGCAGCCCTTTCTGGCACCACCTCTTTCATGTCCGGATCACAAAACATCACTGGCAATCCCGCCGCTTCTGCCTCAAGTAGTGTCATCGGCTGAATATCAAAACCGTAAGAAGCTAGCGCCCCAAGATGCTGAGTCTTCATCTCCTGTAAAATTTCATCATGCGGCACTGCGCCTTTAAAAACCACTATTTCATCTAGCCCATGGCGCTTCACATAATTCTGGGCACTAGATAAAGCATTTCCGTCGCCACAAATCGTCAGCTTAACTTTCGCACCTGCACCTATTGCTATCTTAATCGCCTCAAGATATGGCATAATTCTTTTCTCATGCGACACGCGTGAATTCCAAAAAATCTTTAGCGGCTCATCTTTTACTACCTTCCGCACTGGCCAATCCACCGCATTTGCCGCACTATCAGCAATTGCATTGGATACCACCGTAATTTTCTTCTTCACACCATAATCCTTCAGTTTTTTCGCAAAATGATGGGATGGCGTTATCACTTCATCTGCAAAATTCGCATGATTCACCATTAGAGTCCACATCTTCGCCCGAGCCACAGTCGGCGCCAGCTTATGATCTTTTTTCACGATAATTTTATTTGGTATCCACTTGCTATGCAACTTACAAAGTGCCGCCGCCACTAACGTCTTAAACGGATGCGGAACATTCGTTTGGATTGCCACATCCTCGCGCCCATGCATCGTCTGCACTAGTGGCACGTGATATTCCTTTGCTAATAACATTCCCGCAATCGAACAGCCCGCTTCATAGTGTACATGCACAATATCAAATTTAAATCCAGGATATTTTTCCAGTACCCACGCTCTCACTTTTTCCGGGCTTCTTGCTAGTGGTGCACCACCCGGCTTTAAAAATCTGCTCGTCGGCACCACGGCAATAGTCTTATCCCGCTCCTTATGCCAGCCTGGACAAAAAACGGTCACCTCATGGCCCAATCTTTCCAGCTCCGCCTTCTGCGCTTTAATCGATGAACAAATACCCCCCGCCACCTCTAAATACACATCAGTAAAAATCGCTATATTCATAACTACATCTGGTAACCAATTCGCTTCGCGAATTGTTTTCCACGGGGCGTCGTCTCGTAAAACAGAGAACAAGTTCTCGTTTTACTCGTCTCCTACCGTGGTGGGCGGGGAGGGAATCGAACCCTCACTCTCGTAAGAGAACCAGATTTTGAGTCTAGCGCGTCTACCAGTTCCGCCACTCGCCCAATAGTTATATTCTACCATAAAATGCCTATCTGTGCTATACTTACAGTATGGATTCAACAAACGGTGGGCCCACTTCTTCTGAACGTCAACGCCAAACCGCCGCCGAAATTGCTCGGAGGCAAGTTTTAGCATCCTATTCTTCCGCCAAAACCCACAATATCACCCCCTCTCCCACGTCAGCCAATAAATACAAGCAAGCCCCCATCAATACTAATCAGAAAAATGATGAATGGCGCAAATACCACTCCGCCTGGCAAAGCTATTACCAGAAGTATTACAGTGATTATTATGCCAAGGCTGCCCGCAGCTATATTCAGGCTGAAAAATTAAAAGAGGAACGTAAGCGAAAAGACAATGAACGTCTCGGCATCGCTACGCAGCCCGTTCCGAAGCAACAAATCTTCAGCTCAGACCAGCCTATCGTATCTCAGCCGGAAGTAGTAGAAGAAAGCTTACGGGAAAAAATTCGCAAAAAAGCCACTGATGCCGCCAGTAAATCTCGCAAACATCGCCACCTAATACCAATTCTTGCCGGAGTTTCAGCAATTTTGCTCATCCTCTTTTTGCAATATAACCGCCTCATCTTCGCACCAATTATGGCCTATGTTTCGCCAGGGAACACTACAGATACCGGCATTACCGCCGTAGACCCTACCGTCGCCACCGCGCCCGGCCCAGAGCCAAAGCTCATCATTCCTAAGCTTAATATTGACGTACCTGTCCATTTTGGCATTTCCAATGACACTGCCACCGTGATGGACGCTATGAATAATGGTGTTGCCCAATTTTCTATTCCTGGCGCCAATGCTATGCCTGGCCAAATTGGCAATCTCGTTATCACCGGTCATTCCGCTGGCGATATTTACAGTAATAACCAATACAAATTTATCTTCTCTGGCCTAGAGCGCCTGCAAGTTGGCGATACTATCTATATTAACTATGAAAGTAAGCGTTACACTTACTCTGTCACTAAGTTTGAGACCGTTGAGCCTAGCGACGTTTCTGCTCTCATCTATACTACCGATAAGCCTATGCTGACCCTTATCACCTGTACACCACTCGGCACTTCCCGCTACCGCCTACTTGTCACCGCAGAGCAAATTGATCCAGTCCCAGACGCCTCCAATATCGCCGTAGACCAAGGTGACGCCACCGCCAGCCCAGACGCTTCCATGCCATCTAATACGCCATCATTCTTCAAGCGGATTTGGAATTGGCTCACTAATCAGAGTGAATAGCTTATAATTTAATTCTCATTAACTTACCGTCTATGGCAAAATAATAAATGTATTTTTGATTAGCGGATATTACTGCTTTATAACTAGCCTTCTTTGTTAATTTCCGCTCATTCGTACCGTCAAAGTCCCGCACCGTCAGTGTGCCATCCACCATCTCACCATAAAGATAATCATCCACCCAGAACCCGTCTGTATTATTCACACTATATTCATATACCGTCTCCGTCTCCGCATCAAACACTGCCATATCAGTACCAGTCTTCATCACCGCGAACTGCCCATTTGGCGTAGCCTCCAAGCTACTAGGCAACACCTTTAAATCTTTTTCTAGCACCTTTTTCATCTTAAATTTCTGTCCAGCTGTTGGAAAATCAGTAGATTTATAACTGTAAAATTTTTGCCCAATGTTATAACTTAGATACATCTCCCCAAGATAATCTTCTAGTGCCACCTCTACTGATTCCTCCCCTGTAATCGTCTTCACTCTCACAGTCTTATTCTCACCTTTCTTATAGGTGCCAATCACCCGTTTCCCGCCACTCGTGCCCACATATACCAATTTATCCTTATCATTGTCAAAGCTGCTTACCTGTGCCACTAGCACACCGGAAACTTCCTTGCTGCCAAGATTCACTTCTCTCAGATTTCCATTTTCTACCACCCATAGCATATCCGCCGCATCATTCACGGCTCTTATCTCTGAGAAATTCAGAGCAAATTCTTTCGTTAAATTAACACTTTTATTTACATCCTTAATATTGACACTCACCCATTCTGGCGTCTCCCCAACAGTTTTTACTAATATTCTCTCGCCATTCTGAGACCATTTAATTTGCTCAATTTCGCCACTCACCATCTCCGTCACGTCAACATCCGTCACCGTCAAATTATCACCCTTAAGCGGGACTATATGCCACACTGAACTATCGTTGTTAATATATAAAAGCATACTTCTATCTGGCGAAAAGAGCTTCATTTTTAAATTATCTGGCATTTTCATTGCTTCTTCTGAGGATAAATCATTTTTAAATAGCCGCGGATACTTTAGGCGCAAGAAATACCCCGGCCGCACTGAAATCGTCTTTTCCCACGTGTCATAACCATCCCGCGACAGCTTAATATTGTGCTCCCCCTCCGCCATCATCTTTGAAATCTCCGTACGCTGCATCAAACGCTCTCCGTCCACATCCACCGATGCCGCCGGCGTGCAGACAATCTGTACCAGCCCAGACTGCTCCAAGCTCCACTCATCATCATGCTTCACGCTGTACCCCATCACAATCATCATTAATATCCCTACAATCGCCACCACTGATACTGCCATAATTACTTCCGTAATCACGACTCTAATCATTTGATTTCGCTTCTGTCTTTCTCTGTCCATTACTTATATTCTAGCATATTTTTGAAAATACTTATTGCTTTTTTATTCCGCTTTAAGTTATAATAGGACTAATGAATAAATCACTAGCGCAATCAGTTAATTCTTCAGATGCTAATAATTCTGCTCTGCAAAAATCTGCCACACTTAATCGTAAATACGTTAAGCGCCCGATTATTTCCGTTCAGTCCGTCATGTTAGACCGTGAGGCAAAGGTCAATAAACTAAATGATCTCGCAGAAAAAGTTGAAAAGGTCAATCTTGGTAATTATCGCCCAGCAGCTATCCCTATCCCTATTTCTGAGCCTAAGGAAGACAGGGAAGTCCCCATTCCTAATCAAGAGGATCAGCCTCTCAAGAAAAAGATTGCTATTTCTCAAGTAGGATCAGAAGAAGTCACTGTCTCCACCGTCAAACAATTAAAGATAGAAGAGCAGCCACAGGAACAAGAACAGCCAGAAGTTGCCGATGGCACATTAGAGCAATTCAATATCGCTAAAGCTTTTGAGCTTCCAGATCAGCCTGCCGCGCCTAATCCTTTCCAGGCCGCATTAGATAGAGCTAGTCAAGAGCAGAAAGAGGCTCCTCGTCTCAGCCCTCAAGAAATCAAGGATAATGCCATAAGAAAAGCCATTAAAGTCATGGAAGAGCAGCAGGCAGAACAAGCCGTTGCCAAGGTCATCCGTGAAGAACAGCGCGCTGAAAGTCTCCAAGCTACTAAAGCCATAGAAGTTAAAGCACCAAAGGTTGCCAAAAAGCAGAAGAAGTCAGCCATTAAAACCACTTCTAAGGTTGCCTCAGCTAAAGCTGCCACACCTAAGACATCCAAGATGCCAAAGATGGCCAGCGCCACACCTAAAGTCACTAAGAAAAAGACCGCCAGCCAAGCCCCAACCTTATCTAAGGCTTTCAAAAAGAAGAAATATCACTCTGGCAGCAAGTTCTTCTTAGCTTTCACTTGCTCCGCAGCGTGTGTTGCCGTGCTCGCTTACTTTGTTAATCTTAACATGCCAACCATCTCTGTTCGCGTCGCCGCCATGCAGACTGGCATTGAAGCTTCTTATCCGTCCTTCGTTCCTCGTGATTACAGTCTTAGTAACGTCACTTCCGACAAGGATGGAAAGATTATTATGTCCTTCCGCAATGCCACCGGCGACAAGACCTTCAACATCACCGAGGAAAAGTCTTCCTGGGATTCTAATACCCTTCTCAATAGTTACGTTAAATCCGTCTGGCGCGACCATTATGATACCATCCGTGAACAGGGCATCACTATCTATACCGCCGACAATAACGCTACTTGGGTTAATGGCGGTGTCCTCTATAAGATTACTTCAGACAATGCTAATCTCTCTAAGAAGCAGCTGAAGAACATTGCTGTTTCTCTATAAATCTTATATAATATAATTATGTCAGAAGTTAAAACTCGTTTTGCACCGAGCCCTACTGGTTATATTCATATTGGTAACGTTCGTAGTGCTATTTACCCATATTTAATCGCCAAGCAAGCTGGCGGCAAATTTGTCCTTCGCATCGAAGATACCGATCGTGCTCGCTTTGTTGAGGGTGCCACTGAATTAATTGAAGATACGCTTAAGTGGCTTGGTCTAGATTGGGATGAAGGAGTTGAGATTGGTGGCCCAGACGGCCCCTATTACCAGTCTGAACGTGGTGAAATTTACAAGGAATGGGCCATTCGCCTCATTGAAAAGGGTCGCGCCTATATTGACACCACACCTTCTGAAACTGTTGATGAATACCGTAAGGCTGACAATGCCGCCAAAAAGGCCTTTTTATATCGTAATCACCGCCCAGCTTCCGCCGATTGGTCCCCAGAAGAAACTTTAGCAGCCTGGCAGCCAGGCATCCCGCTACGTTTTAAGGCGGAACCGCAGGCTTGGTCCTGGCACGACGAAGTCATGGGTGACATGCATACTGGCCCAGAAGTTTGCGATGATATTATTCTTATCAAAAAGGACGGTTTACCTACTTATAACTTCGCCCACATCGTTGATGATGCCACCATGCAAATCACTCATATCGCCCGTGGCGTAGAATATCTTTCCAGTATACCAAATTATCTTTCCCTCTATAAGGCTCTTGAGATTACTCATCCTAAATTCCTTAGCCTGCCTCACATCCTCGCCCCACAAGGAAATAAAAAGCTCGGCAAGCGTGACGGCGCAAAATCCGTCACTGAATACCGTGATGATGGCATCCTCCCAGAAGCTATGCTCAATTATCTCGCCTGCCTCGGCTGGAATGACGGTACCGAAAAGGAAATTTACACCAAAAAAGAGCTATTAAATTGCTTCTCCATCGATCGCATCCAGAGCTCTGGCGCCCGCTTCGATGAGACAAAAATCCTCTGGTATAATGGCCAATGGATTCGTAAAATCACTGACGAGCAGGGAATTGACGCACTTTTCGCACGCACTGCCGGCTTCTGGCCAACGTCTGCCGCCGCTTATCCTGAAGAATACCAAAAAGCCGTACTTGCCATCATTTACGACCGGCTTAAGACTCTTGCAGACCTCCGTGACATGACTAGTTATTTCTTTGAGAATCCAGATATTGATCTCGCCATGTTTACTAGTAGTAAACCTTTGAAAAAGTTATCAGAAGCCGAGCTGGCCGATATTATCGGTCTTACCGCCGCTCGCCTCACTGAACTCGAAGATTGGTCTCCAGACAGCCTCCAAACTTTCTATAATAACCTGCTCACAGAAACCGGCCAGAAGCCAGCCGTTCTCTTTTCCGCCATTCGTATCGCCCTGTCTTATGCACCATTCAGCCCAGCTCTCCATCTTACCACTGCTACTCTTGGCCGCGAATGTGTCCTGGCTCGTCTGAATGCCACCCGCACCGCCCTTGTGAACGCTTAACGTAAGTGTTATACTTAAAGTATGAACGATGATAACATACCAATAGAAAATATTGATATCGACATCCCTAAAAATCCTGAGCATAAAAAGCATCACAAGAAGCGCAAGCTGAAGCGCCCTATGTCTAAAAAGAAGAAAATTATTATTATCGTCTGTGTTTTTCTCGCCGTTATCGGCCTTACTATCGGCGGCATTCTGCTCTATAAACACCTCCATCCAGAGGTAGAAATCCCTATTATTGACAGCAAGCCTAAAAAGAAAAAAGAAACTAAATATTACAGCACTCTCTCTGGCGAAGAAATTTCCGATCCTGCTCTCAATAGCGCTCCTACTTACTGCGTCCAGATTCCTAACGGCATAGACGGTCCTCGCCCTCAGGCTGGCCTTAAAGAGGCAAAGATTGTCTTTGAGGCTATCGCTGAAGCTGGCATTACCCGCTTTGCCGCCGTCTTTCAGAGCCCTACTGTTTCCGCCATCGGCCCTATCCGCTCCCTCCGCCCTTATTATCTAGAATGGGACACTCCGATAGACTGCACCATTGTCCACGCTGGTGGCTCCTATGAGGCCCTGGAGATGGTCGCCGCCGGCGGCTACCGCGACCTTTCTGAGGATTATACCTATGAATGGCGCGATTACGCCGGTTACTACGCCCCAAATAACCTTTTTACTTCCTCTAATCTCTTAGCTCAGTTCAATAATGACCATGGCTATACTACTTCCGACGTTAAATCTTTTGCTCGCCTCACTCCAGAAAAGGCTGAAAAGGCCCGCAAAAAGGCCGCCAAAGCCGCACAGGATCAAGTTAAGAAAGATAAGGACGGCAATGAAGTAACCATTCCTGGCACACCGCTAGTCACCAGTATTGCTGTCAATTTCGGCTGGAGCGCCTCCTTTAATACCATCTATACTTATGACGCTGAAAATAACGTTTATCTCCGGAGCTTTGCCGATGGCACCCCCCACACCACCTACACTTGCCCAGAAGGTTTAGAAAACCCTCGCCCACAGCGAGACTGCGGTGAAGCCACTCAAATCACCCCTAAGGTCATTGCTGTCATGGTCTCAGACCAAGGGCTCGCCGATGACCATTATCACCAAGTCATCCCTACCACCGGCTCTGGCACCGCCTACATCTTCCAGAATGGCACCGCCACCGTCGGCACCTGGGAACGCAGCGACATCCACACCCCTGTCACCTTTAAGGATAGTGAAGGTAAAGAAATTAAGCTCGTCCCTGGCCAACTCTGGGTAGCCGCTATCCCTAGTGCCACCGGCAGTGTCGAATATTAGAATCATCAATCATACCCCATGAAGAATACTCGCGAAAGAATAGTAGTTAAAACCAGCATTATTAGTATCTGCGCAAACCTAGTCCTTGTAGGTTTTAAAGCAGCGGTGGGTTTCTTATCAAACTCTATTGCTATTATTTCAGATGCCGTAAATAACCTTAGCGACGCACTCTCTGGTATTATTACAATTATCGGCACAAAACTAGCCGGCAAAGCCCCAGATAAAAAGCACCCGTATGGCTATGGGCGCATCGAGTATATTACCTCGCTCGTAGTGTCCGCAATCGTACTTTACGCTGGTATCACGGCGTTTATTGAGTCTGTAAAAAAGATTATCGTGCCAGAAGAAGTAGATTATAATATTACTACATTAATTATTTTAATTGCCGGTATTATCGTCAAATTCGTGCTCGGTTTATACGTTAAAGGGAAAGGCCGCGCCATCAAGTCCGACTCTCTAGTTGCCAGCGGGGCAGATGCCTTTAATGATGCCATCCTTTCAATTTCAGTCCTCGCATCAGCAATAATTTACATGATTTTCAGCATCAACCTTGAAGCTTACGTCGGTACCTTAGTATCAATTTTCATCATCAAAGCCGGCATAGAGCTAATTAAAGAGTCTATCGACAACGTACTTGGCACGCGCGTAGAAAGTAGCTTAGCCACATCAATTAAAGAAGAAATCTTAAAAGAAGAAGACGTCAAAGGCGTATTTGACCTAGTATTAAACGATTATGGTCCCAATAAATACTTAGGCTCGGTCCATATTGAAGTAGACGACGTCTTAACCGTAGCAAACATTGATAAAATCTCTCGCCGCATCTCAAAGCAAATATCGCAAAAATTTGGCGTAATTTTACACACTATTGGCGTCTATTCTATCAATACAAAAGATAAAAATACCATTGAAGCCAGGCAGAAAGTTGAGGAAATCGTCTTTTCCCACAAAGAAATCTTGCAAATGCATGGTTTCTATTTAGACCTTGAAGATAACACACTTAGTTTTGATATTATCATTGATTTTAAAGCCAAAAACCGCGAGAAGATCTACCAAGATGCCTACGATGCAGTCCAAGCAGAGTTTACAGATTATAAGATCGCAATTACGCTAGACGTTGATACTAGTGATTAGCCAACATAGGAAATTGGTATTCCGGCGGGATGTGGATGTCACACTCCGCGCTCCATTCAAGCCACACGCATCCTCAATCTACTAAAATCACCAACAAAAAATCCCCAAGGGGATTTTCTATTGGTGACTCCGGCGGGATTCGAACCCGCGATTGCCTGGATGAGAACCAGGAGTCCTGGACCGCTAGACGACGGAGCCAAACGAGGAAGAAAACGAGAGCTTGCTCTCGGTTTTATTCCGAGCGAAATTCCGAAGGCCAAAGGCCTACGGAGCCGAGCGATGCTCTCTATTATTCTATCATAGTTTCAATATCTTGTCCACTCCTTGACCACAGAGGTAATTCTTGCTATATTTAGTTTTTCATCCGTATTTCTGCAACCCGAAAGCAGCTGAAGCCATGTATAGCGATACACGAAACGAGATTATACTGCACTGCTTAAAGGTTATTAGTTAGAAAGACAACGAACGGATAGTGCATGGTCCCTTGAGTAGTTATCTTGAGGAGTAAGATGAGATGAATCATAGCTGAAGTAATACGCACTAGAGGAGCCATTATTCGTTCGTGACCTATAGAATCCTGCATTACCTTGGCGAGAATATCCTGACGCAAAGGCCCCAGCACGAGTAAAATAAAGTGGCGCTGATTCTATAGTAGACAAATAATTCCCAGTTGTATTGCTCGTCGGCAACCCATACTTCCCAAACATATATGAGAAGCTATGGTAACCTTCATTACTTGGCAACCTAAACCCTTTCGGGCAGACAGAGTTAGTCTGTTCGGTAGTGATGGAGCTACAATTACCAGAAACTGTAGCAGCGCACCAGTTGTAGTATTTACCATCATAACCAGAGTATTCATTCCAGATTTGCATAGTAGTAGCTACACTTGTTCCGGAACTAGCAGCAGCTGGGATATCTGCATCACTTGTTACATTAGAATCACTTGGATGAAGTGTTCTTGGGCCGGCAATCTTTAAGTTCTGGGTCATCCAGCAGTTACCATCCTTTAGCTTTGTTACACGGTAGCTATTAGTATCTCTAGTATCTACTAAGGATTTACTTTCATGTTCAGCAGAGTTAGCACAAATCTTAGTGGTCATATCCTGCATGTTAGCAAGGTTGGTAAGAGTCCTTGTATCCGTATCAGCCATGACACAGCGAACAGGAAAAGCATAATTCTTGCTTGGGTTATTTTGAGGATAAAAGAGGCTGGAATTATAGCTAAGACTACGCGCATTGACAGAGTCTATCGACATACGAGACCAATAGTCGCCACTGCTATTCTGGCTATTATACCCGGAATTATAATTGCCCGCACGACTATATTTCAACGGCAAAGCCTCAACAATGCTAATGTAATTTCCAGATGTATTACTTGTCGGCAACCCATAAAACCCAAATAGGTTTGCGAAGCTAGTATTGCCAGAGTTGCTTGGCAACTGCCAACCCTTCGGACAGACAGAGCTTGTTTGTTCTGTGGTAATACTGGAACAGTTACCAGATACGGTAGCGGCACACCAGTTATAGAGGTTACCATCATAGCCAGATTGGTTATTTATTATTTGCATAGACGTACTATTACTAGTAGTACCATTTGTGATATTTGCTGGCAACTCTACATCGCTAGCTACATTGGAATCGGAAGGATGGAGAGTTCTACCGCCATCAAGAGCTAGGTTCTGCTGCATCCAGCAGTTACCATCTTTGAGTTTAGCGATGTTGTAGTTCTTGCCGTCTCTGGCGTCGGTAAGTTGGATGGTTTCTTCGGCATTTAAGGCTCTGCAATCTTCTATAGTAAAG
>JAZSOC010000012.1:0-10542 GCA_045536725.1 Candidatus Nanosyncoccus sp.
AGACTGTGAGGGAGGAGGCAGAACTAGAATCTGCTGGTACAAAAGAGCCAGCGATGATGGCAGAAACTAGAAATGAAAGAGAAAAGACAAGAAGGCTTATAAAATAGCTTTTATATACCCCCCCCCAGGGACCGGGTGAAATTTGTTTTACTCATTACATTCATTTTAGCATAACAAGTTTAGTTTGGCTAGACGTTGCGGAAAATGGCGCGTTGGAGTTTTTCAACGATAGGCTTGACCTCTTCTAGGCCGAGGAAGAAGCTGGCGATGCCATAGGCAAGAATGCTGGCGATGGAGATGAGACAGAACTTCGGGAAGGTGGTGAAGAAAGAATCGTCGGTGGCCATTAGTGGGAAGAACTTGGTCATGGAATAGGCCACACAGGCAGAAATAGCGGTGGCAAAGAGCATGCGGAAGATAGCCTGCCAGAAATCTTTACTGAGAAGCTGATTGTGGCTGCGGTGCTGCAAAATCACGATGAGAATGATAATTTCTAGAAGAGCGCCGAGGGATTGTGCCCAGCCGAGCCCTTCTGGACCCCAGTTACAAACAAGAGAAAAGACGATAGCCATGATAATAGTGGCGCCGATGGCAACGATACTGATAATCAGTGGGGTCTTTGTATCCTGGCGAGCATAGAAGCCGCGGGAAGCGATATGGAAAAGAGAGCGAGCGAAGATAGCAAGGACTAAGGTGCCGAGGACAGAAGCGATTAAAGCGTCGCCACCGTTTTTAATAAAGTTCACTACGTAGCCACGAGCAAAGTAAGAAATCACAGCCACGGGCAGAGAAATCCAGGTGATGGCGCGGAGGGCAGTGCGGAAGGTGGCGTGGAACTTATCATCTTTACCCTCGCCGACTTCTTCGGTCATCTGAGGGAAGAAAGCGGTGGAGATGGCCACACCAATCAGGCTGACAGGCATCTGATGAAGAGTGGTGGCCTGTTGGAAGGAACGTAGGGCGCCGGCACCCATGCGGGAGGAAAGGTTGGTAGTGACGATAGTGTTAACATAGTCAATACCCTGATCTAGTGAGCGAGCAGGCAGTAGCTTCAAGACGGAGCGGAAACCAAGATTCTTCCAGTAAATTTTAAAGTCATAATCAAAGCCGAGGCCGACGAGGCCAATGAGGCTGGCGATGAGTTGCAAAATAGCGCCAAAGACCACGCCGAGCGCCACACCCATGATACCACCCTCAAAGAGCTGGATACCAAAGATATTAATACCATCCGTAAAGACGAGAATTCCGACGAGGATGCCGATATTATATAGTATTGGAGCAATAGCATAGAAGATAAAGCGGCCGACAGCCTGCTGGATAGAACTGAGCACGGTGGAGATGGCAAAGAGAAAAGGATTGATTGCGATGACGCGCATCATGTTGATGGCGAGAATGGTGCCAGATTCATCAAGGCCTGGCCCTACGACGAAGCGAACCAGTGGGTCTGCAAAAATCATAATCAGGATACTGGCAATCATGGTGGCGAGCGCCATGATATTAATAGTACTGGAAGATAATTCCCAGGCGGACTTTTTATTGCCAGCCACGAGACGCTGGTTAAAAACGGGAATAAAACTGACTGCGAGGGCGCCAGATGTGAGGATGAAGAACATGAAATCTGGGATAGTGAAAGCAGCAGTGTAAGCATCAATGCCAGTAGGGTAAGTATCCAGATAGAAACTATTTAAGAGACGGTCACGGAAAAGGCCAAAAAGTGAAGAAGCCAAAGTGGAGGCAGAAAGAATGATGGCAGCCCACTTAATAGACAATTTAGAATTGGCGAGAGCAACAACTGACCGGAACCGTGACTTCCCCATTAGCGCAACTTAGCTCCTGCTGGCAAAGTGGCAGCCTTTAAAATCGGCGCAAGCTCTTTTTCTTCGAGAGTTTCATTTTCTAAGAGAGCGTTAGCGAGATTGTCAAGGACAGTGCGATTAGCAGCGAGGACGAGCTCTGCACGCTTAGCAGCTTCATCGGAGAAAGACTTAATTTCTTTATCGATAAGCTCTGCGGTCTTTTCTGAGTATGGCTTACCAGTGGTGATGGTGTAATAGCCAGTCTCACCATCTGGGAAGACGAGATTACGGAGCCCCTTACTCATACCCTCGGTGATGACCATATCCTTAGCCAGCTCAGCAACATTCTTTAAATCGGAGGAGGCGCCAGTAGTGATGGCATCTTCACCGAAGATGAGCTTCTCAGCGATACGGCCGCCCATAGCACGAGCCAAGATATCTTTGAGTTCATAGACGCTCTTATAGCTGCGGTCTTCTGGCGGGAGGAACCAAGTGACGCCACCGGTGCCACCGCGTGGAATAATGGTGACTTTATGGACTGGATCAGAATCAGGCAAGACGTGACCGACGATAGCGTGGCCAGCCTCATGGTAGGCGGTAACTTTGCGTTCATAATCGTTCATAACTTTGCTCTTACGCTCTGGGCCAATGGCGACGCGTTCAAAAGCCTCGGTGATATCGGCATTAGTAATTTTCTTGTGTGACTCCCTGGCGGCGGTAATGGCAGCCTCATTGGCAATGTTAGCGAGATCTGCACCGGCAGAGCCAGCAGTTTTAGCGGCGAGTGCGTCAAGATCTACATCATCTTCTGTAGGTTTATTCTTAAAGTGGACTTTTAAGATGTCTAAGCGATCTTTACGCTCTGGCAAAGTAACATTGACGTGGCGGTCAAAACGGCCAGGACGGAGCAAAGCTTTATCGAGCATATCTACACGGTTAGTCGCGGCGATGACGATGACACCAGAATCATTATCAAAACCGTCCATTTCTACGAGGATTTGATTAAGTGTCTGCTCATCTTCGCGGCCGGCACCACCACGAGCATCACGCTTGTGGGCGACAGCGTCAATTTCATCGATGAAGATGATGCTAGGAGCATTCTTCTTGGCCTTGCTGAATAAATCACGGACGCGAGAAGCACCCACGCCAACGAACATTTCAGCAAATTCTGAACCGGAAATGCTGAAGAATGGGACGTTTGCCTCCCCGGCAACAGCGCGAGCCATGAGAGTCTTACCGGTACCAGGAGCGCCAGCTAACAGCACGCCGCGAGGAATCTTGGCACCGAGCTTTTCATATTTTTTAGGGCTCTTTAAGAAATCTACAATCTCAGCGAGATCCTGCTTGGCGGATTCATTGCCGGCAACATCATCAAAAGTGACACGCTTTTTATCGGGACCGTATAATTTAGCCTTGGCCTTGCCGAAGCCCATGGATTGATTATTCATAGATTGAGCCTGGCGCATCATATAAATAAAGAAGCCGGCGACGATGACGACAGGAATCAGGATACTAGCAAAATCCAGCAAGATGGCGCCCATATTGGAAGCTTCTTGATATTCTATGACGGGATATTTAGCCTGGCAATCAGTGAGCTCCGTGTCAGAAAGATCTGCACAATGGTCAACTAAGCCCTGTTCATAAAGAGTGCCAGAGTTGTCCTTGAGTGACTTCTGGGTGGGCTGATCATGGTCTTTTAGGGTGATTTGTAATTCATTGCCAGAAACGGTGATTTTCTGGATATCACTATCTTCAGTGTTGGCACGGTTAATGACGTCCGACAAAGCAACTTCTTCTAAAGTGGTGTCTGGCGTGAGCAATGAAGCAGCAGCGAGTGAAAGTAAAATAACAAAGAATAAAAAGGTGACCCAGCGAAAACCATTTCCGGATTTCTGCTTGGCGTTCTGCGTTGTATTATTTTGTGGCACGATAAAAACTCCTTAATATTTCTATTTTAACATAAAATATGCTAAAATAGTATGGACTGAGTATTGGATTAGTCTTGTAACTATGGGTGGGCCAATAGGCCCAGAGTACTTTTGAGAGGAGGAGGCAGCTATGGAAAAGACTGCTCTATATGATGCGCGAAAACTTGGCGGGGCTAAGATGGCCATACTAGGTTTGCAGCACATGTTTGCGATGTTTGGAGCAACGATTCTCGTGCCGATACTCGTGAATAATTACTTCCACGGGCAAGGCATGTCCGTGCAGGTGACGCTGCTCTGCGCAGGATTAGGAACACTGGGATTTCACTTAATCACGAAGTTCAGAGTGCCGGCATTCTTAGGCTCATCTTTCGCATTCCTGGGAGGATTCGCGACAGTCGCGGAGCTGAACACCGGGAAATTCGCAGGAATGAGCTATGCAGAAAAACTGCCGTACGCATGCGGAGGCATAGTGGTAGCTGGATTACTGTATTTAGTGCTGGCGCTACTAGTCTGGATGGTGGGCGTAGAAAAGGTCATGAGATTCTTACCGCCAATTGTAACTGGACCAATCATAATATGTATTGGTCTATCACTAGCACCATCTGCAGCCGCTAATATGCAGATGAACTGGCCGCTGGCACTGGTGGCACTATTCACCGTCATAGGCTTCACGATCTGGGGTAAAGGAATGTTTAAAATTATCCCGATTCTGATGGGCGTAGTGATATCGTACGTCGTGGCGATGATAATGCAAGCTGGAGGTATGACAAATGCTGATGGTAGTGACATTATCAATACTGCGGCGATTGCAGCGGAATCATGGATAGGTTTACCGCCACTGCAGATGGCAAAGTTTGACCTGACGGCCATTTTAGTAATGGCACCGATTGCTCCGGCAACAATGATGGAACACGTGGGTGATATCGTAGTAATTGGCGCAACGACTGGCCGTGATTATATTACGATGCCAGGCCTACACCGCACACTGATTGGTGATGGGTTAATGACGGCTTTTGCCGGAGCAGTAGGTGGGCCAGCCAACACCACTTATGGTGAAAATACTGGCGTGCTCAACTTATCCAAAGTTTATGATCCACGCGTGATTAGGCTGGCGGCAATATATGCAGTACTACTGAGCTTCACGCCGAAGTTGTCTGGAATTATCGGCACAATGCCGACGGCAATCATTGGCGGAATATCCGCAGTGCTTTACGGAATGATTTCCGCGATTGGCGTGCGCAATATTGTCGAGAACCAGGTGGATTTAACGAAGCCGCGGAACCAAATCATCGCCGCGCTAATATTATTCACGGGCCTGGGATTCACGAATGGAATCACCATCGGCTCAGTGACATTGACTTCACTGGCGCTGGCGGCAATTGTAGGGATTGTAGCAAATGCAGTTCTGCCTGGAAAAGATTACGTCTTTAGTAAACATAGCCACAATAACGACGTAAACTTTGAAATCGATGAGAGGCCGTTTAACGACGATTGATCCAATACCTTCCTTTCAGTCAGGGGGGCGCTTTAGCCATGGGCGCCCCCGTTTTTATATTTTTAACGACCGCCGGGCATCATGCCACCTTGTTGTCCACCTTGCTGGTCGCCTTGCTGACCACCACCTTGGCCTCCTGGGAAGTTTTGAGAATCTAGACTGTTAGTAATGTCGGTACCGTTGGCAATGATTGTGCCACCGGTGATAGTAGCAGTACCGTTATAATCGACTGGATTTTCAGCATTACTATTGCCGCCCGTAATATTAATAGTACCACCACTCATTTCAATGTTACCATTAGAGTCAATGCCATCGCCACTAGCATTAATATATATAGTACCGCCGGTGACCCTGAGAACGGAGTTAGTGACAGCTTCCCCACCCATGGCGACTGCACCAGTGGTGCTAGGATTTTCGCTATTATCAGAGGCGTTAATGCCGTCGTCGGAAGAGGCGATGTGAATTTCGCCACCGTTAATCTCAATGATGTTAGCTTCTAGACCTTCGTAAGATTTGGTAATATTAATAATACCGGAGTTAATTACAATGGTATCGATAGCTTTAATTCCCTTACCAGTGGAAGAGATATTGAGCGTGCCATCTCCTTCGATACTGACACTGCCTTCTACAGAAATCGCTGGCTTAGTGTCTTCTGTTTCTGGCACTTCGGTACTGATATTATTTTCACCGACCAACTCAATCAAGACACTATTCTGTTGCTTGGAGTGGATGGATTGATTGTCGGAAGTAGTAATGGAGATGTTATCGAGAATAAGCTTAACATCTTCCGTAGTATCGATAACAATATAGCCTTCAGAAATGCTACCAGTGACGTGATAGACGCCGCCAGATTTAATCTTATTTTTACCTTCCTGCAGTGTAAGCTGGATGGTGCTAGTATCTTCAAAATCTGTAGAAGTAACAGTAGTGGTAGTAGTAACATTAGCGTCTTCCTCTGACTGATGATTATTTAATAGAATATAGACAGTAGTACCAGCTGCTCCCGCCACGACGGCGGCAAGAGCAGTAGCACAAGTGACTTTTTGCCAAGTTTTGAGATTATTAAAATTTTTCATTATAATTCCTCCTCTTGTAGGTTATGTGATAATGCAACTTTCAAATTGCCGTTACGGGCACGAAGCTGATCGATAAATTCCTTCTCACTGACACCACGCTTCATGGTGATGTGATAGCCGAGCTCGAAGAGACTGCCCATGTTGGTAGTTTTGGCCTTTTCAAGTGTATAGCTATCGAGAAAGTCCGCGAAAATTTGGTCAAAGACGGTAGTGTAATCAATGTCTTCTGGTACGAGAATAGTGAGCTTTTTATTCTGGCTGCTGCCGGCGCCAAAATTAAAGAAGGTAAGCGCAACGGTAATAAGCGCCACCGCAACCGTAAACAGCGCGGCGAAAGCCAGATAACCAGTGCCGACGGCCAGGCCAATAGCCATGGCGAAGAACACGGAAAGAATAGCGCGAGAATTGCCAGGAATACTACGGAAGCGCACGAGTGAGAAAGCGCCCATCACGGCCACGCCTGTGCCGAGGTTGCCATTAACTAGCAAGATGACCGTGGCGACGAGCATCGGCAAAATAGCCAGTGTAGTAATAAAGTTGCGATTGGAATGCGTAGTCTTCATGTGAGCAAGAGCCACAATCAGGCCGAGCACGAATGCCGTGCCGAGGCAGGCAGCGAAGTTCTCAATAGTGATGCCGCCATTGATAATACTATTAAACATAGTGATATACTCCTTGTTGGTTTAGTTTTAACGACACCCTACCAAACTTGGTGAAGGATGTGGGGTAAATTTTAAGCTGCGATAAAGTCCTGACGAACCAGAGCGGGAAAGATTCCTGAGCTTTTACTTCCATGACAATTTCATTATTCTGAAAATATTTTTCACCATGGTCGCCACTTTCTAATCTTAGATCGGTGGTGCGAGAACGGACGTTATGATCAAAAGTCACACGGAAGTCTGGGTCATTTTTGCCACAATAGGAGAGGCGGTCATAAGCTAAATATAAACTTGGTTTTAAATTATAAAGTTTAAAACAATAGTCTAACTCAGATTGAATCTGAGGATTATTAGTGGCGAGCTGGCCAGTTTCTAAATAATGATAAAAATCCTTGAGTTTTATGGCGATGCGGCGCTTATTGCCGAGGCCGTCAAACTTTTTCTTAATTTCTAAATAGACAGTGTCATCCAGGCTCTTTGGTACATTATAGCTGCGCACGCGAAATTTTTCCTTGTAAAGCGGCTTTTCCAAAGTATGCACGGCGAGATAATGCTTCTCATTGTCAAAATAAACGCTACAATTAGTACCCTTATAGAAACGGTCTTTTTCCAAGTCGTTCTGCAGGGACGTTAGAAGCTCTGTATATTTTTCTGGCGTGAGAATATACTTAACCTCCCTACGGCGGAAGACTTCCTGAGCTTTTGGTTGATAATTGATTTGCTTTATCATGCTCTTATTATAACGGAGAGGGCTTAATTGAAACTTAAAATCTTAAAAACTTAAAATTAAAGAGTAGTCTAGTAAAAATACTTCTGATATGGTATAATATTGACATCGGGGCGTAGCGCAGTTGGTAGCGCACGCGGTTTGGGACCGTGAGGTCGCAGGTTCGAGTCCTGTCGCCCCGACCACGACTTCCTTCGGAAGTCGTATTTTGTTGCGTCTTCGAACCTGCGAACGTCCCAAGGGGTTAACGCAGGTTCGAGTCCTGTCGCCCCGACCAATCTAGGAAGCGAGACAAAAGAAAAAGTCTTGCTTTTTCTTTTGCGAGCTGACGACGATTGGAAGACTGCGAAGCAGTCTACCATGATTGGAGCGAGCAAATAAAAGAGCTTGCTCTTTTTATTTCGAGCCATGAGGATGGAAGGATTTTCGCGGAGCGAAAAAGCCTACCAGGACCGAGCAAGCAAAAAGGCCCTTATCGGGCCTTTTGCGATTTTGAGCTTTATTCCGTGAGAGCCTTAACAACTTTATCTTTCAGCTCAGCCATCTGGGTGGCAGTCATCTCATTAGAGATTCTAATGATGGAAGTTCCATAGAGATAGTTGTCGCCGCTACTAAGAATACTGCCTTTATAAAGATCGAGGTACTTGAGACGCTTTTCCGCATCTTCGGTGTTAGCATAAACTTCAATTTGGCCGCCAGCGACAGTGCCCTGGTCACAGATATCTTTGTAATCTGAGTATGGATTATTCTTCGACTCGAGGTTAGCTCGATTGTCTGAGAAATAGACGGCTGCAATGTAGCCACCAGTTTTGTTAAGATTACCGTTAGGGTCATTGTCTTCAGTGACAATGCAGTAGCCATCTACGGTATCAATAGTGGAAAGACCAGCAGCCACTTCTTCAGCATTTGGAATTTTATTCAACAAAGAGAGATCGGCTTCAGAATAAACAGTTTCAACGATTAATTTATAATCAATTACATCCACACCTTTGCTATTCTGCATGGTGATAGTGTATTCTTTAATATTATTCTCAGTGATAGGCTCAGGGCGAATAATGACTTGTTTAGTCTTTACTGGCTGGCGATCGAACGAGAAGGTGCCATCTGAGATATTTTGGTTATTGACATCTTCTGGTAGTTTAACAGTAACATCTTTATTGCTGCTAAATTCACCATTGATGGTGGCATTTTCACAAATGATTTCACCGTCTGTAACCTTAGCATTACAGTCGAATTTAATACGTGCGGTGATCTGCTTGACGCCGTTTTCAATATTGGATGATTCAATTTCTGCGTCAGTAACCGATAAAGAATAGTGCGGGATGAGGAAAATTAGCACGAGAGCAATAATAATTAGAACCGGTACGGCAATAATAATAGCTTTGCCGAGAGGTTTAGAAAAGAAACTTTCCTTTTTAGATGACTTGGTTTTCTTCTTTGGCATGATGATACTCCTTTATTAATTTTATTATAGCAGAGTAGGTGGCTTTTGGTGAAGCTATGATGGTTAGTTAGAGAGACAGCGGAGAGAAAAGCCTACATACTTAGCTATACCACCAACTCCATTAGGGTTAAAACGACCATCATTATATCCAAAGGCTCCTAAATTGCGAGCATAATAATACCCACCATAGCCCTGATTATAATAACTTGTCGACTCGCCATATCCGCCGGCGCGAGTAAAATATAGTGGCGATGCCCCCAAAGTTGACACGTAATTCCCAGTCGTATCACTCGTCGGCAACCCATACTTCCCAAACATATATGAGAAGCTATGGTAACCCTCATTACTTGGCAACCTAAACCCTTTCGGACAGACACTCTGAGTTTGTTCAGTGGTGATTCCAGAGCAGTTACCAGAGACTGTAGCAGCGCACCAGTTGTAATACTTTCCATCATAGCCAGAGTACTCATTCCAGATTTGCATAGATGTGGCATTGGATGAGCCAGAGCTGGCGGCGGCTGGGATGTCTACGTCTGCGGCTACGTTAGAATCATCTGGATGGAGGGTCTTTGGGCCAGCTAGCTTTAAGTTCTGAGTCATCCAGCAATTACCATCTTTTAGTTTGGTCACTCTGTAACTATTTGTGTCGCGATTGTCGCTTAGAGATTTACTTTCGTTTTCTGCAGAGTTAGCACAGATTTTGGTGGTCATATCCTGCATATTGGTAAGGTTGGTAAGAGTCCTTGTATCCGTATCGGCCATGACACAGCGAACAGGAAAGGCAAAATCTCTATCTATATACCCTTGAGGCTGAAAGAGTGATGAATTATCGTAGTCGAGAAAATATGACATACTACCAGAACCATACGGGATGCGCGTCCAAGCATAACCATGGTAGCCCTGAGCATAATACATAGACCTATACCACCCAGTACGTGTGAAGTAAAGTGGGCTAGCCTCCATAGTGGCACTATAATTTCCGGATGTGTTTGTGGTTGGTAACCCATAAAACCCAAACAAATTAGAAAAACTAGTATTACCAGAACTGGTAGGTAGCACCCAGCCCTTCGGACAGACAGAGCTTGTTTGTTCTGTGGTAATACTGGAACAGTTACCAGATACGGTAGCGGCACACCAGTTATAGAGGTTACCATCATAGCCAGATTGGTTGTTAATGATTTGCATACTGGTAGCGTTACTAGTAGTACCACTGGTGATGTTATTTGGTAATATTACGTCACTAGTTACATTAGAATCACTAGGCTTAAGGGTTCTGCCGCCATCAAGAGCTAGGTTCTGCTGCATCCAGCAGTTACCATCTTTGAGTTTAGCGATGTTGTAGTTCTTGCCGTCTCTGGCGTCGGTAAGTTGGATGGTTTCTTCGGCATTTAAGGCTCTGCAATCTTCTATAGTAAAG
>JAZSOC010000031.1:0-2182 GCA_045536725.1 Candidatus Nanosyncoccus sp.
CCTTCGCAGGCCTACAGAACGCTCCGCTACCACTTGCATCTTAAAATGCAAATCCGTAAATTCGGTATATGGCTTTAGCCCCGTTACATCTTCGGCGCAGGACGTCTTAACTAGACCAGTGAGCTGTTACGCTTTCTTTAAAGGATGGCTGCTTCTAAGCCAACCTCCTGGCTGTTTTGGATATCCCACATCCTTTCCCACTTAACCATAACTTGGGGACCTTAATCGGCGGTCTGGACTCTTTTCCTCTCGACACTAGACCTTAGCACCTAATGTCTGTCTGCCGCACTCTGTATCACCGGTATTCGGAGTTTGGTTGGATTTGGCAGGTATCGCTACCCCCTAGGCCATCCAGTGCTCTACCCCCGATGACTACTGTGCAACGCACTACCTAAATAGTTTTCGCGGAGAACCAGCTATTTCGACGTTTGATTAGCCTTTCACCCCTAGTCACAAGTCATCCCCCATCTTTTCAACGGTGGTGGGTTCGGCCCTCCAGTGCGTGTTACCGCACATTCAGCCTGCTCATAACTAGATCACGTCGTTTCGGGTCTAATACATCAAACTTGTCGCCCTGTTCAGACTCGCTTTCGCTACGCCTACACCTATCGGCTTAAGCTCGCTTGATACATTAAGTCGCTGACCCATTATGCAAAAGGTACGCCATCAGGCCTCAAGGACCCTCTGACTGATTGTAAGCATCCGGTTTCAGGTTCTATTTCATTCCCCCTTCGGGGTTCTTTTCACCTTTCCTTCACAGTACTGGTGCACTATCGGTCAATGAGGAGTACTTAGCCTTGGATCGTGGTCGACCCATCTTCAGACAGAATTTCTCGTGCTCCGCCCTACTCTCGCTTAAACAACTTCAATCTCCCTACGGGGCTCTCACCCTCTGCGGCCGACTTTCCCACGTCGTTCCGGTCTCTTCGTCGTTTAATACTTGGCTGGTCCGATTTCGCTCGCCACTACTCTCGGAGTCTCAATTGATTTCCTTTCCTTAAGCTACTTAGATGTTTCAGTTCGCTTAGTTCGCCCTTTGCAACTATTTATTCATCGCAAAGTACAGATCGCTCTGTGGGTTTCCCCATTCGGATATCTACGGATCAAAGCCTATTCACAGCTCCCCGCAGCTTTTCGCAGTGTATCACGTCCTTCATCGCCTCTGATTGCCTAGGCATCCACCAAATGCCCTTACCTATCGCTTGATTCTTAACGTATAAATAATTCGCATTACCTATACTCTTCGAAATCTACCCGCTTTCAATATCTTCATATTAAAAGGTGTATTTTCTACTTTTGCCGATATGTTATTTCTAACATATCTTCAGCTTTTTCCCTTATTTACTCTCTTCTATAACTATCCGCGCCGCGATATTGTAAAAAGCTTTTTGTTGCGATAAATGCGACGATATTTTCGAGCGCAGTGTAGATAAATCACTACATAAGCGAGAAAATATCAAGCAGTTAACCAATTAAAAGCTTTTTGGTGGAGGTAAGGAGGTGCAAAACTCGCTTCCGCTCGTTTTTATCTCGTCTTGTTCAACCTCGCTCTCGCTTCGGCTTCACAAATCTCGATTCCGAACTCCTTCAGAACTTCTCGCCTTCTTTATCTCACCAATCCGCCCGCTTCTCAATCGTGCTTAAAAGCTTTTTGTTGCGATAAATGCGACGATATTTTCGAGCGCAGTGTAGATAAATCACTACATAAGCGAGAAAATATCAAGCAGTTAGCCAATTAAAAGCTTTTTGGTGGAGGTAAGGAGGTTCGAACTCCTGACCCCCTGCTTGCAAAGCAGGTGCTCTCCCAGCTGAGCTATACCCCCTCTTTTACCATCTTTTGCACGGCTCTCTTCGCTCAATCCTCCTCATGTACCCTCGTACACTTCGTCCGATTTCACTCGATATCCGCACAAAATCTGCTAAAATCTTAAGCGTTTCAAAAGTTTTTAATTGAGGTTATGACGCTGATATTTTCAAGCGCAGTGTAGATATCGCTACATAAGCGAGAAAATATCAAGTCAGAGCCCTATTAAAAGCTTTTGGTGGGTCTGGGAAGACTTGAACTTCCGACCTCACGCTTATCAGGCGTGCGCTCTAACCACCTGAGCTACAAACCCATTATCAGGCTTGCCACCATCACGGCTCAAGAGGATATACAGACAGTATACTTCTTTTTTCTTTG
>JAZSOC010000033.1:0-8275 GCA_045536725.1 Candidatus Nanosyncoccus sp.
GATTCTAGGTAGTCAGGGACTCTCGGGAAGGAGTTAGTATATGAGTCTGAAACTGGTGATCTTTCACTTCATCTCTGTAACTCTTACTTTCCGGTTTCGGAAGTCGCGTTAAACCAGAATAGCTACTCGCCAGAGTAGCTAATATGCAACACAACGAGGGGCCAGGTTCCTAGAGCTTGGCTCCTCCTTAAACTTAATTATACCACAGAACTTTCAAGATCGGAGGTTTTCACTTCTTGAAATGTCGAAAGCTTGCGGCTCAACGCACCACGCAGCGCATAGGGAATGCACCATCTTTACCCCAGTAGTCCCAATCCGCCTTATTAATAGAGCCAGAATCGTAAAATAAAACATATAAGTGAATTGCATTACGAGGAGTAGCTGTTATGAAATATCCACGATCAGTTAATGCATATTCTTTATTAAATGCTGGATGCCAATGTCCGTAATATTTAGTAAAACCAAGTTCTGTTTGATTGAAAAGTTGAGGAGCATTAGTTACGCCATATGCATTCATTAATTTTAGCCAGGAATAATCCGTATTAGAATCTCCATGTACAGGAAGCTTCCATCCGCCTTTAGTACCATCAGTGTCACCATTAGGGCAAATACTAGTTTCCACTTGCGTAGTTTCGCCACATGGCGCATGAGCAGTAGCAGTACACCAATTATAATAATTAATACCCTGATGGCTTGAGGCGGTTACTACGTGCATACGTGCAGCATCATAAACGTCGCCACTACTTGTCCAATTGCTAGTATTCGGAATAGTGAAGGACCCAGAAGTGAAGTCACTATCTGCAGCTTGTACTGTAACGTTATAAAGATTCAAGTTATCTGCCATCCAACAGTTCCCGTCTCTTGCTTTAATTACGGTATAAGTAGTAGTCTTGTCTGCTCCGCCATTGCCATAGCCTCTTTTATCTAGTAGTTCTACACTGGTACCAGCATCAGTAGCATTACACATTTCTAAAGTTACGTCTTGCATATAGGTAGCACCAGTAATATCTGCTGGTGGTATCCCTTCTCCAAACGCAGTATAGGTAACCGTAGTAGTATAAGTAGCAGATGGCATATCAGTAGTAGAGTTAATACCATAGAATACACTAATGTCTGTACCATTAGGATAGTTAGGAGTATCTGCTCCTGTTGGTGTAATATCAGTAGCTCCGGCAGTGATGATAGCTGCTTCATCTAGGTTAGATGGATCTGCTATTTCTGGTACTGGATGCCAGTTCTTATTAGAACCAGTATCTAGACTATATCCCCAAGTGTTTGGTGTGAGTGTTGTAGTAGTTACTGGAGAGAAGCTTTGGGAGATAGATGTATCAGAAGAAGTGAGATTAGCAGAAGAAGCTGAGATATAGAGTTTATAGCCAGATGGAGCATTAGTAACTACGTTTACTGTACTAGCATTACTTACCATAGTTTGTCCTGTTGGAGTAGCATCTACAGAAAGAGAAGCTATGTCTGGAGCAGTAACTGTGACAAAGTAACCAGTGGCTCTATTCTCTACGGAAAGGGTGGAAGCAGAACTATCACTTACAGGCACAAAAGAACCAGCGATGATAGCAGAAACTAGAAATGAAAGAGAAAAGACAAGAAGACTTATAAAATAGCTTTTATATACCCCCCCCCAGCGACCGATTGAAAGTTGTTTTACTCATTACATTCATTTTAGCATAACAAATTTAAAAAAGCTACTCATGATACATGAGAATGTCAAAATAGGCGGCGAGGACACCGAGCAGGACGATGATACCGCGGAAATTTTCAATGTTGGCGACGATCTGATTGGCGAGGCTGTCAAACGGGAAAAAATAGCTGAGAGCTGGAGCGATGAGCAGAGCAAGCAACGCGGCAAACATGGCTGCCTCCGCCAGGCGCAAAATACCAAAAAGTCCACCGCTGTATGAACGGAGATACAAAAGCAGTGGGAAGGCTAAGACGAAGGCCAGGAATAAGCCATTTTCAATGAGCTCAATTGGAGCATCGGTGGCAAGACGCTGAATATATTCTGCGAACTGATGGCCGAAAGATTCATAGACGCTGAGACCGGCGATGACAGCAAGGTGAGCCGGGCCGATATGCTTACGGACGACAAAGAAGAGACCGAATAATACCGCGAGCGCTATGATAATTACCATAGCTTAATTATATCACTTAGGCGCCAATTTTGTCTTTAGAGTTGCGGCGAGAAGCGTTATGTTCAACGTAATCAATAATCTTAGCGGCGACATTGCGGCCGGTGACCTTTTCGATGCCGAAGCCTGGAGAAGCATTTACTTCGAGAACTAGTGGGCCTTTCTTGGAGCGCATCAGATCAACGCCGGCAATGTGGAGACCCATAGCCTTGGCAGCTTTGACGGCCATCTTGCGCTCTTCCTCGGTGAGTTTGACGGACTTACCGGCACCGCCCTTGTGAAGGTTGGAACGGAAATCATCGTCAAGAGACTGACGCTTCATGCTGGCGACTACCTGAGAGCCAACCACAAAGGCACGGATATCTTCACCGGCAGATTCTTCAACGTATTCCTGAATAAGGATATTAGTACCATCTTCATTGTAAAGATAGAACGCTTGGAGGGCAGATTTGGCAGCCTTTTTCGTCTCGGCGAGAACCACACCATTACCGTGAGTGGAAGTAGCGAGCTTAATAATGACCGGCAAGCCAATCTGATCTAGGAGGTTATCAATATCGGTGGTATTACGAGAAACGAGCGTCTTTGGCGTGTCGACGCCGGCCTTAGTGAGAATCTGGGCGGAGCGAAGCTTATCGCGAGAGCGGACAATAGCCATAGAACTGGAAGCGGTCCAGGCGCCCTGCATCTCAAACTGGCGAACAATGGCAGAACCATAGCGCGTCATGTAATTGGCAATGCGCGGGATGATAGCATCAAAAGTGCCGACCTTTTTGCCTTTATAGAAAACATCTGGGCGCTTCTGGTCGAGGGACATATAACAGTTTTTATACTTGATAACTTTGACCTGGTGGCCACGGCTCTCTGCTTCTTCAACGAGACGCTTAGTGGAGTAGTTGGCATTACCGTTACTTAAAATTGCAATACGCATGGTAGTCCTTTCTTAGGAATTAATGTTGATATATTTTTGATAGAAAGCGTAAGGATCTTTTGATAATTCTTCATTTAAAATGGCGCGTTCCCTGCGGAGCTCTCTGGGAGGACGATGGATAGTCTTTTTAGAAGTATCCACCAGGAACTTGCCGGCAATAGTGCGGCGACCGACAAGCATCGGAAAGGCATTCTTGGCACGATCAGCGAGAGAAACGAGAATGCGAATTTTCTTACCGCCGATTTCTATGGGCAAGTAAACGCGATAACGAACCTGCTCCTGGCCATTGGAACTGCGGACGTAGCCAACTTTATAAGTGCCAGGTGCGCGGTGGAAAAGGCGGCCGGTATAGAGCGGCGATGATTTACCAAAAAGAGCAAACTTGAGCGTACCATCCTCTTCAACGAAAATCTTGGAAGCCCAAATAGCAGAGGATTCTGCGCCAGTATCGATCTTAGCGGGAATCTTCTGATACTTGCCAATAGTGACGTATTCAGTGGCACCAATAATTGGTAGATTAGCTACTTTACTCTCTTTATTCATTGTTCTATTATAGCATAAAGTGCTTATTCTGTAAAGATAATCCAAAGCGTCAGAATCTTTACAAAAATGGCTATTTGTGGTATAATAAAGATAAGAGGGCGCAAGAAGCGTCCTAGTATGCTTTACAGGGATATTTGGAACAAGGAGGGGAACATGAAAAACTTATCTTTCACAGAAACATTGAAGCAGTATCAGAAGCAGGCGGGCCTGGACGGAATTACGACCATGAAGGGGCAAGTGCCAAAGGAGCTGAAAGAGTATGCCAATAAGATGGCGGAAATTGCAAATACTGTGGAGATTACCAAGCTGGTGACACCAGTGAATCGTGAGAAGATGCGGAAGCTGTGGCTGGAAAACATGGACAGTGTGCCGGAGTTTGAATACGACGACGACTTATTGATGCGGACGAGCTATGTAGCCAAGGATCTGAAAGAACTGGGGCATCCGCCGATTATAGAAGGGCGGATTGCTAATGCCGTGAGAGAGGTACTGATGAATCGCTACACGGACACGATGGCTTCAGCGGAACTGGCAGAAGGAATGTTGAATTATGATGCACACATGGCGCGGCATGCTATTGAGAAAAAGTATGGTGCGCTGACGGAAGAAACGATTGAATTAGCAGAAAAGCATGCCTACGACCTGCTGGATGGGAAGATTAAAAGTGATCGGGCAGAAAAACCGGAGCTAAGTGATGATGAAATCCAGGAGCTGAAAGATACGCGCTTTAATGCAGAAAGTATTAAGGAGTGGCTGAACTGGGCACTGAAACAGTATGGATTCGAAGAGACTTGGAGGGCACAGGTTGACGAAACAGCACCGGAAGTGACAGTATTTAATAAGCAACATGTAGTACTAATACCAAGCACGCTGGAAGTAGACGGAATACATCTGCTGCAAATGATTGGCCATGAAATTGAATGTCACGTGAGGGACTCAATGAATGGTGAAGCACTGTTTGGCGTAGTAGGTGGCGGTGCACTGAAGACGGAATATAATGTACTGTCTGAGGGGCACGCATTGATTAGTGATCTGACCTTCTACAATAGATACCTTGGCGAGGCGCGCAAGTGCCCGGCGCCATGGTACGTGCTGGCTATTGACATGGCTAAAAATGGCGAAGGATTCAATCGAGTAGCAAGAAAGCTGCATGAGCTATATCTATCACGACTGGAACCAGAAGCACAGGCCAGGCGTGACGCCTGGAAATACACTTATGCAGTATACCGTGGCACACAAGATACGACGCCCGCCCGGGGACACAAGAATGTATTTACCTTCACTAAGGACAAATGTTACTTTGAAGGGTACCCGCTGGCAAAAGCTATGATAAAGGCTGGGCTGGGACATTGGCTGGAAATTGGGATTTTTAGACCGATGGAACTTTTAACGATTGCGAGCACGGTGAGAATTACATCGCACGATATTCCCTACCAAAAACTGGATGTGGTAGAGATGGCAATGGATAAATTGTTATATAAATAAATATCCCTGTAAAAAGAAAAGCCCGGGCCGAAAGGCCTGGGCAATTTTATTGCTTTAATTATGCGGCAGTAACGGACACTTTAAAGCGCATAATAGCAAGGCCAGAGCGGACGTCGCGGACGATAATATCATCGCCGAGAGTGGCACGCTCAATGCGGTGGGTGAGATTACCCTGGCGATCATAAACGACGAGATTATTCGTCACAGCAGCACCGCTAATGCGATACTCGCCAAATTTGATGACGCCATTTCTTAACATCATTTCTTCTATTGTGGTCATATTATAACTAGTTTACCTTAGCTCTGCCACGCTGACAAGCATAAGCTAAGGTTACTCTTCGTTGGATTCTTCTGGCTGAGGAGCAGGGATACCGAGAGATTCATCGGAAAGGGGTGCAGGGGAGAAAGGCTCATTTAAATCATTGAGGCCGGAAGTGGACTTTTTAAATTCTCTGATGTATTGGTTCAACGTATCCTTATCGATGGCGCCAGTGTCTGAGAACTTAAACTGCTCTGACTTTTTCTTTTCGCTGTCCTTTTCTTCTTCCTTGTCTGGAAGGAAACCGGGGCGGGAGCGATCCAAGTAAATATCGCCAGAGGCATGATAAACATATAGACTAATAGACGAGGTAATAATAGCAATAAGAGTAGCAGCGACACCGAGAATTAAGAGGTTACGGCTGCCATGCTTGGGAGCGGGTTTCTTAGCCATTGATATCCTCCTTAATTTTAATAACTGTATTAATATGATCAACGATCAGCTGGCGAAGCTTGTCAACGTTGCTAGCAACAGTGGTGCGCTTGGCACGAGTATCCTGGAGCTTCTCATAGAAACCGGCAGGATTATTCTGGCAGTCTATGGCGATGAGCTCTTCTAAACTTTGGCTGTAAGTGATAAAGTTATGCGCAAAATCTTCACGGGCGGCAGTGATGGCGGACTGGTCATCAACTAGGGCACTGTCTGGGATGTTATTGCGAACCAGACGAAGGTTGAGCGGAGTGATAAAATTAATCAGCACCGTCTGATAAATGGAGCCAAGATAAACGCGAGTGCGAGAATCAGTCTTTTGGAGATTCTTTAAGGATTGCTTGATGCTCTGGCAATTCTGGGAGATGGCACCCTCTTGCTCTTCAGAAAGATCCATGGCACTAACACTAGAAAATGGAGAAAATAATGCTGCGAGTACAATAAAGATAGCGGCGACTGTTCTCCTCATATTATTATTGTAACACCCTTTACTTGAAGAGACCACGTTTTTTAGAGGATTTGAACTCTAACAAAAGCTCTTTCTGCTTCTTTGTGAGATTCTTAGGTGTCTCAACGATAATCGTGACAATGTGTGGGCCACGGTCCCCATCGGAGCGCATCAGTGGCACACCGTGACCAGAAAGCTTGAACGGGGTGCCAGATTGAGTGCCGGCAGGAATCTTCATGGTAATATCACCATCGACGGTCTCCACTTCAATCTCAGTGCCAAGAGCAGCATCAACCATGGAGATAGTCTCCTCAGATAGAATGATAGACCCTTCCCTGGTGAGGTGCTTGTGAGGCTTCACCCGGACCTGAACATAAAGATCGCCCTTGGTGCCGCCACTATCTGGTGCAGGGCCGCCCTTACCAGCTAAGCGAATAGACATGCCATCATCAATACCCTTAGGAATTTTCAGCTTGATTGATTCCCCGTTGACATTGACCTTCTTAGTGACGCCGAAGATAGCTTCTTCGAAATTGATCGTAATAGAAGTGCGATAATCTGCACCGCGCTGAGGGCGCCGGTTTCTCGCGCTACCGCCAAAGCCGAAGATGGAGCCAAGAAGATCGTCCAGGCCGCCGGCGCCACCAAAGTCGAAATTGAAAGATTGACCATTAAAGTTGAAGCTGCCACCCTGACCAAATGGATTCTGGCCACCGGCGAATGGATTACCAGCGCCGCCGCCCACACCAGCATGGCCGAATTGGTCATAGCGGGCACGTTTCTGCTTGTCTGATAAAACTTCATGAGCCTCAGAGACCTCTTTAAATTTAGCCTCCGCCTCTTTATCTCCAGGATTTTTATCGGGATGATACTTAATCGCCAGCTTGCGATAAGCTTTCTTAATTTCATCATCGGAAGCGTTTTTACTGACGCCTAAAACTTCATAATAGTCGCGTTTTGCCATATATATATTATAGCGCGCTAGCACTTAAAAGGCAAGAGTGCTAACTAGAGCTATGTGGTCTTCTAGTTGGTGAGGACCCAAGGGTGGGCGGAAGAGCCGTCGCCACCTGGCTCAACGAGTGTATCTAATTTGAATTTAACTATTGGGCGTATTGCGGCTGGTTCGAGAACATTTCCTTCGTCATCATAGAGCCACTTATGGCCGAGAGTCCCAGTGGTGCTCATAAATCTACCAAAGTGATCATAACCTACGGGACTATAGTATCTAGATGCAATCCAATAATTCGCTTGCGTAGAGCTAGGCATATAAGTGTTAGTATTAACCCTAAACGCCTGCAGTTGTGGAATTGAGCTTCCACGAGCAATGCCCATAGCGACATATACCAAACCACTACTTTCATTAGTATCGCCAGTATACAAGTTGCTACTATCCGAACAATTTGAGGCATCAACATCACTACATCTTAGTGTTTGACCGTAATAACCAAATGCTCTGCTACCAACTGTATAATTAATATTTTCATATTGTTCGGCAATTTTATTTAGACTTTGAACGAAATTCAAATAGCCATTTGAGCCAAAGAATGATACGTCAACACTAGACACGCTTTCTGAAACTGCTTCTATTGTAGTACTATTGTTATTGATTACCACCCATCTCCTTAGTTCACTGGGATTCAGGGTCCCACCAGTACTACAACTACCGCCGATACCACTCCCAGGGCACCCAGTATAGCTAGGATCACTCGAGCTAGTGGAAGGAGTATAGCTAGTCTTCGTCGGCACCATATACACATAATCCCCTACTGCTACTACATCACTAAGTTTCTGGGCGATACCTTCTGCAAAGGCAGTATAGGTAATGGTAGTAGAGTAAGTGGAAGTAGGCATAGTAGTATCGGCATTAATACCATAGTATAGAGGAATGTCTGTACCATTTGGGAGATTAGGAGCATCTGCATTACTTGGAGTAATGTCTATAGCTCCAGCAGTAGTGATAGCATCTTCATCTAGGT
>JAZSOC010000009.1:0-8264 GCA_045536725.1 Candidatus Nanosyncoccus sp.
AAGCTTCTCTCCAGTAACTACTACAACACTCACAGCAAACACTTGGGGATATAGTCTAGATACTGGTTCTAATAAGAATTGGTATCCAGTACCAGAAATAGCAGATCCATCTAACCTAGATGAAGCAGCTATCATTACTGCAGGAGCTACTGATATTACACCAACAGGAGCAGATACTCCTAACTATCCTAATGGTACAGACATTAGTGTATTCTATGGTATTAACTCTACTACTGATATGCCAAGTGCTACTTATACTACTACGGTTACTTATACAGCCTTTGCAGAAGGTATCGCCCAGAAACTCAGTGATGTAGTGGAAGTAGGGGATTACGTCTATATGGTGCCAACAAAGACTAGCTATACTAGCTCTTTATATGGCAGCAGTGGCACAATTTATCCAAGTGAACTAACTAAGTGGGTAGCAATCAAAAAGAACAGTGACAGCGTTGACATAATCTCATTAAATACATCATCCACATCAATCAAGCTCTGTGGTGATGGTCGTGGAAATGCTGAAAACGAAGTGCCATTAATATTTAGCGATTTATCCGAACAATACAAAAATGATAATTACATAGCAACTACTAGATATCCTGGAAATAATGAAACCGTATACAACGGTACTATGCCAACCACATTTACTGATAAGAGCTACATAGAGGCGGCACTTGGGAATCTGATAGCTACTCCAGTAAATTCTAACACTCCTACTTCGTACTTTACCGCAATTCGAATACATAATGATTATGGCTGGAGAGTAGACTATTATCTAGCTTTTATTGATGAAAGTGGCAATATTAATAGAACCGGTCAATATAGACAAAGTAATGATACTATATGTCATCTCAATGCCTGCGTATTACGTATCCGCCCTATCCTCACTACCAAGTCAGATGTCCTCGTGGAGCCTTCTGGCGACGGCTCCTCCGCCCATCCTTGGGTCCTCACCAACTAGCCCTCCAACCTCTTCATGCTTTTTACATCCTCCTCACTAATCACCTTTAACTGTTCCACCGCCAGTTCTCTCAGCAAGACTAGCCGTTCGCTCTGTTCATATCCTTGCTTAATTAATACTGCATTATAACTCTCCATATTAGCTAATACTAATAATTGATGCAAGTTAGCATTATCTCTCAAACTCCCAGTTCCTTTATATTGATCTATCCATTCTTTTGCTGTCATACCAAATAATGCTACATTTAATAAATCTGCTTCACTAGCATAAGTATTAGATATTTGCGCTTCTGTTAGTTCCGGCAGTATTAAATTCTTTTCTATTGCATCTGTCTGTATTTTATAGTTAATCTTAGATAACTCTCTTCTAAGATTCCAGTCTAGGGATTTTCTCTCGCTCTCATCGGCTTTCAATCTCCGATAATCTTTCATAATATAAAGTTGAAATTCTGGAGAAATCCACATTGCAAATGCCATGGCGATATCTGTATGCGCATATGAACCGCCGTTGTAGCGCCCACGCTTGACGCGTATCCCAATGGCACTAGTGTTATTAATCCATTTGGATGGAGACATTGTAAAGCCATTTGTTCCAGATTGCTCTTTAAACCGACCGAATTCGGTCGGTTTAAAATTTGGATTATGTAAAGTCTCCCAGGTTCCGAGATAATCTATTGTTGATCTATTCCTCATCCAATGTTTAATCGTAAAATCAGGATCATCACTCTTATACCTCGCAATATCCGTCAGGGAAATAAACTCATCGTTAAAATTGGAAGAATATACTCCAATCTCAATCCCTTTGGCTTTGATAGTCCTTTTTCTATTTTTAGCACTAAAAAATGCAGGCATGCTAGAATCTTTCATTTAAAAGATACCTTTCTGTTCCCTGCAATGTATCTGCTACTAATCCTAATCTACCAAACATCAAATAATATTACAAGCACAAGCAAAAAGTACCATATCGCTTGTGCTTGTCACACTCTTGACGCATATGTTATACTGGGAGCGTGTTCAGCACCAAAAATCTATTCTCTCACGCCCTTCATCCATCTTATGCTGTCTTGGTTTTTGTCGTCGGTATTATTGCCGGCGATATTTTTACATTGATTACTCGTCAAGCACTTTTCATAAACACACTCTGGCTTATTTTTGCCGTGCTAGTTCTCATTGCTACTATTGAATGCCCCAAACTCCTCTTTATGCCACTAGCTTTTCTCGCTGGCTTTATTGTGATTAATTATCGTTCTGCACCAGACTTAAATGGCCAGGAATATTTCCAAACTTTAGAAAATCAAACCATTACCATTACCGGCACTATCACGGAAGATCCAGACACTTCTGAGCAGAAAACTTCACTGCGTATTAGTAATTTAGAAATCGCCGGCCAACACGTTCCCGGCACTATTTTTATCCAGAGCCGGAAAAATACCACGCTCCAGCGTTCCGATATTATTACTATTACAGGCAAGCTTACTAGCGGCTTCGGCACTTTTAGCGGCATGATGTATCGCCCAGAAATTATAAATCTAGAACGGAAAGAGCCAGGCGATGTTTTCTTAAAGCTCCGCAACTTTTTTGCCGATAAAATTAAAGCTTATCTTGGCAAGGCAGAGTCTGCTCTTGGTTTGGGCTATCTGCTCGGCATGCGTTCCAGCTTGCCGGATGGCTTAGCAGACACGCTTAAAACTGTCGGCCTTACTCACATTATTGTTGCGAGCGGCGCCAATCTTTCCATCCTCATTGGTTTTGCGCGTAAAGTTTTCGGTAAAATTTCTCGCTTCACTGGGCTTTTTGGCTCCACGTTTTTAATTTTAAGTTACGTTGGCATTGTTGGCTTGCAGCCCTCTATGGTTCGCGCCGGGATAGTATCCATCCTTAGTCTCATTGCTTGGTATGTTGGGCGCACATTCCAGCCGGCTAGACTTCTCGCCATCGTCGCCGCAATAACATTAATATATAATCCCATGTATCTCATTGACCTTGGCTGGCTTTTGTCCTTTGCTAGTTTTGCTGGTATTCTGATTCTCGGCCCAGCGCTCACGCACTTTTTCTATGGTAAAAAAGAGCCAAATTTTCTGGGCGCCACTTTAATAGAAACACTTTCTGCCAGCCTCCTTTGCACGCCAATTTTATTATACTTTTTCGGTACTTTTAGTTTCATTTCGCTTGCTGCCAATTTGCTCATCCTCCCCACTATTTCTGCCGCTATGGCTCTCACTTTTACCATTGGTCTGGCTGCGATTTTTATTCCGCCGCTTGCCCAGATTATCAGTTTCCCCACTAATTTTTTGCTCAGCTATCATCTTAATATTATCAACTTTTTCGGTGCACAAAAAATATTCTTATTGAAAATTCCTACTAATAATCCGTACGTTTTCTTATTGTATATTCCGCTCATGCTTCCGTTCATTTTTAAAAAATTATATAATATATATAATGCAAAAAATCACAGACGAGCAGGGCATGATTAATTTCGGCAAAACACTTGCCGAGTCTTTGCATGCGCCAGCTGTCATAGAGCTTGTCGGGGATGTTGGTGCCGGCAAAACTACCATCACTCGGGGCATTGCTGAGGCCTTGGGTGTCACAGATCCTGTCACTAGCCCTAGCTTCACCATTTCTAAGCGCTACGCTTTCCCGGGCGGCACGCTCGTGCATTATGATTTTTACCGTTTATCAGACCCAGGTTTAATGCAGGAAGACTTGTTAGAATCCGTCAGTGACTCACACACTATCACCATCGTTGAATGGGCCGATACTGTTGCGGATATTTTGCCAGCAGGTCATCATAAATATAATATTATGTTGAACGCGGACGGTTCCCGCACCGTGGAGGAAGTCCAATGAAAATGTACTTAGATACCTCCACTGCCACCTGTATTTTAAAATTAGACGACAAGGAATATCAGTGGGAATCCGGCCGTGATCTCGCTGAAGGTTTGCATGCCTTCATCCGTGATAAGTTGGCAGAAAATAATCAGACTTGGCAGGATATTTCCGAGATTACCTTCTTTTCTGGTCCCGGCTCTTTCACTGGGCTGAGAATTGGCGCCGCCGTGGTTAATACTCTCGCCAGTGAATTGAATATTCCTCTTTATAACCATAAAGGCAAAAAGGTCCCGTTAATTATCCCTGATTACGGCCGCCCAGCCAATATTAGCCAGCCAAAGAAATAATCTTTTCAATATATAACCCTTATGCTATAATATGTACAGAAAAGGGCATCATTTATGAATCCAGAAAATAATATTAATCCATCAACTCCTAATCCACAGCCATCAGCTGGTGCTGTGCCACAGCCACAGCCAGCGGCGCCGGCTCCCCAGCCGCAGCCTACCGCTAGTAATCAGCCGTTCTTTGGTTTTGGCACATCCAATCCTGGTGTAGAGCCAGCCCCTCAGCCAGCTCCTGTCGGCCAGCCCGTGAATACTACCAATGTCCTCAGTCCTACTCACTTTGACGATCTTCGCTTCCAGCAGCAGTCTGCCGCTCAGGTGGCGAAGCCCGCTAAAGCCCCAGAGGATCCTCAAAAGACCATTAAGAAATTCATGGTACTCTCAGTTTCTCTCGGTATTGCCGCTGTCGTCTTCCTCATCGTCAGTATTATTAGTATTATCAATATCGTTAATACTAATGACAAGCTTAAATCTGTCACTAATGAGAAGAATGGCCTCGCCGTCATTATCAGTGCTATTGAGGAACAAACTGATACTATTATCCAGAGTGTAGAAGATCTCCCAGTTTATCAGCCAGCTTCCGATTATATTTACCTTACTGGCTGGGGCATTAAGCTCCAGATTCCAGACACGCTCACCTCTGTTAGCTACATTCTGGATCAGAATGCCGATTACCGCCCATCTGTCTGTTTTAACGCCGTCAAGTCTGGTGTCCAGTACTTCCCAGCTTTCGCCGACGTCAAACAGAATCCTGGCGGCATGGGCTGCCTCCAGCGCATCTCTATTGAAGATGGTGAGAAAGATGCCAGCGGCAATAGCTTTGGCCAGATTGTCTATACTAATGAAGATTACAATTACTTCTATCAGGCCCCAAGCAAGGTTTACTCTGGCTCTGACGCAGAAAAGGGCCTAGAATCCACTGCCGTCCAGCTGATTAAGACCATGATTTCTGATAATATCTCAGCTTACAAATAAATCTGTGCTATAATATATCTAAGGGGGATTGATATAAAATCTAATTATTTTGATAATAATTGTTAACCCGCTGTATATTCGAAAGTATACAGCACCAGAAAGAGGGAAATATGGAAATAGCCATAGCAGTCATCGCCGCTATTCTCGGTGTGGGCGTTGGTGCAGGCAGCGCTTTTGCTGTCAATAAAAAGAACGAAAAAGGTGCCAAAAATAAAGCTGATGACCTTATCCGTAAAGCTAAGCATGAGGCATCTGATATTGTCTTAAATGCTAAAAATGAAGCCGCCGATACGGCTGAAAAGAGCAAGCAAGAAGAGGCAGAGCGCCGCCGGGAGTGGAAGCGCACAGAGACTCGCCTCGCCGAGCGTGAAACCACTTTAGATGGTAAGCTTGACCAAATTGAGAAAAAGCAAGAGCGTCTTGTCAAGCAAGAAAAAGAAATAGAAAGCTTAAAACAAGAGATTCGCGATATTCGCACTAAGCAGCATGAGAAGCTAGAGAAAATCGCCGGTCTCTCCAAGCAAGATGCTCGCGATAAGCTTATGAAGATGACCGAGCATGATATTAAAGAAGATTTAGTCTCGCTTATTAATAAAGAACAACAGGAAATTAAGCACGACATCGATGAGACTGCCCAGTCTATCCTGGTCACCGCCATGGAGCGGATGTCCTCTGAGGTCACCGCAGACCGCACCATTACCGCCTTGAAGCTCCCTGATGACGATATGAAGGGCCGCATCATCGGTAAGGAAGGCCGCAACATTCAGGCCTTGCAGCGTGCCACTGGCGTAGATATCATGGTAGATGATACCCCCGGTATGGTAGTCCTCTCCAGTTTTGACCCCATCCGCCGCCAAGTCGCTCGTTATGCTTTGGAACGTTTAATGAAGGATGGTCGCATTAATCCTTCCTCCATTGAATCCGCCGTTGAGAAGGCTGAAAAGGAAATCGATAAAGAAGTCCAGCGTGCCGGTGAAGATGCCGCCCGTGAGGTGGGTGTTGTCGGCATTCCACGTGAGATGTTGCATCTCCTTGGTGAGCTTAAATTCCGCACTAGCTACGGTCAGAATGTCCTCTTACACTCCGTAGAAATGGCCCATATCGCCGGCATGATTGCCGAGGAAATTGGCGCAGACGTCCGCACTGCTAAGACTGCCACTCTCCTCCACGATATCGGCAAGGCTGTCACTCATAAAATTGAAGGTAAGCATGCTGATATTGGCGCAGAGCTAGCTAAGAAATACGGTTTACCAGATTCAGTCGTACACGCCATTGCCGCCCATCATGACGACATTGAGCCTACTACCCCAGAAGCTATCATTGTCAAGATTTGTGACGCTCTTTCTGCCGCTCGTCCTGGCGCCCGTAATATTTCCGCAGAGAACTTCGCCGAGCGTATGCGTGATCTAGAAAATATCGCCACCAGCTTCCCTGGTATTGATAAGGCTTATGCCATTTCAGCCGGCCGCGAAATTCGCGTTATTGTAGAGCCTAAGCAGATTGATGATCTCACCGCCCTGAAGCTTGCCCGTGACATTGCCAATAAGATTGAGGCCACTATGTCTTATCCGGGCGTCATTAAAGTCAACGTCATCCGTGAGACTCGGGCCATTGAGTACGCTAAATAATCATTCGGCGCTAGCATTTGCTGGCGCTAATATCTGGGTGTGGCGCAGTTGGTAGCGCGCAGCGTTCGGGACGCTGAGGTCGGCGGTTCAAGTCCGCTCACCCAGACCATCATTACATATGAATTATCAAATCACTGTTAAACCTGGCACCAGCCAAGAAAAGATTGTAGAAAATGAGGATGGCACTCTCACTGTTTTCTTGCGCGCTAAAGCTCACGATGGCGAAGCTAACGCCGCTCTGATTAAGTTATTATCCAAGCATTTCCATACTGCCAAGAGCAACATTGAAGTTAAAGGTCTCAAATCTCGTCATAAAATTATCACCATAAAATAAAGCCCGCATTGCGAGCTTTATGTGACTATACTCCTGATTTTACTCATCAGTATAGCATCTTTTTTACTTACCTCCATTTCAATTAGTTCCTGAATGCGTGGCCCTTCACTATTTAGTATAGTTGTGAACATCACTCCAGGTTCCGGTTTAATAATGTAGCCATCATATGTATTATGCGCCGGTTTGATCATCTGCATAGTTTCTGCATCGAGTAGCGTGTAAATACTTTCGCTGCGCCTATCGCTGCTCACCACATAATATGTCAGTATTACATCTTTTTCTGGTCCTCTGTAATATTCATAATACAGATTCTTCGGGTCTAGTAAAAACCCGTGATTCAGGCTGGCTACTGTTGCATCTTCAATTGAGCATTGCGACCAATGGCTGCTCGTAGATCTAAAAATGACGCGGCCGTCCGGCATGAAGATTGTGTCACCAGCTCCGCCAATCACTCCTTGGATGATCGTCGCGGTTTTCTTTTTGCCGTAGAGCTCAATTTTAATGATGCAGACTTTTCTTTTTTGCCCGTCCTTTCCTTCAAAGAAAAATAAAAAGTAGTTATCACCTATCGCCTGAACCCGAAATAATCTTTGCACATTAATCAGCCTGCGCAAATAATAAAATGCAATAGCGTACTCAGTGTCTTCTTTTTCATGGTCAATGATTTTTACCATCTCTCCATGATGCTCACCGATTTCTAAATCCGTGAAATTCCCATCCCAAAGGCTCTTTTGCATACTCCATCGTTTTTCATTGTAAAATTTGCCAGCTTCCGGCAAAAACTCCAGACTGTCCACCAATTGAAATTCACTCATCTCTCCACCCCTCCCTCTGGATGTGTTTTTAAGGTACATCTAAATTATACCACAAATCTTCCATTTCAGAATCTTGCCAAAACGCTAACGCTCATGTAAAATAGAATGTAATGAATAAACAAACTTTCACCCGGTCCCTGGGGGGGTATATAAAAGCTATTTTATAAGCCTTTTTGTCTTTTCTCTTTCATTTCTAGTTTCTGCTATCATCGCTGGTTCTTTTGTGCCTGTAGACGATTCCTCCGCCCAATCCCTCACCGTCTCCTATCGTGATACCGGCTACTATGTTACTGTCTCATCCAGTGATACTGTTAGCCTTTCTGTCGATGCTACACCAACAGGCCAAATGGTAGCTACTAGTGATACAGTCAACGTT
>JAZSOC010000030.1:0-11392 GCA_045536725.1 Candidatus Nanosyncoccus sp.
AACAGTTACCTTTGTCATAGAAGACTTAGCTGGTAATGGTAACTACGGCCCAGATGGTAAAGATAATACTACTTCTGGTGGTACAGTTTATCATGCGCTGGTAGGGCAGAAGGATGCGTTATCTACCGGTAGGCAAATGAATAGCACTAATACAACAGTTGGTGGATATAATGCGACGACTATTATGAAGCCGTTCATTGATGGGGATTATGCTACTTCACATAATAATGCAACTACAGGTAAGTTTTACAACCTTATTATTTTATCAAACCATTATCATATGAACGGTGGAGGGACGTCAACTCAACAACTTACTTCTAATGTGAAGTTTATCTTGCATTCTAATTATGAAATTTTTGGAATAGATACCGCACAGGTGATTGGAGAAAGTGCTTATGATAAACAGCTGCAGTATTATAAAACATCAAGTAATATGACAAAAAAGAGAGGGAATAATGGTGCTTTGGGCAGTTATACTTTGAGAAGCGCGTACAACAATAACACTGGCTATGGTTATATCGATTTTGCTGCTGTTACTAATAGTGGATCACCGGGTTTTATTAGAGCTGCACATGACGCAAGTGGAACTCCTAACCCTAATTATGGCGGCGTTGCTCCCTTCGCTGCCATCTAGTTTCGCCCAGCATAGCTTGCGTATAGACGCTATCCAGTTCACGGTCAAAAAACTGCGCCTATAATGGGCGCAGTTTTATTTAAGCTAGCTTTTAGCGTACTTCTACGCGGACTCTTGGCAAAGATTTACCCGTGAAGTGAGTCTTCTTTGTCTTCACGAAGGTGACCACGCCATCTTTAGCAGCATGAATGGTGTAATTGCGGGACATGTAAGTACCTTCGCCCGGGATTTTTGTAGCGCCAGTCTGGCGGACGAGCACTTCGCCGTTTCTAACTTTCTGACCACCAAAACGCTTCACCCCTAATCTTTGACCAGGGTTATTGTGAATATTTTTGGAGGTACCTCCAGCTTTCACATGTGACATACTATTATTTCTTCCTTAAAACTATTATTTCTCGGGCCACGACCTGACCTTCTCTATAATAAAGCAGGCCAAAAGAACCCAATGTATTATTAACATTATAGCCCATCTCTGGTAATAAGTCAAGGATATTTAAGCGTGAATATTCTCCGTTCGGCCGCAACCACGCTGGCACGGCAATTACTACTGGTGTGCCTGACTTTATCTGTCCAGCCAGGTTCTTCAAGAAGCTCAATATAATCTCTCGGCACTGCTGCTTGGCATCTTTCAGCTTAATCTCTACTGGCGGCTGGCTCATTGGTGGCCCGAGATAAGTTTCGCAGGCCACTGCGTCAATCGGCTGCTCCCACTGATAAGAAGTAGCATCACCTTCCTCTGCCTTATATTTTTCTGCGCCCAACCACTTCATGTTCTTGCGCGTGTATTCCACCATTCTCTCGGAAAGATCTGTCCCATACGGCTCATAGCCCATCAAATAGGCCTCTTGCATTACTACACCTGTCCCGCAGAACGGATCTAATACTCGTGCACCAGTAGGCAAAGGTCCACATAGATTGATTAAGATTTGTGCTAGCTTTGGTGGCAGCATTCCCACCTTCGCGTCACGCGCCGGGCGCACCTGATCGCGCCGGGCGTAAGCATCGATATCCTGTACGCCAATGCCGATATACTTCTCGGAGCCCACCAAGATAATTTCCAGCTTGCAAGGCTTGCGCCCTAGGCCATTATGTAATACTGTTGCAGTTGATAATGCTGCCGATTTATTTTGTAATATCCGAACACTCCGCCCATGGCGCGTCAGAATCTTTTTCAGTTTCATCGCCTCGGCTGAAGATTTCCGGGCAGAGCCCCGTGGGGAATAGTCGGACACCCCAATGGTAATTTTTCCCTCTGGCAAAGTTAATAGGTATTCTACTAGTGGTCCGCTGAGTTTCCTGGCTAGCTTCATGCTGCCGCCTAGGCGGTCAATCTCCGGCTCCGTTTCAGCCTTAAAAGTGGCCAGCCCTGGCGCAATTTCTTTCACCTCACCAAAAAGGCTTGCTAGCTCCGCCTTAGATATCTCCGGGATGCGCCCCAGTACTGCCAAATATTCCATATATTATATATTATACCATGAGAAGCACTAATTATTCCCCAGCACTCTTTCTAGTGGTATAATAATACATATGTTCAGAAAGATTTTGAGCATCGTTACGCTTGTGCTCGTGGCGCTGGTTGTTTGGGGCGCACACGAAGAGATTTTTCAAGCTATCAACTATCTTGGTAATACTAACTTATGGTTTATTTTAGCCCTCATTCCAGAGCAGCTATTTATGTATTTTTGTGCTGGTGAAATGTTCTTTTCCTACATGTCTGCCAAAAAGGATGCTAAGAATATCCCCTTGCCTACTTTGATGCGCATCGCCTTTGAGCTAAACTTTGTCAATCACGCCGTCCCGTCTGGTGGCGTTTCTGGCCTCGGTTACATTACCTGGCGCTTGAAGCCTTACGGCGCCACCGCTGGCCAAGTTAGCTTCATGTATCTCTTGCGTTACGTTATTACCATTATTGCCAATCAGGGGCAGACCATCATCGCTATTATCTTCCTCTTACTTATGGGCAATCTCAGCACGGAAGCTCGCTGGATTGTCTGGCTCACAGCACTGGTTAGCATCGCCGTTATTACCGCCGTAATTGTAGCTGTAATTATCGCCAGTAGCAAGAAACGCATTAAATGGTTTGCAGAAATTTCCGCTCGCTCTCTCAACTGGTGTGTAAAATTCTTCACTTTTGGCCACAAAAAGAATCCACTAGGATATGAAGCTATCCATAAATATTTCATGGATCTTTATGAAGATTTACAGACGGCTCGCCGCAATAAAAAGATTTTAATTAAGCCAATTATTTGGGGCATTGTTTATAGCTTCTTTGAAGTAGCTACTTATTGGCTAGTGGGTATTAGTATGGGTCACCCAGAGCTTTTGCCATCCATTATGGTCGCAGAAGCTATTGGTTCCGTGATTGGCGCCGTCCTCGTCACGCCAGGTGGGGTCGGGGGCTATGAGGGTGCAATGATTTTCATTATGTCTGCCCTTGGTGTGGATGTTGGCCTGGCTACGGCCGTAGTGATTACCACGCGCGTCGTAGTGCTCGTCGGTACAATCACTAGTGGTTATGGCTTTTATCAGCACGCCATTTCTAAGATTGGTAAAAAGGAAAAGGAAGAATTAAAGCATGCCGTCTAAGTTCACCCCCACAGAATTTATTGCGGCCTGTAATCAAACATTAGAATACGCCTATTCCAATATCGTCATTGAGGGTGAGATTTCTAGCTTCAAGGTAAACCAGGGTAAATGGGTCTTTTTCGACCTTAAAGATGAAGAAAGTAGTATCAGCTGCTTTATGTCGCTCTGGCAAATGCGCATGCCCCTGGAGGATGGTATGAAGGTTCAAGTTCGCGGCCTACCCAAGCTCACTAAATGGGGCAAGTTTTCCTTTACTGTTCAGCAAGTCGTTCCTGTAGGGGAAGGGAGCTTAAAGAAAAGTTTTGAGCTGTTGAAAAAGAAGCTAGAAAAAGAAGGTCTCTTTGACCCTGCTAAGAAGCGTCCGCTGCCAGCAGACTTAAATAAAATTGGCGTCATTTCTTCCACGCAAGCTGCCGGCTACGCTGACTTTATTAAGATTCTCAATGAACGTTGGGGTGGGCTCGCCCTTCAAGTGGCCCACACTCAGGTGCAGGGGCTTTCTGCCGCTGATCAAATTATCCGCGCCTTAAAGTATTTTAATGAAAAATCTGAAGTGCAAGTGATTGCCATTCTGCGTGGTGGCGGCTCTGCGGATGATCTTGCTGTCTTCAATGATGAGCAGCTCGTCCGGGCTATCGCCGCCAGTAAAATCCCTGTCATTACCGGTATTGGTCATGAGGTGGACGAGTCCCTAGCTGACCTTGCTGCCGATATCCGGGCCTCCACTCCGTCCAACGCCGCCCAGATGCTCACTCCAGATCGCCAGGCTAAGATTGCTCAGCTCCACACTGACATTTCCAGATTAGAAACCCACATTAAAGAGCGTATTAATATCACTTCGCAGGCTCTCGCTCAACAGATCACTTCCGCCGGTAGTACTATTCTGCTTAAGCTCGCCAATATTTCTGATAATCTCGGTACTAAGCTAAAGCTTTTAGAGCATCTCAATCCAGAGTCCGTCCTCGCCCAGGGCTATTCTCTCATCACTGGTCAGCTCCAAGTGGGGAATGTTGTAAAAATCACAACTAATAAGCATATCGCCCAGGCCGAAATTAAAGAAGTTAAAGAAAGGAAATAAATGGTTAAACAGAGTATTAATGATAAAATTGAAAGCCTCAACCAAAAGATTGAATGGTTCTATGGTGATGATTTCTCACTAGACCAGGCCACTACCAAATATGAAGAGGCCACTAAGCTTGCTAAGGATATTGAAAAAGATCTAAATGAGCTCAAAAATAAGATAGAGCTCATCGCTGAAGACTTTACAAAAGAATGAAACATAAGTACAATAAAAGTATGGATAATCAGTCTTTTTCAAATTTTAATCCTGGTGTCGCAGAGCCTCAGTCACCAGTTGCGCAGCCCGCTGATAATTTTCAGCCTACTGCTCATTTACCAGAAGCTAAGAAGTCTGGCCACTCTCTGGTCCAGATCATCATTACTATTATCGTCGGCCTCATCGCGGTCACTTTTATTGGGCTTTTCATTTGGATGTTTACTAAGTGGCGCACTGCCTATGACGATGTTCAGAGCCAGATTGATAGCGCTGTCGCCACGGCCGTTAATGAAGAAGCTGTCAAGTTAGACGCTGAATTTACCGAGAAGGAGAAGTATCCATATAAGGCTTTCTCTGCCCCTGCGGATTACGGTGGTCTCTCCTTTGAGTATCCTAAGACTTGGAGTGCTTACGTCGCTAAGGATGCCTCTGCCGGTGGCGATTATGAGGCTTATCTCAATCCAGACGTTGTCCCACCAGTCAGCAATAGTAATCTTTTCTCTTTGCGCGTCACTATTAAAGATACTGCTTTTGATCAAGTTACCAAGACTTATGAAAGTAACCTTAAAAATGCCAAGCTATCGCTTTCTGTCCGCCCAGTCGGCGGCGAGAATGCCAATATTTACACCGGCGAGCTGCCAGTCTCCTCTAAGCCGCAGGGTATTGCCGCCGTCTTTAAGATTCGCGATAAAACTGCCATCGTCCAGACTGATGCCATGATTTTCCAGGAAGATTTTTATCGTATCCTTGATTCAATTAAGTATAACCAATAGTCATCCAGTTTCCCCCATGCTATAATAGGGGTATGAAGAATGTGGAGGTTAGCAGCATTTTTGTAGCAGCTCATGAGCTGAAGTCTCCGCTAGCTTTAATGCGCCAACTGGCTCTAAATATGGATTTTGATAGTCAGTCCAGCGCGGAGCTGTCTGGCACCCGTGATAAGATTGTCGGTGTCAGTGAGCGTGCCATGCGCCAGGTCAATGACTTAGTGAAGGTTGCTCGCCTGGAAGATGGCCTCTTCCAGATGGAGCCAGTTGCCGTTCGTGCCGTCTGCGATGATGTCACCAGGGAATTACAGGAGCTTTTCCGGCTCAATCGCCGCAGCTTGGATGTTTATTATGCCAATAAATCCAAGCTCGCCACGGCTAACCGCGAGCTACTCCATAGCGTAGTCTATAATTTCTGCACTAATGCTTTGCATTATTCTGATGCAGAGACGGCTGCCACTCTCACTGTCCGTGAGCGGGCAGATTATCTCCGCATCGATATTCGTGATTTTGGCCCTGCTCTTCCTACTCCCATCTGGCGGGAGTTGCAATCTGGCCAGCTAGACCACCCCACTGCCATTGCTATGCGCCCCGGCAGCTCTGGTCTCGGCCTATATATTGCCTCTAAATTTTCTAAATACATGGGCGGAAAAGTCGGCGCCATTCGCCACCGCGACGGCACCAGCTTCTTTGTAGAATTGCCTGTTTCTCATCAGGCTAGTATTTTCGACTTAGAGGGGATTTCCTAATGTACTATATTATTGAAGACGATGTCTTGATGGCTAGCTGTATTCAGGATGCCATCTTAAAAGTCGCCCCGCATGCAGAAATAGCTCATTTTGGCAATGCTATCTCTGCTGTGCAGTCGCTTGACGGTGAGCTACCTCGGCTGATTTTTCTCGATATTTTACTCACCGGCCCAGACGGCTTCACCCTACTAAACGAGCTTGCCTCCTACTCGGACACTGCTGAGATTCCCATCGTGATTGTTTCTTCTCTTGATTTTAAAAATCAAGATTTGTCCGCTTATAATGTTGTTGGTACTCTCAGTAAAGAATCCATGACTCCATCAGACATCCAGCGTTATATAAAGGAGTATCAATAATGCCAGAGCTTCGCACGCGCGCACTTGTCCTGCGCCGCACTAATGTCGGCGAGACAGACCGCATCATCAATCTACTCACTCCTGAGGGGCAGAAATCTGTCAAGGCCAAGGGTGTCCGGAAGGAAAAATCCCGTTTGGCTGGCGGTATAGAAATGTTCTGTCTTTCCGATGTCGTCATCCATGAGGGGCGTTCTGAGCTTGGCGTACTTACTTCTGCTAAAATGCTTAAATTCTACGCTAATATCCTTTCCGATTTTACTAAATTAGAGCTCGCTTCTAGCATGCTAAAAGACGTCAACCGTGCTTCCCACCATATTGATAATCCAGAATTTTTTAGTATCACGGAGCAGGCCTTATCCGCCATTAATGATGGGCTGGAGCTTAGTCTAATTCACGTCTGGTTCCTGATTAATCTCGCCCGTGCTACCGGCCTGGAGCCTAATCTTCATCGCGACCATGCCGGCCAGAAACTAGATATAGGTGGTCGCTATCATTGGGATAGTTTAGATGGCGCACTGGTCCTGGATGAACGTGGTTCTATTCAGGCTAGCCACATCAAGCTCATGCGCTTGATGCTTTCTGCGTCGCTAGCTACCGTCGCCAAAGTCCAAAATGTCGCCCCTCTCCTCCCCGACATTCTCCATATCGCTAAATCATGGTATAATTAAGATATGTCAAAATTAGAGGATATTGTAAGTTTATGTAAGCGCCGTGGCTTTATTTTTCCCGGCTCTGATATCTACGGTGGTTTCGCCGGCACATGGGATTTTGGTCCGCTCGGCGTCATGCTCAAAAATAAAATTATGCAGGCTTGGTGGCAGTACTTTGTGGATGGCCGTGAGGATATTTACGGCATTGATGCCGCCATCATCATGAATCCTCGCACTTGGGTTGCCTCTGGCCACACCGCCACTTTCTCTGACCCACTGGTTGAATGTAAGGAATGTCACGGCCGTTTTCGCGCCGATAAATTAGGTGATGATATCCCAGAAAGTATTTCTTCTGCAGAATTCCAAAAATTAAGCATCAAGTGCCCTACTTGTGGCAAGTCCAATTGGTCTGACATCCGCCAGTTCAACATGATGTTCGCCACTCACGTTGGTCCAATTACGGATGATTCCAGCATTGCTTATCTCCGCCCAGAAACTGCCCAAGGCATCTTCACCAATTATAAAAATGTCGTTGATACGCTTTATCCTAGCTTGCCTTTTGGTCTTGCGCAGCAGGGCAAGGCTTTTAGAAATGAGATTTCCCCGCGTGATTTCATCCTCCGTGACCGTGAATGTTCCCAGATGGAGATTGAATACTTCGTCCACCCAGATACCTGGCAAGAAAATTTTGAAATGCTGCTCAAAGAGCAGCATCACTTCCTTGAAGATATCATCGGCTTAGATAAAGCGAAGATTCATGATTATGAGGTTCCCGCTGATGATCGTGCCCACTACAGTAAGCGCACCGTGGATATTGAGTTTGACTACCCTAATGGCAGGGAAGAGCTAATGGGTATCGCTTATCGCACTGATTTTGACCTTCAGAATATTGCTCGTGAATCTGGCAAGAGTATGGAATATCGCGATAAAATCACCGGCGAGAGCTTTATTCCACACGTGATCGAGCCTTCCATCGGCGTGGAGCGTCTCTTCCTCGCCGTGCTTTCCAGCGCCTACACTGAAGATGAGGTGGACGGTAATACTCGCATTGTCTTAAAGCTCTCAGAGAATCTTGCGCCGTATCGCTTCTGTGTTTCACCACTCCTCAAGAACAAGCCAGAATTAGTCAATAAAGCCAAAGAAGTTTATCAATCTCTCCGCGCCAAGTATGGTAATGTCACCTGGGATGATTCCGGTAATATTGGCAAGCGTTACCGCAAGCAGGATGAAATCGGCACACCAAAGTGCGTCGTCATCGACTTTGACACTCTAGAAGATGACACCGTCACCGTCCGTGATCGTGACACTACCACTCAAGAGCGAGTCGCTATTGACAGCTTATAATGTTTGTGCTATAATAAAAATAGTAGCTATTGTACTTTTTTGAGTTTTTGTCAGAGAGGAGGGCTCACATTATGGCAAAAGAAATGAGTAAGGAAGAATTTGAATTCTATGAGTCAAGGCTGCGCAGGATGAATCTCTTGCCTGGCTGTAATTGGCCGCAGAAATTTGAATTTCATCCGCAAGGTAGTAGCGTGGATATTGTCGACCTCGATAAGGAGATCCCGGATGATTCCCAGATTCCGGAAGACACACCGTATAGCTGCTCTCGCGGCATTAAAGTCTATGACTTTAATAATCTGTAAACAAAAAACTGGGGCGCATTAGCGCCCCAGCCTTTTTATTTCAAGGATAAATTATTTTGTATCCCAGCGTTCGATTGCTTTAGCGATTACTTCCTTAGCAGAATCAATCCCTTCAAAGGCCTTCACTGTGGTGGTGCCAGGCTTCTTCAAATCTTTGTAGTGATTAAAGTGGAATTCAATCTGTTCAATCAGTCTCTTTGGTAAATCTTCCAGGGTCTGATACATGTCACCATTATTGCGATCATCTGCCGGTACGGCAATAATCTTATCATCCACCTCGCCATCATCTACGAACTTCATCACACCGAGCACGCGCGCGGTCAGATAAATACCAGTAGTAAGTGGCTGCTCCGTGACGAGGAGTACGTCCAGCTCGTCACCATCCTCATCTAAAGTCTGTGGAATAAAGCCGTAGTTACAAGGCTTCGCAAAAGCCATTGGCTCCACACGGTCTAGCATGAAGCAAGCATTTTCCCGGTCCCATTCAATCTTGTGGTTAGAGCCAGTTGGAATCTCTACTACTACGTTAATTTCGCCATTTTCATAATCCCCCGGCTTTAAAATTTTGTTAAAATCTGCCATTTTATACTCCTTTACTTCTCTTATTATATCATATATAATAAGGTGTATGGTAAAAGAAAAAGTGGAGAAAAAATTTTTGGTCGGCCGCACGCTGCATTATTTTTGGTCTGCTCAGTGGCAGCATAAATGGCTTACGCTCGGCACTTTTCTGTCCACTCCACTCGTAGTCTTATGGCGCGATGTTTTTTCCGCCTATCTTCTTGCCGATATTATCGCCAAGGTCACCGCTGATCCATCCATGGAGAATGTTCGGGCTGTCCTTTTGCCAGAGGCTATCCTCTTCATCATCTTGCGCATCCTTTTCTCCAGCATTCTAGGGGAATTGCGTATTTACTGGCACTGGAAGATGGAAATATACGCTATCTACACTCTTTCCGCTCTTTGCTTTGAGACGATTGCCGCCCAGAGCATGCAGTTCCACAATAATCGTTTCTCTGGCTCACTTGTTTCCCAGGTTAATAAATTTGTCGGCGCCTATGAGCGCTTCATGGATGAGCTTATCTGGAATATCATCCCTATCTTTGTCTCTATTACGGCGTCCATTGCCATTCTATATACTCGTGTTCCGCTCTTTGCTACGGGCCTCCTCATCTTTATTATTTCATTTGTCGTAATCGCTTATCTTGCCTTTCGCAAAATTTCTCCACTTAATCTTAAACTTGCCAGCACCGAGAATAAGCGCACTGGCCAGCTTGCCGATAGTATCTCCAATATCCTTTCCGTAAAAAGTTATGCCGGTGAGCCCCATGAGAAAAAGCGTTTCGCCAAGTTCAACGGCCGCGTCCGCACCGCCACTAGTAACCTATTAAACGCTGAGATTAAGCGCAATATCGGTTTTGATTTTATTTATACCGGCATCACAGTTATCGTGCTCGCCTTCCTGCTGCTTGGCCAGCCTGTCTTTGGTGTTACCCTCGGTACTTTGATTCTCGTCTTCCAGTACACTACCACTATTACTGGTTACCTCTGGAATTTTAACGGTATCTTTAAAAATATGAATCGCATCTTTGGTGATTCTACAGAGATGGTCGAGATTCTAGACATGATGGACGATGTCGTTGATTATCCAGACGCTAAGAATCTGCTTGTATCCAGTGGCTCCGTCCAGTTTACGGATGTCGGCTTCCGTCACGCTGATGCTAAGGACGCTATCTTTAAGCATTTCAACTTAGAAGTTCAGCCTGGTGAACGTATCGGTCTCGTAGGTGTTTCCGGCTCCGGTAAGACTACTCTCACTAAGCTCCTGCTTCGCTTTGCCGATGTGGATACTGGTAATATTGTCATTGACGGCCAGGATATTTCCCACGTTAAGCAAGCCTCGCTCCGCCAGAATATTGCCTATGTCCCACAGGAAACAGCCCTCTTCCATCGCAGTATCGCCGAGAATATTGCTTATGGTAAGCCATCCGCCACTCGCACAGAAATTGAGCGCGCCGCTAAGCTTGCTAATGCACATGAGTTTATTAAAGATTTACCAGAAGGTTATGAAACTCTCGTCGGGGAGCGTGGCGTCAGGCTTTCCGGTGGCCAGCGTCAGCGTATCGCTATTGCCCGTGCCATTTTAAAGGATGCCCCAATCTTAGTCCTAGATGAGGCCACCTCTGCCCTTGATTCTGAAAGTGAGGCCCTGATTCAGTCCGCCCTGGAGCGCCTAATGAAGGGCCGCACCTCCATCGTCATCGCCCACCGTCTTTCCACTGTAGCCAATCTTGATCGTATCGTCGTACTTGATGATGGCAGAATTGCCGAGCAAGGCACTCACCAGGAGCTTTTGAATTCCCACGGAGCCTATCAGCGTCTCTGGTCCCGCCAATCTGGTGCCTTCCTGGAAGAAGAATAATCTTGCCAAAACGCTAACGTTCATGTAAAATAGAATTTAATGAACAAACTAACTTTCAATCGGTCCCTGGGGGGGGGTATATAAAAGCTATTTTATAAGCCTTTTTGTCTTTTCTCTTTCATTTCTAGTTTCTGCTATCATCGCTGGTTCTTTTGTGCCAGTAGCCGATTCTTCTGCCACCACCATCTCCAGTACTACCAACTATCCCGGAGACTACTATGTTACTGTCTCATCCAGTGACATAGTCTCCCTTTCTGTAGATGGTACTCCAGTAGGCCAATTAGCCTCTACTAGTGATACAGTAAA
>JAZSOC010000013.1:0-69084 GCA_045536725.1 Candidatus Nanosyncoccus sp.
GTAACGGGGAGGAAGGAGGGGATGATGTCAGGTCAGTATTTCCCTTACGCCTTGGGCTAGAATCGCGCTACAATGGCCGGTACAATGCGAAGCGAAGCAGTGATGTGAAGCAAATCGCACCAAAGCCGGTCCCAGTTCGGATAGAAGGCTGAAACTCGCCTTCTTGAAGTCGGAATCGCTAGTAATCGCAGATCAGCATGTTGCGGTGAATACGTTCCCGGGTCTTGTACACACCGCCCGTCAAACCATGAGAGTCACCAACACCCGAAGGTCGCTTCGGCGGACTAAGGTGGGGGAGATGATTGGGGTTAAGTCGTAACAAGGCATCGGTACGAGAACGTGTCGATGGATTACCTCCTTTCTTGAGAAGGAAGAGATGCGCCTGAAACAGTAATGTCGCAGGTAGCTAGGTCGGTCACAAAGGAAGCTTTTGGCTTAGGCTTCTGTTTCTCTTCGAGATGTGATTTTAAGTCAAATTTACGAAATCTGATTTAAAATTGCACAACTAAATTGTTAAAGAATTTATGAAAAATGCCGAATCTCGGCATTTTTTCTTGTTCGCGTGTATGTGTCTCAGAGGTGTTTATCTATGGGACGCCCTTCGTAAGAAGAAAAAGTCAATATTTTGGTATTTTCTTATAAAATCTGTCGGCCTGAACAACGATTTTGTTCGGAAACTGAAGCATGGTATAATAGAGACAGTAGCTAGAGTGGGAGTTAAGTATTTTTGAGTCAAATAAGAGAGGGGGTGATGAAATGATTGTGGTACTTAGTAATGGTGAGAGTATTGATACGGATTCTGCAAATGTTGGCGCAAGGTATGTGCTAGCGGAATTGCTAGTAGAGGCGATGCGTGACCTAGGAAAGAAAGAATTAAGCTATCAAGAAATAAAAGATTATCCGAGATTACCAGATGATCCGAATATCTATGCATTTTGGTTTGGGAGTTTGGCAAAAGCTTGTGTAGCTGCTCCGAGACTAGTGAGAGATCATGCTGAGTCACAACAGAGTAGTCATCCTGGAGAGCGTATTGGGTATTTATCATCAGCGCGATATGGTAATAAGCAGAAACAGTATCATAGTTTAAATAGGGAGGTGGCGAAAATGAGCAGAGAAGAGATACTGGATAGGCTGATTGATCTGTACGAAAATGGTAGGTTGTCTCAAAATAACATTGAGCGGGATCCATTACTTACATGGGCTGAGGTACAGAGGTTGTTTGGAAGTAATATCACGGCAATTAAATCTGCCGCCAGACGAGAGTTGTATGACCGTAAACATGCTGAGGTACAGAGGTTGTTTGGAAATAATATCAAGACAATTAAATCTGCCGTCAGACAAGAGATGTATGACCGTAAACATGCGCAAGTTGAGGCTGAAGAGGCTAATATCGAGGAAACAAAAGCCAAAGAGATTGATATCGATGAAACTAAGACTGAGGAAGCTAAAGACAATGAATCTAGAGAGGGGGAATCTGAAATGGAAAAAACAGACGATGAGCTTAAAGAAGATATAAGAAAGGTAGCAGCAGCTATTCTGGAGATAGACGAAGGTAATGACTCAGAGACTAAAGCTTCGGATGTTAAAGCTTCGGATGTGAAGAAGAATAAGAATTGCAGATGGACGGAGGAAACTGCAATAGATGCTTATTATGAGGCTTGTGTCAAAATGGGACGTTGGATTCGTTATGAAGAGATTCGAGAATTTAGCAAGCGTGGAGAGATGGCAAGTCTGGGGACGGTTTCGCGGAGATTTGGTGGCTTACGGAAAATGCAAGAGTCCGTTATCTCGAAATATGGTAAGCAGGACTGGATGACGGGTGAAGATGAGCAGGCCGATAACAAGTCAGCTGAAATTGGTAGTCCTGAAGAGCAGCCTGAGGAGGTGAGTATCGATGACTCCTTAGATGATAACGATAAGGAGCTTGAAGATATGATTGAAGTACCAAAAGATATTCTCGAGAATGAAAAATTTGATGGAGTCTTTAATCCGAGAAATAAAAGAGTTATTGTTCCGGTGGAATGGGTGGAAACGGAGGAGATTATTTACGTCAAAAAGTATCAGATTATTTGATTAGATATCCCCCTAGAATAGGGGGATTTTTCTTATGTTTGAGTGGCGGTGCCCCTGGTGGTATAATTGAGGAGTGAGTAAACTGAGATTGATCAATTGTAAATATCCGTGGTTAAAAATTGTAATTTTTTTAGTAATATTTTTTAGCTCACTGAGTATTAGTGTGGGGTTTTTGATTGGAGAAAGGGATACTAGCTTAGTGTCGGCGCAGGCTAATGGAGGGGCGTTGGGTGGATATACGGATGTGGCTCCGGTATTGATAGAGGGGGAAGTGAAAGAAGTGCAGGGGGTAGATGAAGCGGCGGAAGAGACTAAAGAAGAGGTGCAGGAGCCGGAACAGGACCGGGCAGCGGAGCTGGAAGGGAAGATGCTAATAGCGTTGACCTTTGATGATGGGCCGTTGCCAGAGGTAACGGAGCGTATTCTAGATATCCTGAAAGAGAAAAACGTGAAGGCGACCTTCTTTATGGTAGGAATGCAGGTGGATAAATATCCGGAGACGGCAAAGAAGGTGAAAGAAGCAGGGCATCAGATAGGGAACCACTCAATGCGTCATAGGAATTTAACAGAGTTGGGTCAGGATGAGCTTCTAGAAGATATTGCTACTTCTAAGGCAGCAATTAAAAAAGCTACAGGAGTGGAAGCAGGGATGTTGAGGCCGCCATATGGGTATTTTGATGAAGATATGGCTAGCTGGCTAAATGAGCTAATTGTGACATGGAATGTAGATTCGCTAGATTGGCGAGATATGAATGCGGAAGCGGCATATGGAAATGTAATGAGCGCAGTAACGGATGGCTCAGTAATTTTGATGCATGATTTATACCAGTCTACGGCTGAGGCTTTGCCAGGGATCATTGATGAGCTAAAGGCGGCGGGATATGAATTCGTGACGGTGGATGAGATGTTAAAATATCGTGACTGGGTGCCGGGTGAACTTTAACGGTTAAAGATAAGATTAACAAAGGTGGAGAGAATCAAGGTGTGGAGGTTAGCCATTACGAGGAGGCCAATGCCAGCGGTGATAAGACCGATGATCTTAACTTTATCATAAGAGGCGACGCCATAGGCGAGATTTTCAGAAATTTGGCGATAAAAGACCACTACAAGAGCGCCGGCAATAAGGATAAATACACCAATAAAGAACCAGCCAATACTAAAAGTCCAATCAATCATAAGAATATTATAACACAAAAAGACTCCCCAAGGGGAGTCTTTTAACTATTTGGTGAATTAAGCAACTTTTTTAGCAGGACCACGACGGGAAATGCGGCCACCCTTGGCGCCAGCAATTTTTGCAAGTGCAGGGTTAGCAGCGAAGCCGCCAGTGTGACCATTGCGGCCACCTTTTTGGCCGATGCGAGCATAGAACTCAGCACCGTATTTATTCCTGTTAGTTGCAGCGGCTTTAAGACCGCCAGCTTTAGTTCCAGCCATTCTGAAACTCCTTCTGCCCACCAGTTAACTCTTTGATAAAAATCACCCCAGGAAGGATGTTACTTATGATTATATCATACCGCTTATCATTTGTCAATATAGTATTTCACAAAAATAAAGCCTGTCAAATGGCTTTAATGTGTACTGTTCTTCGTTTGGTGGGGATATGTGGACTTGAACCACAGACCTCTAAATTATCAGTTTAGCGCTCTAACCAGCTGAGCTATATCCCCAGATAAAAATGGTGGAGTGCTTATCGTGGGGGGAACGGTAAGCACCCCATGTATCGTAACCAATTGGTTACCGTGGTGGAGCAACAGGGATTCAAACCCTGGACCTCTGCCTTGCAAAGGCAGCGCTCTAATCAACTGAGCTATTGCCCCAAAAACCTGTAAAAGGACTATCTCTATTATACCCTATCTTTTTTTAAAAAACAAGTATATAATAAGGTAAAAGAGTTGGAGGTAAAATGAAATTTGATAAATACCAGTTGGCGGTGGTGAAGTATGATTTGGGTGGGCAAACGACAGAGTTGGCAGCGCCGAGTTTTATGGAGAAAGTATTGGGGTTGACTGGGGAGGCAGGAGAAGTAGCGGATAAATTTAAGAAGATCCTGCGTGATAAAGATGGAGAGATGAGCGAAAAGGACAAAGAGGAAATTGTCAAAGAATTGGGGGATGTGCTTTGGTATATTGCAACAATAGCACGGTATTTAGAAGTGCCACTAGAAGAGGTAGTGCAGAAGAATCTCGAGAAGGCGGAGAGTCGGTATGTCAGAGGTAAACTGGGTGGTTCAGGTGATAATCGTTAGATAAGATCGCATTGGGGGCAGCGGTACTCACCTGAGGGGAGCTGATACATGGTGAGGCCGCAGGTTTTACAGGTGGATTTAGTGTGGAGCCAATCACGGTAAGTATCAAGCTGGGTCTCGACGAAATCTTCATCGTAGGGGACATGATACTTGGGGCAGAGCTCTTTAGCTTTAGCCCAAGCGGCGGTTTCAATTTTGAGGCGCTCAATATCAGTATTAAAAGATTGGTGGCCACAGAGTGCGTGGCCGAGCTCATGGAGGGCTAAGAGGGAATCTCCGGGCTCTGAGGGGCCAAAAAAGATGGTCCGAGGAGGGCGCCAGCGGAAGCGGGTGCCATCTTTAAAGGTGAACTCTGGAAAATCAGCGCTTAGTTGCTTTTTCAGTTGCGCGAGCGAAGAGATAGCAGCCATATTCAACACACTCCATAGGTTTTTTCGCACGGATGATTTTAGTAGGGGCGGTAGGGTTCTGTGACGGGGCGACAATAGTCTTCAAGTGGCTACTGAAGCCAGACCAGACCAGCGCGAGAGGCCCACCGATGATAATATTAACAGGGTGTTGCTCACGGATGAGCTGAGCAATACCGAGGGAAACGCGGGAGGCAACATCAAAGAGAGCACGCTTATCTTCGGCGAGCTTCTTAATGTCGTCCACTTCATTAGCGGCGTTAATGGCGGAGGTGGAAGCAAACTGCTCCCAGGTAGCCTGCTGACCATTGTAAGTGTAAAGATTGCGGCCAGGCTCAAAGGTGACAGACTCTGGCTGGAGTACACCATCCACGACAATGCCGCCGCCGATGCCAGTACTGAAGGTGAGATAGATATTCTTACCTTTAAGGTGATGGCATTCATAGAAGGCGCCAAGGTTAGCATCGTTTTCAAAGTAGAAAGGACAGGAGAACTTGTTAGAAATAAAGAGATTCTTCATGCAAGAGACAATGTCAAACTTATTCCAGGAGGGGAGATTAGGGGCAGAAAGAGGCTGGCCATTCTGGACGATACCAGGGTATGCGATGACGGCCATTTTAACTGTGCTACGAGACTTTTCCTCTGGGAGGACGTGCAAGATGGCAGCCTGTAAGTGGCCGGCAAAAGCAATAGGGTCCTGATCCGTGGGGAATTTAGTTTCTTTAGTTTTGAGGCCAAGGCCGTTAAAGGTAGCAACGAGCGTCTTAGTACCTCCAATGTCGATGCATAGATACATGCTTTTATTATAGCACGATTTGTGCTATAATTAAAAGAGTTTCGGACTCATTCAAGAGGGCAGAAAATAGAGGAGGGTATATTTATGCTTTGTTGAATGAGCCCGAAGGAAGGAAAATATAATATGGCTGATGCCAAAAAACTTACGATGGATGAGCTTCTGAAATCAGAAAGCGCCGTCAAGAAAGCAATTGCGGGGGAAACTATCACAGGGAAGGTTCTCTCTGTAAAGAAGCACGAGGTATTGATTGACCTCGGTGCAGCAGGCGTGGGCTTAGTGCCACGCAAGGAAGCATCTTTTGCACGCAACTTAAACGTTGGTGACGAAGTGACAGCTTCCGTGATTGATGCTGAGATGGACGATGGTATGGTATTACTATCTCTCCGTAAGGCAGTAAAAGATAAGGGTTGGGATGAAATCCAGGCAAGATTAGAGGCTGGAGAAATCGTTGAGATTACACCATTTGATGCAAATCGTGGTGGTCTGCTGGTGGAATACGAAGGTATTCGTGGTTTCTTGCCAGTGTCTCAGCTTTCCGCAGAGCATTACCCAAGAGTAGGTTCTGCTGATAAGGATGAGATTTTACAGCGCCTAAATAGCCTCGTGGGGCAGAATATTAAGGTACGCATCCTGGATGCTAATAAGAGAGATAACAAGCTAATCTTCTCCGAAAAAGAAGCTGTCAAAGATGGCCTGGCTGAGCGCTTTGCTGAGCTGAATGTCGGCGACACCGTTAAGGGTGTAGTGACTGGCGTGGTGGACTTTGGCGTCTTTGTGAACGTGGATGGGATTGAAGGTTTGATTCACATCTCTGAAATTTCCTGGGAACGTGTAAATAATCCGTCCGACTACGTAAAAGTAGGCGATACGATTGATGCAAAGATTATCGCGATTGATAAGGAGCGTCTGAGCCTCTCTATGAAGCAGCTAGTGGAAGATCCATGGCTGTCTGAAGTGGAAGGTCTGAAGAAAGGCTCCAAGGTGGAAGGGACAGTAACCCGGATTACTCCATTTGGTGCCTTTGTGCAGATTTCACCAGCAGTGGAAGCTTTAGTTCATGTTTCTGAGCTAGGTGAGGGGAATGACGTGGACCCAGAGAAGGTGTTTACGCTGAATGAGCGTAAAGAATTTAAGGTCTTAGATGTTGACAAGGAAGGTCGCAAGATCTCTCTTTCTATCGCCTAAAGTAGAAAACAAGAGCTGCTTGGTGGGGAGTGGCTCTTGTTTTTTATGGTAGTTTGTGGTATAATAAGGGGGTGTTGCACATTGTAGTTTAGAGAGGAGGGCTCTAAAATGGACAAGAAAAAAGTAACTTTTCTGGTGTTGGCATTCGTGATTATCGGCATAATTATACACTTAATGCTGAGCGCGGCTGAGGAACTGGTAGTATCTTCTGGTGAGGGTGCTATCGGTGAGGTGCAGGCTGAAGAAATAAAGCCGGGGCTAACAATGCCAGAATATGATGATTCCAGAGTAATGATGAAAGGGGAATATGATATCAAAGAGCTGGAATCAGAAGTCGTGCGTTCGCAGATCGATGATGCTACTTTCTACTTATATGTAGAGGATGGCAAGGTACACGTACTACTACTGTCGACGCCTCTGTTTGAGGGTGAGGATGTAAACTGGATACCAGAAGGTGGGCCAGATACTATAGAAAATAAGGAACCGTGATAAAAAGATCTGCAACACAGCGAGGGCGCCTGCGGGCGCCCAATTTTTGTTTGCGAAAAGTCTTGCGTGGACCTGTGGAGTTTGGATATGGTTTTGCTGCTCGTTGTGTGCCAAGGAATTAGTGTATAATTGAGGTATGGATGAGTTAAAGATACACAGGGTGTATAGACATTTTAAGGGGGATGATTATCTTGTGGAGGATGTGGCGTTTGACTGTGAGACGGAGAAGGAAATGGTGCTATATCGGGCTCTATATGGAGATGGGAGGTTATGGTGCAGAGAGAAGAAAGACTTTTTGTCGGAAGTAGATAAGGAAAAATACCCGGGGGTAAAGCAGAAGTACCGGTTTGAATTACAAGAATTAAAAAGCAAGAGGGAAGTATGAAAATACTGCAGCTGAACGTATGGATGGGGAAAGTGGAGGGGGAACTGGAGAGGTTTTTAGCAGGGGATGAGTTTGATGTGATCTGTATGCAAGAGGTGATGTCTTCTAATGATGCGGAGCTGCAGTTGTCGCGAATGTGCGTGGATGCTTCAAGAATAGTAAAAGCGGCGGGGATGTCATATCAATACTTTTCACCTAATTGGCAGGCAGAGTATATGCATGGACATTTTCAGCTGGGGAATATGATTCTGAGTAAAATTCCTTTTGTTTCACAAAAGAGCGAATTCGTACATGGGGAATATGTGGAGGATATGATACTAGGGGAGATGCCAGGGAATAATCTGAATGTGCAGATAGTGAAGCTGGAAAATGGGATAACAGTGGTAAATCATCATGGGTTCTGGCGGCCGAACCCGACTGGTGATGCAGAGACCGTAGCCTCCTTTAAGAAGCTGGCGGAGATAGTGAAGCCAGAGGCGGAAAGGGGGCCACTGGTGCTGTGTGGAGATTTAAATATCATTCATGCTTCGCCGGCGATGCGGGCGCTGGACTTTTTGAGAGATTTAACAGATGAGAATGGGGTGGAGAATACTTTGTCTGGACTGAAGTTTAATGGGGAAGTGGCGTGTGACCACATTATGATTAATGGTGGTTTAGAAGCGGAGAATTTTATAGTGCATGAAAGATACGCCTCAGACCATAAAGGAGTGTCTGTGGAGGTAAAAATTAAAGAGTAGTCTTGTAATAATTGGGGGGATGGAGTATAATGAGGGGAGTACATTCCCGGGTAGCTCAATGGTGGAGCAAGAAGCTGTTAACTTCGAGGTTGCTGGTTCGAGTCCAGTCCCGGGAGCCAAGTGAAAAGACCGTCAGGTCTTTTTTGCTTGGCTCTGGGGTTGGCGAGAGCCAGCATGGTTCGAATCGAGCGGTGGGTCTAGCGTTAATCTTCTTCGTCGCCGAGGAGGAGGTCTTCTTGTTCTTGTTGCTCACACCAGGAGCAGAGGAATATTTCGGTATCTGTGAGAGGTAGGCCGCAGTACATGCAGAATCTTTGAGAATCGTCTTGGTCCATAAGGATATTATACTACTTTTATATCTGGTATAATAGGGATATGAAGAGTGTGTTAGAGGTGCAAGATTTGCGAGTGATGGCGGATGGGCGGGAGATTTTGCATGGGGTGGACATGGTGATAAAACAGGGGGAGACGGTGGTGTTGCTGGGGCCGAATGGGGCAGGGAAGTCGACTATTGCGGGGGCGTTAATGGGACAGAAGAAATATGCCGTATCTGGAAAAGTGAAGTTCCTTGGGGAAGATTTATTGAAGTTATCAGTGACAGAGAGGGCGAGATTAGGGCTATTTATGACCTTTCAGAATCCGGTGGAGGTGCCAGGAATATCCACCACAGAGATGTTGCGCAGTGAGATGGAGGAAAAACAGGGAGGATATGTGCCGATTGATAGGGTTAGAGAAGAAATAACAGAGGCGGCAGAGAAGTTGGAGCAGAAGATATGGTTCTCTGAGAGAGAGCTAAATGTGGGGTTTTCTGGGGGTGAGAAGAAGAAAAATGAAATAATGCAGATGTTGGTCTTAAAGCCGAAGCTGGTGATTTTAGATGAGATAGATTCAGGGCTAGACGTGGATGCGGCAGAGAATATCTCAAGGATGCTGGCGAAATATCAGAAAGAAAGTGGGTGCGCGTACCTAGTAATCACGCATAATATGCGGGTTCTTAAGCATTTAGAGCCGAATAGAGCGCTGCTTCTTCATGAGGGGCATATGGTAGTAGATGACGATAAAAAACTCTTAAAACGGGCTGAGAAGGATGGATTTAAGGTAATTTTGGCGGAGGTGAATAAGGGATGAAGGGGCTAACGGAAGAGATAGCGCTGAAACTATCCCAGTTAAAACGGGAGCCGGAGTGGGTGAAGAAACTTAGGCTTGCTGGGGTGAAATATTGGAGTGAGCTGGAGATGCCAAAGTGGGCGCCAGATATTTCTGAGCTAAAACTAGATGAGATTGAATCTTATGTGCAGCCGGAATTTCAGATGGTGAAGAGTTGGGAAGAGGTGCCGGACGAGATAAGAACGATCTTTGATAAGTTAGGTATCCCAGAGGCGGAGAAGGAAAAACTAGCTGGAGTGGGGGCGCAATATGATTCCGAGACAGTGTATCATAACTTAAAAACAGAGGTGGAAAAGCAGGGAGTGGTGTATTTGCCGATGGAAGAGGCGGTGTGTTCCAAAGAGTATGGTAAGCTAGTGCAGGAACATTTAATGAAGTTGGTGCCGGCAGATGATCATAAGTTTGCGGCGCTACATGCGGCGCTGTGGAGCGGTGGTTCCTTTATCTACGTGCCGAAGGATGTAACAGTGGAAGTGCCGTTGCAAAGCTATTACCGCTTAAATGCACCGGGTGCAGGGCAGTTTGAACATACGTTAATCATTGTGGACGAGGGGGCGAGCTTGCACTTTATTGAAGGCTGCTCTGCGCCAAAATATAATGTGGCAAACTTACATGCAGGGAGTGTGGAGATTTTTGTGCAAAAAAATGCGCGGATGAAATTTTCGACAGTGGAGAGCTGGTCAAAAAATATGTACAATTTGAATACAAAAAGAGCAATAGTGGAAGAAGGTGGGGAAATTGAGTGGGTAACAGGGAGCTTTGGCTCAAAAGTGACGATGCTTTATCCAATGACAATTCTGAACGGAACAGGGGCGAAGTGTAAGTATACGGGCGTGACCTTTGCGGGGGAGGGGCAAGTGATCGATAACGGTGCGAAAGTTGTTCACGTGGCGCCAGAAACTTATTCAATAATCAAAACGAAAAGTTTATGTAAAGATGGTGGCGTGTCAATTAGTCGGACGCTGGCCAAAATTTTACCAAAGGCGCACGGGGCGAAGGCTTATATTGATTGTAAATCCTTGATTTTAAATGAGGGGGCGAAGGCAGAGGCAATACCAGAGGTGAAAGTGGGCTGTATGGAGGCAGAGGTGGCACACGAGGCCTCTGTCGGGAAGATTTCTGGGGAGGAGTTATTTTATCTAATGTCTAGAGGTCTATCAGAGGAGAAGGCAAGGGAATTGATTGTGAGAGGCTTTACTTCAGAGATAGTGAAGGAGCTACCGGTGGAGTACGCAATGGAGATGAATAATCTGATTAAGATGGAGATGGAGGGGACGGCATGAGGGACGTATATCTAGATAATGCAGCAACGATGATAAAGTTGCCAGAGGCGATAAGAGCGGAAGAGGAATTTTATAGAGAGATAAATGCGAACCCACTAAGGGGGCTGTATAAAAAAAGTGTTCAGGCAACAACAGGGGTAGAGGTGTGTCGGGAGCGGATAAAAGAGCTGTTTCATGCGAGTGATGAGTATGTAGTGGTCTTTACCAGGGGTGTGACAGAGGCGATAAATTTGGTGGCGAGTGGGCTTTTAGCTGGTGATGATGGGTTTGGTGTGCTTTCTGAGAATGATAAGATAGTGGTAGATATTGAGAGTCACCATTCAAATATTCTGCCTTGGAACCAGAGATATAAAGAAGTAGTCTTAGCGGAGGGGCTAAGCGAAGAGGGGCTGGATGCGGCAAAAGTGATTAGCCTGACTGGCGTATCGAATGTAACGGGAGAGGACTTTTCAGAACGAATCAGAAAAGTACGCATAGCGCATCCAGAGGTGATTTTAGGTGTGGATGCGGCGCAGATGGTGACGTATGGCTCCTTGGACTTAAAAGCGCTGAGAGCGGACTTTGTGGCCTTTTCTGGGCATAAATTTGGGGCCCCAATGGGAATAGGAGGCCTTCTAATTAAGAAGCGTCTGGCAGAGAAGCTTAGGCCAATGAATTATGGGGGTGAAATGGTGGAAGAGGTAACTAGTGAGGGGGAGCCGGTGTTCGCGGCGGTGCCACAGAGGCTAGAAGGTGGGACGCTCTCGGTGGGAGCGATTTTTGGTTTGTCTGTGGCGGTGGAGAAATACCTAAGAGATGGGTTTAACCACGAGAAAGTCACATTGATGACTGCAAGAGTGGCGGATGAGTTGAAAAAGATGGATGGTGTGGAAGTGCTGGCGGTGAATGGAGCAATCATTAGTTTTAAGGTAGAAGACGTGCATCCGCATGACGTGGCACAGATTTTGGCAGAAGAAGGGGTGGCGGTGCGGGCTGGTTGGCTATGCGCGGAGCCGTTTTTAAGATACAAGGGTTGGGGGCCAGTGGTGAGAGCAAGTTTTTCAATGATGAATACGGATGAGGATGCGGAGGCGCTAGTGGTGGCAGTAAAGGGGGTGAGGAAGAAAATGGGGCTAGAAAATGTATAACGAGGAACTGATAGAGCGGCAGCTACACCCGATGTATAAGGGGGAGATAACGGGGGCAGAGGTGAAGGATTTAGTGAACATGAGCTGTGGGGATAAGCTCAGGATATTTTTAAAAATTTTTGACGGGGTGGTGGTGGATGCTGCTTGGACAGGGGTGGGCTGTGCAGTGTCGCAGGTGTCTGCGGATGTGCTAATAGAGAGGATAAAGGGGAAGAGAGTGGAGGAAATTAGGGGGTTAAAGTGGGCAGATGAGCCAATATTAGCAGAAGTAAAGCGGATGCCGGCGCGAGTGAAGTGTGCGGAGCTGGCGTGGACGGTGGTGGAAAGCGTTTAGCTTTTATTTTCCTGAAAAATGTGGTAGAATAAGGGGAGATATTATTTGTGTGAGAGAGAAAGGAGCGCTCGTGACGGAGAATCAGGAGAAGGTGATACAGATTGCTGGCTCAATTACTGTAGATGAGCTGGCGGAAGCATTGGGTTTGTCGGTGACGAGCCTGATTGGGGAACTCTTTAAACAGGGGATTGTCGCGACGATTAATCAGCGGCTAGATTTTGATACGGCTTCAATCATCGTGGACGAGTTAGGGATTTCTGGGGTGAGACTAGAGCGGAAAAATACCTCCACGCAAACGGCTAATGTGCGGAGAGAGTTATCGGATAAGGCAGTAACGCGGCCGCCAGTGGTGGCAGTGATGGGTCATGTGGACCATGGCAAGACGACATTGCTTGATACGCTGCTACATAAGAAAACGGTTGAGGGGGAGGCTGGTGGAATTACGCAGCACATCTCTGCTTATCAATTGAAACATGATGGGCGGATGATTACTTTTCTGGATACTCCTGGGCATGAGGCCTTTGCGGCGATTCGTCAGCACGGTGCAATGTTAACTGATATCGTGGTGATTGTAGTGGCGGCAGATGACGGTGTGAAGCCGCAGACAGTGGAGGCAATTAAGTTTGCCCAGAGCGCAAATGCGAAGATTATCGTAGCAATCAATAAGATTGACCGTGAAGGTGCAGATATTGAGCGGACAAAAGCAGATTTATCTCAGCACGGCTTGCAGCCAGAGGAATGGGGTGGCGATATTACAATGGTGCCGATTTCTGCAAAGCGGGGTGATAACCTTGATAAACTACTGGATATGATTCTCTTGACTGCAGACCTAGAAGAGCTGAAAGCTGATGTAGACATTCCGGCGGAGGGGCTGGTGATTGAGAGCCACATGGAGACTGGAAAAGGTTCCGTGGTGAATCTATTGGTGACAGGTGGGGAGCTGAAGGTGGGGGAATTCATCGTGGCGGGTTCCGTCTATGGTAAGGTGCGGACAATGCTGGACTTCAAGGGTAGCCCTAAGGGGAAAGCGACGCCTTCTACTCCTGTGACAATTACTGGCTTTAAGGAATTGCCAAACTTTGGCGACCAGTTTATTGAGGCGGAGAATGAAAAAGCGGCTAGAAAAATGGCCTTGCTAAACGCTCAAGGTGAGGCGGATGCTTCAGCTTCAGCGAACGTAACCTCAACGGATTTGCTTCGAATGATGAATGTAGTGGATAACACTAAAGTGTTCAATGTGATTGTGAAGGGTGACGTGTTGGGCTCTGTGACATCGGTAGTGGATTCTCTAAAGATGATTGATACGAAGGGCGAAATTACGTTAAATATCGTAGCAACAGGTGTGGGCGATATTACTGAAAATGATGTCTATATGGCGACTGGTGAAAATACGGTGATTTATGGCTTTAATGTGACTGTGCCGACGAATATCGCGAAGATGGCGGCAAGGGATGGCGTGGCTATCCGGTGTTACCGAGTGATTTATGAGTTGTTAGACGATGCAAAACACTCAATGGAAGAGTTGCTTGATGCGGAAATTATTGAGACAAAGATGGGCGAAATGAAGGTGAAGGGCGTGTTTAGAACAGAGAAGACTGCAATTATTGCTGGTGGTGAAGTGCTATCTGGTAAGGTGGAAGCAGGATATCTTGGGCGAGTAATGCGTAAGAAGGAAGTGATTGGTGAGGTGGAAGTAGAAAGTGTACAGAAAGAGAAGCTTGACGTGAAAGAGTTAGTAGAGAAGGAAATCGGGGGATTGGCGCTGAAAACAGAGCACAAGGTGCAGATGGAAGTGGGGGACAAAATTGAATTCTTCACTCGTGAGTCTGTAAAGAAAAAATTATAAATTTTTTCCATACCCGTTCAGGAATGAAGTACTGTCCATTACCTTGCGACCGGGGGGTTGGATGCGGTCGATGATGAGATAGTTACCATCTTCGCATTTGATACTTAGGGGTGAATCTTTGGTTTTACTAATGTGGGCGGCGTGGATAATACAATCTTTTTGACCAAAGAAATCATACTTACTTTTAGGCCAGCCGGCGAGAGCACGGATTTCATTAAGGAGTACCGCTGCGGGCTTAGACGGATCAAGGCGGGACATGTCTTTGGTAAGCTTTTGGCAGAAAGTAGCTTGAGTGTCATCCTGAGGAACAGGATGAGGCAGACTGAATAAATTATTTACGAGCCATTCGGCGCCAATGGTGGCAAGCTGATTGTAGAGCTCCGCCTTAGATAAATCTTGGCCATTTATCTCTGTTTGATAATAAATAGGGCCGGCATCCATTTTTGCACCGAGCTTCATAATACTAACGCCAAAATTTTGTTCACCATCTAAAATTGCTGATTCAATGGGTGAAGGGCCACGATATTTAGGTAGGAGTGATGGGTGGATATTGATAATGCCGCCAGTACTATCAAAAAGATCGAGAAGATCTTTTTTAATGATGACACCGAAGGAAGCGAGGATGGCGGGGACTTCAGGGTGCTGTTTTTTAAGCGTAATTAACTTTTCTAAATCTGCTTTTTGGTGGGCATGAAAGAGAATGTGAAAATGTGGCTCTAAGGTATGGAGGGCAGCATCGGCAAGAGGCCCATTGCCAAGAAAAAAGATATTAGGCTGCATCAGGGAAGAGATCCTTGTTGTCTTTGATTTCTTGGTCGTAATCGATTTTTTCAAGCTCACCATCTTCGTCGCGGAGGCGGTAAAAAGCATCTTTGTCATCTTTGATATGGTCGATAAAGAGAATGCCGTCAAGGTGATCTATTTCATGAAGCAGGGTGCGAGCAAGGACATCTTTAGCCTTAATGCGGACCTCAGAGCCGTCAAGCAGTTTAGCCTTAATGCGGGCTTTTTCTGGGCGGGGAACTAGGCCATAAATGAATGGGACGGAGAGGCAACCTTCGTAATCTTTGATGATTTTACCGTCTGTTTTGATGACTTCTGGATCAATCAGGGCGGTAAAAGAAGTATCCGTCTTATCTTCGTCATTATCACGGACGATAATGATGCGCTTATTGATGCCCATTTGAGGGGCGGCCATGGCTACGGAAAGCTCATGGGGGTGAGCTTTTTCCCAGTCAAGGGAACATTTAATCATGTCGTCAACAATTTTACGAGTCTCATCGGTAATAGTGTTCACCTTGGTGGACTTTTCGCGAAGGCGAGGGTCTGGGGTGGCAATAATCTTTTTCATCCCTTTAATTATATCATGGGGAGAAATAAAGATAAAGAAGGGTGAATGCGACGGCTGGGAGCATTGCATCGGTTAGCAAAAAATAAATCCGCTTTTTTAATGGTAGAATCTGGGGAAAGGAGAGATTATGCTAAAAGTTGTAATTTTTGATAGCGGATGGGGAGGGGAGCTGTTTGCAAATGAATTTGAAGAGAAGGTGCCGGTGGTGGAGGTGACGAGGGTAATAGATTGGCGAAGAGCGCCATATAGTAAGTGTGGGCGGACAGAGATTTGCACGATGACAGAGAATGCGCTATTGCCGTATATTGGCGAGGTGGATGCGATTGTGCTGGCGTCTTATGCAGCAACGGGGGCTGCGTTACATTACTTAAGATGGAAGTATCCACATCAAGCGTTCATTGGATTTGAGCCAGATATGTGTGCAAGCATGAAGCGGATGTGTGGAGTGGATAATTATACAGTGATGATACTGGCGACTGGGGCGGTGCGGCAGACTTATAGTTTTCAAAAAGATCGGGAAGAGATAGTGAAGAAGGGGGTGAAGCTAATCGAGCCAGAATGTTTAGGCTGGATTAAGAAGGTGGATGATGGTGAGATGACAGAGGCGGAACTAAGGAAGGAATTAGGCGAGTTAGCGGAAATGAGGGTGGATATGGTGATGTTATATTCAACGGGCTTTGTAGATATGGTGCCAATACTAGAAAGTATTTATGGGCGGACGGTGATGGTGGTAAATGAGTTTGACAGGGTGATTCGGGAGACGTGCAGGATGATAAGGCTGACAGGTGGCGGTGATAGGGGGTGTAATTAGAGGAGAGAAGGGGGGTCAAGCGTGAGATGGGTGTTACTATTTTTAGGGAGAAATTTCAGAGCTTGGAGTAATTTATGACGAGAGCTGCATCTAACGATGATTTGCCAGGTAAAACCTTGGCTGCTACGTTCATGGAAGGCTGGCATAGGGGGAGAGACGATAAGGCTGGGTAAGTTGACGAGGGACTGATGAATGCTACGGATGTGTGAGAGAGTAGTCTTTTCAGTTTTGTAAGTAACAGTAATTTTAGCAAGATAGGAATAGGGGGGGAGCTTGGCCTTGGCGCGTTTTTTGATTAAATATTGATAGAAGGAGGCATAATCGCTAGAAGTGGCATAGTGAATAATGGGGCTATCTGGCTGAAAGGTCTGGATGATAGCAAGAGCCTGATTGAGGTGGCCGCGGCCGATGCGGCCGATGACTTGGGTGAGTAAGTGGAAAGTGCGTTCTTCGGCGGCGTAATCAGGTAGGGAAAGGCCAGTGTCTGCCTGGACGACACCAACAGTGGCTAGACGGGGAAGGTCCAGACCCTTTGCGATGGTCTGGGTGCCGATGATGATATCAATCTCACCTGATTTAACTTCATCGTATTTGGAATTTAGGGTTTCAGACTTTTTATTGTCGGCATCGAAACGAGCAATTTTCGCCTGGGGGAAGAGATTTTTAAGCTCCATCTCTAAGAGTTTGGTACCGAAGCCTTTATGGATGATATTGGAGTGGCCACAATCTGGGCATTTTAGGGGGATTTTACTTTGGTAGCCGCAGGTGTGGCAGATGAGGCAGTAACTATCGGTGTGGAGAGTGAGAGGCAGGAAACAGCTAGGGCAGAGGGCTTGCCAGCCACAGCCTTCACAGAGAGTAAGTGGGGCGGAGCCGCGACGGTTGTGATAGATTAAGGTTTGATAGTGGTGGGAAAGATTGGCTTTAATACTATTAATGAGAGTATTGGAGAAGTAGCGATTTTTGGAGAAATTGGCTTTTTCTTTGAAATCGATAATTTTAACTTCTGGGGCGGTGGTAGACTTGGCTTTTTCAGTGAGGGGGACGAGAGCATGAGCGTGCTTGGCGAGATAATAATCAGAGATGAGCGGAGTGGCGGTGCCTTGGAGACAAGTGATGTTTAAATCTTTGGCAATGAAGCTAGCCAGACGGAGAGCGGAATACTTGGGGGCGTTCTCTTGGAAATAGGCAGATTCATGAGCCTCATCGATAATAATAAGGCCAAGATTTTGAAGGGGGGCAAAGAGGGCGGAACGGGGGCCGATGATAATGAGTGGCTCAGTGGCGGTGAGAATTTGTTCCCAGATACGGTGGCGCGTAGCCTCAGTTTGCTGGGAGTGAATGAGGATTACTTTTTCATTAAAAGTGTGGCTGAAAATTTGAACGAGCTGGGAAGTGAGGGCGATTTCTGGAACTAAAAGGATGGTAGATTTTTGCTCTGTGAGGGCTTCTGAGGCCATTTTTAGGTAGATGTTGGTTTTACCACTACCGGTAACGCCATGAAGGAGCTTCGTGGGTGTTTGGACCGTCTGAAGGGCTTGTAGGGCTATTTTTTGGGCGGGGTTAAGCGGAAAATTGGTGTTTTTGGATGGGCTGGGCGAATCTTTGATAGATGCGCGGCGAGTTTTAGTGATGCCAGAGGGGAGCATAAGATTGGCGACGGTGGGCAGAGGGGTGAGATAATAATCAGAGAGCCACTTGATGGCGTGGAGAAGATGTGCGGGAATGGGGGTATCGTAAATGATGCTGGCAATGGGCTTAGTCTTAAAACTAACCTTTGGGACTTTACGATAGATGATACCGGAAGTTTTGAGGCGGCCAAGAGGGATGGTAACGAGCTGGCCGGGCTTTAACTTTTGGTCAGAAGAATAGGTGAGGACACCAGCGTCCTGCCGAAAAAGTTTAATCGGGATCACCTCGTAATACATGTTATAATTATACTATGAAATTTGAGGAACTAACAGAGGAAGAGTTTGACAAGTTTGCGGTGGATGCCAGGGGGGCGAATTTCTTACAAAGTAGTTATATGTATCGGCGTTACCAAAAACTAGAGCGAGAAGCATATCTTGTGGGGGTGAAAAAGAGAGGGGAAGTAATAGCGGCGGCACTGATCGTGAAGATTCAGGAGGTGAAGGGGCAGGCGATTTTTAATGCGCCAGGTGGATATTTAGGTGATTATAGTGCAGGGGTGATGAAAGTCTTTACTGAGGGGGTGAAGCAATTCTTAAAGCAGCGAAAAGGGATGGTACTGATGGTGAGCCCAAACATTGTGGCAGTAGAGAGAGACATTGATGCGAAAGTGGTGCCAGGGGGAGAGAACAATTTAGAGATTAAGAAGCGGCTAGTGAAGCTGGGATATAAGTACCTGGGGGAGTATATTCAGGCAAAGTGGGTGTATGTCTTGCCGACGAAGGATGTAGATAAGGAAGAGATCTATAAGAATTTTCGGAAGGGGCATAAGCTGAGTATTCGTTATGCGGAGCCGCGTTATGGAATTAAGATTAGAGAACTGAAGAAATCGGAGCTAGATACATTATGCGAGCTGACGGCAGAGGCTGGGGATTATCACGGGTTTAAGGCACCGAATTTAGCATATTTTCAAGAGATGAAAGAGGCTTTTGGTGCAAAATGTAAGTTTATGGTGGCGGAGATGCCAGACCCAGATAAGAAGAAGGTAGTGCCGGTGGCGGGGGCGATGTTTATTCTGTATGGCGATGAGATTGTTTATCTCTTTTCTGGCTCAAGGCGTGAATATAAAAAGTACGGTGGGCCACATCTGATGCAGTGGCTAATGATTCAGAAGGCGATTAAGGATGGCTATGGACAATATAATTTCTATGGGGTGCGGCCAGAGCCGGGGAATGGCGTCTATGCTTTTAAGCGAGGATTTAAGGGGAAAGTGGTGGAGCTGATGGGGACTTTTATGCTACCGATTTCACCTCTCGGAAAAGTCTATACAATGAGTAGAAAGGCGCAGAAATTTGGCAAAGTTGCTTAATTTTGTTGTATTTTTTACTTGAAAATAAGGGGGAAATGGACTAGAATAGAAATAAGAAAGAGTGAGGTATAATGTTAGATGTATTTATAACTTCGCGCGTGCGAAGAAAGATTCTGGTAGTGTTTGCGAAATATCCGGATTTTAAGACGCATACACGGGCTTTGGCTAAGCTGATTAAAGAAGACCCAGGGAATATCCAGAGAGAATTGAAGCGCCTGGAAAAAGGGAAGTTCTTAATCGTGACGAAAAAGGGGAATACAAATATTTACCAGACGAATAAGCAATTTCCAATCTTAAAAGAGCTGCAAAGTATGGTGATTAAGAGTCAACAATTATCGTCCTCTAATAAGCCGAAGACTATTGGTTAAAATGCTGTTAGAAAAGATTATGAAAAAGCGCGGATTTGCCAATGGTTTTTTGCGCCCAAAATACGGAGAGTTTGAGAAACTACCAGACGTGGAGGTGGCGGCGCAGAGAATCAAAGAGGCGAGTGAACGGGGTGAAAAAGTGCTGATTTATGGAGATTATGATGCCGATGGAGTGACGGCGAGTACAGTGATGAGAGAAGTGCTGCGCCTGATGGGGCTCTCTGCAGAGGTAATGTTGCCAGATAGGTTTAAAGATGGCTACGGGATGAGTGAGCGGCTGGTGGAGCAGGCGGTGACATCAGGGGTGAAGCTAGTGATTACAGTGGACTGTGGCAGCAATAACTATGAGATTATAGAAAAGTTGCGAGATAAGGGGGTGGAAGTGGTGGTGACGGATCATCATGAGATTTTAGGGAAGTTGCCAGAGGCAGTGGCGGTGGTGAATCCGAAAAGGAAGGATAAACCAGCACCAGGATCGTTGCAGAATTTAGCAGGGGTGGGGGTGGCTTTCATGGTGGCTTATGAGCTGATGTGTCTTGGGGCGATCCCAGAAGGGCAGGAGAAGTGGCTATTAGACATGGTGCTAATTGGAACAATTTGTGACTCGATGATGATGGCTGGGGCGAACCGAACGCTATGCTATTATGGTATGAAAGTACTGGGGAAAACGCGAAGGGTAGGATTGAAAGAACTAATGGTGCGGGCGGGGGTGAAGCGGATTAACTCTGAGGCGGTGGGCTTTCAGATTGGGCCGAGAATTAATGCGGCGGGAAGAATGAAGAGTGCAGAGCTGGCCTTTAACCTGATTAATGTGGAATCAAGAATGGAGGCGACGAAGCTGGCAGGGGAGCTGGAAGAGCTGAATAATCAGCGAAAAACAGAGCAGCGACAGGCAGTAGCAGAGATAGCGCAGCGGGAGCAGAGTGAGGAGCCAGTGATGATAGAGGTGGGGGAATGGCACGAAGGAGTGCTAGGGATTATTGCGGGGAGGCTAGTAGAGGAATATCACAAGCCGGCATTTGTCTTGACAGAGACAGGAGAGATTTTAAAAGGGTCTGGCCGATCTTTTGGTGAGTTTAATTTAGCACAAGCGCTTCGTGAGTGCCAAGATTGCCTGGTGGGGGGTGGAGGCCATGCTGGCGCTTGTGGAGTGAAAGTGCTAAAGGATAATTTGGAGCAGTTTAGGATAGCGATAAATCGGTATTATAAGAGCTTAAATTTGCAAAATCAGGAGAGATTTTTAGAGGTGGAGGCGGATTTGAAACTGACTAAACTGGGCGCTTTAACGGTGGAAGAAGTGGAAGCTCTCGCGCAGCTAGAACCTTATGGGGAGGGGAATTTAGAGCCGGTACTACTTTTAGAGAATATGGAAATTATAGAGGTGGCAAAACTAGGTGAAGAGCAAAATCATTTAAAATTAACCTTAAAAGACGAAGATGGGAAGAGCTTAAAAGTGATGGCCTTTTATGCGCCAGAAGAATGGCTGGGGATGAAGGTGCAGAAAAGAGCGGATGTCTGGGTGAATGTGGTAATCAATGAATGGCAGGGGCTAAAAAGTGTAGAGGGGAGAATTGTGAATATAAGGCTTGTAAAATAGGGTCATCTCTGGTATAATAAAGGTAATATGTCTATCAAAGTTACAAGAAAAGATCAGAACGAGGCTAATGAGAACATTATTCGCCGTTTTAATCGGAAGGTGCTTCAGAGTGGTGTGATGCCACTAGCAAAGTCACAGATGCGTTTCTCTAAGCCAATCTCTAAGCGTGAGCGCCGTAAGAAGGCAATCCTGAGAGAGATTCGTAAGGCAGAAAAGACTGAGCGCATTAAACTTGGTTTGAAATAGCCCTAAATCACCTACGAGAGTAGGTGATTTTTGTTGCGATAAGGGAAGCGGGGCGGTATAATAAGATTATGAATATAATGATTCTAGGTGCGCCGGGTACGGGGAAGAGTACGGTGGGAAAAGCTTTAGCGCGCGATTATAAATATAGCTGGATTTCTACAGGGGAAATACTAAGACAAAGTGAAGAAGAGTGGGTAAAAAACAAATTAAAAACGGGGCAGCTCTTTGACGATGATATGGTGATGGGGCTGGCTATTCCGAGGGTAAAGCAGGCAGAAAATGCGATTTTTGATGGCTTTCCGAGAACATTAAAACAAGCAGAGATACTGATAGCTAATGGAATAAGGATTGATTTGATCTTAGAGGTGGACGTGCCGATTGAGGAGATACAAGCGAGATTATCTTTGAGGGGGCGAGAGCAAGATACGCCAGAGATTATTGAAGAGAGAGTGATGTATTATCATCAGACGAAGTCTGAGATATTGGCTTATCTAATAGGACATGGTTCGAAGTTTGTAGTAGTAGATGGTGTGGGGACACCAGATGAGGTGTACGCAAGGGTGAGAGAGGCAATTTCCCAATGATTATGATTTTTGGGCCGGCAGGCTCTGGAAAGACGACGCAAGGGGAAATGCTAGCGGAGAAATTAGGGCGAAAGTTCTTGTCGGTGGGGCAGATTTGTCGTGAACAGTTTGAGGAATATACCAAGGATGGCAGTATGGTGCCAGTGCCAGCTTTAGCGCGAGCAATAATGAAAGAGATTCATGCGGCAGAAGCGGATGGTAGTGAGGTGGTGCTTGATGGCCAGCCATGGGGTAAGGACTCAATTGAAGTGATGAATGAGACTGGTATGATGGGCGCAATTGAAGTCGCTATAGTAATTGATGTCCCACGCGAGGAGTGCTTAAAGCGCCTGGCAATGCGCGGACGAAGCGACGATAGGATGGAAGTTTGGAATAAGAAATTAAACATGTTTGAACAAAAAATTTATTCATTTTTAACAGGGGTAGAAGCAGCAGGAGTGCCGATTTTATATGTGGATGGCAGTGGCAATATTAATGACGTGGGCAATTTGGTAGAGTCAGCACTTCGTGGCCGTCTTCAGTGACGAGAATGGTGTGCTCACAGTGGCAGGCAATGGAGCCGTCTTTTAAGAGGACGGTCCAGCCATCTGGGCCGATGTAATTTTTGGCTTTACCAAGAGAAGACATTGGTTCAATACAGATACAATCACCAGGTTTTAAGACGTAGCCGGTGCCAGGGCGGCCGTAGTTAGGGACTTCTGGATCCTCATGCATGGTTTTACCGATGCCATGACCGATGTAATTTTCAATGACGCCGAGCTTACCCTTTCTCAAAACAGTTTCTACGGCATGGCCAACATCACCGAGGTGGACACCGGGTTTAACCTGATCGATGCCAGCCCAGAGAGCATCCTCAGTGGTGCGAATCATTTGCTTGATGGCAGGATTACCCTTGCCTCCGACGAGCATAGTGAAGGCGCAGTCAGTATGATATCCCTGATAGAGAATGACGAGATCAAAAGAAGCTTTGTCGCCCTCTTCTAAGATATAGTCGCTGTTTGGTAAGCCGTGGACAAGTTCGTCATTGACAGAAATACAGATAGAGCCAGGGTAAGGAGGGTCTTCAATTAAATCGTAAGAAACGCCAGCGCCGCGAGAGATAATCTCATGACGGACCCAAGCGTCTAACTCACGTTTAGACATGCCGGGCTGGACGTGATTTTTAAGGTCACGCATAATCTCGCCGAGGATTTTGCCACCGGCACGCATTGCAGAAATTTTTTGTTCATCCATAAGGCTATTATATCATATCTTTTATTTTAGTCTGTGCTATGCTACAATATGCTTATGGATGAAGTTTCTCGATATGCTGTTGGCTTAGATGTTGGTACAGAGAATGTACGGGCAGTAGTGATGTCTGTGGCAAGAGACGGGAGTACTTCAGTAGTGGGCTACGGAGAAGCAGCCAATAGTGGTATGCGGAAGGGGGTGGTAGCAAACTTGACTGGCCCAGCAGAGGCGATAGACCGGATGCTGGTAGAAGTAGAACGGATGAGTGGTTATGAGGTGAATTCTGCTTATGTTTCAATTAATGGGGCGCATGTGCTCTCTACGAAGACAGAAGGGATGATAGCGCTGGGGCCAAAGGATCATGAGATTAATGAAGAAGATTTGATGCGAGTAGAGGAGTCGGCGACGACGGGGAGAATCCCGGCGAATAGGGATATCTTGGATGTTTTGCCGATGGGCTATGTGCTGGATGGTCAGGCTGGGATTAGGGACCCGCTAGGGATGACTGGCGCGAGACTCGAGATAAAAGCCAATGTGCTTTCAGCCTTGTCTCCAAACTGTGCTAACTTGCGTAAGGCGACAGAGGTGGCTAAAGTGCATGCAGAGCGTTTGGTGCCAAGCGTGGTAGCTAGTGCGCGTGCAGTGTTATCTGAGAGGCAGATGGAAAACGGTGTAGCCGTGGTGGACATGGGGGCGGCGACTACTTCTGTGGCAGTATTTGAAGAGGGTGATTTACAATACGTGGGAGTGATACCAGTGGGGTCAAATAACATTACTAATGATCTTGCGATTGTTTTAGAGATAGATACAGAGACAGCAGAGGATATTAAACGTCGCTTTGTGACGGGGGTATTTGAAGAGAGTGATAGAGATATTGTAATGCGAAGGGGTAGGGAAGAGTTGCGCTTTAAGCGAGCAGAGGTGAATGAGATTGTGAAGGCACGTCTACATGAGATATTTAGTGGGGTGAGAAGCGAGTTGAAGCGTGCAGGTTATGACAGGCGGCTACCAGAGGGGATTGTGCTGGTGGGTGGCGGTGTGAAGATGCGTGACATTGAAGTGTTTGCCAAGGAATGTTTAGAGGCAGCGACGAGAATAGGGGTGCCTTCTGGGTTAGGTGGGGTGGCAGAGGGGATAGAGAAGCCAGAATATGCTGCGGCTGTGGGGCTGACCTTATATGCTGCTGAGTTCGGTCTTGCTGGCCCAGTAAAGAAGTCTAAGAAGGGCGGCAAGAGTATTATCAAGGGTTTCTTAAAGAAATTTTAAAAAATGTGTTCGTTAGGGGAAAATGGGGGGTTTAATTTGTGTGTGTTTGTGTTATACTAGTAATAAGATATAAGAGAGGAATTAAAAATGCCTGAAGTTAAACCTACAGAGGTGGAAAGTACAGCAAGTATTAAAGTCGTTGGTGTTGGTGGTGCTGGTGGTTCAGCGGTAAACCGCATGAAAGAGATTGGTCTGAATGGGGTAGAGTTCATCTCTATTAATACTGATGCTCAGGCATTAGCGCATTCTAGCGCTGATACAAAGGTGCATATTGGTAAGGGTTTAGGTGCTGGTGGCGACCCTGAAAAGGGCCGTGAGGCAGCCGAAGAGAGCCGTGAGAATATTGGTAAGGCACTGGAAGGTGCGGATATGGTATTTATTACGCTTGGTGCTGGTGGTGGTACTGGTTCTGGTGCTGGCCCAGTAGTGGCACAGGAAGCACGCTCTCGCGATATCTTGACTGTAGGTGTGGCTACAAAGCCGTTTACATTTGAAGGTTCCACTAGGAAGGCTAATGCCGACGTAGCGATTGGTAAGCTTTCACAAGAGGTGGATGCTTTGATTACAATCCCTAATGATAGATTGCTGCAAACGATTGATCCACGTACTCCACTGACAGAGACTTTTAAGATTGCAGATGATGTATTGCGTCAGGGCGTGCAGGGTATTTCCGAGTTGATTACAGAACATGCACTGATTAACCTAGACTTTGCAGACGTGAAGGCGATTATGAAGAATGCTGGTTCTGCACTGATGGGGATTGGTAGAGCTTCTGGTGAGAATCGTGCGGTGCTCGCAGCACAACAGGCAATTGAATCGCCACTGATTGAGGTGAAGATTGAGGGAGCAAGGGGCGTACTCTTCTCAGTATGTGGTGGTTATGATATGTCAATGTCCGAGATTCAGGAGGCGGCTGAGGTGATAACTGGTGCAGTTTCTCCAGATGCGAATATCATCTTTGGTGCATCTATTCGCCCAGAGCTAGAAGATGAAATTGTAATTACAGTGGTGGCTACTGGGTTTGACTCTGATTATTATCAAAACTTACGCGCAGAGAGCGAGGCGGCAGCCGCAAAGATTGTAGCAAGTAATGAAGCTGCAGCGGTGGCGCTGGATACCCCAGAGGTGACAACTGAGACTATCACAGAGACGGAGAGGGTAGAGCCAGCAGATTTTGCGGCAGAAACAAAAGTAAATATGTGGGATTCCATTAAAACATCCGAAGAAGACAATGATGAGCTGGATGTACCACCGTCCCTGCGTGGTAAATTGAAGCGCAAATAATAGATGAGAGAAGGCTGAGGTGACAATGAATCCAAAGCTAAAAATTGGGGATAGTAAAGTACTTGAGAGCCGGGAAGCGCCGGATGGCTCGATGATTCGCAGGCGGCGAGTAACTACTGATGGGCGAAGGTTTACGACTTATGAGCGCATAGAAATGCCGAATTTGACAGTGCGTAAATCATCCGGGAATACAGAACCGTTTGACCGAGATAAATTACTCACGGCTGTAACTAGGAGCGTGGGGAAGTTCTTTGACTCTGAGATGGAGGTAGAAGACGTAGTAAATAAGGTGGTAGAGAGGGTGTACGGGCTAGGCCAGGATGAGGTGAGCTCAAAGCAGATTGGTCAGGCGATTTTAGATGTCCTAGCGGAACTGAATGAGGTGGCATACGTGCGTTTTGCATCGGTGTTTTTGAAATTTAAGACAATGGATGAGTTTGAAAAAATAATTCGCGAGCAGCGAGAAAGGAAAAATAAATAATGAGGGTGGTGTGCGTCTATCGGGATAATACGGAATATGCAAGAGAAGTGACGGATTGGCTGGTGGATTTTGAAAAGTTTACAGGCTATAAAGCGGAGGCGTTAGACCCAGATTCAATTGAGGGTGAAACTTTCTGCAAAGCGAGAGATATTGTGGAGTATCCATCGGTGGTAGCAGTGGCGGATAATGGCTCCATTCTGAAGCTGTGGCGTGGGACGCCAATGCCGCAGATTGAAGAAGTGTCGTACTACGTGCGAGAGCAATAATTATATCTGTGAAAGCCTGGTTCTAAGGGTGGTCATATTGACATTTTTATAATTTTATGATACAATCATATATGAAACGAGGGAAAGAAACTCGTTTTTTGTAACTTATAAATCTAGCAAGTAACTGTAGGCAAGTCTAACATGACCATGTTGAATGATGAAAGGGGGTCTTATTATGTTAGAGAATTTGACGGCAATGGAAATGCTACAAAGTATGTCGACGAGGAGTGTGGAGCAGCTGTTTTTAGATGGTTTAGCGCGTGCTAATTCGTTGGTTACTACAACTGCGCTTAAGGTCATTGCGAAGCGAGGAGAATATTTTCGCGTTTATGCAATGGTTATGGAAACATTCTTTGGCGATGAGAAGCAGGGAATACCACTAAACTCTGGAGATTTCTGTATGACGCTTGGGCAGAGTCTTATGGAATTAAAAAAGGCAGATTATGTCCTCTGGAGGATAGGAACTAGGATTGTGCTCGCGAAAGAGCGCTATGATAATGGTAATTCTAGTCGTCCAGATTATTATACGGAAGAAGAATTGATTACTGACCTGGGGGCTTCGTTACAATTACCTGCGAAGGAGGGAGAGTATAATAGGAGCGATTTAAAAGAGTTAAATAAAGATCGCTTTGAGAGTTCCCGGTATATCCAAGACTTATTAACGTTAGGGCTGAAGCATAGAGAGTTCCGCTTAGTTGAAGCAATGATTGTCTATGGCGTACTGCAAGAAGGAGCTACTAGTATAGACTTAGACGAAGGTATGAGAAGGTATGGATATGAGTTGGGTAATGCAGATACTGAAAGGTTAGCTCAGATACTTTTAAAAATGAGGATAGAACCAAAGTTCGGTAGAATTGCTAGATAGGTTGATGCCACCGCTTCGGCGGTGGTATTTTCATGGGAAATAGGGTATAATAGGATTATGAAATATAGAGCTGGGAGCCGGAGACGGGCATTAGAATACGAAAAAGCAATTTTGGATTTTTGGGCGGAAGATGGGACTTTTGAAAAGTCTATTGCCCAGCGAGACGCAGCTAATTCTTATGTATTTTATGATGGGCCACCATTCATTACTGGGAACCCACATCATGGGACGTTGCTTTCTTCAATCGTGAAGGATGCAGTGCCACGCTTCTGGACGATGCGGGGGAAGAGAATTGAGCGGAAATGGGGCTGGGACTGTCATGGTCTTCCGGCAGAGAATTTCGTAGAAAAACAACTGGGGATTACCGATCGGCGCGAGATTGGTACGAAGATTAGTCTAGAAAATTATATTTTGAAAGCGCGCGAGTCAATGGTAGCAAACTCTGAGACTTGGAAGAATACAATTTTTAGGATTGGGCGCTGGGTGGATTTTGATGGGGCGTACCGGACGATGGATAAAGATTTTATGGAGTCGGTATGGTGGGCTTTTAAGACGCTGCACGATAAGGGGAAGATTTATGAAGGGCGGAAGGTACTGATGTATGACACGAAGTTTGCAACGCCGGTGAGTAAAGCGGAAGTCACCATGGACAACGACGCGTATCAAACCGTCACTGATCCGAGTGCGTTCGTCTTATTTGCGGCTTCTTCGAATAAGTTCGCAACTAAGACGAACCAGAAACTTTATTTTATGGCTTGGACGACTACGCCGTGGACATTACTTGCTAACCGGGCATTAGCAGTGTCGCCGAAGCTGAAGTATGCGGCGGTGGAGACTGAGGATGGGGTGATGGTTGTAGCGAAGGCGAAAGTTGAAGGTTTGTTTGGCAAGGACGCGAAGATTGTTAAAGAATTTAAAGGGTCTGAACTTGCTGGGCTAACATATGAAAGTTTGGATGGGACCAAGTGTAAAGTTTATGTAGCGGACTTCGTAGGTAGTGAAGAAGGTACAGGTATTGTACATATTGCGCCAGCTTATGGTGAGGACGACTATGCACTGTATCTTGAACATCAGGACGAGATGGGCTTTGTGGACTACCTTGATGAAAATGGTTATTATTTACCAGAAGCGGCAAAGATTCTGTATGAGTGGGGGATGCGGGATACCGATGAGAATGGTATTGAGATTTGGGCGGGGAATAAGTTTATTGCAAAGGTACTAGAAGAAAAAGGTATTGTTTATAAGATTGAGTATATTAAGCATGAATATCCATTTAACCCGCGCTCTAAGCAGCGGATTATGTATCGGGCATTTCCGAGCTGGTTCTTTGATGTAGCCGGCTCAAAACCTTTAATGTTGGAGCAGAATGAGAATATCAACTGGTTCCCAGAATATTTGAAGGAGGGGCGCTTTAAGAAGAATATTGAAGCGGCGCCAGACTGGAACCTTTCGCGTGATAGATTCTGGGCGACGGCAATGCCAGTATGGAAGGGCGATAAGGGTACCGTGAAAGTGATTGGTTCTTATGATGAGCTATATGAACTTTCTGGTGTGAGACTGGAAGATTATCACCGGCCATGGGTGGATGAGATTGAGTTTGATATTAATGGCGAGCATTTTACGCGCGTAGATAAAGTGCTGGACTGTTGGTTTGAGTCTGGTTCGATGCCGTTTGCACAGCTGCATTATCCATTTGAAAATAAGGAAAAATTTGAGAAGAATTATCCGGCAGATTTCATCGTGGAATATGTGGGGCAGGTGCGCGCATGGTTTTATTACGTACACTGCGTGAATACGGCATTGTTTGGTACAAATGCTTATAAAAACGTGATTACGACGGGTACGCTTGCAGGGAATGATGGACGGAAGATGTCTAAATCGCTCGGTAACTTTACGGATCCAAATGAGTTGATGGATAAGTATTCGGCGGACTCTTTAAGATTCCTACTACTATCTAGTCCAGTGTTGGCGGGTGAAGATTTTGCGCTCTTAGATAAGGACGTATCAGACGTGGCGAGAAAACTATCCATGATATGGAATGTGTATGATTTCTTTACTACTTATGCAGAAGTGGATAATATAGATAGTGAGGATTTAAAGATAGATGTTTTTCGAAATCCTCTCGATAGCTATATTATTTCTCGCGTACATCAGTTAAGAAATGATATTACTAAAAGTATGGAAGAGTATAACTTGCCGCGGGCGCTTTCTGGGGTGTTGCCGTTTATTGATGATTTGTCAAACTGGTTTGTGAGACGGAGCCGGCGGCGATTCTGGAAGTCTGAGGATGATGACGATAAGATGGAAGCGTATGCAACGCTGTATTATGTTTTAGTCTATCTTGCTCAAATTTTAGCGCCGTTTGTTCCATTCTTAGCAGAAGAACTATATCAGCAGATGACGGGTAGCGGTGAATCAGTTCACCTGTTAGATTGGCCGGCAGCTGGCGAGATTGATGTGGAAGTGATTGAGCAAATGAATAGGACGCGAGAGATTATTACGGAGGGCTTGGCCCTGAGAATGAGAAAGTCTGACACGGAAGAGCAGATAAAAGTGCGTCAGCCACTATCACGACTGGTTTATACGGGTGAGAAATTGCCAGAGTTTTATGAAAAGATTATTACCGAAGAAGTAAATGTAAAGGAGATACTGCAAGGCGAAGAAACTAGCCTTGATAAGACCTTGACGAAGGAACTGCTCGCGGAAGGGTTCGTGAGGGAAATGATTCGCTTTGTGCAGTCAGCAAGAAAGAAAGCAGGTCTGTCTGTGGATGACAGGATTAAGCTGTCGGTGAGTTGTGAGCTGAGTTATGAGCAGAAGGAACTGCTAGCTACGGAAACGTTAGCTAAGGAACTGACAATGGGGAATGAGGCGAATAATTATGCTTACGATGAGATCGTAAAGATAAATGGAGAGCAAGTAACAATCTCATTAGAAAAAGCATAGAGCCTGGTAGAGTTAGAAATTAAGTAGCTATTTATAAAAGGATAGCTACTTTTTATGGCTTATTTTGGCGTAGACTTATAGGGGTGATTTGACATTTTTCAAAAAATAAGCATAAATAGTATTGACATATATGTAAAAGTATGCTAACATAAAAGATAGTTAGACAATAAAACAAAAATCTAACAACAAAAAATAGCAAATAAAAAGAAAGGAAAGCTTAGCGAATAGACGCCAAAAATAAATAAAAATAAATAAAACATAAACAAGGAGAATTATCATAATAGATTTGATCTTTTACGAGGACGAAATAGGATATTGTTCAAGTAAGGAAGACGTAAGTAAAGATACCATGGATAGAATCCATGCAGCTCTTGGAAAATTTAGTATTAACAGATTAGCCTAACGTACTTGTATAAATAATTTATACAGCTATATTCTTAAAATTACTCAAGCTTAAAAAGAGCATTTTACCAAAGAACCGAACAAACGTTCGGTTCTTTGGTTTGGTTAATATTCAATTTTTGAATATTAATTTTTGTAAACATGATGGAGGAAAGAAGGGTTGACATGAATTTATTTAAGCGTTATCATAATAGTAAAACAGGTCATATTTAAAACATAAAAACAGAAAGGTCTCCACACCTATGAATAACAACGGTTTTACCGAAGAGGAAATTAATAATATGTCTGAGGATCAACTCCTTGACGTCTATGTTGAGCAGATGTTGAAGGACAAGGGCCTCGATAATCTTGAGGGGGAATTACGTCAGCAAGTGCATGATGATTTAAAGCAGAAGCTAACTTTTGAAGTAAATAGAGCAATTCTTGCGGCGATGCCAGAAGATAAATTCAACGCACTAAATGAAAAGGTGGAAGCTGGCGAAGCTGACGCAAATATGATAGCCGAAGCAGTGAAAGAATCTGGTATTGATGTGGACGCTATCACTGAGGCAGCAATGAAAGATTTTAGAAGAGTCTTCTTAGAAGGCGACAATAAGGAGGCGTAGAATGGAAGGCGCACCGAACCCGAAGCAGAATCAGAATCAAGCGCCAGGCGCATTAACTCCGGAGGAGATTAATGCTTTACTTGGCGATAATGAAACACAGGCGGGTGCGGCGCCCGAAGATGATGCACCACTTGGGGAGGACTTTGACCCAAGTGATTTGATGCAAAGAATGAACCAGAATACGGTGAAAATTGAAGAACCGGAGATTACTTCTTTTGAACAGTTAGCAGAAGAGCCGGACGAAGAGCAAGTGACGGTGGAAGATTTGGCGAAGGAGCCAGATTTTGACGAGCGGGAAAACGTGACAGAGGCTCAGCCGGTAGAGGAAGAAGATGTGCAGGTAGTAGAGGAAGAGACTCAGCCAGAAGAAGTAGTGGCGGTGGAAGATGCTGGTGAAGATGTAGAAGAAGCTCCAGTGCAGCAAGTGGCGGAAGTAGATCATAGCCAGGACAAAATTGTGGCGATGGAAGCCTACAAGGAGGCACAGGATAATTATAAAAATATTAGAAGAAGTTATGTTGCAGCATTAGCGGCAGTGGATTCAGTCCGAAAGAAGGGTGAAAAGAAGAAGGCTGCAAAGGCAGCAGAGGAAATAAAGGCTGAGCTGGATGCAGCGAAGGAAATTTTAGAAGTTAAGCGTCAGGCAGTAGGGATGAGTGGGGAACCTTTACCGGAGCAGACAGAAGAAATTGACCGGCAGATGGATGGTATACTGGAGACTCAATCGGAAGGCCAAAAGACCTTAGAGAATGAACTTAATTTGAACGTAATTACTTCACAGGAGGATGTGAAGAATAGAGAGAATTTTGCGGGAATAAAAGCACAGGAAAGATTCAATGAAGAGAAGCGGGCGGCAAGAGGTTTGAAGCGGATGATGTACACCAAGATGTTTGGTGGGATTAGGATGAAGCAGCTGGTTAATGAGGCGATAAATGAAGCGCCAAATGAAGAAGCTGCTAAGGGCGACATTAAAATGTTTGAACGGGCTCTAGAGCAAGGTGTAGATGACGTCTTAGTAAATGGTGAAAAGCTGACAACGGTAGAAGATAATAAAGATCAGCGCGTAGTGATGGTACGCAATGCTTTACAGAATCTCGCAAAGGAAACAGCAAAAGGTAATGCAGACGAAGCTTATCAGAAATTTGAAGAAAGCGTAAAGAGCTGGCGCGAGAATAATACCTTGGCTGGTGTGGATTTTGCAGAGAAAGGTGCAAGTAAGGGTGTAGACAACTTACTTGAAAAAGGCCAAAAAGTTGTAGAGATTGCAAAAGATTTAGACACATACAATACATCTATTGGCGAGCTGAACAAATATATTCAAAGAAATATTACATTAAATATTGGTGAAGCGAAAGCTGGGATTAACTCAAAGGTTTACTACGATCGGGCGACGAAAGCGGCGATGATGGCTGGTGTGGCTGGCGCGGTAGGCATATGGGCATCTAATAGAGCGATTAGAATGGTGACGCTTGGTGCTGGCGGGGCAGCAGTAGGGGCGATTACTGGGTTTGAAAAAGCGAACACAAATATTAGCAAGATGAATATTAATGAAGCTTTGGGTCGCTCTAATGAAGTAGCGGATATTCCTGAAGGGGCAAAGACTGGTAGCAAATTATTAAATAAGTATTCAAGAATGAAGAAGGACTTGGCGGAGAAGTTGGGTCTGTATGAATATCAGGATGCGTCGGCGAACATTACAGAAAAGGCAAGTGACGTAGAAGAAGCCTTAAAAGAAAAGATGAAATTTGACGAAGAAGGAAATCCAGTAACGGATGCAGAGGGGAATTTTGAGTGGAAAGACGGTGTTACTGATGAGCAGAAGCAGGAATATGCAGAATATGTCGGGAAGATTAGGGCGATGTTTGAAGTGGGGAGCAAAGAAAATGTTGACCTGATTCAATATGATGTGAAGCAGGGTGAAGATTTAGATGCGGTACGCTTGCAACGCCAGGAAACAACGATGGCACTCGCGGATGCTATGAGACTACTGCGGGTGAGTGATTTGGGTGATAAAGTAGCTGAGTCACAAGAAGCTTTTGTAAAAGCATTAGATGAGCAGGTAAATAGAGTAAATGAAGAGAGAAAAACTTATAGGACAGCAATGATAGGGAGGAATGTACTAGTGGGTTTGGGTATTGGTGCATTGGCCTCTGGAGTGCGTGAGTATGTACATGACCATGACATTATCGGACAGGCAAAGGCAGCACTGGGCTTTGATCAGGATGGTAATATTGAAAGAGCGGCAAAAGGCGCTGCAGTAGTAGCCAGTGAAAATGGGGGTGCAGAAGTGGCGGATAATGTGACTGATGAGGCTAAGGGTGAAATCTTGACTGGCGAGAAGTTCACGTTGAAGAATTCTGAGGTAAAGTGGGTACGTGGCGAAGATGGCTATAAGGCCATGGTGGATATGGATAATAATGGATACTGGGAAGAAACCGATATTAATAATATCCAGTTTGAAGGGGGTAAGCTGAGTACAGATTCTATTCAGGAGTTGCAAGAGGCTGGCTTTGAAATGACGGATAGCCATGAGACGGATGGCGTGGAAACAGTTTCGGCAAAGATTGAGAAGTTCTCTGACTGGCTGAAAGGTCAAAATATTAAGACAGTGGAAGCACATGAAAGTGGTGATTTGGTAGACTTCCACCGTGGAGGCTGGAATAATTCAGCCGCAAATGATGTGACGCTCGGCTCGGCGAGATTGAGTACCGATCATCAAAACATTATCATTGACGTAGTATCAAAGAATGGCAATGTGGATGTAGATAATTTGGAAGTGGCGCTGACCGCACAAGACGGTTCAAACGTGGCGTGGTCTTATGATATTGAGAATGGGCAAATTATGATTCCGCGTGAAGATGCGGCGGCTAGTATGTTTAACTTGAGTGATGACGGAGTATCGATGGAATACACTGGGCGTTACATGGAAGTCTATGGTGCAACTGAAAATGGGCTGGCAGAAGTATATCGCACGACGGTGAACGATGCAACTTTTGAAGATGTGAGAGTGTTTAACCATGAGACTCCTTCCGTGATGGAATATACTTTTGCTAATAATGAGACTGGGCAAGAATTAGAATTTACGGCGCCAATGTCTTCATATGCTCCGGAGGGGACAAATACTGGCGTGGGTGAATGGTACTTAGATAATTCTGCAACAACAAATGGTGGCGAGATTATTATGAGTGAAAATGTAGTGGGGACATTAGGTGATGGTACGGAAATTCATGAATCGATTAATGAGGGTGGCTTTAATATTGAAAACGATGGCTACTTTGCCGCAGTGAAAAATAGTGACCATGCAATGGGTGGCTATTTGTGGGGCGATGAAGGTAAAGTGACAGCAGAAAATATTGACCACATCGATAAAAGTAGATTAGCGCAAGAATTCTTAGACGATGGGCAGGGTGGTCTGGAGGGTACGGCAACAATGAGTGCCTACACTAATGCGGACCCAAGCTTGAATACTATTGCGGACGTGAATGAGCTGACCGCAAAATTACACCAGGATAGTGTGGCTTATGATGAATATACGAATAGCTACTGGAACTCATTAAAGAAAGATTTGGTGGATGGACAATATAAGCCAGATGTAAAATTAGCTGGTGGTGATGGTACGATTAAACTAACTTCTTATGGCTATATTGGTGATGATGGTAATGTGAAAGTAGCATGGCAGGCGAAGCCAAGTACGGGGCAGGAAGGTATTTTCCAGTTCAATCATGAAGTTAATGGCCAGACGGTTGAATACTTGAAAGATACTGGTGCAACAGACAAAATCTTGATAGAGAATGGCTATGATCCAAATGAATATGAAGTAGTGGAGTCTGGGTTTGGGATGCGTTGTAGCGGCGATAACCCGCAGATCGATATCTTTATTAGAAGGAGAGGCACCAACGATGGTACCAACGATGGTACCAATGATGGTACCAATGACGGCACTAATGATGGTACCAACGACGGCACTAATGATGGTACCAACGATGGCACTAATGATGGTACCAGCGACGGTACTAATGATGGGACTGATGATGGTACCGATGACGGAACTAATGATGGGACTGATGATGGTACCGATGACGGAACCGATGATGGTACAGACGACGGAACGGACGATGGAACCGATGATGGCACCGATGACGGGACCGACGATGGCACGGACGATGGCACGGACGACGGAACGGATGACGGAACGGACGATGGAACCGATGATGGTACCGATGACGGGACCGACGATGGACTAACACCAAAGAGCCCAGATGCAACTGGCAATATGGACGATGGTTCGGGTAGCCCGGATACAACAGCTGGTGACTTATCAGAACGACCAGAAGAAATGTCCAACTATTCAACGGAAACACAAAACACACCGATTGAAACGCCAAGGAATGATGAGCTGATTGATAATGCGGATACGACCTCAGCTGGTGACGAAAACCGTACTCAGGAGCAATTAGATGAGATGGCGGAGAATGCGGCGGCGGCAGCAGCGGCAAGTGACGCTCAGGCAGCGGCAGACGAAGCGGCTGATGCAGCGGCGGCTGATGCAGAAGCATTATCGGAGTTATCTGATGAAGAAATCGCAGGAATGATGAGGCGTGGAGAATTGTAGCCTCAAAAATGAAGGAGTAAAAGGAGCAAAAATGAAACAACAAAAACAAAATAAAAAGAGCAGTCCGGTACTGATGGTGCTGACTGCGATAACGGCGGTACTAGCGTTCTTGCCGTCGACCGTATTAGCATACGGACCAGAACGCCAAACTTATACCATGCAGCATCCTGCTGACCATGTGGTATTAAATTCCATTACTGACAACCCGACTGTTGGCGATGAGAGAAACTTTGTGCACGTGAAGGAGGCAGGTGCAGAAAAGTACTCTGACGAGATTGAAATTGAGCCAGGTAAAGAATATGTTGTTTACATTACTTATCACAATGACGCTGCTTCTAACTTGAATGAATCTGGCAAGGGGATTGCTAGAGGAATGAAGGTAAGTGCGCAATTCCCAACGGAAGTTACCCCAGAAAAGAAGGGGAAGATTTCTGCGATTTTGTCTGCTACGAACGCCGATCCTAAAGAGGTGTGGGATGAAGCGTATATGACGACAAAGTATGACCAAGTTTTACTCCGCTATAAAGTTGGCTCTGCGCAAATTCATAATGCATGGGATACAAATGGCTCCGTATTGTCTCAGGCAATGTTTAGTGAAGGTACATACCTTGGCTATAATACCTTAAATGGCATCTTGCCGGGATGTGCGGAATATTCTGGGTATATTACTTATACATTGATTGCTGAAAATGTGGGGGCGAGTGTCGAAAAGACAGTTTCAGCGGATGGTCAAAACTTTTACGAAAATATCAATGTGAAGCCAGGTGATGAGGTGACTTATAAAGTAGAGTTTAAGAATGTAGGTATTATTGACCTAACCAATGTGACATTTAAAGATAATCTACCAGAAGGTTTAACACTGGTGGAAGGGTCTACTTATATATATAATAATGCTCATCCGGATGGTGAGAAGTTGACCGATCTAATTGATAAGAATGGCTATAATACTGGGCTTTATGGTAAGGGTGCTTACGCAACAATTACTTATAAGGCAAAAGTATCTGAGAATGTTGAATGCGGCAACTTAGTGAACAATATTATTGTGGCGCATGATGCTGGTGAAGTATCTGATGGTGCAACTGTAGTAGTAGGCGACTGTGTGCCAGCAGAGATTCCATCTACTGGGCCAGCAGAAGTAGTGTTGGCACTCGTAATTGTGACTGGTATTGGTGTAGGCGCAGTATACTTCGTGAAGACTCGTAAGCAGCTGAAGACGACAATTAACGACGTAACCTCAAATGACAAATAAGATTCTGACTTTGGTGGAGGGGCGGGAGTCCCACCACCGAATTTATGAAGACGTAGCGAGAGCTGCAATGGAAATGGGGTGGGGTTTTCAAAGAATAGCTTATATTGATTTATGTAGAATTTCTGATGATAATTATGAGGATCTATTCTCAGATTATGTCTGGTGGAGATCGCTGCATGGAAATACCTATATAGAATCAATGAGGATTATGCGATGGTTAGAGGTGAGCGATCGACATACTCTCGGAGTGGAACATATTGTAGGCGGCAGGCAGGCTATGGCGGATAAATATTACCAGCATGGATTGTTTCATATGTCAGAAGAGCTGAAGGACTATATTTTGCCAATGTATCCAGTAAAGAAGGCTGCGGATGTGCGGTGGCTAGTGGACACGGGAAGGATGAAATATCCGATGGTATTGAAGCCGGCTGGTGGAGCCGAGGGAAAGGGGATTATATTACTTAACTCTGATGAGGATGTAAGGAAATATAGTGGGTCCTATAATGATAGAGTAGTGGAGCCATTTATTAAAACGGATCACGATTGGCGGGTGTTTGTTGTAGGGGGGAAAGGTGTCGGTGTAATGCGAAAAAGTTGGGGCGATGAAAAAGCTAGCTTTGTGGATCGCTCTGCTGGGACGGAGAAGACGAATGAAACTGACGCAGCGACTAGAGCAGCGCTGATTGATTTAGCAGAGAAAGCGGCGAAAGTTTGTGGCCTTGATTATGCAGGAGTGGATTTAATTCAGAGCCCAGTATCGGGGAAATATTATGTGCTGGAAGTGAATTATGGTGGGGGGTGGAGCAATGGATTTATTGAAGCGACGGGCGTGGACGTACCAAAGGAAGTATTAAAATGGTTTGAGAGTCTAGAAAAATAGCCCCATTTGGGGCTATTTTTATTTGATGGAAGTAATTTCAATGAGGGAGTACTTCTGGCGGTGGCCAGTTTCAGTGTGCTCACGCTTCTTTGGCTTGTAGTGGATGACGCGAATCTTATCGCCTTTAACCACTTCTTCGACTACTTTGGCTGAAACTTTAACACCTTTAACCTCTGGGGTACCAACGGTGGTCTTATCGCCGTCGATAACGAGGAGAGGGGCAGTTTCGAGCACTTTGGTGCCTGCCGGGAGGAGGTCCACCCGTAGGGTCTCTTTCTCTTCGACGAGATATTGCTTGCCGCCGACGAGGATAACTGCTTTCTTCATATGATTTCCTTGTTAATAACTTTTCCCATTATACCACACTTTTTAATATTTGAAAAGAGTGGAAAGCGCTATGTATTTGTGCTATCATAATACTAATGGCTACAGTGATTTGTGTGACCAATCAAAAAGGAGGTGTTGGGAAGACCACTACGGCGGTGAACCTGGGGTATTTTTTAGCCCGCGATAAGCATAGAGTGCTACTAGTTGACTTTGACCCACAGGGGAATGCTACTTCTGGGTTAGGGGTGGAAAAGAGAGAGCTTGCTGGTACGATGACAGAGGTAATGATGGGGCAAGTGCCGCTTGCTACAATTGTCCAAAAGACGAAGCAAAAGAACTTTGATGTCGCACCGACTACGCCGCAATTGGCGAATGCAGAGGTGGAGCTGGCTAAGGGGCAGAAGAAATTTGTGCGACTAAGGGAGGCGATTTTATCGGTGGCGGATAATTACGATTATGTGATTATTGATTCGCCGCCTTCATTGTCGCTTTTGACGGTGAATGGAATGGTGGCGGCAGAGTATTTACTTTTGCCAGTGCAGACGGAATTTTATGCGCTAGAAGGGGTGGCGCAGCTACTGGAAAGTATGCAGCTAGTGAGAAAGGGGATGAACCCGAGCTTGAAATTACTAGGGGTGCTGGCAACGATGTATGACAAGCGGACTTCTCTGTCTGTGCAGGTATTAGCAGAGGTGAAGAAATACTTTAAAGATAAAGTATTTGAGACGACAATTCCGCGGAATGTACGCGTGGCGGAGGCGCCAAGCCACGGAGTGCCGGTGGGGTCATATGATAAGTTTAGTAAGGGGGCAAAAGCATATAAAGCCTTGGCAAAAGAGGTAGAAGAGAGGACGAAGAAATGAGCTTTGGATTAGGAAAAGGATTTGATAGCTTAATCCCGACGGATTTAGTGAATGAAGAATTTGACCCGACGGCCGATGAAGACGTAAATGTTAGTAAGCTGATTGAGGTGAAAATCACTGAGATAGAGCCAGACATGGAACAGCCAAGGCGGGACTTTGATCAGGCAGCATTAGAGGCATTGGCGGCATCTATTAAGGAGCAGGGTATCTTGCAGCCATTAGTGGTGGTAAGAAATGAAGATAAGTATAAAATTGTAGCGGGTGAGCGCCGCTGGCGAGCATCAAAACTGGCAGGACTGAAGAAAGTGCCGGTGATTGTGCGAACGTTAGATGCGCAGAACCGTTTGGAGTTATCAGTAATTGAAAATGCGCAGCGAGAAGATCTTAATGCGATTGAATTAGCAACGGCTTATACGAAGTTAAAAACACAGTTTAACTTGACAGCAAAAGAAATCGCTAAGCGGATTGGTAAGAGTGAAGCTAGTATTATTAATACTATGCGGCTCTTGAACTTGCCGGACGAGGCAAAGCGGGCGATGCGTGAAAATAATTTATCTGAGGGCGTGATGCGGCCGCTGATTAGTGCGGAGCCGGAGCTGGTGAAGGAAGTGCTGCCGAAAATTGTGGAAGAAGGCTGGACGGCTAGACGTGTAGAGCGGTACATCGCGGAGCACAAGAAGAAGAGTTCAACAAAAGTAGTAAAGGTGAACAACTATATTAAACAGGAAGAGGAACTTAGTAAAAAATACAATGCTAAAGTGAGGGTGTCCGGGAGGACAATTAAGCTAACCTGCAAGAATGAGGCGGAGCTGAAAAATATCCTGAAAATGCTATAATAATAGTATATGCCGAAGAAAGCAGAAGAGAAAGTTTCGCCGCGGGTGGAGCGGGCGATAGAGGTGGCGAAAAAGGCACATAAGGGGCAGCTAAGGCGCTCTGGTGAGCCGTATATTTCGCATCCTTTGGCGGTGATGAAAATCCTGCAAGATTGGAAAATGGATGAGGATACGGTGATTGCGGGAGTGCTCCATGATACAGTGGAAGATACGGATGTGACTCTGGAGGATATACGTAAGGAGTTTGGCGAGTCAGTGGCATTTTTAGTGGATGGAGTAACGAAGCTAGGTACGGCACGTTCAGGGATGCGAGATATTGATACATACTTGCCGGAGACGAAGGATAATTTACTAAGGCTTTTAGTGGCGCTTGGTTCAGATATTAGGGTGCTGATTATAAAGCTAGCAGATAGGTTACATAACTTGCGGACATTATCGGCCTTGCCACCGGATAAGCAGAAAAAGATTGCAAAAGAATCATTGGAAGTTTTTGCGCCGCTGGCGGACAGGATGAATATGGGGCGGTTAAGGGTGGAGATGGCGGATATTGCCTTTTCTTATGTGGACCCAAAAAGATATCAATATCTGAGGGATTTGATTGATACGCATAATAAGCAAGCGGAAAAGACTTTAAAGAAAATTAAAAAGGAAGTGGCGGAGCTGCTTGGGCGGGAAAAGATTGATTTTATAATTGATGGACGGAATAAGTCAGCGTACTCCCTACATAAAAAGATGGCGAAGTATGACCAGAATATTAATGCGATATATGACCTGACGGCGCTGAGGATTATTGTAAAGGATATTACGGACTGCTATCTGGTACTAGGGCTGATTCATTCACTATATACGCCGATGGATGGTAGGGTGAAAGATTATATTGCAGTGCCAAAGCAAAATGGTTATCAGTCTATCCACACGACGGTGATTACGCCAGATAAAAAGATTATTGAGTTTCAGATAAGGACGAAGGAAATGCATGAGTATGCGGAACGGGGGCTAGCGGCGAGCTTTTATTATAATGAGCAGAAGCTAACAGAGAATTACCGTACGGGGAAGATTCAGCATTTGCCTACTTCGCTGCTGTGGATTACGGAGCTACAACAGACGGCGGCGAAATTGAGAGCGGGGAAGAAAGTGGACCTCAAAAAACTGAAATTGAATCTGTTTGCAGATAAAATATTTGTATATACGCCGAAGGGTGATATTATAGATTTGCCAAAGGATTCATTGCCGCTAGATTTTGCTTATAGATTACATTCGGAGATTGGTGGACACGTGACGGGTGTGAAGATTAATGGTAAGATGGTCAGCTTAAATACTAAGCTGAAACATGGGGATGTGGTGGAGATTTTAACTGGGAAGAAGCAAACGGCGAAAGCATCTTGGTTTGATAAAATCATTACGCCACATGCTAGGCAAAAATTGAGAGCGCAGCTGGCGAAGATGGGGAAACCGTAAATGGATCTTGGCCTCGGTGTAGAAACGATTAAAGGGGTGGGGCCAAAAACGGCAGCGGCATTAAAAAAAGCGGGGGTGTTTACGGTGCGGGATTTTTTGTATGTGTTGCCGCGAACCTATGAGAATTATCAGACGGCGGTGAACATTGCCGATATTCGCCCAGGAAAGGTGATGCTAAGGGCGAGGATGGAGAAGGTGTCGGTTAGAAAAGCACGGAGGCGGAATTTTACAATTGTGGAGGGTGTGATCAGTGATGATACGGGGGCAGTGAGAGTGGTGTGGTTTAATCAGCCGTATCGAGCGAAGCAATTTCAGCAGGGGAAGTATTATTATTTTACGGGCACTTATGATTTTAAGTATAATCACTACCAACTGACTAGTCCGACGGTGACGCCAGTAGCAGAGGTGAGTGCGGAGAGTGCAAGCTTCCAGCCAATTTATTCAGCACATTCTGTATTGAAGCCGCAATTTTTTAAGAAGATGATGAGCAATTTGAAGGGGAGCTTTGCGGAGATTCCGGATTTACTGCCACTTGAAGACGGGCCGAGTTTCCTGAAAAAAGGTGCGCGGGCGGAAGCATTGTTTGATATGCATTTTCCGAGAGACGGGAAAGATACGGAAAAAGGGAGAACGTATCTAGCTTATGAAGAATTATTTGAATTCTTACTAGCTGCGAAATTAAATCAGCAAGAAAATCAGAGGCTGATGGCACACAGTTTACCGTTTAATGCGGCGCATACAAAGGAGCTGGTGGCGAGTTTACCATTTAGGCTGACTAATGCGCAGAGAATTGCAACGTGGGATATCCTGAGGGATCTAGAAAAAGAAGTGCCAATGAATAGGCTATTACAGGGGGACGTAGGATCTGGTAAGACAGTAGTGGCGGCACTGGCAGCGCATCAGGCGGCGAAGAATGGATACCAGACGGCAATTTTAGCTCCGACGGCAATCTTAGCGTCGCAACATGCAGAAGGTATGGAGAAGCTGCTCGGGCCACTAGGAGTGAGCGTGGCGCTCCTTACGGGTGCTACAAAAAATAAAGCTGTACTTAAAAAACAGATTGCGGCGGGGGAGATTGATGTAATTATTGGAACGCACGCACTACTGACGGATGATACACAATTTAAGAGTTTAGGGCTATGCGTGATTGATGAACAACATCGCTTTGGAGTGGCACAGCGCCAAAAACTTTTAACGAAGACAGCGTTAAATAATCCAGGATATGCACCGCATCTTTTATCGATGACGGCGACACCAATACCACGTTCTTTGCAATTAACGGTGTTTGGAGATTTGGATATATCGGTGCTAGATAGCTTACCGGCGGGGCGGCAGCCGATAGAAACTTGTATTTTGCCAGAGATAGAAATGCGGGAAAGTTTATATCCGAAAATTGCAGAGCGTTTGGCAAGTGGTGAGCAGGTATATTGGATATGTAAATTGATCGAAGATGGACCGAGTGAAGCAACGAGCGTGAAAAAGATGGCGGCCAAGGTGGAGAAGCTTTTTCCGAAATATAAAGTGGAATTTTTACATGGGAAGATGAAGCCGGATGAGAAGGATGCGGTGATGGAAAGATTTCTGCTTAACAAGACGCAGATACTGGTATCTACAACAGTAGTGGAGGTGGGGGTGAATGTACCAAATGCGACACAGATTGTGATTATGGATGCGGAGGGCTATGGGCTGGCACAGCTGCACCAGCTGCGTGGGCGCGTGGGGCGTGGCAATAAAAAGAGTAATTGTTATTTGGTGACAGCTGGTGAAAATAAGCCATCTAGGAGACTGTTAGAACTGGAGAGGTCAACGGATGGGTTCTATTTAGCAGAGGTGGATTTAAAACTACGTGGACCAGGAGAAATTTATGGCTCTTTGCAGCATGGTGAACTGAATTTGCAGATTGCGACGCTGGCCGATACGAAGTTAATTTCGGCGGCGAGAAAGCAAGTGAATGCGATAATGAAGAAGCTTGCGAAGGAGCCGGATTACATGTTAAAATATGAAGAATTAAATCACCATATTAAAAAATATCAACAGTTAACGACGTTAAATTAATGAGAAGTGTAAGGATAACATCTGGGAAATATCGGGGTAGGGAAATAGTAGTGCCGGAGGTGGCGCATGCGATGGGAGCGAGAGAGAAGCTGGCACTATTCAATATGGTGGAGGTGAAAGGATTAGGAGTTTTAGATATTTTTGCGGGCTCTGGAGCGCTGGGTATAGAGGCAATATCGAGAGGAGCGGCGAGTGTAGTATTTGTAGAAAGAGATAAGAAAGCCGCATCCGTAATTAAGGGGAATTTGGAGCGACTGGGAATTATAGCGGAAGTGATTTGCGAGAAAGCGGGGAAATTTCACCAGGGTAAATATGATGTGATTTTAGTGGACCCGCCTTATGATAAGTTTGAGATGACGGAGATTAGTCATCTGAGTGAGTTATTAAAAGATGATGGAGTATTAGTGTTATCGCATCCGCAGATTGATAATATAGCTTTGCCGGGGCTGGAATTAATGAAGACGAAAAGGTATGCGGGGGCAGCGATTTCTATCTTCTCAAGAGCTTAAAACTATGGTATAATTAAGCTAAATTTAGGAGTTATATCAAATGGAATATCAAGAAGATAATGCTGACCGTAAGCGAAAGGTTCGCATAATTACTGCAATTTGTGCAGTGGCGGTGGTGATGCTAGGTATTGGTGCGTGGGCGATCGTGTCGGCAATTAATAGCGTAAGTGATCCGGCAAGTGTGGCCACAAAAGAATTGAAGAAAGTAGAACCTGCTGAGAATAATACTAAAGTATCCTCTACGAGCACCGAAGAGGCTACTGTGAGTGAAGAGACTAGTGAGGAAGCTAGTACGGAAAGCGTAGAGGTGGCAGTGGAGACGACACCAAATACTAGTGCGGACGTGGAGAATATGCCATCTACTGGGCCAGTAAGCTTAGCAACAACAGCACTATTGATTGGCGTAGCGGTGTATCTGGTAGTATTAAACCGTAATATGGTTAAAGCTTAATAAATTAAAAGCCACTCTTAAAAATGTGAGTGGCTTTTTGTTTATTTTTTACAATGCTTATGTTAAAATGGAGGAAAGGAGGTATATGAACACGGGTACAAATAGCAATACAACTACGAAAGATACTGATAGTACTGCTAATACGACTGATATTGAAAATACAGAGAATGCGGCTGAAGAAGAAGAGGCTGTAGATGAATCTGAAGTAGAAGAGACGGAAGCGGTGGTTTCTACGGCTAATTATAGAGCGCCTGAGACAGGTAGCTCCAGTAATCTGGGGATTATTATACCTCTGATGGTGATATTAGTAATTATTTTTGCGGCGTTAGGTTATATTGCTGGTTCACGTGGGCTGCTAGATAAGATGTTTAAAAAGAAGCCAAAGGTTGCTGCGCCAGTACAGAGTGCGGCGCCAGTGGCGGCGGCTCCAACAGTGTCCGTTTCAGAAATGCCGGCAGATGCGAGTTCAGTAATGCCACCGGCACAGGCTGTGGCGCCTGAATCTGTAGACCCGGGAAGTAAGAATGCGGTAAGTGTTCCTGATTTTGGTACGCCAGTGAATAATGGAGGTGCGATGGCGGCTACGGCGGCAGGGGCGGAGATGGCGCCAGTCTCACCAATATCACCGGTGGCACCTGTGGATATGACAATACCAGTGAGTGCTGCTACGGCGGCACCAGTAGCTGAACCTGCGCCAGTAGCGGCACCAGAACCAGCTGCGGCTGAGCCGGTAGCTATGCCAGAAGCACCAGCTGCGCCTGAGACGCCAGTTACACCGGTAGCCCCGGTGACACCTGAGCCAGTGGTAGCGCCAGAAGCTGTCTCTGCTGCGCCTACTACGCCTGAACCTGTGCCAGTTGCTCCTGTTGCACCTATGGTTCCTGAGCCAGTTGCCCCAGCGGCTAGTGAGCCCACTGCGCCAAATCCAGCAGCAACAATGACTCCAGATCTGCCAGAAACACCAGCTGCGCCAGCGGCCTAAATAGCTAAGTTTATGATAGAATAGATATAAAAGTAAAAGGAGAGTTGTTTTTATGTTTGATTTAAGTGGGAGAGTGGCAGCAGTAACAGGGGCCAGTTCTGGGTTAGGGATTCAGATGGCGACAGCTTTTGCAAGACAAGGGGCGGATCTCGTGATTATGGCGCGGAGAGTGGAGCGTCTGGAAGAGCTTGCAAAGAAGCTCAAAAAAGAATACGGTGTGAAAGTTTTACCGGTGAAGTGTGATGTGACTAAGACGGAAGATATCAATAATGCTGCAAAGAAGGCGGAGAAAGAGTTTGGTAAGGTGGATATTCTTTTGAACTGTGCTGGCTCTTCTAAGGACAAAGGTGTGGTGGAGATGACGGATGAAGAGTGGGATTTTACGATTGCGACGGATGAAACCTCTGTCTTTAAGATGACGCGGGCTTTTGCGAAAATTATGCAGAAGAATCACTATGGACGGATTATTAATATTGCTTCAATGTATGGGCTGGTAGGGAATACCGAGATTTATACGGTGGCATATCATGCCTCTAAAGGCGCAGTGGTGAACTTTACTCGGGCGGTGGCAGCAGAGCTGGCGACGGATGGGATTACCTGTAATGCGATTTGTCCAGGATATTTTGAGACGGAGCTGACGAAGGCAGTATTAGATACACCGAGATTTCAAGATTTTGCTAAAGAACATGTGCCAATGCAGCGCTATGGTAAGCCAGGGGAACTGGATGCAGCTGTGGTATTCTTGGCGTCAAATGAGGCCAGCTATGTGAATGGCGCAATTCTGCCAGTGGATGGTGGATATACGGCGGTGTAGGAAATAAAACTTCCTACGTTGGTAAGCTTTTCGCTGCGCGAAAAGCTTTCCAGCGGGCGTCAGCTCGCTAAAAGAAAAGCAAGACTTTTCTTTTAGTCTCGCTTTCTACGCTGGTAGCCGGGACGGGACTTGAACCCGTACGAGTTTCCTCATTCGATTTTAAGTCGAACGCGTATACCAATTCCGCCACCCGGCCACAGGCTCTGGAGGCGCCGTTTGCCCCTTGGGACGCTCCGGTGCCGACAAAAATCCGCAGGAATTTTGAGGGCGCCGACCGCGATTGAACCGGGGTACAAGGTTTTGCAGACCTCTGCGTAACCACTCCGCCACAGCGCCATATTTATATTCTAACACATATCTTGACATCGTGAAAGATGTGCGATAGAATTAAGTAAGTACACCAAAGTGTGAATACGTGCGAATGTAGCTCAGTTGTTTAGAGCGCTTCCTTGCCAAGGAAGAGGTCGAGAGTTAGAGTCTCTTCATTCGCACCATTTTTTGTTTTTTGTCGATGCGACTCTAACTCTCGGAACGTCCCAAGGGGTAAACGAGAGTTAGAGTCTCTTCATTCGCACCATTTTTGTTTTTAATGAATCTTTGACAGCTAGTAGCCGCGCCGCAAGGCGTGGCTACTTTTTACGGACTTCGGTTTACCTACGGTAATGACAAGCATAAGCAAGTTTGAAAACTCTACAATTAAAATGTAAAATTGCGGATTTGCGGTTGTGTTTTGGAAAATGGTAGTGTATAATTAGCTCATGATGAGTATACGCGAGAGCAAGAAGAAGGAGTTCTGGGGGGAGGTATATAAAAGCTATTTTATTGGGATGCTAATTTTCTTTGGGGCGTTCTTGGTGGCGGCGTTTGCAGCGGCGAGCTTGTCACCGGCGGCGAACTCTTCGGCGCAGACGGTGACGGTGGAAAATAGGGCTACGGGTTATTTTGTTACGGTTACTTCGCCAGATGTAATAAATTTATCTGTAGATGCTACTCCTACGGGCCAGGTGATGGTGGCTCCAGTTTCTACGGTGAATGTAACTACTAATGCGCCAAGTGGCTATAAACTATATATCTCAGCTTCTAATGCTAATCTCACTTCTTCTGGTATCTCTCAATCCTTCTCTCCAGTAACTACCACAAGTCTTACTAATAATACATGGGGTTATAGTCTAGATACTGGCTCTAATAAGAACTGGTATCCAGTACCACAAGTAGCAGATCCATCTAACCTAGATGAAGCAGCTATCATCGCTGCTGGAGCTACTGATATATCCCCATCAGGGGCAAGCGTGCCAAATTATCCAAATGGTACAGACATTGGTATATATTATGGTATTAATAGTACTACTGATATGCCGTCTGGTACTTACTCTACCACCATCACCTATACAGCCTTTGGCGAAGGGATACCAGCAGAAGATATCACTGGTGCCACTTACCTGCAAGATGTAACCTTAGAGATGTGTAATGCTACTGATACTGGGGTAACCGCAGAGCTAAAAGACAAACGTGGCTATGGTAGCGCTGGCAGCGATAAGAATACGACTTATACAGTGGTTAAGGCAAGAGATGGTAATTGTTGGATGGCAGATAACCTCAGGCTTTATAACGTGACTATTGCTGCAGCGGATAGCGACTTTACATCTGGCTCCTTCACTATTCCAGCTAGCTCCAACTGGTCTAATAATGAATATTCGGCAGCTAAAGTCCACATCGCAGATGGTACTGGCTCCTATGCAGATAAAACTGGTACTTACTATGGAGAACCGTATTATAACTGGTGTGCAGCCACTGCCCAGACTAGTTGTGGCGGTACTAGTGTAGCGACTACTTCCATTTGCCCTAATGGAGATACTGATGGGACTGAAGGTGGTTTCAAACTGCCATTAAATGGCGATGCGAATACTAACTATTCTTATGCTAAATTACTAAATTCTTACTCAGTAACTACTGGAGCAGGGCTATTGCAGCAGACGGAGCTAGGCTTTGCTCGCTACTACGGCTACTGGGGTTACGGCAACTCTAGTGAGTACCGTCAGGGATCCTACGGCTACTTCTGGTCAGCTACGCCTAGCGCCGCAGGTAACGCGTACAACCTCGGCTACTATTCCGGGGGAGTCTACCCGCAGAATAACAGCGGTAAGGGCTACGGGTTTAGCGTCCGCTGTGTAGTACGTTAGCTTCGCTTCCTGCTTCCGTTGTTCCTGGTAGTTTCCCTCGGTTTTCCCTGAAAAAAGCGCAGCAAAAAGGGTAGACACAGTAAAATGTAACAAGAAAAATGATTGAGAAAAGAGAGATGGAAAAGAAGAAAGAGAAGGATGTGCGGGCGGAACAGCGTGCGTACGAGAAGCGCAAGGAGTGGGTACGTAAGTATGAGCACGAGAACTATTCCACGATTGTGCTGTTCAAATCCATTGCCAGCAAGAAAGCCAACAGTGGAAACTGGTGGAAGATGGGTGGGCACTCGCTGGAGATCTATCTTGGGAAATTGGCGCCGAGACTGAAGCTGCATCCAAGGGTGGTGACAGATACGGACTTCCACAATAAATTCCGGGAGGGGATTATTTCTGTGCGAGACATTGATAACTTTGAAAAGAAGATGGAATCTCTGAAAATCTATCGGAATCTAAAGTTGTCAACGCCGGGGATAAAGATTTTCTCATTGGGGTATAAAATTTCAGAAGAGGACTTGCAAATTATGAGAAAGGCCGATGAGGAAAGGAAGAAGCGGCTGAATGAGGTGGTGTATGTGCAGATGATAGCTCCGGAGATAAATACGGGGCTATTAGAGTATTTAAGGACACTGAAACATAAATATGATAAGATGCCAGTGACGGACAGAGATTTTTTGGGTGAAGTCATGCTAAAACACGCTAGGGCGGCGATGATTGCTTATATGATGACGGCGAAAGGCGCAATGAATATGGGGAAGGGCTTACAGACGATAGTGCGGGAAGTGGATATGTTGATGTGCTATAATTCTCTAGCGGGGGAATATGGGGTGATAGATCTGGGTGCGTGTACGCGGATGTTGGACGAGCTGGTGAAAGTGAGAAGAATTGCAAATGCGAGATTGACTGGTGGAAGTGGGCTGGAAGAACAGATGGCTGGGATAGAAATGCGTGAGAAGATGGGCTTAAACAAAAAGATGAAATAATGGCGCAGACGGAGAAGGAATTTGCGGAGTGGCTGCTATATCGGCTGAATGTAGCCTATCATGAGGCGAGAAATGGGAAGCGGAGTACGTCGGATGAGAATCTGTTTGAGATGAATGCGGCAGAGAACCTGGTGAACCTAAGGAATTCTATTATTGAAAGACGCTATAAGCCTAGCCGGGGGATAGCGTTTGTAGTGAGGCGGCCGGTGATACGAGAGATATTTGCAGCACCATTTAGAGATAGGGTGGTGCATCATTTCTTATATGATATGGTGGCGGACTGGTGGGATAGGAGGCTGAGCTATGACGCATACAGCTGCCGGAAGGAGAAGGGCGTGCTATTTGGGGTGCAGAGAATGGAGAGACACTTACGCAAGGTGTCAAGGAATTATACTAGGGAAGCCTATGTGATAAAGCTGGATATACAGGGATACTTTATGTCCTTGCCGCGGAAGAAGCTATATGAGCGGGTGATGTGGGGTCTGAAGCAGCAATATGCTGAAGGTAGTAGGCTGTATGAGGTGCTGAAGTACTTGTGGTATGAAATTATCTTTGATGACCCAACGGACCACGTACGGAGGCGGGGCGGGCTGACTAACTGGGATATGCTGCCAAGATCTAAATCATTATTCTGCCAGAAGCCAGGACAGGGAATTGTAATTGGTAACCTTTCCTCACAACTACTGTCAAATATTTATTTAGACCCACTGGATAGATATATTACGCAAGAATTAGGCTATAAATATTATGGCAGATACGTGGATGACTTCTATTACATAGTGACGAAAGACGAGCTGGAGCAGGCGAAACGTGATATTGTGGCGATTGAGAATTTTTTGTTGTCGATTGGACTGAAGCTACATCCGAAAAAACGTTATATTCAGGAAATGAATAAGGGTATTCCATTCCTAGGTGTGGTGGTGTATCCAGGAAGGGTGATTCCGGGGAAGCGAATCAAGCAATATTTTAAAGAGGCGGCGATTTTATACACGATGGGGCTGGTGGATGAGAGATCAATCATGTCTTATTTTGGGCATATGAAGTATATGGCGGCAAAGAAGTATCAGAAAGAGGTATTTGACATGTTTGGCTGGAAATATAGATTCTAAGGAATAGACGTAAAGAGGGGGAAAATCGAGGGAAACTACCAGGAACAACGGAAGCAGGAAGCGAAGCTAACGTACTACACAGCGGACGCTAAACCCGTTGCCCTTATTGTTGTTATTCTGCGGGTTGACTCCCCCGGAATTGTAGTTGAGGTTGTACGCGTTACCTGCGGCGCTAGGCGTAGCTGACCAGAAGTTGCCGTTGGATCCCTGATTGTTCTCACTAGAGTTGTTGTAATTCCAGTTGCCGTAGTAGCGAGCAAACCGGCGAGAATAACAGCTGGAGAAAGCGCTAGGAGCGACTTGAAACTATGCTACACCCGTAAGCATAACATATGTAGCTGAATTGGCCTCGGTTTCCGGCCGAGGGCGCTCCGGATTTTCCCAATGACGTCTGGTGGGAAGATATAGGAATACTGCGGTGCGTTTTCGCGACCTGGCCTCCCTGACAGAACCTTTACGTCTATGTTAATTATTATAGCATTGTGATATAATAGAGATATAAATAAAGGAGATATTGTATTATGTCAACAGGTCTAATTATTGGGATTGTGGTGCTGGTGGTAGTGCTGCTGCTGATTGCTTTTGTATGGAGCACTTATAACTCCTTAGTACGCCTGAATGAGCGGGTGAATGAAGCTTGGTCTGATATCACCGTGCAGCTGAAATACCGTGCAGATTTGATCCCGAACGTAGTGGAAACAGTCAAAGGTTACGCAAAACACGAGAAGGAAGCATTTGAGAACGTAACTAAGGCACGTTCTGCAGTGATGGGCGCAAAGAGCGTGGCGGATACCGCGGCAGCAGATAAATCTATGGAAGCAGCGCTGGGGAAAATCTTTGCAATTGCAGAAGCTTACCCAGAATTAAAGGCTAACGAGAACTTTAAACAGCTACAAGTACAGCTGCAAGACGTGGAAGATAAAATTCAGGCTGCTCGCAGATTCTATAATAATGGTGCGAAAGAACTTAATACTAAGATTAAAGTATTCCCAGTGAACCTCTTTGGTGGCTTCGGCTTTAAGGCGCGTGAGTACTTTGAAGTGGAAGATCGTGCGAAGATTGAAGATGCGCCGAGCGTAAAGTTTGACTAAGGAAAAGTAAATGTATAAGCAAATCGCTGCTAATAAAAGAAATACAGTCTTGATCATGATGGGGTTCGTGATAGTGATAGGGCTGTTTGGCAGCGGTTTTGCTTACTATTATGGAGACTGGTGGATTACAGTATATGTGGTGGCAGCCTCCATTATTTATGCTTTGATACAATACTCTTTGGCGACGTCGCTAGCAACAGCAATGACTGGTGCCGAGGAGATTGAGAAGAAAGATAATCCGAGATTATGGAAAATCGTGGAGAATCTATCACTGACAGCGGGACTGCCGATGCCGAAGGTATATATTATTAAAGATTCAGCGCCAAATGCTTTTGCGACAGGGCGGGACCCGGAACATGCAGTGGTGGCTGCGACGACGGGATTACTTGACATTATGGATGATAAAGAACTGACAGCGGTGATGGGGCATGAATTATCCCACGTGAAGAATTATGACATTAGAGTGTCGATGATTACCTTTGGGCTGGTGTGCTTAATTGGCTATCTGGCGGATTTGGGAATCAGAATGATGTACTATGGCCGGAGGAGTAGTGATGAAGAGCGGAGCCCGGTGGGGTTGATTATCTTGATTGTGACGGGAGTGTTGGCTCCGATTGCGGCCTCTGTGGCGCAGATGGCGGTGTCTAGAGAACGGGAATATTTGGCAGACGCAAGCTCTGTGAACTTGACGCGCTATCCAGAAGGGATGATTTCAGCACTAAAAAAGTTGGCGGAGCATACTCAGCCAATGAAGCGACAAAATGCAGCAACGGAGGCATTATATATCAATAACCCGATGAGGAAAGGATTCTGGGGGAATCTATTTAGTACGCATCCGCCGATAGAAAAGAGAATTGAGAGATTAGAGCATGGCAAAAAGACCTTCTAAAAAAGTAAAAGTAAATCAGAAGGCGCCAGGGCTGAAACTCCACAAATCTTTCAAGCGTTCTTATCGAGAAGATTATAAGAGGGAACTTCGGGCGCCAGGGCTGATGCATCATGCAGTGAATACGTTTAAGATGATTTTTAAGAATTGGAAATTCTTTTTGTCGCTAATACTACTGGCGACAGTGATGTGCATTCTGCTGGTGGGGATGATGAGCGAGGAAAGTTACAAAACTTTCCAGGATGCGTTTGACCAGACCAATGCAGAATATAATGGGAAATTTGGTAACTTTGCAAAGGCGGGGTTGATGCTAATTTCCACCGTGACGACTGGTGGGCTGAGTGATGGCTTGACGGATATGGAGGCGGTGTTTATGGTGATAATTATGATGATTTTATGGCTGGTGACGGTGTATGGGCTGCGGCATATGGTGGCAGGAAAGAAAATAAAATTGAGAGATGCACTGTATAATGCGCTAGCGCCGCTGCTTTCTACGCTGTGCCTGGTGATAGTGGTTTGTCTGCAGATGATTCCAATAATTATTGTGCTGATTACTTATTCAGTGGCGGTGAGTACGGAGTTCTTGGCGATGCCATTCTATGCGTTGATATATTTTATCTTTGCGGCGCTGATGACGACACTGTCGGTATACTTGGTATCGGGGACGGTAGTGGGGTTAGTGGCAGTGACGGTACCAGGTACATATCCGATGACGGCGCTAAAGATTGGTAAGGATGTGCTACTAGAACGGAGGATAAAATTCATTATCCGGCTGGTATTTATGCTGTTTATGATAGCGGTGATTTATGTAGTGGTGATGCTGCCAATAATAGTGATAGATCTTTGGGTGAAGGCGGGGCTGGACGTGTTTGATAGCGTGCCGTTTGTGAGTTTTTGTCTATTATTAACCACGATGTTTGTATTTGTTTACGCGGCGACGTATATTTATTTATTTTATAGAAGGATGATTGCAAGTGACAATGAATAGGGAAGAAGCGGAGCAGCGGATAGCAAAGCTGCGGGAACTAATTAATGATTATCGGTATCATTATCATGTACTAGACGAATCAATTATGTCTGAGGCGGCAGCAGACTCGTTGAAACATGAGCTGACGCTACTGGAAGAAAAGTATCCAGAACTAATTACGCCGGATTCACCAACGCAGCGGGTGGCAGGAAAGCCACTGGATAAGTTTACGAAGGTGACACATGAAAAAAGAATGATTTCGCTGGCGGATGTGTTTTCTGAAGATGAAATTAAGGAGTGGGAAGAGCGAAATCGGAAGCTGGTGCCGGCGGCAAAATTCCAATTCTTTACGGATATTAAGATGGACGGGCTGGCATGCTCACTGCATTATGAAAATGGCGTATTAAAACAGGCAGTGACGCGGGGTGACGGATTAGTGGGGGAGGACGTAACAATGAATGTGCGGACGATAGAAAATATCCCACTGAAGCTGCGTGGTGAGAATGTGCCAAAAAAGGTGGAGGTGCGGGGTGAAATCGTAATCTTTAAGGTGGACTTTGATGAGCTAAACCAGAAGCAGGAAAAGATGGGAGAGAAGCCTTTTGCTAACCCACGGAACTTGGCGGCGGGGTCTATTCGGCAGCTGGACCCACAGATTGCGGCAAGTAGACCACTTAAGTTTATGGCTTACGACTTAGTGGAACCGGATCTTGCGACGCACGCGGAAGCTTATGTGGCGCTAAGAGAATTCGGCTTTCAGACATCAAAGCAGGATAAAATATTTGATAGTTTAGCAGGGGTGTTTTCTGAGATAAAGCATCTAGGTGAAACGCGTGGAGATTTGCCATTTAATACGGATGGTATGGTGATTAAGATTAATAATCGGGTGATTTATAACCAGCTAGGGATTGTGGGTAAGACACCAAGAGGGGCGGTGGCCTTTAAATATCCAGCAGAAGAAGCGACGACAAAGGTGCGAGATATTGTGATATCAATTGGCCGGACGGGAGCGGCGACGCCGGTGGCGATTTTTGACCCAGTGGTGGTGGCGGGCTCTACAGTGCAGCACGCGACGCTACATAATGCGGATGAGATTGCGCGGTTAGACATTAGGATTGGTGATACGGTGATTATCTATAAGGCTGGTGATATTATTCCACAGGTGAAGGAGGTGCTTTTAACTTTAAGGCCGGAGGGAGCGGAACCGTTTAATTATAAGAAAGCCTTAAAAGAGCAATATCCAGATTTAGAGTTTGAGCGGCCAGAGGGGGAAGTAGTGTACCGCGTGAAGGGGGAGACTTCTGATTTAATCTTGAAACGGTCGATAGAATATTATGCGAGTAAGGCGGCGCTGAATATTGATGGGTTGGGCGGTAGGAATGTATCTGTGCTAGTGGATGCGGGACTAGTGAAAAGTTTGCCAGATTTGTATCGTTTGAAGGAGCAAGATATTGCGAAGCTGGAAAGATTTGGCGAGCTGTCGGCGCATAAGATGGTACAGGCGATTAACGCGTCAAAGACGCCGGAGCTGGCAAAGTTTATTACGGCAATTGGGATTAGGCATATTGGAGTGCAAACGGCGACGGCGCTGGCGAATAAGTTTAAATCAGTGGAAGCTTTAACTAATGCGACACAGGATGAGCTACTAAGCGTGCCGGATATTGGCAAGACAGTGGCAGAATCAGTGCTGGCTTACTTTGCAGATGAAGATAATGTGACGATGCTGAAAGAGCTGAAAGAGCTGGGAGTGGCGCCGGTATACATTGATAAAAGCGCGTTGAAGCTGGCTGGGCAGAGCTACATTATATCGGGGACGCTAAGTTCGATGGGGAGAGAGGAAGCGGAGGATAAGTTGAGGGCGCTTGGGGCGACAGTGACTGGTAGTGTGACAAAAAATACCACGGCGCTGATTCTGGGGGAAAAACCGGGTGGCTCAAAGCTAAAAAAGGCGGCAGCTTATAATATCCCGACGATGAATGAAGACGAGTTTACCGTGCTTATTTCGTAAAAATATGGTATAATAATAGTCATGAAAATACTATGGACGGATGGGAGCGCATCGCCAAACCCTGGGCCAGGTGGCTATTCTGTGATTGAAAATGGCCAGCCAGTGAGACTAGGTGCGGAGAATCCTTCTACGAATATTAGGATGGAAGGACTGGCGATGATTGCGGCGATAGAGTATGCCAACGGGGAGCCATGCGAGATTCATAGCGATTCAGAATTTTGGATTAATGTACTGACAAAGTGGGCACCAGGATGGCAGGCGAAAGGTTGGAAGAAATCCAAGGGTGAAATACAGAATTTAGATATTGTACAAAAACTTTATGCGCTCTATACGGGTGCTCCAGTGGAGCTAGTATGGGTGCGGGGACATAATGGGACAGAAGAAAATGAGCTTGCGGATGAGTGGGCAAATAAGGCCAGGAAAGGGGCAAAAGTATGAAGCAAATAATCTTAAAATGTAAGCTGAAAAACAGAGATGAATTTGAGAAGAAGCTGGCAGACATTGATATGGACTTTGGGCCGGTATATTGGCAGTATGACAGGGTGTTCGTACCAAGAGGATTTAAGAGGGGGAATAACTTCCCGCGCTTAATTATGCGAACAGAGATGAAGGCAGTGGATAGGCCGCCAAGATATGAAATGATTTTAAAGCGTCACGTGGAAGATAGTGGGGTGGATATTGTGGATCATACGGTGGTGAGAGATTACTCTGAATCAGTAAAAATTATTCAACAACTAGGCTTTAAGATGGAGGCAGAGGTGAGCCGCCGCCGGCAAGAAATTACGATGGACGCTGGGACGAAGTTATACCTTGATAAGGTGGAGAATGTGCCAGGATACTATGCAAAGATGGAAGCGGTACTAGAGGAAGACGATAAGGTATCTGAGGTGCGCGAAGAGATGCTGAGTACGCTGAAAGTCCTGGGGCAAGATGAAAAGAACGTCTCTGAAGAGAGCTATCAAGAACTGCTAGCAGATTAGCCACGCTTGAACTAAAAGCCCAGATAGATTATAATATTGGTATAATTAAGTGGAGTTAATATGGATAATACCAAGTTTGATGTTTTTCTCTGGGCTAACGAAGTTGATGAGATTAAAAATAATGTTTCTGTAGAGCTATTCTTGTTCAATAAAAATTATACCCCTTTTAAGGTGCGCTATTCCGATGCGCTGACGGCTAGTGTGAAGGCACTGTTTATGGCGGAAGCAATTACTTATGTAATCAAAGAGGCGGATAAGGGATTGACCTGTGAGGAGTATGAAAATCCATCTGGCGAAGATAAAGTAATTTATCGGACAAAGCTAGAGAAAGTGACTAGGGCAGAAACGCTGATTCATCTGATTGAGAACGAATATAAGGACATTGATTACTTTACGGATAATGAATATGAATTTAAGAAGGTGAAGGGAATTATTGCGAAGTTTTCTTACCCTGGTGGAGAGAGTGGTAATAAAGTATTCTATATTGCAAAGGGGCTGGCAGCTTCAGCAGCGCTAAAAAGTTCCACTTCTTGGGAGCTGAACGGGGAAAGCTTTGAACCATTTGCGGCAGAGTTAGGTATTAAGATGCCAAGTGATAACCAAGTGGCAATTATTGATGATAATGTGGTGATCTTTAATCAGTCGAAGTTTGAAAACTTATTCCAGTATGACTATAAGACACAGGCGATTGCCGATGCGAAGGCTAAACAGTTGGAAGAGAAGTATAAGTTAAGCTTTGCTGAAGGGCTGACCTTAAATACTTTACTACAAGATAGGAAGCCATTGATTAAGAAGTTAGAGGGGATGGATGTGGAAGAGGAAATGTCCCAGGAGGACTTGATTGATTATGCTGACGAGGTACAACTGGAGCTGATGACGGATGATGATGGCTCCATTATCATTATGGATGAAAAAGATTTAACGATGTTTGTGAACCTCTTAAATGAGGACTACTATGTATCGCCAAGGAATGGTAAGCGCTATGAGATTAAGTCTAAAAAGCTCTTAAAAGAGGCCGAGGGCGAGCCACCACGGGGGTAGAAGCCCTCTCTTGTCTTATATCATGATTGACTGTAAAGTCAATGGGGGTTTGTTCGGGTTTTGGAAATAAGTTTGTTCGGTTTTTAGGGGGTCGGATGTTCGGTATGACGTTCGGTTTTTGCTTGTGGATAATTGTGGAATTGTGGAAAAGTATTAGTAAAATTGTGAAAAAATGGTATTGCTTTTTTGAAAAAATTAATATAAACTTAGGACAAGTGGAACAAATAAAACCACAAACACAAATACAAAATATATGGCAAGACACAAAGCGCAAGATCAGGAAAGGGAATACGAAGTTATACGAATGACGCGAGTTCGGTAGAGTATTTGTATTACCTAAGCACATTAATATAGTTTGAGATTGGCCAACTAGGAGTTTTGGCGCGCGTTTAGGATACGCGACACCAAAACCGAGGGTACTTCTAACAAAAAACACCTCCCAATTAACTCTAAAACCCATACACAATAAACTCTCAACTGTCATAATCAATGAGCCTGGCTTCGGCTAGACAGATATTATGGCGTAAATTCTTGTGTAAGGAATAACAAAAATCGAACAAAAACAAAAACGCTAAAGTTTCTAGTTGGGCGATCTCAAACGAAGCGATATTATCGGTACGGTACGAGTAGTTAGGGCTACAGACGGCTAAGCGTGCTATAATATCATTATGGAGGAACTCCATAAGCCAGTGCTCATATCAGAAGTACTACATATGCTTCGGCCTAGATTTGGTGAGTCATATTTAGATCTCACAGCGGGTTACGGAGGACATGCAGGTAAAATTTTGGATGTGACACGACAGTATAAAACTTCGGTCTTAGTAGACCGGGATGAGTATGCGATTAATTATCTCGAAAAGAAATTTAAAGATACCGGGATATGGATCGTGCACGATGATTTTTATAATGCGGTGTCGCAGCTTTTGAAAAGTGGAGCAACGTTTGATATGATATTGGCGGATTTTGGAGTGTCTTCTCCGCAGTTAGATAATCCGGAGCGTGGTTTTTCATTCATGAAAGATGGGCCACTAGATATGCGGATGGATAAAACGCAAGATTTGGATGCGAGTACAATTGTGAATAAATGGAGAGAAAGGGAACTTGCGGAAATCTTTACCGCATATGGTGAGATTAAACCGGGATTATCTTTAAAGTATGCGAGAGAAATCATACATGGTAGGCCATGGAAGAGTACTCTAGAGCTGGCAAATGCGCCATTCTTTGGGTATAAACATGGGCGAACACATCCAGCTACAAAGGTCTTTCAGGCGATTAGGATAGCGGTGAATGATGAGCTCGGGGAAATTGAGCGAACGTTGCCAATATTGCCAAAGCTCCTCCGGCCGGGTGGGAGATTGGCGGTGATTTCGTTTCATAGCCTGGAAGATAGGCTAGTGAAGAATTACTTTAAAGAGGCGAGTAGTTATGGCGAAGAGTCAGAGATTAGGCTGATTAATAAGAAGCCGATAACCGCGGAGAACATGGAGTTAGTTATCAACCCGCGAGCGAGGAGCGCGAAACTACGTGGAGTGGTGAAGCGTTAAGCACTTGCGATTGATAAAAATAAAAACAATAAAAATAAACAAAAAGGAGGCAAATATGCCAAAGCAAATCATCGTACGCAGCAAATCACGCGCTGAAGAAGTGAAAGTTCACTTTCGTTAAATAGTGGGGGGATGGGGAGCATCCCCCTACATCTCTAATATGGGAAGAGATTTTGAGTAGAAATTGATTCCCACCTCATAAGGTTGTTAGAGTAATTACGGAGTGTGTGATTTTATGACCTTCTCGAGGTGATCTATTGTGAGAGCGATGGCGCTGCATTAGATTATCCTCGAGCTTCTGGCGGAAAATTCGTTGACGCGTGTTTTTTGCCACCCTAAAAATAATTCATATCAACATCAACATCAAAATAAAAAATAAAAAGCGAGGAAAATATTAAAATGAGACCACAGTCATATACGGCGCGTCGCAGAGAGATGAGTGCGGCAGGATGGGGCAGAAATAGGAATACTGTCAGACATACAGGTAGGTCTCTTGGGTCGCTTTCGCTCGCTACGATTATGGGGATGTTGGTGCTGATTGTAGGCTTAATTTATGTGACACAGGGGACGAAGGCGACAAGCTACGACTATGAATTGTCAAAGATTGATAGTGAAATTAATGATCTGGAAGCGAAAAAGGAAGACTTAGCAGTGGAGAAGGCGAGATTGACATCAATTGCCGCTGCTCAGAATAGTGAAGTAGCCGCCAATATGGAAGATGGAGCTGCTGCTGGATACGCAAATTAATGATATAATAAGCATATGCGGCGATCTAAAATATTGAAGATCGGATTATTTGCTATGATTGGGGTAATAGCAATTAGGCTTTTTGTGATTCAGATTGTGGAGCATAATAAGTGGGTGGAGGCGGCAGAGCTTCAGCATACGATGCAGAATACAATTTTGGCAAAGCGTGGTGAAATTTACATGATGGATGGGACGGAAGCGGTACCGGTGGTGATGAATGAGTCAGTGTGGACGCTTTTAGTGGACCCAATGACGGCCGATGAAGAGAAGACCGCGAAGATAATAGATAGTATAGCAAAGGATTATTTGGTAGCAGAGTGGAATGACGTATTCGCTGACAAGGAGCGAAGATATTATGTGGTGGGGAAGGGGCTGCCAAGATCAGTAGCGGAGAAGATTAAGGAAGAAAATCTGGCTGGGGTATGGTTCCAGGAGGGGGTGAGGAGAGTGTATCCAGAAGGGCAGCTAGCTTCAGGCGTGCTGGGTTTTGTGAATGCGGATGGGGAAGGTCAGTATGGGGTGGAAGGTTCTTTAAATAAGGACTTAGCAGGGACGAATGGTATCTTGAAGACGGTGAAGGATGTGAATAATATTCCGCTGACGATTGGTGATGACAATGTGCGGGTACCAGCACAGAATGGTAAGAATTTAGTACTGACGATAGATAGAAATGTCCAGAATAAGGTGGAGCAAATTCTAACAGAGAAGATGGATGAGTTTGGCGCGGCGCATGCTTCGGCGCTAGTGATGGACCCAAATACGGGGCGCGTGCTAGCGATGGCAAACATGCCGACCTATGACCCGGCGAATTATGGTAAGGTGAATGATGCGACGGATTATTGGAACTATGTACTAGAAGATGCTTATGAGCCAGCATCAGTATGTAAGACTTTTACCTTTGCGGCAGGGGTGGAAGAGGGGGTGATGACACCAGAGACGACCTATCAGAATAATGGCTATACTACGGTGGATGGCTGGGATATTGCTAACGCGGAAAAAGGGCAGCTAGGCACAATTACGATGCAAACGGCGCTCAATTATTCTTTGAACACTGGGTCAATGCAAGCCTTGATGTGGCTGGGTGGCAATGCTAAAGAGATTAACCAGAAGGGGCGGGAAAAGCTATATGAGTATTATCATGATCGCTTTGGCTTCGGCGAGGCGACAGGGATAGAACCGATAGAGGCAACCGGCTTAATCATTGGGCCAAATGAAGGTGTGGGCTTAAACTCACGTTATGCAAACATGACCTTTGGGCAGAACTTGAATCTGACGATGGTTCAGGTGGCGGCGGCATTTTCAGCGGTGGTGAATGGTGGCCATTATTACACGCCGACGATGGTAGCGGGGGAAATGAAGAATGGAAAACTAGTGGAGAATAAGCGAAAAAAAGAGGCGGTGCGCGATGTAATTTCTGAAGATACGAGCGCAACGATGCGGCGGATGCTATGGGGAACGCGTAGTGCGCGGAGGATTTATGGGATTGATAAGGAAGGATATTATGTGGGTGGTAAGACTGGTACGGCACAGGTGATTCGCGATGGTGAATACGTGATGAACGAAACTCAGGCGACTTATATTGGCTATGGTGGGGCAGGGAATGATGAAACGGAGTTGCCAGAATACGTAATAATGGTTAGAATATGGGAAGAGGGTAAAGCCTTTGATGGACAGTCGCACGCTTTGCCAATATTTGATACAATTAGTAATTATATGCAGGATTATTTAAGGATAAAACCAAAGGAAACATAATGATGGATACATTGTCTGGTGAAGGATTCTATGAACTAGTACTGGCGCTGGCAGCGTTCTTTTTGGCGATGTTCCTTACTCCAATTTACACTAATGTAGCGTATAAGTATAAGTTCTGGAAGAAGCAGAAAAAGACTACGGCACAGGGGGATAGTTTGCCGGTGATGACAAAATTGCACGCACATAAGTTTAAGCGGCAGTTCCCGACGATGGCAGGGATTATTGGGGTGATTACGGTGTTTGTAGTGACTTTTGTATGTAACTGGCATAGAGGCCAGACATGGTTGCCGATTGCAGGGTTCGTAGGTGGCTCCATGGTGGGGTTAATTGATGATTTGATTAACGTGTTTGGTGATGGGCGGGGTGCAGCAGGGCTAAGGGCGCCAGTGAAATTTGCGATGATTACGGCAATTGGCTTATGGCTGGGGTGGTTCTTCTCGTTTAAGCTAGGCTGGACGGATATGCGAGTACCGTTTATGGGGGATATGGAGCTGGGTACAGTGGGGATGATGCTAGTATTTGCCTTTGCGGTGGTGGCGACATCTAATGCTGTGAATATTTCAGATGGGCTAGACGGGCTGGCTGGGGGGTTAATGATGATAGCTTATGGGGCCTTTGGGGTGATAGCGTTATTCCAGGGACAGTGGCAGTTGGCTGGCTTTTGCGGGACGGTAGTGGGGTGGCTATTATCTTACGTATGGTTTAATGTGCCACCAGCGAGATTTATGATGGGGGATGTTGGCTCGTTTGCGCTAGGCTCTGGCCTGGGGGTGGTGGCAATGATGACGAATTCATTTTTCCTGTTGCCGGTAATTGGTTTCTTGCTGGTGGTAGAGGCTGGCTCGTCGCTGATTCAAATGATTTCTAAGAAGTTCTTTGGCCGGAAGATTTTCATTTCAGCACCAATACATCATCATTTAGAGGCGAAAGGTTGGGGTGAGGCGAAGATTGTAATGAGATTCTGGGTGATTGCGGCAATCGCTGGCGTGGTGGGGATATTCCTAGCGGCAGCTGGAGGAATTTTATGAGTATGAGTGGGGCCCTAAATGAGAAAGCATAAGGCGAATAGATTGATTGCAGTACTGACGTTGTTTTTGATGGGGGTGGGGCTGATTGTGATTTATGCAATTGGGCCGATGCGGGCAAACTTCATGAATTCTGCTTATGGACTGGAATATGATACGAATTATTTCTTTATTCATCAGTTGATTTCCGTGACATTGGCGCTTTTTGCTTTTATAGTAGGATATGCTTTTCCGTACCAGAAGATGAGGACTTTTGCGAAAGCTTTAATTATAGCGGGGCTTGCTGCGTGTGCGCTTTTAGCACTTTTAGCTTTTGTGGGGTCATCCTTGGCTTCTTGTCAGCTGGGGGCTTGTAGATGGTTTAATTTGGGAGCGCTGGGATCATTCCAGCCGGCGGAGCTTTTAAAGTTAGGGCTAATTATGTACCTTTCACAGTTGATTGCTGAGCGGCGGGCGGAAGGGAAGCTGGACACGAGAGATTTTTGGCAGCCATTTGGGATTGTTACGATTCTTGCGATTGGCTTCGTGGTAGTTTTACAGAAAGATTTGGGAACAGGTATGGCGCTGATTGCTATTGTATTGACGATGTTATTTATGAGTGGGATTCCAATGAAGAAATTTGGTATGGTACTGGCGATTATTGCAGTGGGGGGCGTGCTAGCTATTGTGACTTCACCACACCGTATTCAGAGAGTAATGACTTTTGGTCAAGAAGATGGTGGGGATTCTTATCATATTGACAACGCGATACTGGCAATAGGTACTGGTGGGATGTTTGGTGTGGGGATAGGGAATAGCGTTCAAGCAACGGGATACTTACCGGAATCGATTAATGACTCTGTCTTTGCGGTGATGGGCGAGACCTTTGGCTTTATTGGGCTGATGGTAATAGTGGGGTGCTTTATGGTGCTATTACTGCAGCTTTTGAAGGTTTCTGATCATTTGCAAGATCTAGAACAGAGCTTAGTGGTAGCGGGGGTGTTTGCCTGGATGCTGACGCACGTGGTGGTGAATATTGGGGCAATGACGGGGATTATTCCACTCACAGGGATTACTCTGCCACTACTATCTTATGGTGGGACGAGTATGATTTTCCTATCAGCGGCGCTAGGTGTAAGTTTACAACTTTCATGTTATACTAGTAGAGAGGTAAGAAGAAATGAAGATATTAGTAGTAGGCGGGGGCTCCGGGGGACACATTACACCAGTAGTCGCGGTCGTGCGCAAGATTTTAGAGATTAAACCTAGAACTAATATAGAGTTCTGGACTGATAAGAAGTATTATAAAAATGTTGTAAAACTTACAACGGAGCTAGGGGTGTCCTGGGGGTCTGAGACGAAAGAAGGCGCGGGGCGCACTGGGCAATATATTAGAGTGCGAAAAGTGCTCTCTGGGAAATTTCACCGTTATAGTGGGTGGAGTCTTGGTGATTATTTTAAGTATTGGGAGACTACACTTAAGGATTTGATTTTAGGGAATATTTTAGGGTTTTTAGGCTTTATGGGCGGGATAATACAGAGCTTTTTTAGATTGGCAGTTAATCGGCCGGATGTGATTTTCTTGAAAGGTGGATTTGTGGGGTTGCCAGTGGGGATAGCGGCTAGAGTGCTAGGGATTCCGTATGTGGTGCATGAGTCGGATGCGGTGCCGGGATTGGCTAATCGATTACTAATGAAAAAGGCAGCGGTAGTAGCGACTGCGTTTTCTACAGGAAAAGCTGCCGTTGTTACTGGCGTACCTGTTGCATCAGAATTCAAGGCAGTTTCGGCGAGTAAGCAGAAGGAGCTGAAGAAGGCGTGTGGTTTTGATCCGGAGAAGCCAGTAGTGATGATTACGGGTGGGTCACAGGGGGCACAGCATATTAATGAAGCAATGCGGAAGATTTTACCAGAGATGTTGAAGTTTTCTTCGGTGGGGTTAGTGGCTGGCCGGAAGCACTATGAAGATATGGTAGATTTGAAGAAGTATGAGGAGTGGGACAAGGCAAAGCTGCAGTCTAATTTCCGCTTGTGGGAATTTAGCCCGGTGATGAATGAGCTTTTAGGTGCGGCAGACGTGGTGGTTTCAAGAGCTGGGGCGACGACGATTGCGGAGTTGGCGGCCTTAAAGAAGGCTGTAGTGTTGGTGCCATATGAGAAATTACCTGGCGGACATCAAGTGAAGAACGCGGAGCTTCTAGAAGAGCGGGGGGCGGTGGAAGTAGTGCGAGATGACAAGATGATGGCGCGGCCGGAGCTTCTGCTTGAGGCGGTGCAGAAATTGGTGCGTAGCCCGAAGAAGCGAGAGAAGATGGCGGAAGCTCTACATGAAATTGCAAAGCCAAAGGCGGCAGATGATTTAGCGGAAATTATTTTAGGAGTGGGCAAGGGTGGCCAGAAATAGAAATATTACCAGTAGCACGAGAATGCGGCGAGGGCAGACGATTGTCGCAAAGAGGGAAAGAGTAGTTTCTGATTCTGAGCGTTTTGCTGCGCGGAAGAAGGCGAAGCAGAAAAAGACTTCAGCCTATATCGTAGTAATTGTGTTTCTTTTGACGGTGGCTGCGATTATCGCGATAAACTGGGATAATATCTTTAACGGGCTCGTAGAGCCGAGCCAGCCAAAGATGGAGACTTATAAGCCAACGGTGGAAATTGAAGACGAGAGTGGTTCTGGGCTGATTACTCAGAGAATGGCGGATTATGTGGGGCAGATGGAAGTGGACTTTAAAGATAAAGGATATAAATTAGTGCGGGCAATTATTCCATCTGGGAAGACGCGGGAAATTGATATCTATCTAGAAGGTAGGGAAGAGTTCTACAAGATGAACCTGGACCGTGAGACGGCGGTGGAAGTGGAGGATGCGGAGCGTATGATTCGCTATCTGAATGAGCATGATTTGCATCCAGCGTATGTAGATTTGAGAGTGGCTGGAAAGGCATATTACCGTTAAAGCTAGGAGGGGCGTGTGGTGAGATATCAGAGAGAACTGTGCTATAATAGTATCAATGGAACAGTTAATTGATTATTTTACCCCTAGGAATTATCAGCTTAATTTGAGAATTAATAAGCATATTGAGAGGCTGTATGGTAAGGTGAAAATTACCGGCAAGCAGCTTATGAAAACATTTAAATTACACGCAGTAGATTTGACAGTGACAGGGGTGAAAATCAATGGGGTAGAGCAGGCTTTTAAGCAAGAGTTTGGTACGCTAATTTTAGAGACCCCAGAGGTGGTGGCAGGTGAAATTGAGATAGAGATTAATTATCATACGAAACTGCAGCGTAATATGGAGGGGGTATATCTGTCTACTTATGAATATGAGGGCAGGGAAGAGCGGATTGTGGCGACGCAGTTTGAGAGCCACTATGCTAGGAATTGCTTCCCATGTGTGGATGAGCCGGCGGCAAAGGCTACCTTTGACCTTACGATTGTGACGCCAGATATAGACGATGATGTGATTTCTAATATGCCGGTGAAAACGTCGCGGATTGTGGAGCATCCGACGGTGAGTGCGGATTTACAGCTAGATAAGAATAAGATGTCGAAAAAGAAGATTGTTACCTTTGGGCAGACACCAAAGATGTCCACTTATCTCTTGGCTTTCGTGATGGGGCGCTTCCATCATAAAGAGGTGGAAACTTTGCGCGGGATTAAGGTAACGACGTATTGTGCGCTAAATCAGGACCCGAAGACGCTGGTTTATCCAAATAAGATTGCGGCGATGGCGCTAGAATACTATAACGATAAGTTTGGGATTGATTATCCTTTACCGAAGATGGATCAGGTGGCCTTGCCAGACTTTGAAGCGGGGGCAATGGAGAACTGGGGGCTAGTTACTTACAGGGAGTCATGCCTGTTAGCTTATGAAAATTCACCGCTAGAATCAAAGGAATATATTGCAACAGTGATTACACATGAGCTGTCGCATCAATGGTTTGGTAATTTGGTGACGATGAAATGGTGGGATGATCTCTGGCTGAATGAATCATTTGCGACAGTAATGGAATATATCGCTACGGATGATATCTGCCCTGAATATAATATTTGGGAGAAATTCTTTACTGGGGAATGTTTGGCGGCGATGACAAGGGATGCGTATCCAGGGGTGCAGGCGGTGAAGCAAGAGGTGAATGATCCGGCGGAGATTGCGACGTTGTTTGATTCAAGTATTGTCTATGCAAAGGGTGCACATTTGATGTTTATGCTGCTACGATTAATGGGGAAGAGACAGTTCTTTGCGGGGCTGAAGAAATACTTTAAGAAGTATAAGTATAAAAATACCACGGGCGATGATCTTTGGGCATGTCTGCAAGAACACGCGAAGTTCGATGTGAAAGATTTTATGGATACATGGATTGCGCAGCCGGGTTATCCGGTGATTACTGATGGGGTGCAGCAACGCTTCCTGATTACTGGCGGAGCAGATGATACAAAGTGGCCACTTCCTGAGGTGAAAGATGATATGTCTGGACATTATCTTTTGAATTTATCAGGGGAAGAGTTCCGCCAGAAGATTAAAGATTTTAATAAATTATCCTTTGAACAGCGCTATCGCTTGTTGATAGATAGGATGCTACTATCAGAGACGGCACTAGTGTCGGCGGCGAGCCTACTTGATCTAATTCCAGAGTTTAAAGATGAAGAGAATAAGTCAATTTGGGACTTAGTGGCGGCGATTATTGGGAAGTTGAAGATTTTTGCGCCAGTGGGGACGAAGGACTATGATAATTATCGCGAATATGTAGATAAGGTGGTGGCACCATCGGTGGCGCGTCTTGGTTATAAGAAAAAATATAATGAGAATAGTAATAATACGAAGCTGCGGCCGACGATTTTGGGTTTGGCACTCTACGCGAAGGATGCAAAGGTGATTGAGAATCTGGCGAAATTATATAGTGATAAATATGAGAAGCTGCCGGCGGAAACGCGTTACGCGATTTTGACTGCAAAGATGGAACAGGATGAGGATAAATACTTTGAGGAGTTTGTGGGGGTCTATCAAAAGACAGTGGATCCAGACCTGAAATCCGATCTTTTAGCGGCGTTTACGGATGTAAAAGGGAAGGAGAATGTCGAGAAAGCTCTGAAATTATTAGAACAACCAGAGGTGGTGCGGCCACAGGATCATGTTTATCTGCTAGCCTATTTGACGCGCAATCCATACACTAAGATTGGGGTACTAGAGTGGCTATATGGTCATTGGGATTACGTGAAAGAGATGACAGGGGATAAATCTTTGGATGATTATGCGAGAATTGCGGCTAGATGTATACGAACTGAAGAGGAAGCAGATAGGTATTTTGCATTCTTTGATGAATTGGCAAATAATCCAGCATTAACCCGTACTATCTCTGTTTCTCGCCAGGAAATCAATGCTAGATTGCGCTGGTTGAAGCTGGATAGTGAAGATTTTTCAAAAAAGTTGGAAAAAAGTCTTGCATTAATTTGAAAAGTGCGCTACAATAGAGAAAGCTAACAAGTGACTTGGAGTGTCACCACTGTGAATGAGAGATAAACTGCGAGAGATACAAATGAAATTATTTGTGTGTCCATAAGTTTTGATTAACAATTTGAAGAAACAACAGAATATAGACTTGCATCTAGCAATTGATAATCAAACTTCGATTGCTGATTAAGTCAATGCATAAAAAGGTATACAAGGGCACTGATAGTGGATGCCTTGACAATCAATACCGATGAAGGACGTAGGACTCTGCGATAAGTCTCGGGGAGCTGAGAACGAGCTTTGATCCGGGAATTTCCGAATGGGGAAACCTAGCATAGGTCATACTATGTTGTCGCTTTCTGAACACATAGGAAAGTTGAACGGGAACCGGCCGAACTGAATCATCTTAGTAGGTCGAGGAAAAGAGAATAACCAATGATTCCGAAAGTAGTGGCGAGCGAAATTGGAACAGTCTAAACCTTAAGATAACCATACGGTTTAACGGCCAGAGTTATTAAAGGGGTTGCGAAATTAGATATTTTTTAAGTTAAGCCATTGAGTTATCAATAGCTTAACTTAGAAACAGACAGCGTTAACTGAGCTGGTGATGACATAACCTTTAGATCGTAGCAGAAGCACCTGGAATGGTGTGCCAGAGAGGGTGAAAGCCCCGTACGCGAAACGGTCTTAGGCATTATATATCTTTTTTCAAGTAGGACGGGGCACGAGAAACCCTGTTTGAATCCGGCAGGACCACCTGCCAAGACTAAATATATTGATTGATCGATAGCGAACTAGTACAGTGATGGAAAGGTGAAAAGAACCCCGGGAGGGGAGTGAAATAGATCCTGAAACTCAGTGCCTACAAGGTGTCGGAGCAGCTTCGGCTGTGACGGCGTGCTTTTTGTAGAACGATCCAGCGAGTTAATGTTGT
>JAZSOC010000020.1:0-3845 GCA_045536725.1 Candidatus Nanosyncoccus sp.
ATCTACAGATAAGCTTACTGTATCTGGTGAAGTAACCGTAACGAAGTAGCCAGTGTTACGATAATCTACGGTAACTGTAGAAGCAGAGCTATCACTCACAGGCACAAAAGAACCAGCGATGATGGCTGAGACTAGAAATGAAAGAGAAAAGACAAAAAGGCTTATAAAATAGCTTTTATATACCCCCCCCCAGGGACCGGGTGAAAGTTAGTTTAGTCATTGAGTCTATTGTAGCAAAATGCTCGTGTTTTAGCTAGTGCAAAATTACTGGTGGAGGAGCTTAGAGTAGTGATAGAGAGATTGAATGTGATTTTCTAGGAAATAGTAGTGCCGAACATAGCAAATAGTAAGTATAAGGAGAATTGTAGTGAGGAGCAAGCTGGGGATGAGGACGAGAAGCTCAGAAGTAACAACGCAGAAAATGGTGGTGACGATGACGGAAATAATAGTCAATGCAGCAAAGAAAAGAGTGACAGCCAGATGGATGGCACGTTCATGCTGGAAATTCTTGACCATCTCTGCATGATAAGCGGCCAGCTCCTTAGTGGGGGTCTTCACGGCCTTTTTAATATAATCTTCGTATTCGCGAATCATCGTTTCCATGATTAGATTATAGCATATCAGAGATTATGCTATAATAAAGGAAAATAAGGAGTTTTTATGGAAAGTCGGCTGATTTTGATTACTAACCCAGGCTCATCTTCAAGAAAATACGCGCTTTATAAGGGGCAGGAGCTGCTATGTTCTTTACACTTTGAATTTGAGGGTAAGCAGATTGTCTGCGCCCTGAAACGCGCAGATGGCAGTAAGAAAAATATTAAGGTGGAATTTAAATCGCTGACTTCCTGCGTGGCGAATCTATCTGGGATTCTAACGGAAGAAGGATACCTCGGTGGCGTAAGCAAGCTGGATGTAATCTTGGCACGCGTGGTGGCACCGGGTGAATTTTTCTCGCATGACCATCTAGTGGATGAGAAAGTTCTGAAAGAACTGGAAGAAGCTAAGAAGAAAGCGCCGCTGCATGTGCCGGCGGTAGCCGGGGAAATTGAGCACCTAGTTAAATCTTTTAAAGGTGTGCCAGTGATTACGATTACGGATTCTGGCTTTCATAATGACCGGCCAGATTTGATGAAGTATTACGCCTTTGATATGGAGCTGGCTGATAAATACGGTATCAAGCGCTGGGGATATCATGGATTATCAGTGGGCTCCGTGGTGAACTACATGAAAGAACAGGAGATTCTGCCACAGAAATTAATCGTCTGCCACTTGGGGTCCGGGTCTTCGGTGACAGCAGTGTTTGAAGGAAAATCGCTCGATACCTCGATGGGCTACACGCCGCTTGAGGGGATGATGATGGCGACGCGTGCCGGCTCAATGGATGCAGTAGCGGCACTAGCGCTGAAGCGTGCACTGAAATACGAAAGTGAAGAATCCTTAGAAAAATACCTAAATAAAGAGTGCGGGCTGCTGGGCGTATCTGGCCAAAGTGATGATATGCGCGACATCTTGCGGCTGCGCGATGAAGGTGATAAGCGCGGCACCTTTGCACATGCACTATATGTGTATATGTTGCAACGGGCGATAGGCCAAATGGCGGCAGCACTAGGCGGAGTGGACGCGCTGGTCTTTACGGCGACCATTGGTGAGCGCTCCGATGAAATTCGCCGGGTGACCACCCAGAAATTAGCATACCTTGGCCTGGCACTAGATGAAGAGAAGAATATTGCCGAAATGCAAGAGCACCACATGAACATTGCCGCGGATGGGTCTAAGCCAGTGTGGATAATCCATACAAATGAAGCCGAAGAGATGATCCGCCGGGGCCTAGCAGTGCTGGATGGAACTGCTGAGGAATAAGCTATGCAGCAAGTCAGTAACCGTGAGACGGAGAAGCTCTTAGAACTCTTAGAAAAGAATCTAGCGATTAATGGCGACGTAGTGGAACTAGGTTGCTATCGTGGGGATACTTCCCTGTTATTTGAGCGACTACTGGAAAAGGCGGCGCCAGACAAGAAACTGTGGCTTTATGATTCATTTGAGGGGCTACCAGCAAAGAGTGTAGAAGATAATTCGGTGGCGGGCGACGCTTTCCGCGAGGGGGAACTTTTAGTTTCCAAGCGGGAAGTAGTATCGCGTTTTAAAAAAGCGGGGTTACATGTGCCGCGAATAAAGAAAGGCTTTTTTGAAGATTTGACAGATGGCGATCTGCCGGGAGAAATTTGCTTTGCCTTTTTAGACGGAGATTTATATCAATCAATAAAAACTAGCTTGAAGCTAGTTTACAATAAGCTGGCGGATGGTGGAATTATTGTAGTGCACGACTACAATAATCCAGAGCTGCCCGGAGTGACCCGGGCAGTGGATGAATTTATTTCTTCTTTGAGACAGCCTGCTTCACCTTCTCAGCAGTCTCTACAACAGCCTCTTTCACCTCTTCAACTTTTTGAGACACTTGCTGTTTGGTATATTCAGCGCTGAGTCTCTTGTAGTAGACAGCATTAGTGGTGCTGATATATGGAGCGACGTAGATATAGAGAAGACCAAAGGTAAGGATGGCGGCAATGTGCCAAGGAATGAAGGAAAGCTGGAGCATGAAGTATTCCCACTTGTGGCCCTTCATCATGGCGATGGAACGCTTCTGAGCATCGGCAGCTTCTATTTTAGGGTGATCAGCAAGGATATAGAAAGTCTGAGAATAAGCCATCGCCTTGACGATACCAGGAATGATGAGCAGCAAGGTCCAGAGGAAAGTGCAGATATAAACCAGGATATAAGCTACAAAAGAGCGGAGGAAATTATCATCACGGAAACCGTAAATGATGTCTTCAATCACTGGCATGCGCTTCTTATCGGCGAGGCCGAGAAAGATGTAAGTCAGAGATAAGGTGATGGAGCCGGTGATTAGCAGAGTAATAATACCGCCGACTGCTGGGATAGCACTAAGAATACCAATACCAAACTCCACCAAAAGCAGAATGGCAAAGAGGGTGAAAACTTTATTTTTGATTAATTTTTTGGCTGTGCCTTTAATTGAGGCTCTGTCCATAATAAACTCCTTAATTTTGTCTTAATTATAGCACAAACGATGGGGATATTATAGGTGGTTTGCATATTTTAAATCACTTATGTATAATAAAAAGTGCAACATTATTCATACGTAAAAACGCATGTCGTTTTTAGGACATTATTTTAGTTACAAAACTATTAGCAAAGGAGTGTAGTATCGGCGTCATAAGTATTTGTCGATGCTGACGCTGCTTTGCTAAAGATGTGCGTGGTATGGATAATGTTGCAGCTTGTGGCGCCGATACTACACTCAAGCCATTGACGCCACTTAAGAAAGGAGCATCAATGCGCGTCAGCAAAAAATCATTTATCAAATATCATTATCCTCACTTTCTGGTGGGACTTTTTGTGTTTTTCTTTACGTTCTTTACTTCTGCGATTATTTCTGGAGCTTTAACTCCTGCTTCTGATTCTTCTGCTTCCACCCTTTCCGTAGAGAATAGAGCCACTGGTTACTTTGTTACAGTTACTACTCCAGACATAGCTTCTCTTTCTGTAGATGCTACTCCAACAGGACAAACTATGGTAAGTAATGCTAGTACAGTAAACGTAGTTACTAATGCTCCATCTGGTTATAAACTCTATATCTCAGCTTCTTCTGCTAATCTCACTTCTTCTGATACATCTATCTCCCAAAGCTTCTCTCCAGTAACTACTACAACACTCACAGCAAACACTTGGGGATATAGTCTAGATACTGGTTCTAATAAGAATTGGTATCCAGTACCAGAAATAGCAGATCCATCTAACCTAGATGAAGCAGCTATCATTACTGC
>JAZSOC010000022.1:0-7629 GCA_045536725.1 Candidatus Nanosyncoccus sp.
CAACAGGAGCAGACATACCTAACTATCCGGGTGGTACAGACATTAGTGTATTCTATGGTATTAACTCCACTACCGATATGCCAAGCAGTACTTACTCTACTACCATCACCTATACTGCTTTTGGAGAAGGGATACCACCAGAATATATTCAGATGCAAGACTTCACCGCGGCGGATTGTGCCAATCTTACCCTAGAAGAGACCGTTCAATTACAGGATTCTAGAGACCAGAATATTTATAAAGTAGCCAGACTTAAAGATGGGAATTGTTGGATGCAACAGAATCTAGCTCTGGATGGTGGCAGGACTCTGCATAATACAGATTCTAACGTGACGAGCGATGTGCAACTTCCAAATAATATCACTAATGGTACAACTAGTGATTATACGTCTATGCAAGTAATCAATAATCCTGGATACAATGGAAATTTATATAACTGGTGTGCTGCTATTGCCAGTACTAGTAATTGTTCTACCACGTCTGAACCGTCCACTAGTATTTGCCCAACTGGTTGGCGATTGCCAAGAAGCTCTGGTAGCTATAGTTATGTGAGCTTATTCAGTAAATATGGATTACCAACTACTAGTACCTCTGGCAATTATCTTTCTACTGCGGAGTCAGCCCCACTCTTATATACTCGCGACGGTTATTATCTTAACGGCTATAAGGAACGAGATTACGGGGGCTTTTGGTCTTGCACGCCTCACGCAGGATATGCGACGACTAATGCTAATAACTTTGGCTACACTTCTAGCTATTTTGGCCCACAAGGTAATACTAAGTGGTATGCTTTCCCAGTTCGTTGTCTCCGCACAGGTTTCTAGCTTTAATAGGTATAATTATAACCCCTCGGATTTGAGGGGTTATAATTATTAGAGCTTTACTGGCTCTAACTTAAAATTGCAATTGCTGCATTGAGATATCCAGCAAAAGTAGTCCATAATAAATATGGTAGCAAGCAGAGGAGAGCTGGGCGACTAACCTTATAGGCCGTCACTACTAAGACGATTTCCAGTATCCACATCACCGCCAGGATCACAAACGCTGCCCAGTATAAACTAGCATTGAAGAATACTGGCGTCCAGGCGAAATTAAGCACCAGCTGTATCCCATAAACCACTAGCGCTTTCTGGATGCAAAGCTTTTCTGCTTTTTTGCCACTTAGAAAACGCAGATAAAACAGGTATGAAGCCACACCCATCAGTATGTACAATATCGTCCAGGCTACAGGGAAGAGCCAAGCCGGCGGCGCCAGTGGTGGCTGATTAAACGCGCCAAACTTGCTCATCGTGTCACGCGTGAATAATGAAATAATGAAGCCCCCACCCAGCGGCACTGCAATACACAGAAGTAACCGCCAAATTTTACCAAAAGTAGATAATTTCTTTTTTACCATTTTATTCTCCTATTTTAAAATTTTTGCAATTTTCTTAGAATTTTTACGCACCACGCACACATCGATAATTTTAATTACCGAATGCGCAATGATCACAATCCCCACCAGTACTGTCGCAGAGATAGAAGCCTCAAATGGATTAAATAATACTACTAGACCAATTAGAAAATCTAAAATCCCAAAGAGTACCATTAGTACGCTGCCGATCATCATCGCAAAGCGCAAGATGCCAATACTGGATAAAATAATCCAAATACCAATCGCAATGACGAGAATTGCTGATAGTAGCTCTGGCTTCAGTATGAAAATCGCGCCGATAATAATCGACAAAATCCCCAGCACTAGGCCGTCAATTGGAAAGTTCCGCCCTGCGCTAAAATCTAGCGCCACCAGCACTACTCCATATAATATGAGGTATACCGCCACAATCAGCCCCAGTGCGCTCATAGATAGGCCCGGATAAAAAATCATTACTAGTCCGATGATAAGCGCCAGTACCGACGAAATGATTATTGAATTTGTTGTGCGTTTAAAGATATTATTTATACTGTTCATGCTTATATTATAGCACGCCCCGTGGTATAATAATAGAGATTCGCACCCGTAGCTCAGCTGGATAGAGCGTCAGTTTCCGGAACTGAAGGTCGCACGTTCGAATCGTGTCGGGTGTACCAGGTATCGCAATGTGCCCATGGTGAAATGGATATCACGGCGGTCTTCGGAACCGCTATTGCGGGTTCGAGTCCTGCTGGGCACGCCAAATGGAAAAATAAGGCTTTAGCCTTATTTTTGTATTTGGTGCCGTAGTAGGGCGAGAACGCGCATGGCGGCTCGACCAGACGAGTGAGTATATTGACAATAATCACAATCTGTGCTATAATAAAAGTATTAGGGGCATTTTTCTATGCTCCTACGTAATCTGTGGTCCAGCAAAAAATAAAGGAGGGTAAACCAATGGACACAGAATGTATAAAGAAGGTTATTGCAGTTGCTATGGCGGCCTTAATTATGGCCGCCACTCCAAGCACGGTCTTCGCTGCTGGCGATAATCTCTATGATTATCAGAAAGAATTCATAGAGACATTTCGGCCTTTAGCGAAGCAATATGAGGAGAGCGAGAATATAAACTACATGGTTACGCTCGCCTATTCGGCCCACGAGACTGGATGGGGCCGGGGGGAAGATAGCCGGCATAATATGTTCGGCATGAATAACTCTTCCGGTAGGAAAGCTAACCATGGCAGCAGGGAGAATAGCTATCGGCTGTTCTTCCAAAATCTTCATAAGAATGAGCATTTATATGGCCAGGTCTGGAACTATCCGGCATCAGACGGATATCAACAGCTCCTTGCCATTAAGAGCTCATACAATACTGCAGATGCAGGTTATACGCAGAAAATTACCAATGTGTATAATATCATCAAGTAGTATGAAGATGAAATAGCTGCAGAAAAGGCGGAGAAGCAGGCTGCAATAGAAGAGGCAAAAGCTGCGGAGACTAAACGTGTTCTTCAAATGGTAGAGAAACAACTCTACCAAAAAGAATATGACAGAATCGGCAACGATTGCCACTATTGCGCCGGCGTCGACTTGGAGTTAGCCAAAATCCTCGGAGCGACGCAGTACACTACGGAAGTCATGGAGGACATGCGGTGTGCTGTTGCTGATGGCGAAACCATCGAAGATATCGTAGATCTCAAGGATGAGTTCGATATCAAAGGTGACATCGTCACAGCTAAGCGATAACCTTCTGGCAAAGAGCGCTGCAAACGGATTTGCGGCGCTTTTTCATGCTAAAATAAAAGCATGCTTGTTGTTGTAATTATTATTATCTCCCTCTTTCTTATTACTGCTTTCACTGGCGCACCCTACGTCCCATCTAAAAAAGTCGATCTAAAAACCGCCTTCACGGAGCTTTATCCCCTCAGTAAAAAAGACACGCTGATTGATTTTGGTGCTGGCGACGGTGCCGTTTTAAAAGCGGCAGCAGATTATGGCGCCAAGACTATCGGCATTGAATTAAACCCCATCCTTGCTCTCATCGCGAAGCTCCGCACCCACGCCCAGATTGTTTGCATGAGTTATTATCACTATCATTTTCCACCGGAGACTACCGTGGTCTATCTTTTTGGCGACTCGCGCGATATTAAAAAGATGTATACTAAAATTGAAAAAGAAGCTAAAAGATTGAATAAGGCTATCTATCTAATTTCCCTCGGCTTTCCGGTGCCTGGCCAGAAGATAAAAAAGCAGCGAGGCGCTTACTATCTCTACCAAATTTCATAGTGCTTGTGCTATAATAATAAAGAGATGAACGAAGAAGAAATTCAGATTAAGCGCCGGGATAATGAGGAACAGGCCACCGCTTCTCGTGCGCGGATTTTGGGTTTGCCGTATCTTGATACGCGTGATTTTGAAGATACTATCCCGCTAGTTCCAGATTTATTAGAAAAGTCTCAGATGCACCAGGATTTTATCATTCCTTTGCAGCGCGGCAGCACCGGCGAAGAACCTTATCAATTCATGGTTACCAGCCAGACACCACGTAGTGTCATCCTTAACTTACGTAAAGAATATGAGGATCGCGGCGATCATGTTGAGTTTTATCTCATTTCCGGTTCTGCTTATAAAGTTTTCATTCTGCGGTATGACCCACCTAAGGAAGTCCACTATGATGACATTAAAATTGCCGCTGAGGGCGACTCTGAGACGCTCGCTTCCGTCAGTCAGACGCTTAATTCTGTCGGCACCGATAAAGTTTTTGACTTCCTCCTGGACCAGGCCGATAAGCTTGGCGCATCAGATATCCATATTGAGAATTTGCGTGAAAATATCCGCATCCGTATGCGTGTGGATGGTATTTTGCACCCTGTGGCCAATATCAGTCGTGACCGTTACCGTATCTTCATGGGCGAGCTTAGCTCTCGCGCAGGTGTTTCCATGGCCGCAAAGACTCCACAGTCTGGCCACATGCAAAAAGATATCTATCGCGATGGTTCCTCCCACCTGTTGAATATCCGTGTAGAAACTGTCCCTACTATGTACGGCCAGGATGCTGTACTCCGTCTCTTTAACTTTGACGATAGCCTGCTCAATCTTGACTTGCTCGGCCTTTCCGATGAGGAGCGTGCTGAGATTAACGAGGTCATTTCTCACCCTCGCGGCCTAGTCTTAATGGTCGGCCCGACGGGTTCTGGTAAGTCCACCACGCTCTATTCCATTATTAACGCCCTTAATACTACTGATCGTAAAATTATCACTCTTGAGGATCCAATTGAATACGGCATCGCCGGCATTTCCCAGATTCCAATTAATACCACTGAGGGGCAGAACTTTGCCGATGGTCTCCGCTCCGTCCTTCGTCTAGACCCAGACGTTGTGATGGTCGGTGAGATTCGCGATGGTGACACCGCCCGCACCGCTATTCAGGCTTCTATTACTGGCCACTTAGTTTTAAGCTCTTTCCACGCTAATTCCACCTCGGCCGCTTTTTCCCGTATGATTGATCTCATCGGCGTGAACCCTATTTTCTCCAGCTCCATTCGCCTGGTTATGGCCCAGCGCTTGGTGCGTAAACTTGCCGACAATAAAGAAGAATACCAGCCGGATGAAGCCACGATTAATTACGTCAAAAAGGTCTTAGATGGCGTGTCGAGTGAGAAAACCCCGGTAAATCTTGATGATTTTAGGCTTTATAAACCAGTCCCTAGCGAGGAACATCCTTTCGGCTATGCTGGCCGCACCGTAATTATGGAGCAACTCTCAGTTTCCGACGATATTCAGGCCTTTATCCGTGGCGACGTGGCCGATATTAACACCGACGCCATTGAAAAGACTGCCAAAGAAAATGGTATGCTCACCCTGGAGCAGAAAGGCGTCCTCGCGGCACTTCGTGGCGACACCACCCTCGATGAAATCTCCCGTGTAATTTAATTTACCCCTTTTCTTTTTGGGAAAAGTATGTTACAATAGGTTAAGTTGTAATAATAAAGGTTAATTATGAGTTTTTCTATCCTAAAACAAATTGGTGATGCCCAGAAGAAACACGCCGTTGTGGACATTCGTTCTGGTGACACCGTCAAAGTTTCCCAAAAGATCAAAGAAGGTGAAAAGTTCCGCTTACAGATTTTTGAGGGTGTCGTGATTTCTGTCACCCGCAAAGGTTCCCACACGGAGCGTATCACCGTCCGTAAAATTGCCAGTGGCGTCGGCGTAGAGAAGTCCTTCCTCGTCCATAGCCCACTAGTAGAGAAAATTGAGATTGTGAAGCGTGCTAAAGTTCGCCGCAATAATCTCACCTATCTCCGTGAGCGCAGCGGTAAGTCCGCTCGTCTCACCGGCAAAGATTTCGACCGTGAAGCAGTTAATGCCTTGCCAAAGGAAGAAGTCAAGGCTGAAGAGCCAGCAAAGGAAGAAAACGCTGAAGCGTAAAATCCTCGGAATTGATGAAGTAGGACGCGGGCCGTGGGCAGGCCCGCTTGTTCTTGGCGCAGTAATTTTGCCAGACGATGAGCCAGACTGGGTAGATAGTCTAACTGATTCCAAAAAGCTCACTAAAAAACGTCGTGAAAGTTTAGCGGAGCTCAGCTTAAAAGAAGCCCCAGCTACTGGCCTCGGCTGGGTTTCCGCCAGGGAATTAGACGAAATTGGTATATCAGAAGCGCTGAAGCTCGGCGCCCGCCGGGCAGTCAGCGCCGTAAAAGACGCCAATGTTCCTTTTACGGAAGTGGTTATTGATGGTACGGTCAATTTTCTATCTGGCACTAGTCTAGAAAAATACACTACCACTTTAAAGAAGGCGGATTTTTTGATTAAGGAAGTTTCTGCCGCTTCTATTATTGCCAAAGTTGCGCGTGATCATTATATGTGTGAGCTAGCTGAAAAGTATCCCAGCTTTGGCTTTGAAAGCCATGTCGGCTATGGCACCGCTGCGCATCGCGCCGCTATCGCAGAACTCGGCCTCACGCCAGAGCACCGCACTAGCTTTAAACCTATCGCTAAAATCAGTCCCACCACCTCCTCCGGTAATCGCGCCGAAGAAATCGTCACGGAGTATCTCGCTTCTCTCGGCCACACCATTGTTACCAGAAATCACCGCACTAAGTTCTATGAAATTGATATTATTTCAACATTTGGTGACGTGATTTATTTTACAGAAGTAAAATATCGTAAAACCGCCAGCCATGGCACCGCCCTAGAATCCGTCACCACCAAAAAACAACAGCAAATGCGCTTTGCTGCAGAAGCCTTCTTAAAATATTATCGCTGTAATTACCAGCCCCAGCTAGCCGTCGCCGCAGTCTCTGGCGTGGATTATCATCTGGATAAATGGTTTACACTTAGCGCTTTTTAACCTTTTTATCGCTATGTGCACTTAGTCCAAAGCGCTTTGTGATCGGATCTTTTGTCAGGAAAGTCCGCACTGGATAAAGCGTCCCCACCATATAAAAGCCAAAAATCACAAAGGTGCCCACCAGGGAAAGAAAGCGTAGCCAATGTGGCAGCGCCACCCCATTCATTACATGGTAAAACATATATTGCCCTGCCGCCACTGTCACGAAGAAGCTAGCAATATCTATCGGCACAATGGACTTTTTCGTAAAATAAGTGTAGCCATAGAAAATTGCCGGCATCACTACTATTAATGCCAGCAGTCCAAAGAACTTCCCCACAAAGTAATTTGGATTTTCCGCCCACCAGAACCCATCCACGGCCGAGCATAGAAAGAATGCCGACAGTGCCAACTTGATGTGCTCCCAAGTACTTTCATTCACTGCAGAGAATAACCCTACAGTTTTGTTGTGCTTAGACCAATCGTAAGTAAAATGCAGTACTGTCCCCACGATGGAGATAATAAAAAACTCAATGATAATTCCAATGACCATGCTTCTATTATAGCATCTCATTGTTGCCAAAACGCTAACGTTCATGTAAAATAGAATGTAATGAACAAACAAACTTTCACCCGGTCCCTGGGGGGGGGTATATAAAAGCTATTTTATAAGCCTTCTTGTCTTTTCTCTTTCATTTCTAGTTTCTGCTATCGTTGCTGGTTCTTTCGTGCCTGTAGACGATTCCTCCGCCCAATCCCTCACCGTCTCCTATCGTGATACCGGCTACTATGTTACAGTCTCATCCAGTGACACTGTTAGTCTTTCTGTCGATGCTACACCAACAGGCCAAATGGTAGCTACTAGTGATACAGTCAACGTTATCACCAATGCTCCAGAAGG
>JAZSOC010000007.1:0-30130 GCA_045536725.1 Candidatus Nanosyncoccus sp.
GAGTCCCTGACTACCTAGAATCGCCGCTTTAGTGGAACCCCCATTTAGCGAGTCCCTGGTTGAGAGAGCTCGACCCACCTATAGAGGCTTCAATTAGTACCTGTCGCAGAAAAAACGCAACACGCTCCCAGTATAGCATACCTGTCAAGAATCTAACAAGCACAAGCATGTTCTACCCCTGTTTATGTATTTCTTACAACACTTTGCAGTGCTAGCACTATTGACATGGGAGTGCTAGTGCGCTACAATAAGGTTAAGAATTAGCAGTCAATATGGATGAGTGCTAAATAATAAGTAAAGGAGATATAAGATATGGGAAAAATTATCGGTATTGACCTCGGTACAACCAACTCAGCTTTTGCCTACATGGTAGCGGGTAAGCCAGAGGTGATTACGAACGCAGAAGGTGACCGCACCACACCATCGGTGGTAGCCGTCACCAAGAAAGGTGATAGATTAGTCGGCAAGGTGGCACAGCGCCAGCGTGTGACTAATCCAAAGAATACCATTTATGGTATTAAGCGCTTAATCGGCCGTAAGTTTGAAGATAAAGAGGTGAAGCGCGATTTAGACATCATGCCATATAAAATCGTCAAGAAGGGCAACGGCGTGGCCGTGGAAATGGATGGCAAGGAATATACTCCAGAAGAAATTTCCGCAATGATTCTCTCCAAAATTAAGGCTGACGCAGAGGCTTTCCTCGGGGAAAAGGTGACAGAAGCAATTATTACGGTGCCAGCTTACTTTGATGATTCTCAGCGCCAAGCTACAAAAGATGCTGGTAAAATCGCGGGGCTGGAAGTGAAGCGCATTATCAACGAGCCAACTGCCGCAGCGCTAGCCTATGGCCTAGAAAGCAAGAAAGATGAGCAGATTGCCGTCTTTGACCTCGGTGGTGGTACCTTTGACGTCTCCATCCTGGAGCTGGGCGACGGGGTGTTTGAAGTGAAGTCTACCAACGGCGATACCCACCTCGGTGGTGAAGACTTTGATAATATCATCGTGAACTACCTCTGTGATGAATTCAAGAAAGAGTCTGGAGTAGACATCAAGGGTGATGCCGCCGCAATGCAGCGCATTAAGGATGAGGCAGAAAAGGCCAAGAAGGAACTTTCTTCTGCACCACAAGTAGAGATTAACTTGCCATTCCTAACGGCCGACGCAGAAGGGCCAAAGCACTTTGAATACACACTGACCCGGGCTAAACTAGAAGAGCTAGTGAAGCCTCTGATTGACCGCTTGGCAGAGCCAGTAGAAAAAGCCCTGAAGGACGCTAAGCTAAAAGCTTCCGACATTGACGAAGTGGTGATGGTCGGCGGGATGACCCGCATGCCGGCTGTGATTGAAAAAGTGAAGCAAATCTTCGGTCGTGAGCCAATGCAGGGCGTAAACCCAGATGAGGTGGTGGCCGTGGGTGCTGCAATCCAAGGTGGCGTATTGCAAGGTGACGTTAAGGACGTGTTGCTTCTAGATGTAACTCCACTATCCCTTGGGATTGAGACAATGGGTGGTGTTTCTACAAAGTTAATTGAGCGCAATACTACCATCCCAACGTCCAAGTCTGAGGTATTCTCTACCGCATCTGACAACCAGCCACAGGTGGAAATTCATGTACTCCAGGGTGAGCGCGAAATGGCTGCTGATAATAAATCTCTCGGCCGTTTCATCTTGGACGGGATTGCCCCAGCACCACGCGGTGTGCCACAGATTGAAGTGACCTTTAACCTTGACGCGAACGGCATCTTGAACGTGACCGCCAAAGATAAGGGCACTGGCAAGGAGCAGTCTATTACTATCCAAAACTCTGGAAACATGAGCAAGGAAGATATTGAGAAAGCTCAGAAAGAAGCCGAAGCACACGCCGAAGAAGATAAGAAGAAGCGTGAAGCAGTGGATGCGAAGAACCATCTAGAAAATGCAATTTATCAGGCAGAGAAGATGCCAGATGAATACAAAGATAAGATCTCTGATGACGACAAAGAGACTATCAAGAAGGCCGTGGAAGAAGCCAAGGAAGTCCTAAAGAATGAGGAAGCTGACAAGGAAAAACTGGAAGCAGCCGCAAAGGAACTATCTGACAAAATCATGCCAATTGGCGCAAAGCTCTATCAACAACAAGACAGCACTAAGACTTCTTCTGACGATTCTTCTGACGGCGATGCCGTGGAAGGCGAAGTAGTCGACAAATAAGCTTGCCTAGCTCTTGGCGATATTGGTAGATGATGTAGGCAAGGCCGACGAGAACGACCGCGACTACGGCGAGAAAGGCGACGAAAGTCGTCTTTTCGCTGGCCGTTTTCGGGACGAGAGGGTAGGCGGCGCCGTCATTCTTCTTAATTTTACGGCAGCGATTCGTCTCAGGATTGCGTTCATAACCCTCCTTACATTCCTTAGTGGTGGACGTCTCATATGACTTACAACGGCCAGTAGTGGGATTACGATATTTCCCTGCTGGGCAATCCGAGAGGGACTGAATAGTAGCAGCTTTGACACAGTTACCAGTGTTGACATTGATGATTTTACCTTCTGGGCAAGAGCGGAACTGCTGATATTCATTCGGCTCACCAGGAGTACGCAAGTAAGTGATGAGCCATTCTTCTTTACCGTCATCACCGAGCCCAAAGTAAGCATAGGAAGCAGAACTCTTTTGCCCCTTAGGGAGGACGAGCGTATCTATAACATCGCCAGTAACGTCAAGTAGCTCATAAGTATTAGACTTAGTAGGATTTTTGGTGAGAGCGAAATCTGGCGCGATAAAGTAATAAGCTCCAGCCGCCAAAGTGCCAGCGAGTGACAAAGTCTTAGTCTTATACTTAATCTGGCAGCCATCTAAAGGCATGGACTGTTCCGTGGAATTATAGAGTTCAATGAATTGCTCGGACTGATTACTGACGTAATAAGTGTAAAGTTCAGAAAACTCCAGCCCACGACACTGCGGCTCTATCGGAACATTCTCCTCAGCTGGGAGCACTGGGGCCTGATATCCAGGACGCTCAGGGTCATACTGAGGAGAATAATCCGTTTGATGGGAGAAAGTACCAGACGCTTGGTCTTTAACAAGAGCTGTGCGCCGGCCATCTTGATTGATGAATTTATCAAGACACCCAGATTTGCCCGTCCAGCAGACACTCTCAACAACTTCATCCTGGTAGACAAGTTCTAGGGGGCCGGCTGCCAAAGCCAAGGTCTTAGTATAGGAGAGATCAGATTGGCTAGACTCTGGTGAACTGGCCAATCTGAGAAGAAGGCTCTCGCCAACCATAGTACTGCCCTCGGGAAAAACATATAAGTTACTTCTGTTCCCTGTGGCATTAGTGTAGCGCAGCGTATAGCCGGTGAGAGAAACGGGCGAGCCAGTAAGGTTTCGAAGCTCAATGAACTCGCCGACGTTTTGAATGCCATCAATCGTATAACCCGGATTGAGAGAATGCAGGGTTATAGCCCACGGTTGATTCGATGAAAAAGTCTCCTTCTCGGTAGCAGCAACGTTTAATCTTAGAGATTCTCGAGTAACAGATATCGGCAGAGAACTAAGATTTGTATTCCATGCAATTAACTTAGGAAGAACGATTTGCTGAACGCTGATTGCCAATGCCAGTGCAAATTGAAACTTTTTCATGTAGGCAGTGTAGCACGGGTGAGTTTGCCTGACAAGCACAAGCGTGTTATAATTTTAGTATGATTGACTTCGTATCTCTTGGGATAGTGCTACTGGCAGGTGTGGTACATGCCACATTGCAGCTCGGGCTGGGCTGCTTGCTGCTGCTTTATCACGCAAGTTTAGGAAAACATGTACGCGAAAAGACGCGGAATTTAGTAGGGAGCTTTATTTCTGGCGTGGGACTGATGGTGATTTTACCACTTGGGGCGGCATGCTTCCTAATTAACGTAGTCTTTGGTGGCTCACTAGAAACATGGATGCTAATTGTGGCAATTTCCGTAATGCTTGTGCTTGCGATTGTGATGTGGTTCTTCTATTATAGACGTGGGAGAGCTACCGAATTATGGGTTCCGAAAATTATCGCAAAATATATCGACAGCCGAGCAAAGGTGACCGAGAGCAATACAGAAGCCTTTGCACTGGGCCTGCTCGCGAGTTTTGCGGAGCTGCCATTTACTCTGGTGCTGATTATGGTAAGCGCTAATAGTATCTTAGCTTTGCCACAGCTCTGGCAAGGGATTATCGCAGTGATCTACACTATAATGGCAATTTCACCAATGGTGGTGATGCGTTATGCGATTCGCCGTGGAGAGACAGTGGTGGATATCCAAAAGTGGCGCGTAAAAAATAAAACTTTCTTAAAAATTATTTCTGGATTGAGCTTTGCAGTTCTAGGGTTTTTTATGTTAGCATTCCAAGTAATGGGGAGCTAAGATGAAGAGTCAAAGTAAAGTTATTAAATTCTCTAAGAAAAAGCTGAAAGAAGAGATTATCAGAGAAGCCAGAGTATTAAATATACACGTGGGGGCGGCAGAAATGATGGCTGATAAAGTAGTAGAAAAGGTCGCAAAGTGGGCAGAAGGTCGGGCGGCAATTACGCAGGAGGATTTAAACGTAGTAACGGCGCGTGAAATTGGGAAATACCACGCAGATTTGGCTTACGTTTACAAAAATCGTGGTAAAATAATATAAAGAGATTATGGGAAGATATAATTACGACTACATTGTGATTGGAAGCGGCGCTGCAGGAAGCGCAGCGGCTTTGATGGGTGCTAGCCTAAAAAAGAAGGTAGCAATTATCGAGGCTAATGAGTGGGGCGGAGCTGGAGTAAACCATCGTGATGTGCCGTTTTCAGCATGTTTACATTTTGCGCATCTATATAATGAAGCCTTGAAAGGCGAAAAGTTTGGTCTGTCTACTAAGAACTTAAGATATAATTATCCTTCAGTAATGAATTGGCGAGCAGTGGCCACAGAGCGGGCGGCGAACGGCATGAATAAGCGCATCTTTGAAGAGGTGGGGATAGATTGCTATGAGGCGCGAGCAAGCTTTGTTAGCGCGAACGAAGTGGCAGTGAGTGGCGATAAGACTATTACTGGCGCAAAAATTCTAATTGCGACTGGTGCGGTACCAGATGAGACGAGTATTGCCGGCACCACTACAGTAGATTATCTGACTCCTGGTACAGCAACAATGATTCATGAAGTGCCAAAGACGGTACTAGTGGCAGGCGGTGGAGCATCTGGCTGTGAGGTGGCGGAGTATTTCTCGGCGCTGGGATCCAACGTAGTGATTGCAGAGATTGCCGGAAGATTATTACCAAAAGAAGACGCCGAGGTGGGCCGGATTATCGGGAAGCACCTGGAAGATATGGGAGTGAAAGTCTTAACTCAGTCCAGAGTAGTAGTACTAGAAAAAGATTCTATTTCTAAGAAAGTAGTGCTGATGCGTGGTGGCCAAGAGAAAGCACTGCGCGTGGATGAAGTAGTGTTAGCCGTGGGGACGAGGCCAATGACAGATATCGGCCTGGAAAATGCCGGCGTAAAATACGATAATGAAGGGATTGAGGTCGGTAAAGATTTACGCACGAGTGCGAGGAATATCTTTGCGGCTGGCGATGTGGTAGGTGGAGAAAGTTCCACGGAAAAAGCTGCCTATGAAGCAGCGGCGGCCACGGCGAATGCCCTGAATAGAGGTAAAAATGCCGTAGACTACACTGGTTACGTGCGGATGACAGATACTTGGCCAGCAGTAGCGAGTGTGGGCCTGACAGAAGATGATTGTGTCAAGAGGGATTTGCGTTATATTTCTAGGATTGTAGAATATGGTAATATGTTCGTAGGTAATACCAGGGATTTTAGTGAAGGGTTCGTGAAGATGATTTGTAATAAGCAGGGCAAGATTCTGGGATGCACGGTGGTGTGTCCAGAGGCGGCAGCGGTGATTCAAGAAGTGGTGCTCGCGATGCGTACGGGAGTACTAGTGTCTGAGCTGGCAGGAATACCCCATGTGAATTCGTCATGGAGTGAGGGGGTACGTATTGTAGCGAGGAGGCTCGCAGCGGAACTATAAAGAAAGGTAATATGACAACGCAGAAGCAAAGAAGTCAAAAGAAATTTGGTACAGTACTCTGTATCGTGGCTTTAATGGCATTTGTGGGGATTGCGGGGGTAGTAGCTTTCACTGGTATTAGCACCAGAAAAGAAGTGGAAGATAAGACTATTGCAAGTATAGAAAATGCACCAAAGAATTGGAATACGCTTGAATCCAGGGCGGTAGTAGCAAATAGTTCCCTGTCTGGCGAAGTGTTAGATTCTAAGTATGTACAATTTACGACGTCAATAACCAACTCAAACTCTGGCGACAGTTTATATATTACACACTTAGCATCGTATCTGACGGAAGATGATAAAAGCGGATTCATTCCGCTCGCGGCGAATACTTTAGAATATAGCTATACGCCGGACGATGCCAGCTCCTGGACGAGGATGGGAGTAACAGCACCAGATGATAAGAGTGATGCTTTCAAATTAAATACGGATTTGCACCTAGGGACGCTAGGGACGGCCACAGATACAGTATACTTCCGCTTCTATATAGAGCCAGAAGCTAACACAAGATATGTTAACAATAAAGTCTCTTTCCTGATGAGAAATAGCAAGGGGGAGATGGGCTATAGTGCTAGCGTGGCGACAATTGCCTATGAAAATGCGATTTTAGCAAAGAAGCAAGTAGCAATAGAAGCAGATACTAGCACTGAGATGAGTGGCATGGCAGGTGAAGCTTATACGGATCCACTGGGAATGTTTTCTTTCATTCCTGGGGTAGACGTGGCATCTTCGGTAATTGCTAGCACCACGGGGATAGATCAAAACGTCCTGGAAATTGGTATAGTGGCGGCGATGACCGGGGTAGTAATCTTCATTATTTGTCTGGCTGCCTATATACCAATTGCGAGAAGAAAATAAAATAGATACTAAAAAGCCCCTCGAATGAGGGGCTTTTCTTACACCAAGGTGAGGGCAGAAGACTGGGGGGACAATCTTATGCCCTCACCTTGGTGGCGGGGGTTGGATTTGAACCAACGACCTTTTGGTTATGAGCCAAACGAGCTACCAGGCTGCTCTACCCCGCGATATATACGCGCGTCTGCAAGGGAGCTTGAGGCTCACCCCGCGATGAAATGTACTATGCTATTATATATCACGGGGAGAGCTTTGTCAACTATTAGTCGAAGACACCTTGAGCTTCAGCAATAATGGTGTCTGTGTAAGAGCTGTTTTGTGGGCAAGTGCCCATAGAACCATCGTTATTGCTATACCAGCAGTTAGTGGTGATATAGAAGTTCTTCTTAGTACTGTCATCATCGGTACTTTCGGCCTGAACGGTAAACTCTGGGTATGGATAGTAAACATCCACGAGCTCTACGCGAGTCTCAATGCGGCGATAAAGATCATTGGCGCGGCCAGTGGAATCGATACGAGCCTGAACACCATCAAAGCTAGCTACTGGGCCAGCAGCATTATCGCTAGTATAGAGACTGACGGAGAAGTCAGTAGTAGGGAGGCCATAAGGCAAGCCGACACGAAGGAAGGTGGCGCCTTCATTGCGATTACCGTTATTGAATGGACGAGGGAGGTTAATGACAGCCTCGCAGGCAAATTCACGGTCGTTATTAGTGCCACTACCTAGACCATCACATTTAATCTTGAAGACGTGATTAGCGCCTGGGGTCTTGTTGTTAGTAGCGGCGAAATCCTGACGGCTAATAGTATTACTGACGTTCTCTTTGGTAGGATAGAGGAAGACTTCGGCACGGTCGGTAGTATTGCCGCCATCTGAAGTGTATAGGTCGAGAAGATTGAACGTCTCATCTGTCTGATAGAATTGGACAGAGAGGACTGGTGGAGTGTATGGATTATTTTTATTGAGGGATGGGAATTTACGGGTGGCACTGCTGCTATTATCGGAAATATAATTCATGCCACTAGTAGTGCTGTAATTAATGTCAGAGTACCAACGAACCTTTACGCTTTTAATAGCGTTATTATCGGAGGTGCGAATAGGGACGATGCGAGTGCGGGAGCTACTGCTGAGCGTGGAGCGATAATCTTCAAGGTTCTCCGCAACCTTGACGCAGGTGTAAGCCTGGGAGAGTTCAGAGGAAGAGTTACCATCTTGACCGACACTGGACTCCTGGATGACGACTTCACTATTGCCATTAGAATTACTGCCGCGGCCGAGGGTATCACGCACGACGTCGCAGCTTTCTTCGGCGATACCAGTCTGCATGGCGGAGATGATCTGGTCGCAGCTCTGGCCATTAATGGAAGCGCCACCACTCAAGCATTGGTGATAATTGAGCAGGGCAACTTTAGCATCCTCTACGCCAGCGAGGGCGGAATCGTAAGCGGACTGAGACAAGTCGGTATTGGAGGTCTGGCCGGCTTCTGAGATAATAATACGGATGAAGCTCAGAGTAATAATACCAAGTAGTAATGTTGTAAAGATTACAACATATAGTGAGGTGGCACCGCGTCTGGTGCGGACCGTATTATTATTGGTTTTGAGCTTTTTCTTCATCATTGGTATCTCCTGTCGCCCTCATGGCGAAATTAAATTTATTTAACGCACAATAAGCAAAATCCGTATTTAAACCATCTGGCTCATCGGTACAATAATCTCCTTGGCCAGTGATATTAATCTCCCCTCGCAAGGTAGCAAGCAGGAAGCTGCCAGAATAGAAGGACTGAGCGGTGACAGCGTGACGGGTGCGGCGGAAAATCTGTAAGTCGTAAAGGGCAAGATTATCCTCAGAGGAGGCAAGCAGGTCCACAGGGGTGGCACCTTCATCCAGAGGGCTGCTAGGACTGAGCTCAAAGTAGCTCTTGGCAGTGAGGGTGGAATAGCTGCCATTCAAGATGCTGGAACAGACAGAGCGAGACGAATCGTTGACCTTAATTAAGCGGAAGAATTCATCGCTTTCTGTATTATCTGGATTCTCTGGGTATTTATGCTGGGTGAGCTGGCCAGTGGTCTTATTGCGAGTATAATAGACGAGATAAGTAGGGCGGTTATTGCCATAGCCATTAAGCGCGTAGCCAGTATTCCAGATGTAGGATGAGCGACCAGTGCAGAAGGCACCGTATTTAATTGGCTTCTTGATTTCTTCACCTTTGAGGTAGAAATTGGCACCAGTATATTGTTGGAAGGTGAGCTTATAAGCGTCATCTTTGATGCATTTGTAAAGCTCCCCAGTATTAATGGTGCCGGTGAGATTAGCTCCAGAGCAGATATTAGTGGCACTGAGGGCTGGAGCGGCACCGATGGAGCGGCTAAATTCATCAATTAATTCCCTACCGGTGGAATTAACCGCACGGATGGCGAGGCCTTTTTGATAGATACTAATAATACTAAGAGTAATTAAAGTGATAGTCACGAGCAATGCTGAGATGAAGCCCAGCGAAAGAGTGAGCTCAATGATGGTGAAGCCGCGCTTAGGTAACTTTTTCATAATTATTGATACTCCGGATTATAAAGACGTACGATAGTATTAATGGTGGACGGTATGCTACGACCTGGCGCATACCAACAGGTGCGGATATGAAAATCGTAAAACTCAGGTGAAGAAGTTTCATCGCCACGGACGGCAATGACGCCAATACCTTCAGCGCGCTGGACGCGATCATAATAGCCACGCTCCACGAGCTCATCGGAATTTTCTGTAGCGGAACCACCGGCTTCACGATAGATAATACGAGGATAGAGAGCTGTTTCTGTAAGCTTGCCAGTATTATAGCGGATAAGTGAAGAGCTAATGTCAGAAGGATCAAGATGGCGGGTATTTAGAACGAAAGCGTTATTAGCAAAGACGCTGCCGCTCTGATAGAGATCCGAGCAGGCATCCGGAGTGGCAGTGAGATTATCAATGGCGGAAGGACTAATAGCGAGACTCTTAATAGCATTCCAGAGAGGCTTATACTCCTGCTGGACAAGCTCGCGTTCTGAGAGGAAAGAGTTCTGGACGAAACGAAGAGCTTCTGCTTGGGCGTCAATCTCATTTCTAGCCATGGAAATTTCCATGGAGGCCTGCGAAGTATCTACACCGCTATTCATTAGCGAGATAGCAAAAACACAAACTAGCGCAAAGATAGCGATAGAAAAAGCTACTTCCACGAGAGTGTCGCCACGGCGGGTTATTCGCATAGGTTGCTCCCCTCCTGGTCTAAGCTGACTAGCTCCACGGCGGAAGCATTTTTACCGTCCTTAGCAATGCGAATCATCCGACGCTGGCCGGTAAGAGCGAGAAAATCTTCTGTGTTGACACAAATATTGATATCTTCTTGGGTGAATTTAGCAATGGAAGCATCAGTGTTGCTTGGGTCAAGATGGGTCTTCAATAATTGGCGACGCTGAGAAGCGGAGAGCTCATTGAGACGTGCAGCAGCATCGGCGGCATTATTACCATTGGTACTATAACAAGTGGCGAGACTGGATGGAGTATTCAAAAACTCATTAATCATCAGTGGCTCTGGCATATAGTAAGTATGGACAGTGCCAGAGGATGGCGCGCGAACGATAAGGATGGAGCCTTTGAAAAGCTCATGATTAGCGGCGGTGGTCTCTAAGCGAGCGTCCCATTCTGGGAGATAGCTAGTACCATTACCAGCAAGAGCGAAATGGCAGCCGTTTTTATTGCGGACAGTAATAACATCGGCGGAAAGATTATAGAGCCCCTCTAAGACACCCATGCCATCGACATTCTGGGTGCCGTCACCGTAATGAACGGCAACTTCACCGAGGACATCATAGGTAAACACTTTGTCATTTGCAGAATCTTCACCAAAGGTAATGAGCTTACCATAGATGAGACAGTTAGTGCGGCCGGCCTCAATAGTGTCATCTGAGCTGCCGATGGCAATGCCACTCAGGATAGTACATGGAGCACCGCGTTCCAATTCTTCTTCGCGAGGATTCTCCGTGTTGACTACCTCTGAATAGGAACGGCGCATAAATTCAGCAAAGCTCTGGACGGCATCACTATAACGCTGGCGAGCAATATTGACAGAGGTACCACCAATGATACCCACGAAAAGCAAGGACGCGATTGCGAGCACTAAAATCACCTCGATAATCGTAAAACCTTGAAAAGGCTTATGCTTTATCATAGTTCTATTTTACCATATCCACCACTTAAAGTTAATATTAATACCTAGGGGCCAACTCACGCATGTAGGTGGTGAAGGCCTGGTTGAGCTGCTCTGCTTGAGAGTAAGCCCAAAGGTAGTTAGCGGCGGAGAGATTGATGCGTTCGGCAGGGTTAATGGAATTATTATCGACGCCGGCACCAGCAGTACGGTTAAAGAGCATCTTCATGGCGAAGATTGGACCATTAATCGTGAGAGGGCTATTACAATCACCGTCTGAGGCAGTCTGACCAGACTTAAACTCTTTACAAGTATTGACGATGCCGCTGACGCGATTAGTGGAAACGAGCCAAGCATCCACGCGAGTAACGTTGCTGGCAATGCTAATATTTGGCGCAATAATCAACACTTGTGGAATATCAGCAATGTCGGAGTAGCTACCATCGGAAACGACGATATCATGCTTAATCGTAAAGTTCTTTGTGGAGTAGATGACGACGGTACCATCACCTGGAGCGAGAACAATAGGCCCAGCGGTAGAAGTAGCATTATTATTATCATAGACCCCGCCATAATAGCCAGCAGGCTGAGAACTACCGTAGCGGCCAAGAATGCGATCTAAGACGTCTGGGCTAATATCGATATTAGCATAACCACCAGAGCCACTTTGAGTATTGCTGATAGTCTGTTTCATGACGTCACTGAAGCTGGAGCTAGTGTTGCCACCCGGCAAGCCACCATAGGCGAGCGTACCAGAATTATAGTAATCGTTATGCTTAAAGTAATCATCATAGCCATAACCGTTGGAAGAGGCGAAGTTGACAATTACATCATTAGCAATAACTTCATTCTCTGCCCAGGAGCCAAAGGTGCGCTTACTATTGTTATTACAACTCTGTTGGGTGCTGATGGTCCAGCCGAGACACTTGGTGGAAGTAGAGGAGCTGATACTGCCAGCGCTGTAAATACCGGAGCCCCAGATTTGAACATTTGGTTTCTTAGCAATGGTGGTACACTTAATGTCGGAGACGCGCCAGCGCCAGCTAGTTCGGCCCTCTTGACCAGAACCATCGTTATTATCACCGGATTTGAGATCTTCACCAATGCGCTTGTTGTGACTATCGGCTGGATAGACGGCCACAGCGAAGCAGTACTTCACGCCAGGCTCATCATCAGGGACGGTGTATTTGACATTATTTGTAATAGCCTTACCATTATCGTTGGTGAGACCAGAGGTTTTATCACCACCATTGAATGGCCCATTCTGAATAGTGTCAGTGACATAGCTGCGGAAGCCAGCGCCAACTTTGCTGCTAATGTAATTAGCGACAGAATTAGCATTACCGTTGCTACTGATACCACCCTTCAAATCACTAGGCGCACTCACGTATGGATCCAGGGTGAACTGGACGGTCATAATCTTTGAATTGCGTGGGGTATTGGTGGCGTAAAGCTCAGTTGGGTCAACGTCAGGGTTATAGCGTGGAGTAATTTCCACATTAGTGCCGAAGGAGACAGGTTCACCTGGATAGACAATCTTACGAGCATTATCCGTGACAGCGGCGGTAGTGTTAAAGTTATATGGGACAATCACACTAGCTGGTGTACCATCACGATAGCCTTCGTTGCGCTGGGTCACCTCGTAGAAATAAGAGTAGTGAGCAGGGAGGCCAGCATCATAATCCATACGTGGAGTAGATGAGGTAGTGAGGGTGCCACCGTAGTAAATCCACTGGGAGAAGGTATAGCCAGCATCGGAGCCGCTATAAACGGAAGTGGTACTGCCAGCCTTAGAACATTGCGAGCGAGGGTCAAAGCCAACAATTTGGTAATAACCTTTTTGATTAGAGGAACAACCATAATCATTGCTATTCTTATATGGACTCTTGAGCTGGATAACTGCACTGCTTTTTGATGTATGAATGGTCTTAGTACTACCATTACAGAGGCTCTTATCCTCATTGTCATTGCCGCGGTTCAAGAGATAATTACCGTCATTAGTGCCACTAGCTTTTAACTCACAATAATCGTAAAGGTTGTCACGAGAGATGCGCCTGTTGGAAGCATTGCTGGTGCGGGTGCGAGTGTAATAAGAACAGTCCCAACAGCTAAATTCACCGCAGCAAGTCCTTGGGTGGTAGACTGCAGGGTAGTGATAACCGTGATCCTCACTGCCAGGGCTGCTATTTTGATTTTTGCCGGCCCAGGAGAGGGAGGCCTGGGAGCCGTGAGCGTAAGCATAATAACAATGGAGGAAGGCAACTCTTTCACGTGGGCGAGCATAGACTTGGTGAGTCCAATCACTATCACTGGACTTTTTTACCCAGCTCTGCGCATCAGAGTTACTGTAAGTCATGCCCCAAGCGGCATTATTATTCATATATTTACAATCGCCAGGAGGTGGTTCATCGCCTTTGATAGTGATACAAATTTCTGAGTGTTTGCTATTATCTAGCGAGGCAGTCTTACCCTTTTTGGTTTTATAGCCATAGTCTATACGCTCACAGCTTTTGTAAGTTTTACCTTTGCTCTTAACGGTGAATTTAACCATGCCGCCGTCAATATAGTCTGCTGCGGTTTGCGCAGTACTATTAGAGAAGGTGAGTGTGCCGCTAGTGGCGCCACGATTTTTTCTAGAAGTCTGACCACTATCTACATTGGCATTCTGGCTATAAGTAATCTTCCATTCAGTTTTACGCTTCTTCTCAGAAGTTGGTGCAAAATCCGTATCAGTACCCACATCAACTTTCTGCATGTAGTTGACAGTAACTTCTGTACCGAGAGGAGGAGTCTCCCCCTGGAACATCTCAGCTACAAGGTCAACAGTCATCTTTTCATTACGTGGATTTGTCCAGTCGCTGCCGCTTTCATAGACTTGGAAAGATTGGGTTTTTTTATCGCCACCAAGGAGATTGCGATAGAAATTAGAGATGGAAGCAGGGATGTTATTTGGCAGTTTTACGGTGACTTTGACGTAGCTGTTGGAGCTAAAGGTGGTTTCGGGGTCATCGACTAGTGATGGACAGAAGAAGGCAAGATTGTATTCGGTCGTCCCAGACTTATTGAGGTATTCATTTTTGTAGTAGTTGTATGAGTGATTGGTGCCAGGGAAGGTATCATTCATATTAATGTGAGCATGATCACCCCAGCCATCAAATGTCTTGTAGTCATTGCCGCTAGGCGCGTGCCAGTTGGTGGCGCGAGTGTGGCCATAATCAGTGCCAACAACCACTACGCCATCAGGGTCTTTCTTGCAAGCCGCATAGCCAGCATTAGCCTTAAAGCCGGCAGCGTCTTCACCGGCATTAACAGCGTCTACAAAATCTTGGTTAGTGCCACCACCTTTATTTTTGAGATAGATATAGTGTGGACAGCTGGCGCCTTTAGCGCAACAGTTGTGATAGCCTTTCTTATCCTTCTGGTCATAAACACCGCCACTACAAGATGTACCGCCGTGAGTCTCAGAGCTACCACCTTCAGCAAAGACGGAATGACTAAGAATGAGCGAGCAGACACCAATGGCAGCAAAAACTGATAATATGAAGAAGTTCTGCAGTTTATTTTTATGAATCATGACCATCCTCCGTAGTAACATTACCCTCGCCACTGGCAGAATATTTGCCTAATTCTTCATAAACTTTAAGGTAGCCATCATAAATATCTGGGAAATAATCATAGGACATTTGAGTGGTATCCCGCGGGAGCTCCATGAGGCGGCGAAGAACGTCATACTGTAAGAGTTTTTCATCGGTGTCCACATAATGGTCATAGAGTGTGGTGTAACAATAAACTTTAACCTCAGCAGGAGCATTCTCATTGGCGGCGATAGTTTCAAGTAGCTCAATCCCTTCACCGACTCTCCCCTCCTGCGCAAAGTAGAAGCGGGCAAGGGCCGTAGCGGCAATTACTTCTTCGTAAGTGTCAACATCACTAGCATTCTCTAAATAGCTCTCAAGTTCAGCCTGGATGGCGAGAGCTTCATCAGAGTCAAAATCACCGTTTTGGATAATACTATCCGCCTGTTTGGCCATGCGCTCCGTTTCAAATTGATAGGTAGTCTCTGGGGTGTTCTCTAAATCTTCTTCGTCTTCAATACTGGTGTCGCCAAGAGAGATAGTATCGATAACGCCGGTGACATTGAGCGTGAGATAGATAATCAGGCCGACAATAACCACGGCAATAATAGCGAGGATTGGAACGAGAAACTTCTGAAAGCGACGCTCACGCCGGACTGGCGGCTGATTAGGGTTAATAGATGACTGCGGCTCTGCTGGTGGCTGAGCCGATGCTGCTGGCTGTGTGGCAGCAGAATTAGGCTGAACACTAGGCTCAACCTGGGGCTGAGAATTATTGACACCTTCCATATAACTCTATATTAGCATAAAAGGCAAGATAACGCTAATGTTTTAACGTATTTTAAGTTTGCTCGCCAATGAAAAACCGGCGCTTATAAAAGCACCGGTTCTTCGAAAGGAAAAAGTAAATGAGAAACAAGTTGGCCTGGCTGGCCCTACTTGCGCTTGCCAAAATCGGGAGACGATGGATCGTAGTTTGCCCAACTTGCTGTGGTAAACTTGTAGATCCTATCTACGCTGTCCGCCCGGACGGTGGACGTAGTGCTGGGAACATCCCATGTCATACCCTGGCCATCTATCTTAATTGCCAGAGCAGACAGCACATCCGCCTCCCAGCGGGGAGTGGTGGCATCGTCACGACCGAAGTAAGCCTTGCCGTCACTAGCAATGTAGGTGCTAGTGATACCCAGCTTCAGACTCCAAACCATCGCGTCATAATAAGGCGAAGTGGTGAGGAGATCTGCGGCGGAAGCGGTATTATTACCACTCAGCTTGGAGCCATACATATTGTACAGCATCCAGACAAAGTGGCCCTTCGTCGTTTGGACACCAGCATCGGAAGCGTAATTAATTACGCTTCTGCCAAAGGCGCCACGGGCTGCCAGGTAATCATACTCTGCCTGGTCATAGGCGTAAGTAGTATCACCAGAGGTACTGCCACCACTGTTGCCACTGGAGTTGCTGGAGCCTCCGGAATTACCAGAGTTGCCGGAACTGCCGCCGGAGCCGGAAGAATCCTGGGTTTTCTTTCTGGGATCGAAAGAGGATTCTCCCTTCTTACTATTCCAGGTCTTGGAAGACTTCTTCAGAAGCTTCTTGCTCCCCTTCCAGGTAACCTGGCCGTCGTCCTTATCGTTCACCTTAACCGAGCCGGTGTAACGATACTTCTTAAACTTTTTAAATTTCCAGACACTATTATCGCTATAGTAGCGAGTATAAGTGTCTGTAATCTGGAAGTATTTGGTCTTTCCCTTAGACCAAGTCTTCCAGGACCACTTGTGGCCACGGGTGCCGACTTCCTTCACCTTGGAGGCGTCGGTCTCAGCTGCCTGCACAGTGGTAGCGGGTGCGACAATTACGGTACTGACTGCAAGTATCAGCACCAACAACAACGACTTGAAATAGCTCTTCTTCCTCATGGCTATTCCTCCTTTCTTTAAAAGAACTTGGGTGCTGACAAAGCGCCCACCTCATGTGTCTGATTACATTATAGCACGAAAGCATGTTTTTGTCAATAAGCATTAGGGGTGTGGGCAGGGCGTCACCTCAAAAAAGAATGAATAGGGTTGTGTATACATCTCATTCGAAGCGCAATTATTATGCAAAACGAATGATTTCGGCATATGTACTAAAAAAGATACGTACCGCTTAATCCATTCATGAACTAGGGCTACTTTTTGGATGATATGGTCGAACGTGATCTTGTGCGTAAAGCAAATACGAAACTAATAGAGCTAAGTGACGAAATCTGGCAATTTGGCAAAATATCAAACAGGTGTTACCATGAACTATTGCTTAGTATGAGGCGAGGGGCATTGGCAAGAAAATTTTTCTAGAGAATGATGCTCCTAAAGGGTCTATGTATGATAAAATTATGGGTTTTATGTCAACGGTCATTCATGGAGACTTGACAAAAATTAATATGTTTATTACGATTTCGAAGAATCCAGAAAGCCTCGCTTTGTTTGATGATTTGTCGAAATTCAATCCTAAAACCAAAGTCATTATTGTAGCAAATGGCTTTGAAGATGTAGCGTTAAGAATGGCGCGAATGGTGGAAGACGGTAAACTTGGCGGAGTTGCCTTTGAGAGCGAGGATTTAAGCAAAGAATATAAGGGCAATGTCTTCGTTTCCCCACACAATGCATATTATACTCAAGAATCTCTTGAGAAAATGTTCGAAATTTGGGTGCAATCGATGCTTTCCGTGTTAGATAGCCCAATCAACAAAGTTAATTAATCTTTAGGCTATATTGTTGAGGGTTAGCAGCCGAAAAAGCCCCGCAGCAATGCGGGGCCTTTCTTATAGGGTTACGTTGATTTCGTCGACGTAGACTCTTCTGTCATAGAAAGGCCCATCGTCGCAAAAATGGAGTAAGGTTTCGTTACCTTCCTTGACGCAACGACCATGATCGTCATCGACGATTGTGAGCGCGTCGGGTAATTCGACGGAGTAGAAATAGTAGTCTCGCTCTCCTATTACCCGAATGCCGAGCTTCTTATAAATTTCCTGCAAATATTCTTCCTTGTCGTAAATCTTACAATACTCATCCGGCACCCTTTGGTCAAAGTGGATTGGTAGAGATGCCTGGTTTTTACACATTGATTTCATCATCTCGCTAGTCTTATCTATCGCCTTATCGTTACTTTCGCCGCCCATAGCGAGTCCGAGCGTAAGCATAGAGGCGAGAAGATTGTCAGAGTAACCCGGCGTCGGAGTGCCATTCTGCTTGCGCAAATAGGCTTTGTAGTGATCCTTGAATCCAAATTCATACTCGTGAGAATCTTTGTCGTAGTTCGAGCGGAAGAATGCGATTCTCTCTTCGTTGAGTGGAATATCGCGAATCGAATAGCCTGAATGAAGGATAGCGGCCTGCCATATCTTGACGGTTTTCTTTTTGAACACAACCTCTCTCTCGAGCACTTCTTCTGTGAAGCCGCTAAGAGTGCTATTGTCTGAAAGGTAGATACCCATCAGAAAGTGTTCAGTCAGAATATTTGCCGGAACATCCACCATGACCGGAGTGTCGTTACATAAGCATAGCGCAAGCCAATACTCCCGTGTGCGATATTCTTCCGGGGTAATATCCAAAAATTTATTCTCGTCACTGTATCTTGCCGCAAAGCATCTTGCGCCCAAGATATACATTTCACGAGTTAAAATCTCCGGTTTTCTTCTGTAGACAGTGTAGAACCATCCATCACACTCGCCGCGTCGTTCGCAGTACCGCATATCGATTGCAGCGAACATTGCGCACATTGCAATCTCTTCGTCGAGATACTCGTCCGGCATAATATCAAAGATATTATGATCATCGAACATGATATTATAATAGTCGGTCGAAGTAATGTCTTTCCAAAACTGTCGATCAAACTGGTCGAGATGCCGCAGAATGTAGTCATAGACCTCTTCGTAGCATCCGGAAGCAGTCCAGAGGAGAACATCCTTCAACAAATCGCTAGGAATATCCTCGATTCTCACGCTTCTGTTTTGAACCTTTTCGACGTAATAACCAGCAGTTCCCGGAGCAATACTTCTCGATTTCCACTGTCCGATTCCTTTTGTGTACCCCTTCTTGTTGAACTGCTTTTCCAGTCTTTTATAAGCGGGAAGTTCCTTGATGTTTCTCGTGTATTTTGTCACAAAAATCACATCCTTTCTATAACAGATTTTAATGTCCCAGACAAAAGTCTATATACCGCATATTATATACGAAAATACGTTAAAAGTCAAGTGTCACCCTTACACAGGCCCAAAAGACCTCTATTTTTGGCAAGGGACCTAACAGAATCGCAAAGAATAGAAATAGATTGCGAATAATTTTATAAACCGTTTGGTGGGGCTTAATTAACCAGGCTTTAACAGCGTACAAAGAGTAGGTTAAAAATGATATATCTTACCGAATTCTTTTAGCTCTTTGCCTTCCACCGCAATAATACTTTCGTCTGGAATGGCGTAAATGGTTTCATTATATTTCTTGGCAAATTCTTTAATCTCTGCATTTCTTTTTTCATCATTGTCACCGTTGTAGTGTGGCTCAACAATTATTGATACCCTGTTTATACCGTTATAGCTCTGAGGTTTATCAAAATCTTCATCAGAAGTAATTATGGAGTATTTCGATAAATTTATCGCTCCAGCACAGAAGCCGATTACTAAACCATCATATTCCCTAATCGTGTCAATAAGGTCAAGTTTTTTGATAATTTCCATTTGTGCCAGAGGATTTCCGCCCATTAAGAAGTAAACTTTTTTATTGTCCGTCTCGGGGATAGCGTTAACCGCGTCTTTAGTACTATCATAGTCTAGCTTAATAACGTCGGCAAATTCTATCCCAATTTTTGTAAAACACTTTAGTATATTAGGAAGATAGTTGTCTTCTCCTCCCAAACCAGGCGCATCTATGAATATTAATTCTGAATTAGGAGCTATGTTCTCGATCAGGTATTCTTCCATGAATTTGTTAAAACTAATATTTGCGTCGTTTTGCATAACATCGCCAATTGTATTTGAGAATAATAACGTCTTCTTAGCCATATAAGTAAATTATATAATATTTTCATCAAAATGATAGAGGGCTTATCGTTAGGGTTTTAACAGAAAAATTATAGAGGTAAATTATGTTTTTCGGCACATTCTTATCGCAAAAAATGGCACAAAAATATCCCTCTATTTTCATGAGGGATTTAACGGGCATTTATAGGTTAGCAAATAGTTGAAAAATATTTTATAAACCGTTTGGTGGATCTTAATAAGCCAGGTTTTAACAGTATCCGAAGAGGACAACTACGAGAAAATGTTATAATATAAACAATTAAGGAGACTATGAAATGAAAATAGAAAATATCACATTGGATGGATATAAAACACGCGGAGGGTATTCTCCTGCTAAGAAAATAGATCTTGGAGATTCTTATCTCATATTCGTTTCAGGCTTTCAGGCGCCAAAAAACGACAATAATGAAATAATTACTAACGATGTCGCCGAACAGACAAAACTAGTATTCGAGGAAATTTCAAGAACACTAAAACAAGCTGGAGCAAGCTTGGATGATGTAGTTAAAGCGGTCATATATTTAACTAATATGAATGATTTTTCTGTAGTATCACCAATTCGAGACGAATACTTTAAAAATTCTGTTCCAGTTTCGACAATGGTTGAAGTAAATGGCATGACAAGAAAAGGCGCCAAGATTGAAATTGAAGTTACGGCCATAAAAGAAAAATAATTAGGGATTTAACGGACGAAATTATAGAGGTAAATTGTGATTTTTAGCATGTTTTTGTTACAAAAATGACATAAAAATAGCCCTCTATTTTTATAAGGGATTTAACAGGCATTTATAGATTACGGAATAGATAAAAATAATTTTATAAACCGTTTGGTGGGGGCGAATTGGGCAGGCATTAACACTGTATAGAGGTAAATATCTCTAAATAATTATGTGGTAACATAGTCAGTTTTATGAAATACAAGAAAAACTCGACTCAAAAGAGCCGAGTTTGTAGATAGTTTTAGGGAGATGATTCATATTCATGCCAATCGCCTACGGGTAAAAATTCAGAGACATCAGCACCATCCTTGCGTTTTCGCTCAAAATCATCCCATGCCGATTGAGGCATCTTATGCATAAAATGGTTATCATAGAACTCGTACCACCTCATAAACATCTCCCGATTAGGAGTAATATGCTCACCAGCTGCCGGTTCATTGACTTCGATGTTATTATGTTTCGAAATGGTATAGAGCAAATACTCAATAGGGTATTGCAACTCCTCAAGCGCCTTTGCCACGGAATCGTATTCCTTGTTTGAAACATAGCCTCTAGCATAATCTCTGCAAGTATCATGGTTCATTCTCCATGCTAGGAGCGTGATGGAATAATATTCTAGAAAAAGCTCCCAGTCGGCCATCGTGGCAATTTTCTGAGGATCGTATCCTCCAGTATCGAGACCATAAATCCGTTCTTCCATATTTCAACCTCCTGATTCTCTGCATAAATTGATGGTTAGCTACTTTTTTAGAATCACTTCTTTCCCCAAAGTTTAAATGTTCAAGCCTAGCTAACTACTGATAGACTTACTATTATACTATATCATAAATTTAGCATTTTGTCTATAAGAAAAAGCACAACCTGCGCTCTAGGGTATTAACAGACAATTTTATAAGGGTAAAACGGCAATTTTTGCCACATTTTCCGTACAAAGTCGGTGCAAAATAGCATATTAGAACTTCAAAGGTACTTAACAGAGCTTTACTACTAAAAAATCGGCCAAAATGCCGAGTTAGATAAAGTTTGGTGGAGCAAAATTAATCAGGCTTTAACAGCCTACAAGGAAGACGTCCGCAGAAATCGGCACTTACATTTAATGATATAATAAAAGAATGAGTAAAGTAGTGTATCTCTCTCATTCAAAGCACAATTATTATGCAAAACAAATTATTTCGGCATATGTGTTAAAAAAGGGTCCCGTACCACTTAATCCATTCATGAACTGGGGCTATTTCTTGGATGACATGGTCGACCGCGATCTTGTGCGTAAGGCAAATACGAGACTAATAGAGTTAAGCGATGAAATCTGGCAATTTGGCGAAATATCAAATGGATGCTACCATGAACTATTGCTTGGCATGAAGCGGGGGATATTAATTAAATTCTTTACTGTCGGTAATCAAATGGATATGGTTAAGCCGATAAAGAATTTGGATGACTTGATATTCGAGCAAGAGCTAGTTGACGAAATAGACATTGAAGAGTTTAGACAAAGATTGAAGGAATATCAATCATCAAAATCGACAAGTATTTCCGACTAGGTCAAATTATTGGAGATTTAACGGATAAAATTATAGAGGTAAATTACGATTTTTGATACGTTTTTTGTCGCAAAAATGGCACAAAAATAGCCCTCTATACTAACGAGGGATTTAACAGACACTTATAGATTATGAAATAGTTGAAAAATATTTTATAAACCGTTTGGTGGGGACGAATTGTTCAGGCATTAACAATTTATAGGGAGGATATTAAATTAAAGTTATTACGAATATAATATGAAAGAAATTATAATTCAAATATTTCGCCATCATCAGGGATTATGAGATTGGGAATATCTTGACGAATCGTTTTTCTTGCGTCGTCGAACATATGGGTAGCAACTATTTTCTTGTTTGGGTATTCACTGCATAATTCGTAAATATCATTCAACCCCATATGCACGGTGTTTCCGGCTTTAGGGCATGAAGCATCTAGGACTGCCCAGTCTGTCATCTTTACAATCCTTTCAACGCCATCGCATATGATACTATCGCCGGAAAAGCCAATTCTTTTTCCGTCTTTCTCAATGATAAAACCGCTAGCTTTTAGTTCGCCATGCACTACTTTGACTGGCTCAGCTTTAACCCCATCTTTTGCAAAAACTTCTCCGTTTTGATATTCAATTAACTCTATATTTTGTGGCCACCAAGTTTTTGTAGTGTCTTCTGGATTCCATAGGTACTTAGCAATTTCATGGGTAGCCTTGATGCCGCCTTCTGGCAGGAATATAGTTAATTTTTGTTCGTTATCGTAATTTTTACTCGCCGCTAGCATCATAAATGGTACGTCCATAAAATGATCCGAATGTAAATGAGTGATTAAAATCGTATCGATTTCTTCAACTTTACAACCTAACCTTAGGAGTTGTTTGAAGGTACCCGCTCCACAATCCACCAAAATTTTGCCATCAATAAGAGTAGATGCACTCGCATTTTTAGTAATAATGGCACCGCTTCCTATAATTTGTAACTTCATAAATATTATTATATCATATCTAAAATTGAAAGAATGAGCAGATATTCAGACCAGTATTAACCAAATTGTTTAGGGTATTAACAGATGATTTTATAGAGGTAAAGATGAGTTTTCGGACGCATTTTTCGTGCAAGAACGACACAAAATAACACTCTAGAATCTACAAGGTACTTAACAGTAATCTACTACTAAAAAATCGGCTAATATGCCGATTTAAATACGTCTTGGTGGGGGCGAATTGTCCAGGCATTAACAATTCAAAATACGAGCAGTACTATTGATGATATTGTAAAATCATGCTATAATATAGAATATGCACATTTCGGAAAGGAGTGGAAATATGAGCATGACAAAAAAAGAGTATGTTGAGCAATATGTTGCAGTTCTTGAGAATGCTCTTAAAGGATTGTTCGACGAGAGCAGAGAATCTGAGATTTTGGCGGCCGATAAGGCTGCGCTCGGAGAGGATTATTCTGCATTCGAAGAACAGATTACCGCGGCATACGACAAAGTTGAAGCTGCCAAGAAAGCATTGCAGCAGTATGCAGAAACGCTCTGATCTCACCTTTGCCACCTTCGGGTGGCTTTTTCATGCAGGCGTTATCGGGGTATTAACAGACAAATTTATAGGAGTAAAAATGCGCTTTCGGACGCATTTTTCGTGCAAGAACGACACAAAATAGCACTCTAGAATCTACAAGGTACTTAACAGTAATCTACTACTAAAAATCGGCTAATATGCCGAGTTAGATAAAGTTTGGTGGGGGCGAATTGGGCAGGCATTAACAGAATACAAGAATAAGATTATTGAATGACCTCTTTTGTGGCGAGGCTATTTTTCCAAGTGTTTCTTTAGTAGCACTAAGGCAGATTGATCTAACGGATCCAAAGCATCCTTTTCGGTCCATTCGTAATATTCAAACTCTGTACCATCATCTTTAGCTCTCACAGTATATCTAACATGGTAATCTCCATTGAGACGCTTTAGCGTAAAAGTTTCACCATTTTTGAAATCAATAACTTCGTAATAATTGTACTCTCCACTATCGAAACTTCTATTTTTCAGCTTTGTACCTAATTTAACTGGTAATTCGGATGGTATCTCTTCTTTTATCGATTTTATCCATTTTGGCACATTTTCTGATGAAAGAGCATACGCGAAGACCTCATCTGTTGGGCGGTTAATAAAAATCTTGAGCTTATGGCTTTTTATATTTTCTACTTTAGACATACCACTATTATACCATATACAGAGATCGGATAACAAACGGAACGGAACCATGTAGCCAAATTATTTAGGGTATTAACAGCCAAAATTATAGAGGTAGAGCCGTATCCATGGCTCGATTTTATCGAAAAATCGTCAAAAAAATTAGCCCCTGAACTTGTGCTGATACTTAACAGCGAATTACAGGGGCTTAGTGACGAAAAATCGGCTTTATATAAAATCTGGTGGGGGCAGCTGGGTTCGAACCAGCGACCAATCGGTTATGAGCCGACTGCTCTAACCACTGAGCTATGCCCCCAGTGACACATTACAATTCTATCATAAAATGCTATAATAATTAAGTATGAGCGGTATTAATGAGACGCAGGGCCGTAAGAGAAGCAGGCAGGCCAAAGAAGAGCTTCAGGCGGGGGCTCGTCGTTTTTCTTATCGCTTTAAACATGATTTTCTAACCTCTGATATGTTGATTATCTCAATCGCGATTATTTTATGCTTACTTTTAACATCCTCGGCAATTTCCGCCCTAACGCGTAACTGGGAGTTATCGCAGCGTTATGAATCACGCCGGCGAGAGCTGGCCGTGCTGAGCCTAGAGGTGGAGAATTTAGCACTGGAAAATGAGTACTATAAATCCGAAGAATATCAAGAGCTAGCCGCCCGGGCCAAGCAGAATAAATTACTTCCTGGGGAAACTTTAGTTTATCTACCAGACAATAGCGAATATGCCCGTGAAAAGCATCAAACCGTCTCCGTAACAGAGGAAGCGTCAGTATCTAACTTTCGCCAATGGCTAGCCTTCCTCTTTGGCGCCTAACTGATAGGCCATAGAACTAAAAGCTATTGTAGTAAGGATGTCCAGCGGTACCAGCTGCATAATATGGATCTAATGATTCCGCATAAGAGTCCGTAGCGTACATTTCGCGGCCGTAGCTACTGACGCAATAGTTATCATTATATGGATTTTTATCGTAAGAAATAGTATCTACACAATCCCACGTCTCTACGTCAGGTTCCGCGTAAGCATAGTCATCTTCCGGCTCTGGCTCATCATAATAATAGTCATAGTCATAGTCAGGCTCGTTATAATCGTAGGCGCTATCATAATAATCCGTAGGGTCGTAATCTAATCTTGAGCTTGAACCCATGCTTGAGCCAGAACCACTATCACTACTCACAGCCATGCAGACACCAATGATGGCAACAATAATAATACCTATACCGATGACTCCACCCCAACTACTATTGTACGCATTTTTATTATTATACATGTCTCTCCTTTTTTATAAAATACCATAATATTTGCTGAACGTCAAGTAGTACATTGACAAAAATGATGTTTCGTGCTATAATAAAGATAGACGTTATAAATTTGGGAGTTTGTCAACTCCCTAGCACATATTAGGAGGTGTCTTATGACAAGACTAAGTAGGAATTTGTTAGTTTTAATACTGGCTGGAGCTATGGTGATAACGCCAGTGCAGACCGTGCAGGCGGCCAGTCCGACTGAAGGAGCATACACAGAAGAGACCGCTAACAATGGCGAGCGGACTGTCGAGTGGAAACTCTGGAAGGAAGGTAAGAAGCAGTATTATCGGGTGATTTCTACGGAGAGTAGAACCGATGATGTTGGTGTTACCTGGTACTCCAGGAAGTCGGAGACCTACCGATATTGGGGAAAAATCGTCGCAAAGGATGACAGACCCCTAGAGGCTAAATGTAAAAAAAGTCTTGTAAGTTCACGAGCTAATATGTGGCGCGTGAAAAGCTGACCCCATCCCTCTATTCCAGCGCCGAAAATGGCGCTGGTTTTTATTGTGCATTTGCATAACTTATTAACATATGTTATAATAGGCATTGTCAACATAGATTGAAGCAACTTAAGGAGGTTGGAATGCATAAGGCTATCTTGGTAATTCCCGCGGAGGGGGACTCGGTTGATACCGAGAAATGGTATGTAGAAGCATTGAAGAAGCATTACAAAACTGAAGTGTTTGTACTAGAATATAACGGCAATCATGATGTTTTTCGCGGAGTGACAGCAACAGTGATGGAGTTTTTCCGTGAGCATAGTAATTATAAGTTTGAAGTACATGCGCAGGGAGGATTTGGAGCGTACGTGGCTTATTGTATCGCTAATCTATACTCGGAGAATGTGGGGTATATTTTCTTCATCGGCGGTGCGCCATTTACGGCAATGACGCAGATTGCATTATTCTTCCATCGGGTAATCTCAAGATTATGGTATTTTAGTACAATACCATATTTTGCGGATGACCCAAACCCTAATGACGACATTCGCGTAGAAAAGATACGTGAATCGTCTACCATGGCGATGCGAGCTGATCCAAAGCTATACTGTAACCAATTGGTGTATATCAGCAAGTGGCGTCCCGCTAAGAAGTGGAGGCTGCCAGGCAACTGTATTGGGTATTTCGTGCCGAATGGAGATGTAAAAAATCGACCAAAATGGTGGGATAATACTTATAACAATACCCGGGCAATAGAGATTTGGAAGAAGTATAAAATACGCAGTACCGCAAAACCAGGGAAGAATTTTAGCTTTTATAGCATGATGCCGGCAGAAGCCCTGTTTGATGTATTGGACGGGGTGCGCACTTTAGTGATTTAAGATAAGGCGCCTGATGGGCGCCTTTTTCATGCCTGAGAATCAAAGAAAATAGGCACCGACGTGCCCATTTTCTTACACCTAAATAAATCCGCGCGTCTTATTTTTTCTTGGAGAGGGTCAAGAAACCGTTGCGTGGGTTCTCATTAACTACGCGATCTTCTGGAAGGTCACATGGAGTGCCTTTAGCGTTGTTAGCGGTCTTGGTGAAGAAGTAAATAGTCTGTGGTTTGCCGCCACGAAGAGTAACTTCTGATTTATGTAGATAGTATGTGATGCCCTTGCTATTAGTATGCTCGTAGGCCATTTTTCCTCCTTAACTAGTATTGTACTTCTTATCTTATACCCCTGGAGAGGAGGTGTCAAGGGGTAAACGGCTATTTTAAGAAAATTAAGGCAATTCTTAAGATAAGCCAAATGAGGATGCGAATAAAAATTACAACAGCCAAAATAAGGCAGAGTAAGATGACGAGCCCAGAGGCGCAAGGCGCCCAGACTGGGGAAGAGAAGTCATAGCGGTAAAGAGAGGTGGACGGAATTTGGGCCTGGGCGGAATAGGCGGCCTCAGCGGTGGGATATTTGTTGATTTCGCCGGTCATACAGTTGAGATAACCCTCAGAATTCCAGGACCAGCCGTTCTTAATAGCCTGAGGCTTACAAACGGCCATGGCGGCGGCAAAAACATTACCATTAGGATTATCATTGCCAGAAAGGCTTTCTTCGGCCTTGGCGAGAGCCTCGGTGGCGTCACGAGTGTAAGAATCTTCCAGATAGAAAGGCCCAGTACCAAAAGTGACACGCTGGACGCCATTTTTCTCGACGACATTAACGACAATGTGGCGAACAGTAAACTCCTGGAGCTCGGCGAGAGCGTCTTCAATTCCCTCTGGATCGTCATCTTTGTCGGCAGCGAGCACCTCCTCTTTTAAGCTCATCATTTTAAGGTGGTCAAAGCGGAGCAGTGTGGCGGCGACAAAAAGCAGCGGAAAAAGAATGAGAATCAATTGCCAAGTCCTGACATTTTTCCAGAATGATTTGATTTTACCACCCATAGATATCTTTATTATATCATATGGTAAAATATAGATATGAAGATTTTTATTTCAGGGATATGTGGAACGGGGATGGGGCCGCTGGCGCTGATGGCGAAAGAGGCGGGCCTAGACGTGTGTGGGTCCGACCTGGCTGAGGGGGTAATTTTACCAGAACTTTTGGCAGCGGGGATAACCGTGGCAGTGGGGCCGCAAGATGGAGTAGCACTGCGAGAGTCAGGGGCGGAATGGTTCGTGCATACCTCAGCGCTGCCGGCGGATGCGCCAGAGATGGTGGTAGCAAAAGAAATGAACATGCGCATCTCTAAACGAGATGAGCTGATTGCTTATCTAGTGTCTGAACTGGGGCTAAAAATGGTGGCGGTGGCAGGGACGCACGGGAAGACTACTACCACAGGAATGATTGTCTGGACCTGCTTAAAACTGGGGATACCGGTGTCTTACCTAGTGGGGACAACGCTAGGCTTTGCTGGGGCGGGGCATTTTGAATCTAAGTCTGAGTATTTTATCTATGAAGCAGACGAATATGACCGGAATTTCTTATATTACCATCCGTGGCTGTCGGTGATTACCTCGGTATCATATGACCATCCGGATATTTATCCGTCCGTTGCGGATTATCAGGCGGCATTTAAGCAGTTTGAAGAGCAGAGCGAGTCAGTGATAAGGAGTGAAGGTGAAGATGCACGTCTGACGCTCTCTGGGGCTTTGCGCCGGGAGGACGCCACAATGGCGCTTTTAGCTGTACAGAAAATGGCGCCAGCGCTAACTGAAGATGAGATTATTGAAGTACTGAATGCTTTTCCAGGGGTGGGGAGGCGCTTTGAGAAGATTTCTGAGGGGGTATATTCTGATTATGCGCATCATCCAGAGGAGGTGGCGGCGACAGTAAAAATGGCGCTAGAAGAGGCCGCTGGAGACGGTTTTAAGGGGGTGATAGCAGTGTATGAGCCACATCAGAACACCCGGCAGCATCAGGTGCGGGAGGGGTATGCTAATGCGTTTGCTGGGGCATCTAAGCTGTTTTGGCTGCCAACTTATTTAACCCGAGAGAACCCTGATTTACCAGTAATAGAGCCCGAGGAATTCATTGCGGAACTGACTGGAGTGGAGGCAGAAGCGGCGCAGCCTGATAATAATCTAGCCTTGAAGCTGCGCAATTTGCGTGAGCAAGGATATTTAATTTTACTGATGACCGCTGGCCCAGCGGATGGGTGGATAAGGGGAGTATTTAAAGAATAATCACCCAGGTTTTTAGTTTAACAGTTATAATTCTCCCTTTTGAAAAATCTTTAGCCTTTGTATTTGGAACTAGGATTTAGTCTGTATAGGGTATCAGCGGTATTATATATCTTACCTGGCTATTCAAGACCTACTCATAAACCTGTAATGTATAAAACCCCCAATCCGTCCCTTGACTTTTTGTTGTATTATTAATGATTTTTATACCTGTAATTACAAGGTTTAGATTGTCGATATTTTTTACCGTTTTGTTTCCTGAAGGAGAAATAAAAGTTTCTAATGTTTGCCAGCTACTGCCATTATTATATTGAATTGTATAGCTGTAATCTTTGCCACTACTATGTACAATAGCAAGAACTTTTCTAATAGTATGTGGGGTATTAAACGTATAGGCCACCCATTGACCAGAATAACCTTCGTAAACACAGCACTTATTTTGCACCAATGTGTCATCGTTACCGTCAAAAGCATTAAGAGGATTTATTATATAGGTGCCACCATAACTAGCAGTACCGTTGTCGCCAGTTGTCGATGTTAATACTGGAATTAACGGTATTAGCTCATTTTCTTTCCATACCGCATAAAGTGTAATAGTTTCACCTCTGCCAGTAAGGTCATTAACAGTAGCACCAGCTGCGTAGGTAGCAGCGGTGGCAGAACTACTTTCGCTCCAGCCCAGGAAAGTATATCCAGATCTTGTGGGCTGCACCGTAGATAGAGTACTATCTTCTCCATAGTTATGCTCGGTATCAGCAGGGGCACCCGTGCCACCATTGGCGTCATAATGGACATAATATACATCTGGCGGTATCCCTTCTCCAAAGGCTGTATAGGTAACCGTAGTAGTATAAGTAGCAGATGGCATGTTAGTATTAGAGTTAATGCCATAGTAGATAGGTATATTAGTACCATTTGGGTAGTTAGATGTATCTGCACCAGATGGGGTAATATCAGTAGCTCCAGCAGTAATAAGTTCAGATTCTTCCATAGCACTTGAGTTTATTACTTCTGGTACAGCATAGAAGG
>JAZSOC010000005.1:0-11495 GCA_045536725.1 Candidatus Nanosyncoccus sp.
CAACAGGAGCAGACATACCTAACTATCCGGGTGGTACAGACATTAGTGTATTCTATGGTATTAACTCCACTACCGATATGCCAAGCAGTACTTACTCTACTACCATCACCTATACTGCTTTTGGAGAAGGGATACCACCAGCAGATATTACTGGTGCTACCTATATGCAAGACGTAACTTTAGAAATGTGTAATGCTACAGATGAAGGAGTAACGGCAGAACTAAAAGATAAAAGAGGCTATGGTAACGCAGGGAGTGATAAGACTACTACCTATGGCGTGCTCAAGGCTAAAGATGGTAACTGTTGGATGACGGATAACTTGAACCTCTACAATATTACCATCCAAGCGGCGGACTCTGATTTTACGAGTGGGAGCTTTACGATTCCGGCGAGTAATTCGAATTGGTCGAGTAGCCCAAATACTGCTCATACATATAGGTCTACGACTTCTGGATATGAGGATGTGCTATATTATAATTGGTGTAGCGCCATTACTGTTACGAACTGTGCGAGTGTTTCAACTGCACAAACAACATCCATTTGCCCAAAGAATTGGAAACTGCCAATGCCTAGCGGAAGTTATTCTTATTTTCAGCTCATCGATTCTTATGGTATTACTACAACTTCTGGATTATTCTCTAATGCCGCACTGGGCTTCGATAGATATTATGGTTTTTATGCATTTGCCAGCAACGTCATATGGGAACAAGGTGGAAATGGGCGCACGACAATGATTACTAATGCCCCAAGTACTACCTATACTTCAGATAGCACTTCAGCCTATGTCTTTGAATACAGCTATAATGGCCGGATATCTTTAAATGGTAACCATTCTCGATATTATGGTGGTACTATGCGTTGCGTCCTCCGCAACTAATCAAATTAACTCGCATATGCTATAATAGATATATGGATAACCTGGGTGGAGACAGACAGGGAATTAATCATAGCCCTGATATTAGCAAGATTAAGCGCCGCATTCGTGCCGCCAATTATCTTACTGTTGCTCAGCTTTTCTTGCAGAATGATTTTCTCTTAGAGCGGCCGCTTGTGTCAAGTGATATCAAGCCTCGCCTGCTCGGCCATTGGGGTACTTGCCCTGGCATCAATATTGCCTATGCTAATCTCAAGGCTTATAATCCTAATATTGAGTTCATCCTCGGCCCTGGCCACGGCTTCCCAGCTTTGCAGGCTAATCTTTTCCTCGATGGCGCTCTTGCTAAAGTTGATAAATATTGCACCCGCACTAAAGAAGGTATTGCTTATCTCTGTAAGAACTTTTCTTGGCCAGGCGGCTTCCCTTCTCATGCTAACCCTCTCACGCCGGGCGTTATCTGTGAGGGTGGTGAGCTGGGCTATGCTCTTGCTACGGCTTATGGTTATGGCCTTGGCCATCCAGAAAAGACTATCGCCGTCCTCATCGGTGACGGTGAGCTAGAAACTGCCACTGCTCTCGCCTCACTCAATCTTAATAAAATCGCTAGTGGTAAAACTAACGCCCGCATTTTACCTATTCTCCACCTTAATGGTTATAAAATTTCCGCACCCACCATTGCTGGCCGCAAGTCTGAAAGGGAGCTAAAAGAGCTTATTCGCGGCTTTGGCTATACGCCACTCACTATCAATGATGAGCCAGAAGTCTTCCAGGCCAAGCTCCAGGAAGCGGAAAGCATCACGCACCCATTCTTCATCATGAAAACTCAGAAGGGCCTCACTGGCCCAGCCGTCGTCCATCAGCAGAAGGTTGCTGGCAGCCACCGCGCTCATCAGATTCCTCTACCGCACGCCAAGACAGATCAGACTGAGCTAAAAATCTTAGAGCGATGGCTGGAAACTTACAATTTTGCCGAGCTATTTAATGAAGAGAAAGGTTTTACACTATGATAGACCAAGTTAAAAACCCCGGCAAAGAGCTATATTCTCCCGCCGAAAGAATCGGAGAGCTCTTAAAGGAGCGTTTCACAAAAGACCCTTCTTTTTATCTTTTCTCCCCAGATGAAACCACTTCCAATCGGCTAGATGCCGCCTATGAAACGGCGGAGCGTGCCTGGGCTATGCCTCAAAAAGAATGGGATCTAAAAGAATCAGAATCTGGCCGCATCGTGGAGCTACTCTCAGAGAATACCTTATTCGCTATGATGGTCGGCCATATCTTAAATAACGAGCAGGCTATGATGACCAGCTATGAATCCTTCTTCTCTATCATCACTTCCCAGCTCGTCCAGCATTGTAAATTCATTGAGCAGTCTGAGTCTACCACTTTCCGCCCGCATTATCCTGCTGCCAACCTACTCTCCACTTCCACTTGCTGGCGCCAGGACCACAACGGTTTTTCTCATCAGTCTCCAATTCTCATTTCTACCGTGCTCAGCCGCCCAGATAACCTTACTAACTGTCTTTTCCCGGTGGATGATGTTGCTGCAGAGGAGGCTATCAATTTCATGTTCGACTCTACTGATGTCGTGAATATTACAACATTTAATAAAAATAAAGAGCCTCGTTGGATTGATTCTCATCATGCCAAGTTCCAATATGAAAATGGTGGCGCCAGTATCTTTGAGTTCGCTTCCGATAAAGACCCTGACTATATTTTCACCGCCGCTGGCGACATTGCCACCCGTGAAGCTTTAAAGGCTATTGAAATTATCCGGGAAGATTTGCCAAAGCTTAGAGTCCGCTTTGTAGGTGTCACAGCTTTAAGCTATAACGCTATTGGCACCACTAAAAATAAGTTGGGCCAAGATACCTTTGACGGTTACTTCACTACGGATAAGCCTATCATTGCTAACTTCCACGGCTATGCTGACACCTTTAAAAATATCCTTATTCAGTATGCTGATAAGGGGCGTATCTTTGCCCACGGTTTTAATGACCAAGGCTCCACCACTACGCCATTTGAAATGTTAAGTCTTAACGGTGCCTCCCGTTATCATCTCGCCTTAGATATTGCTTATGCTGAAAATAACCAAAAGCTAATTAAAAAATACCAAGATATCCTGTCTGAAAATCACGCCTTTGCCACCCGCACCGGCGAAGACCTTGTGCAAATATACAAATAATGTTATAATTTTATGATATGGAATTATTTATGATTATTTTACTCTGCGCTATTTTTGCAGAGACTAGCTATCTTACAGCTAAAAATACCAAGAAGTCAGTAAAATCTGAAAAACGTAAAATCTACGTCGACACCTCTGCCCTGATTGATGGCCGCATTGTTTCGGTAGCAAAGGCAGGCTTCCTCGGTGATGATTTAATCATTCCTCGCAGTGTCATCCGTGAGCTACAACTCCTTGCCGACGGCAAAGATTCTGAGAAGCGCGCCCGTGCCCGCTTTGGCCTGGACAATGTCAATGAATTAGAACGCGTTATTCTCACCAACGTTACTATTGAGCAGGACGAGCTAGACCGTACTCCAGTGGATGAGCGCCTGATTGAGCTCGCCAAAAAAAGTGGCGGCCTTATTATTACTACTGATTTTAATCTTAATAAAGTCGCCACCGCCGAAGGGATTGATGTTTTAAACGTTAATGATCTCGCCCTCTCTCTGCGCACAGAGTATTTACCAGGTGATAAATTCAAGCTTCACATCACCGATGAAGGTAGCAACCCCAAGCAAGGGGTCGGCCACCTTCCAGACGGCACTATGGTCGTCGTCGATAATGCTTCCAACAAGATTGGCAAAGATGTAGAAGTGGAATTCGTCCGTTTCCTGCAAACTTCTGCTGGCCGGATGATGTTCGCCAAGCTAATTTCTAGAAGAACCACCCGAAGACGTTGATGTTCCGTTCTTCTTGATTTCACTTTCGTTCAAGCTATCTGTTGCAGTGGAGCCAGCCTCATCTGTCACCTTAATCTCTACCGTCCTTTCATTCCCAGATAGGGTATAACCAATATTAGCAGAAGAGCCACTGCCACTGGCAATCTGTCCACCATTCACATATAACGTCCAATTACTAATTGCCGCAGAGCCCTGTGAGATATTTACGGTAATCTTTCCGCCACTCCCGGCAGAGATTGACACCTTTGGTGCGGAGTAGGAACAATCATCACTTTCTTCACGGTTGTAACCATCTGGCACGCTCCAAATCTCTTTCTTGGTGATCGGATCTGTTGTCTTGGTTGCTTCCACGGTAATCTTTAAGTTTTCTGGAGTACAATCGGTAGCCAGCTTCTTATTGTATCTATTGAAGACTAAGCTCTCCCTAGTAGTGCCAGAATTCTTAGAATTATACCAGCTTGGCCAGATATCCTTCTTGCCATTTACAGTCAAATCTTGAATCCCTGCTGGGCGCACTGGCTGATCACCAGACTTCCACTTACCCTCAGAAGCGTATAATTCTGTATGTACTGGCCCCATGTAATCATTCACCACTTGGCGCACAATCGTGTTAGAGCTACTACCCAGCGCCGCGCCATCATGGTTGCCATTCCATACGGCCGTAGCGATAGCAGTAGAATAACTTAGCATCCAAGAATCTTTAGCTACGGAGCTGTTAGTTGTGGTGGTAGTACCAGTCTTGCTACCTGTCCATACGCCCGGTACCACGAAGCCAAAGGATGTCGCCTGTGAGCCGAAGGTAATCGTCCTGGCGGAAGCGTCAGAGAGAATGCTAGAAATCATGTAAGCGACTTGCTCGTCCACGATTCTTTCGCCCTCGGAATCTTCCCACTTCTCAATCGATTCACCAGAGGAATTCTTAATTTCCAGGATGTATGAGAGCGGCTTATAGACACCACCTCTTGCAATAGATGCGTAAGCATTGGCATGCTCCACCCCACGCACATTACAGCCAGAACCAATTGCGATAGATAATCCGCCGGCCTCCGCCCCATCTTCACCACAGTATGATACGTCCCCCAGCTTGTGGGCGATTTCTAGGGAATTATCAATCCCATTAATATATAGCGCTTTCACTGCACCAATATTCAAAGAGTTACCGAGGGATTGTCTAATCGTCAAATCCCCATAGAATGCCCCAGAAGCATTTCTCAGAGCACAGGAGCCAGTATATCCAGCACAGTAGAGGGAGTCAATATTTTCATCTTTTAGTACGGAACCTGGGCCGTAGTTTACGCCGCTCCTCTGCATAAACAGTGGAGTATAATCCAGAATTGGCTTAATAGAAGAGCCTGGCTCCAGTGGGGAAGTAGCGGCATTCACCTCTCCGTATACTGGCGCGTTCCAGTCTGCAGACCCCACCATGGCAATTACCTGCCCAGTTTCTACATCCACGGAAGAGAGTGCAATATTATCGCTGCCGTTTGCATACATCAGCTCTGTACCGTTGGCCACGGCTTCTTCAGCGTATTTCTGTGCGCGATAATCCAGCGTGGTAGTAATTGTGAAGCCGCCAGAACGCATCGTCTTCACGCCATATTTTTCTTCCAGCTGCTTCTTCACTTCTAGCACGAAGTGTGGCGCCTTAATATTATCGTATTGATTCGTCTCTGGGAGAATAGTGTCTAGGATATTCTCACTCTTAGCTTTGTCTGCCTCTTCCTGAGTAATATAGCCCATCTCTGCCATCACATCCAGTGTCTTATGCTGACGAGCAATCAGTGCTTCATTTCCGTATTCATTGTATGGGTTCAGCACACCAGGGTTATTCGGGATGGCTGCCACCAGGGCGGATTCCGCTAAGGTCAAATCCTTTGCGCTCTTGCCAAAGTAAGTCTGTGCTGCACTTTCCACTCCGTTACGGCGCCCACCATAAGGAGACTCATTCAGATACATGGTAATAATCTGCTCTTTATCATACATCTTCTCAATTTCCAGAGCCAGAATCACCTCTTTAATCTTGCGTGGCAAGCCGGACATATCACGCTTATTGGCATCTTCAGAGAAGTATACCTGCTTAATTAGCTGCTGTGTCAAAGTGGAACCACCCTGCACCCCCTGGCCAGATAGCGTCGCCAGCCCTGCGCGCACCAGTGCTGTCCAGTCTACACCTGGGTGATTATAAAAGTTCTTATCCTCAATTGCCACCGTTGCCTGGCGCATGTAAGAAGAAATCTGGTCCCCATCCACCACTAAGCGGTAATCATCATCGCCAATATCTTCCCATAAGACTTCACCGTTACGATCCAGGTAAGTGTTCACTGTCTCAGAAACTTTAATCTCATCCAGTTTAATCTCTTTCAGGTCTTTCTTATAATATAGGAATAGCCCACCTACCCCAATAATCAGAAGCAGTGCCGCCCCCGCCATAATCTTGCCAAAGAGCTTCAGCCCATCCTTAGAGAACCAGAACTTCGCTACGCGCTTTGGGTTTAATCTTGCAAAGAAGCGCTTCACTGGCTCCTTTGGTAGCTTGGCTAGCTCCTCTGCCTTCTTGCGCTTGCGCTCTTCATTCTTGGCTTTTGCCCGTGCTTTTAGTCCGCTCACACTCACCTTAGCTCTCTTCCGTGGCATATTTGTCACCTCAGCAGCCTTGGCCCGTGCTTTGCGCTCAGCTTTAGTCCTAGTCTTATACACCAGACTAGAATAAACGTTCATTTTCTTATTCTTTGCACTCTTTTTCATCTTATTTTATTATACCACATCGGCCAGTTGTAAACATTAAAAGCATGAAAAAGCCCGCGTTTAAATTTTACCGCGGGCTTTGCGACCCTCCCTGGAGAAAAAATATTTTGCTTTCTCGTAGTCGGGCCCAGTGGCTTGTTTGAATGCAGCGTCCCAAGCGCTATCTGCCAGGCTGGGCACCGGCGCTACATGGGTATTATTATCCCACTTATGCGCATCTGGCCCCTTCTGATCAGAATGCTCCGGCTCCGGCATTGATGAACTTGTTTCATCTATACCGGTGATGTTTCGCCAGTATTCAAAGCCAATTCCTGAGACGTTCATAGTCCCCACCTCCTTGACTATTATATCACTATTTGCCATTTGCGGATACTAACGCTTGCGTCAGCCTCTGCGACGGGATCGATGATTCGCCATAGTAGCTTTCCATCTCTCCCACGATAATCTGGTAGCCTCTCTTAGCAAAGAGTGCTGTCAGATTGCCCCGGCCGTGATGCGTCCTCTTTCCATCTATCGGAGAGAGCACAAATCTCGAACCGTTTCTGCAGCCAGAGAGCTGGATTCCAGTTTCTGGAATCTCCCGTCTCCAATGCACGGTCATGCCCTTAGACGGGTCGTACTCTGAATAGAAGACTTCATTTACCTTCATCTTACTATCCAGTACTAGTCCAGTTGCTTGGCCTAAAGACCGGCCATTCAGAATAATCGCATACATAGTTCCCCTCCTTGTGTCAAATCACCATCTATAACTCTCTTTAATGTACCCGTGGAGTACCTCTTTCTGCCTCCACACTATCACTCTAATTATAGCACAAACAGTTTAAAAAGTCAATATATATAGCCATATTTCATGATAAATTCAAGCATAAAAGTTTTTACTCACCCTCTCCCCATATCTGTTATCTTATGTTATAATTATAGCTATGAATTTATCCGAAGAACTAATTTGGCGCGGCTTCCATGCTGAGACCACCATTAAAGACTTACAAACTTTAGACGCTCGTGAATCTAAGAAATTCTATCTCGGCGCAGACCCTTCCGCCGATTCTCTTACTATTGGTAATCTTGCCGCTCTAATGATGTGCGCCTGCTTTGTCCGCCACGGCTATCAGCCTTATCTCCTTGTTGGTGGCGCCACTGGCCAGATTGGCGACCCTAAGGATACCGGTGAGCGCGATTTAAAGCCTCTTGAAGAGATAGAACACAATAAAAAGTGTATCGCCGCCCAGATGCAGCGCATCGTCACTGACAATGATCTCACCATGGTCGACAACTACGATTGGTTCCGCAATATTAATTACCTAGAATTCCTCCGGGAAGTGGGTAAATCTTTCTCTATGACCCAGCTTTTAGATCGCCAATTCATCCAGGCGCGTATTGGTGAGGGTGGCTCTGGTATCTCTTATGCTGAGTTTAGCTACACCCTGATTCAGGGCTATGATTTTCTTCATCTCTATCGCACCTACGGTATTGATTTGCAGCTTTGTGGTGCAGATCAATTCGGCAATGCTTCCTCTGGCATCCACCTGATTAAGCGCCTCGAAGGTGCCACCGCCGACGTTTATTCCACCCCGCTCATTATTGACCCTGTCACCGGCCGGAAGTTTGGTAAAAGTGAAGGTAATGCCATCTGGTTAGCCAGCAGCGATAACGGTTCCGGCAATTTCACCCCTGTTTTCGATTTTTATCAGTTCTGGCTTAATCAGTCCGATGAGGCTGTCTCCCACCTCTTAAAGATTTACACCATTTATGATAAAGATACTATTGAGCAGACTCTCATAGAGCACGGTGAACATCCAGAAAAGCGTATTGCTCAGAGATTGCTCGCTAAGGGTGTCACAGAGGTTGTCCACGGCCCAGCTTCTGCCGCAGCCGCTATTAATCTCACAGAGCTGCTCTTCGGCGATAAAGATATCGCCACGCTCAGCACCGAAGAAATAGATAGCATCGCCATGCTTCTCCCTGTCGCGAAAATCGGCGGCAGTCTCGTTGATATCTTAGTAGAAACCGGCCTCTGTTCCTCCAAGGGTGAGGCTAGAAAGATGCTCTCCCAGAACGCCATCTCTGTTAATCGTACTAAAATTACCAATGAGCAGCCGGTAGACAGTCTTGCCATTATTAAGCGTGGCAAAAATAAGTTCGCCCTCGTTCGCTAATCATCAAAAAGCCCCGTCTAGACCGGGGCTTTTATCTTCGCTTAGATTATACCGAGAATCCCACGCAAGGCATAAGCGGTATCTTCGTGGCTGCGCACGGTGATGGTTTTTACACCCATCTCCACAATTGGATAATCATTACCCCCTGGCTGAGTCATATCACCGAAGTATAGTACGTCTTCCTTATTTACGTCCAGCTCCTCTAAGAGGTGATTCATCCCAAATACCTTATTCATCCCTGGAATGAAGGCATTAATAGAGGTGGTACCACCAATCTCATACTCAAATTCTGGAGCCAGTTCCCGGGCCTTCGCCACAATTTTCTCACGCTTCTTGCAATCTGGGTCCCAGGCATACTTTTCTTCAGTGCCAGCCTTCTGCCCCAGGGCAGAGAAGGTCACTTGTGAGAGGCGGTTTTCAATAATCTCATCCCCGTCCGCCAGCTTATCCTCTTCCCAGTAATCCAGCTCTCTGGCTGCCTTTTCAATCGCCTCGGTAATTTTCTGTACCTGCCCATCGGTTAGTGGGAAATTATAGACTTTCTCCCAGTATTTTTCATCATAGTCCTTGTTTAAATCGGTCACTTCCACAGACACCAGCTTTCCACCGTGTTTCTTGCCTGGATTATAACGGTAATACTGTGTCCCCTGTGCCACAAAGAGGTGCAGATGCGTCAGCTGCTCTGGGGTAGCCCCTGCTGCTAGTAGCGGGTCCACAATCTGGATTAAGAATTGCTCAAACTTCTGCCCAGAAATCGGCGCAATTTCAAAATGGTCCAGACAGTCGCGCAGCAGCTCCGCAATCTCTGGTGGAATCGGCGTTTTGGCGATGTTTAAGGTCTGGTCAATATCAAATGATAAAACTTTCTTCATATTACCTCCACTTTACCTACTTATATTGTATCTTAAACTGCTCCGTTTAGCAATTCTAGTTTTTGCAGTCTTATTCCACTTGTGCTAAAATGATAATATGAAAACTTATGTCGTGGGCAACTGGAAGATGAATTTCACCGTTGGCGAAGCATCTATCTATCTTCATAAACTATTAAAGAGAATTAAGCCCGTCCGTGGCCTAGAAATTGTTGTTGCCCCTAATACTATCGCACTTCAGCCTCTCTCCTTGCAGCTTGAAAAGCAGAAGTCTAAGATTAAGCTCGCCGCCCAGAATATTAATACTCACGATTACGGTCCATACACCGGGGAAACTTCCGCTAATATGCTCCGCGGTATTGCTCAATATGTAATCATCGGCCACTCAGAGCGCCGTTTTATCTTCCATGAGAGTGATAAAGAAATTAAACAGAAAGTTGCCGCCGCCTTGCGTAGTGGTATTACCCCTATTCTCTGTATCGGTGAGACTGAAAATGAGCGCACTTTTGGGGAGGCTTCTGACGTTGTCAGGGATCAGCTCATTGGTGGACTTTCAGAGGTCGCCAAGGAAGATTTAGGCAAGGTTATCATCGCTTATGAGCCAGTTTGGGCCATTTCCAGCGCTAAATCCGCCAAACTTGCCACCCCTGATGAAGTCGCTAGCGTTATTAAATTAATCAGAAAAGAGCTTAAATTCCTTGCCGGTCCAGAGGTCGCCGAGGAAATCCCTATTCTCTACGGCGGCAGCGTCAATCCCGATAATGCCGGCGCCTATCTCACTATTCCGGGTATCAACGGCTTACTTATCGGGAACTCCAGTTTGATACTAGACCAATTTAGTGATATAATAGAGGTAGCAAAAAGAGTCAAATCATGAACGACAATCAAAACTTAAAAACCAATAAACCACGTACCCGCTCCATGGATATGGTTGGCGGTAAGCGTACCCGCACTCATAGAATGTCTCCAGAAATGGAGGCTGCTCAAGCTCGCCTGAAGCGCCAGAATGGCCATTCTTTACCTCCACGGCCTCGTATTCGGCCAGAATATGGCCCTATGTCGCCAGCCAGCCGTCAGGGTCAGTTCCGCACTGGTGGCGCACCAAAGCGCCCTCTCCACGCCCCACAGGCCCAAAATTCCCATGTTTCTCACACCTCTGTTCGTACCGGGGTCAGCGCAGACCGGAAGAGTCGCTTCGCTGAGCTAGAAACCGTTGAATTTGACAACATTGAAAGTATCGCCTCAATGAATACTTCAGAGGAGCTTGCCGCTTCCTTCGTGGCAGAGCCAAAGCCTCTCGTCCCTGAGCCAAAGGAGAATCCAGATGCCGTCCTGCGCGACTTTGAGTCTCTCACCGTAGAAGATCTCAAAGAAGGGAAGGGTCCAGATAATAATAAGTTCACCCTCGGTGGTAAATCACCATTCATTAATACCCTCAACATTGAAAAGCGCCCCCTTTCTGGCCACTCAGTTGCCAAGAAGAAGTCCGTCTCCCCAGCCAAGGCTCCAGAGCCTCGCCTCACCACCTCTGATACCATCCCGACCGTCGTCGCCAGCAAGCGCAAGAATCGCAAGAGCAATATTGCTCTCGCCATCGCCATTATTCTCACAGTCATTTTCGGCGCCATTGTCGGCACTTTTGTCTACCTTGCATTCTTCCAATAAATTGTGTACAATAAAGCTAATGACTAAACTAACTTTCACACGGTCCCTGGGGGGGGGTATATAAAAGCTATTTTATAGGTGTCCTCACCTTTCTTGTATCATTTCTAGTCTCTGCCTTCATCTCCAGCTCCATGGTCCCAGTAGACGATAGCTCTGCCCAAACTATTTCTGTAGAGAATAGAGCCACTGGTTACTTCATCACTGTTACTAGTCCAAGTACAACTACCATAGACATTAACCCTACTCCTTCTGGTGCTACTGCTATCTCTTCTGCTTCT
>JAZSOC010000028.1:0-13558 GCA_045536725.1 Candidatus Nanosyncoccus sp.
TACAGAAAGGGTGGAAGCAGAACTATCACTCACAGGCACAAAAGAACCAGCGATGATAGCTGAGACTAGAAATGAAAGAGAAAAGACAAGAAGGCTTATAAAATAGCTTTTATATACCCCCCCCCAGGGACCGATTGAAACCTAAACCTTCGCTTGTAGACATAAGCTTATTGTAGCATAGATTTTTCAAAAAACATAGTTTTTTTAGAAAACGTAAGTCCACTCCCTGTTTTTATGTTATACTTATAGCATGGAAGATGACACCACAGACATTGAGAAGCTTCTCGAAGATGAAGTCCAAGATGAAGATATTGATGACGATAGCTTCGACTGCGACTAGCCTTTGCTTGCGGTAGTCTCTTTTTTATGCTATAATTATTCTTATGAAAACCCTTCCCATCGTCGCCCTTATTGGCCAAACTAATGCCGGCAAATCCAGCCTGCTTAATCGTCTTGCTCGCAAAAAAATTGCCATCGTCGCCAGGGAAGAAGGTACCACCAGAGATTCCGTATCTGCCCGTATTAATGATGAATTTCTCCTGATTGACACCGCCGGCTTGAAGAATCCTGAGGATGACTTTGAGGCCACCATCCAGGATCAAATCGCCGAGGCTATCGACGCCGCCGAGCTTATCCTCCTTACTATCGATTCCACTACTTACCCAGACGATAAAGATAAGCGCATCGCTAAGGCTGCCCTTAAATCCAAAAAGCCAGTCCTACTCCTCCTCAATAAATCAGATAAAGGTGAATCCTTACCGACGGAAGAATTCCTCCGTCTCGGCATTAAAGCTGAAAATATCGTCCGCACTTCCGCCACCACTGGCCTAGGCGCCAATGAGCTACTAGTAAAAATTACCGCTATTATTGGCCATGTTAAAATTAAAGATACAGAAGACTCCCTAAAACTTGCGCTCATCGGCCGCCCTAATGTCGGCAAGTCCAGCCTCTTTAATTCTCTCGGCAAGAAACAACAGGCCATCGTCAGCAGTAGACAGGGAACCACCAGGGATATTAACCGCATTAACGTCCGCTATAAAGGCAAAAACATTGAAATTCTAGACACCGCCGGCCTCAGAAAGCACGGCAAGCGCGAAGTTGGCATTGAAAAATTCTCCGCCCTCCGCACTCTCGCCGCCATTGAAGAGGCCGACATCTGCGCCCTGCTCGTGGACGCTACGGAGCCTCACTCTAAACTAGATCAAGCTCTCGCCGGCCAAATTGTTGACGCTGGTAAGGGAATTATCGTTGTTCTCACCAAGGCTGACCTTGTTGAGGATACCAATGAAATCCTCGATAAATTAGAGTATGATCTCAATTTCCTCCCTTATGCGCCCGTTCTTATCACTTCCAGTGAGACCGGCAAGAATGTCACCAAACTTTTTGAGCTGGCCGAAACCGTCAACGAATCCCGCCACACCCAAATTAAAACTTCTGAGCTTAACTCCATCTTAAGAGAAGCCATCGCTAGCCACCCACCTGCCGGCCTTAAAAATACCCATCCTAAGCCTAAATACATCGTCCAGACCGACACCTGCCCGCCCTGGTTCGTTATCCACGGCCGGGAAATGCAGCTGATGCACTGGTCTTATAAACGCTATTTGGAGCGTAAAATCAGAGAGAAATTCCCAATGATCGGCACCCCAATTGTCTTTTCCTTCCACAACGAGAAGCCTCTCAAAAATCGCCCATCCAAGAAGGAGCAGGAATGAAATTAATCGTCGGTTTTGGCAACCCTGGCAATCAATATAATTTTACTCGCCACAACTTCGGCTTTCTCGCCCTGGATTTTTACGCCAAAATCAAAGGTTGGACTTTTGCTGAGAACCCCAAGTTCAATGCTACTTACCATAAGGAAGGCAACATTATCTTTATCAAGCCCCAAACTTTCTACAATAATATCGGCCAAGCCGTCCAGCATTTTGCCCATTTTTACAAAATCCCCCTGTCAGACATCCTCGTCATTTGTGATGATTTTAATCTTGATTTTGGTAAAATACGCTTCCGCGAAAAAGGTAGCGCCGGTGGCAACAACGGGCTTAAATCTTGCATTAAAGAACTTAATGCCGACGAGTTCCCACGCCTCCGCCTCGGCACGGCTAATGATGTCCTCCGCCGTAAAATTGGCGATACAGACTTCGTTCTTTCTAAATTCACCCCTGAAGAAAAGACTAAACTCCCCGAAGTCCTCCGGGACGTTGCCACCTTCATTGATGATTTTACTGGACACAAAAAATAGCCACAAACTGGCTATTTTTTCGGTATCCCGCACCCGTTTTGAGGTGGTCAGAGGGTTTTAGGTAAGGGTGGGCATCACCTAAAGCCCTCTGATCACCCCATAACGCTTCTTTTAGATACCGGGAAGCCCCGGAAGCGCGACCCACCTCACACAAATATGGGGCCCGCCGGTTATGGGGGTTGCTATGTTCTTAAAATGCTCCCCGCCTTTAAGTGGAGGTAATACTTAATCTTACAACCATAAAGAAATTGTAAGACCGGAGGGGTTTTAAGAACACGCAACATCTGTTACAATAGAAACAGAGTAACAGATATTATTGTATTATTTAGGTGCGGTGTAGGGCTTTTTATCCCTAACTGTATCTAATTATAGCACGCAGGGGACGGAAAGTCAACACTTTTTTCACACTTTTTTATGAAAATCAATGAATTACGACCCCAAGAGGCAGAATACACTAAGGTGTTAGAGTCCATTGCGCTAATGCCTAAAATATTATATTACAATGGTAAGATACCGGAAAAACGTGTCCCAAGCGTTGCAATTGTCGGTGCTAGGCGACATACTGAGTACGGTAAAGAAGTAGCCTACCAGGCAGCCTATGAGCTAGCCAAACAGGGAATAGCCATCGTCTCCGGCCTAGCCATTGGCATTGATTCTATTGCTCATCGCGCCGCCCTAGATGCTGGTGGGCTCACCTTCGCTATTCTCGGTACCCCCATAGACCAGATTTATCCTGCGCGCCACACCACCCTTGCTCACCAGATCATCGCAAGTGGTGGCGCCGTCATTTCCGAATACCCACCCGGTCAGAACTTAGATTATCGATTGAGCTTTCTAAACCGCAATCGCTTAATTTCTGGTCTGGCTGACGCTGTTTTAGTGGTGGAGGCTGGCGTCCGTTCCGGCACCATCAATACTGCCACTCATGCCCTCAATCAGGGAAGAGAGCTCTTTGTTGTGCCCGGCGATATCAATCGCCCCCTGTCAATGGGCTGTAATCGCCTTATCACCCAAGGCGCTTACCCTTATACTAGGCCTGCCGACATCCTCAATTTCTTCGGCATCACCAGCCCAGAAAAGACCAAAATCACCGGTGATAATCCCCTAGAAACTCAAATTCTCCAGCTGATTGACAGTGGCGCCCGTGACGGCTTCCAAATCGCAGAAAAACTCTCCCTCTCCGCCGCCGAATTTAATCAAGCCATCACCCTCCTAGAAATCAAAGGCAAAATCAAATCCCTCGGCGCCAACCACTGGATAACCTCCTAAAATAGTAAAGGTTAACGCACTACACAACGCACCGTAAAACCATAACCTTTCTCCCTACTTATACTAGTTTGAACAGAACCACCGTCCCAATAATACATCGTCATAGCAGAGCCACTGCCGTTAGGAGTAGAAGACCAAAACCAACCCACAGCCCCCTGATTTCGTTCCGTACTATTTGGATAGTTCCATCTACCATAATATAAAGTAACTCCCAATTCGCTCGATATTAAACCGGCTGCTGATTGATTAAGAAAACCATATTTACTCATAAGATTCGTCCACGACTTATTCGTATTTATATCACCATTCATTGGCAACTTCCAATTATTTGGACAGATAGAAGTATTAGGGTCGGTCGTATCAGCACAACTAGCCTCAGCTACAGCAGAACACCAGTTATAATAATTAACACCGACGTATCCAGAGCTAGTACCGACGTGAACCTTCGCAGTTGAGTATTCATTGTTACCCCAGTTGGAAGTTGCTGGTATCGTAAAGCTCCCACTCGTAAAGTCACTATCTGTCGCCTGAATAGTAACATTATATAAATTCAGATTATCGGTCATCCAGCAGTTACCATCTTTAGCCTTGATTACGCCATAGGTAGTAGTAGTGTCAGAACCGGCATTACCATAACCACGCCTGTCTAAAAGTCTGGCAGTAGTACCTTCCGGAGTATTGTTACAGATATCAGTCGTCACCTCTTGCATGTAGGTTACACCAGTAATATCATCCGGCAATATACCTTCCCCAAAGGCTGTATAGGTAACTGTAGTAGTATAGGTAGCAGTAGGCATAGTAGTATCAGCACTAATAGCATAGTAGACTGGAATATTAGTACCATTAGGATAGTTAGGAACATTAGAGCCAGATGGAGAGATATCAACAGCTCCTGCAGTAGTGATAGCCGCTTCATCTAGGTTAGATGGATCTGCTATTTCTGGCATACCTATCCAGGTAGAGTTAGAAGCTGGTACAGGTGTAGATTGAGTGGTAGTAGAGAAACCCCAAGTATTTGCTGATAGTGTAGTAGGAGAAGTCTTAGTGCCAGTAGTTGGAGTAAAGCTTTGCGTAATACCATTACTAGTTAAATCACTGTCTGTAGCACTAACATATAGTTTATAGCCTTCTGGAGCATTGGTGATAACGTTGACTGTATCACTAGTAGCTACCATTTGGCCTGTTGGTGTAGCATCGACAGAAAGACTAACAGTGTCACTGGATGAGACCGTAACATAGTAGCCGGTATCACGATAATCTACTGTAACTGTCTGAGCAGAACTATCACTCACGGGCACAAAAGAGCCAGCGATGATGGCAGAAGCTAGAAATGAAAGAGAAAAGACAAGAAGGCTTATAAAATAGCTTTTATATACCCCCCCCCAGGGACCGAGTGAAAGTTAGTTTAGTCATTAGCTTTAATGTACTACAAGCGCATTTTTTACGCAAGACATTTTGCTCTCGCGGCTTTCAATCTACCAAACGCTTTTCTTTTTCGAGAAATGTGCTATATTAATATATATGTCAAAAAATCTCGTCATCGTAGAGTCCCCAGCTAAAGCTAAAACTATTGAGAAATATCTCGGCAAAGATTTTCAAGTTTTGTCCAGCGTCGGTCATATTCGTAAAGACACCAAGGTGGACGTCGATGACAACTTTAAGGTCACCTATGAAATTGACCCAGACCATAAAAAAGTCGTTTCTGAACTAAAAAAGGCTGCCAAAGCTGCCGATACTATTTGGCTCGCAACTGATGAAGACCGCGAAGGAGAAAGTATTTCTTGGCATCTTTTAGAGGTGCTTAAGCTACCAGCTAATACCAAGCGCATTACTTTCCACGAAATTACCAAGCCTGCCCTAGAGGATGCCATAAAGCACCCCCGGACGGTGGATATGGATATGGTTTCCAGCCAGCAAGCCCGCCAGACTCTAGATATGCTGGTTGGTTTCGACTTGTCAGGAGTCGTCCGTAAAAAAGTCCCTGGCGCCATTAGCGCTGGCCGCGTCCAGAGCCCAGCTCTACGCCTGATTGTTGAAAAAGAGCGTGAAATTGAGAATTTTAAGGGAAAATACAATTTTAAAGTCTCTGGTAGCTTCGGAAAACCAGCTTTTCAGGCCACTTTAGATAAGAACCTTCCTGACACCCAGGAAGCCACTAAAAGCCTCTTAGAAAGCCTCCTGGGAGCTAAATATAGCGTTTCTAGCATAAGCAAGACCGAGGGCACTAAGGCCAATCCTGTCCCATTCACCACCGCCGCCCTCCAGATTGAGGCTAACGCTAAACTCGGCTTCAGCTCATCCACCACTATGCGCGCCGCCCAGGGGCTCTACCAGGCTGGCCACATTACTTACCACCGTACTGACTCCCTCAATCTCTCCAAGCAGGCTCTCGCCGCCATCGCTGAATATATTGAGAAAGAATTTGGCAAAAATTACCTTCAGGTCCGCCATTTTAAAACTAAAGATGCCTCCGCCCAAGAGGCTCACGAAGCCATCCGCCCAACCAACATCACTAAAGAGGTCGCCGGCGCCAATGACTACGAAAAGCGCCTCTATAACCTAATCCGCACTCGCACTCTCGCCACGCAAATGGCCAACGCGAAAGTCGACAAAACCACCGTGCGCTTAAAACCACAATTTGCAAATATAGAATTTGTAGCACATGGTGAGATCATTACTTTTGACGGCTTCCTTAAAGTTTACGGCAAGAGTAAGGATATTGAGCTACCAGACTTAAAAGAAGGCGATATTGTCGATGCCAATGAAATTACCGCCCGCCAAACTTTCGCTAAGCCACCTGCCCGCTTCACCGAAGGTTCTCTCGTGAAGAAGCTGGAAGAGCTCGGCATCGGCCGTCCTTCCACTTACGCTTCCATCATGACCGCCATTCAGACCAGAGGCTACGTTACCAAGGGCGATAGCGAAGGTGAAGAACGTGAAGTTATTGAGCTCATCTTAAAGAAAGATAAAGTTTCTGAACACACCGTCAAGGAAAAATCCGGCGCCACCAAGGGTAAGCTTCTGCCTACCCCTGTGGGGGAGCTCGTTTCAGACTTTCTCACCGACCATTTCAACCAGATTGTCGACTACGGCTTCACTGCTGATATTGAAGAAGACCTCGATAAAATTGCCGAGCATCAGTTAGAGCGCGTTAAGATGCTCAAAGATTTCTACACCCCCTTTGCCAAGCTCGTCATTAAATCAGACGGCGTCACCAGATATAATAATTCCACAGAGCTAGGTATCGATCCAAAGACCAAGAAAAAAATTTACGCCAAGGTGGGGAAGAATGGTGGCTTTATTCAGCTTGGCGAAAATGAAAAAGAAGCTGGCGAAAAACCTCGCTTTGCCCCACTCCCTAAAGGGAAAACCGTCAAGACCGTCACTCTTGAAGAGGCTTTGAAGCAGCTTGCTCTCCCCGCCCTGCCGCGCAACCTCGGCAAAGCCAAGGATGGCACCGAGCTAATTGCCGCCGCCGGCCCCTTCGGTCCTTATCTTAAAGCTGGCAAATATAACGTCCCGCTCAAAGGTTATGACCCTTACCGTGTCACTTTAAAGGATGTCGAGCCCCTCTATCAAGCTAAAATTGACTCTATTATTGCCGATTGGGGTGAAATCATGATTATTAATGGCGCTTACGGCCCATATATTAAGGGTCCAGGCCGCCGCAACAACCTAAAAATCCCTAAGGATCAAGATCCAAAGAAAATTACCGAAGAGAAGGCTCGCGAGATGCTTGAAAACAAGCCGAAATCTTCTCGCCATGCCCCACATAAAACATCACGAAAAAAGAAAAAATAAAACACTAGCGCAATAAATTGTTGCATTTGTAAAAAATGTGCTACAATAGTATTAGTACACTTAAATTTATGTGAAAATATAGAAGAAACATGTTGCAAAAACATCAAAACTATGTTATAATAAGTTTAAGCTAATAATATTAACAGTGGTGGAATAAAGGAAATTCTAATGGACCAAAATGCGGAGACTATCAGAGGTGCTATTGCCGGAAGTTTGAATATTATCGAACAAGAACGCGAAAAAGAAATCATTTCTCGCAGATTCGGCCTTGAAGGCACCAAAGAAACACTAGAACAAATCGGTGACATGTTGTCAATCACCCGTGAACGTGTCCGCCAGCTGGAAAAAGCCATCCTCATCCGCCTCCGCATCGGTTCTGAGGAAGGTCAAATCCCAGAACTTGCCGCCGCTGAAAAGATTATCATCCGCAATCTTACAGAAATGGGGCGCATCGCTAGCATTCCTGAGCTAGCCGATAAGATTTACGGCCGCACCACCACCGCCACAGAGCGCGCCGAGCTTTCCTTTATTGGTGATATTTCCGCCGCACTGACTATTGTCGAGGAAAATGACCGCTACCAAGCCAGTATCGGCATCGCCGAATACGGCGACGAAAAGACCATTAAGTCCAAGGTAGACGATATTGTAGCCGTCATCAAGAAAAATAAAGCCCCAATGACCTTAGACGAGCTAGACAGTCAGCTCTCTGGCTATGAACACCCAGATCATATCCGTGCTGTCGCCAGCATCTCTAAGCAGCTCGCTAATCTTAATAATCTCTGGGGGCTCGCCAAGTGGCCTACTGTTAATCCTAAGAATATTCGCGATAAAATCTACGTCGTACTTAAAAATAAGAAAGAGCCAATGCACTTCGCCGACATTGCTGAGGCTATCAAAGAGTCTAATTTTAAGCGTAAAAATGTCACTATTCAGGCTATCCACAATGAACTAATTAAAGATTCTCGCTTCGTCCTAATCGGCCGCGGTATTTATGCTCTAGATTCCTGGGGCTATTCTAAGGGTACTGTCTCTGATATTATCACTGATATCCTCAAAAAAGCTGAAACTCCACTCACCAGGGAAGAAATCGTCAAACAAGTCCTCCACGCCCGCAAAGTCAAAGAGACTACTATCCTCCTCAATCTCCAGAACAAGAGATTATTTAAGAAAGTTGATAAAAACAGCTACACCCTGGCAGATAATTAGTATTTATGCTAAAATTAAATAAATGCTAGCATATCTTATCCATTTTATCTTGATGCCTATTGTTTGGATACCCATTGTTGGGGTGCTTGGCTTTTTGACTTATCGCAATTATAAAAAGTTAAATCAGCTAAAAGTTTTAAACGTCGACTCTGTTGTCTTGATGTTAGAAATTCCGCGCACCAACGATAAAAAGGAGCTGGCCGCAGAACAACTTTTTGCTTCACTACATGGCATTTTAAGAGACGCCAATGAACTTAAAAATTCCGGCGGCGTCCAAGAACATCTCTCTTTTGAAATTGTCTCCACTGGCGGACAAATCCAATTTTACATCTGGGTGCCAAAAATCTTACAAAATTTCGTTGAAGGGCAAATTTACGCTCAATATCCTAGCGTCCAGATTCACACCATGGAGAAAGATTACGCCAAAAATCACCAGAAGCACAAGGTAGTCTACACCTCAGAAATTACCCTTACCGATGAAGAAGTCCTCCCTATTAAAACTTTTGATACTTTTGACGTAGATCCTCTCGCTGGTATCACCGGCACCCTTGCCAAGCTCAATCCAGACAAAACAGAAGAAATGTGGATTCAGATTCTCACTCGCCCTATTCCTGATGATTGGCACAAAGAAACTACCGATAAATGGGTCAAGCATGTCAAATCCGGCAAACGCTCTTTTAGGATACTTGGTATTGACTGGGTCTGGCTAGGGGAGGTGTTTTCCGCACTCTTCCGTCCACCTGCCGGTGGCACCGATAATCCCGCCCCAAAGCTAGAGCTCTCTGAGCGCGATAAAACTCGCGTCGATAAGGCTGAAGAAAAGGCCACTAAGCTCGGATACGAGGTTAAAATTCGCCTTGCCTACCTCGGCGACAATGAGGTAGACGCTAAACTCAACATGCAGGCCGTAGTTGGCACCTTTAAGCAGTTTAACTCCACCAATCTTAACGGTTTTAAGATGTTAGGCGGCAGCTTCAATCCTTCCGATTTAGACGCTTATATCCTCCGCCAATTCACTAATCGCGGTTTTATCCTCAATATTTCTGAACTAGCCTCTGTTTACCACCTCCCACACACCTCTGTAGAGACCCCTAATATCGTCTGGGCCACCTCTAAAACCGCAGAGCCACCTGCCCAGCTTCCACTTATTACTGGCTCCCCGGCCAACGATGAAAATATCTCCGCCTTTGGCCTCACTAATTTCCGCGGCATTAATCATCAATTTGGCATGTTCCGCCGCGACCGTTCCCGCCACGTCTACATCATCGGCCAAACTGGGGCAGGGAAGAGTGGATTACTCGAGCTCTTTGCCCTCTCTGACGTTTTCTACAATCAGGGCTATTGTATCATCGATCCGCACGGAGATTTTGCCATTAATAACCTTCGCTTCGTCCCTCGCCACCGCATTCAAGACGTCGTCTATTTCAACCCTGCCGACACCGCCTATCCTGTTGCTTTTAACCCCCTCGAGAAGACCGATGGCACCAGGAAGCCAAACATTTCCTCAGAGGTAATTGGCGTATTGAAGCGCATGTTCGGCGATTCTTGGGGTCCGCGCCTGGAGCATATCCTCCGCTATACCCTACTCGCCCTGCTTGATCGCCCAGAGACCACCCTACTTGATATCTCCCGCATGCTCACCGATAAGGAATTTAGAAAGGAGACGCTTGAATATTGTCAGGACGTCACCGTTCTTCAATTCTGGAAGCATGAGTTTGGCCAGTGGAGCGAAAAGCAAGTCAATGAGTCTATCGCCCCTGTCCTAAACAAGGTTGGTGCCTTCACTGCTAACCCTATTATCAGAAATATTATCGGTCAGCCAAAATCTTCCTTCAACGTCCGTCAGATTATGGATGAAGGCAAGATTCTCGTCGTTAATCTCTCTAAGGGTCTCATCGGTGAAGATAATGCCAGCATCCTTGGCGCCTTCCTCGTCACTAAGATTCAGCTTGCCGCTATGAGCCGCTCAGACATCCCTGATGTTGACAAGCGCCGCCCATTCTATCTCTACGTAGACGAGTTCCAGAACTTCGCCACTGATTCCTTCGCCGTTATCCTCTCTGAGGCCCGCAAATACGGCCTCAATCTCACCGTCGCCAACCAATACACCTCCCAAATGACCGATGCTGTCCGCGACGCCGTCTTCGGTAACGTTGGTACTACTATTTCTTTCCGTGTCTCCGCTGACGATGCTCCTGTTCTCTCTAAGCAATTTGAGCCCACCTTTGAGGCTGGCGATTTGCTCGCTCTTAATAACCGAAATTTCATTATCTCTATGATTATCAACGGGGAAAAGGTGCCAGCTTTCTCTGCTACCACCCTAAATATCCCTAAGACCCCTGCGGATAACTTTGAGGCTATCATCGATAGCTCCCGTGAGCAATATTCCCGCCCGCGTGAAATTGTCGAGACCGAAATTCGCGAGAATATTGAACAAGCTGAAAAGTATAAAAAAGCACTCTCCGACTCCGGCCGTGAAGCCGGCTCAAGAGGGAATCAAGCCAAAGATACTACCCCTGTATTCTCCCCTGTTACCCGGCCTAAATACCAGCCCACCCCCCAGGCAGACTTTAAAAAGCTCAAAATGAGCCCTAATCAAGCCGAAGAAAAGACCGATCGCCTCACTCTTAAAGATCTTTCCCGTCTCGTCTCTGAGCAGCAGCCAACAGAGCCTATCATTAGCCCCGCAGAGTCAGACAAGCAGGGAAATACCACTCCAGAAGCTCACCAGAGCCGTTCTCAAACCTCAAATAACCAAAAGCGCAAATCTAAGCGTCACTACCCTAAACATCATAAGAATCAGCCTAAAATGCCTCAGGAGTAGCTTTTAGCCATCACCTGTGCTATACTTAGAAAGTAACTTTTTAACTACGGGTTAGTTACCCTGTTGTTCATTAAGGAGGAGAGGAATAATGAAGAATTTTATCTTAAAAATTGCGACTATTTACGCTGGTGTAATATTAGGATATATCCTTGCATGTTTTTTCAATGAACTACGCGATTATTCAGAATACGAATATGACTACGAATGACTTGCCATTCGTTTTATCCTCCTAGCAGAGCGGGGAATTACTTCCCCGCTTTTTGACGCCCACCCCTGTCCGCCTCCGATTCCTCCTCTATTACTTCTCTGTTGTCATGATTCTCTACCCCTGTAATTCCCCTGTTTAGCCCCTGTAAAATACCCATTACACTCATGTTCTTTTTAGTTTATTTTTTGTGGGCGCTCACAGGGCCCTGGCGCTAATGCTCGCCGTAGCTCGAAAAAGGACGGGGATGTAATTGAAGAATTATCAGAATTGGAAAATCGGGAATTACAGGAGCAGAAAATAAAACTTACACTAAAATAGCACCAGCCATCAGGAAAACTTACACCAAACCACGCATACACAATCGTCTTTTCAAAAAATATCCAATGTCGCACAATCACTCTTTTACGACACAACAAGGCGAGGATAACTGGCGCAAGCCAGTTGGTAGATGCGACAATAAAACCCATACAAAAGTCTTGCTTTTGTTATGGTTTTATTGGAGCAAAGTTCATATTCAGAACCTGGCGCAAGCGACACATAACCTAGAGTAACCGATAATTATCTCTTCATATTTATCATTTTCCGAGCTCTTCTGACCCTTCAGAATCGCTTCAGAATCGCTCCTGGCCCTCCACCCCTGTTAGTTCATTTGACTTAGCTCGACTTTCCTTGTCTAATCCCATTTTATCCCATATTTGACAAACTTTTTCAAAAATTTTCTAATTCCCTTTGTTTCCCTTTTATTTCCCTTTTCTACTCTATCTCCACTCAAACCCAGCCAAATCCATGCAAATAATTCCCTCCAAAAATCCCCCCCTCTTCCCTCCTCCCGAACAAAAACCGAACTAACATATCCAAGCAAAAGCCCCTATTTCAAGGGGCTCCTGGGGCGATAGCCTAACACGTCCTAAAAGCGTCCGCACAAGCGATTTAGATAGCAGCAAACGGCACCACCATCATTGTGCTATTTGCCCTATTGTTATTATTTCCATTTGGCCTGCCAGCCCAATCAGCACCCTGCATATTAGTAAAACACTGCGACGCAGTAGCTCCATTGGCAGCAAATGGATTAACCGAGCGCAGCCAATAATTATACGACGTAGATGTTCCAGTATAATATTTTATTCTATTAACTGGAGTTTTGTAATAAGTTATCCACTTATTAGTACTGCTTTCATTTTGCGCATAGGTATTGTGCCCAACCATCTCATATTCACTATGTAATATAAATTTTACATTAGAAGTAGCCTGTATAGAGCCACCGCTTGTTGTCTGTTGATGAGAAGATGGTATTATTAGACTATAAAATCGTCCAGTACTAGCATTATTATGGCTAGTAGCATAACCACCATCAATAAAAGGTTTCATTATATCAGTTGAATTGTATCCACCAGCATTCGTCATGCTTGCATTCATTGCCTTTCTCTCCGTCAACCCCTCTTTCTGCCCCACCAACGCATGGTAAACTGTCCCACCAGAAGTAGTGTTATCTTTACCATCTGGGCCGTAGTTACCATTCCCTGCTAAGTCTTCAATGACAAAGGTGACTGTTTCATTGACTGGTGAACCTAAAACTACGGTTCTTTCATCACCCACCTGCCAGCCAGTTTCTACCATGGTGATTTCTCCTCTATCCACGGCATCAAACATTAATGCAATTTGTTCTTCTGTGCCAGTACTCCATGGTACTATTTCATACTCTGGTGGTATCCCCTCTCCAAACGCAGTATAGGTAACCGTAGTAGTATAAGTAGCAGATGGCATATCAGTAGTAGAGTTAATGCCATAGAATACACTAATGTCTGTACCATTAGGATAATTAGGAGTATCTGCTCCAGATGGTGTAATATCAGTAGCTCCTGCAGTGATAATAGCTGCTTCATCTAGGTTAGATGGGTCTGATACTTGTGGTACTGGATACCAGTTCTTATTAGAACCAGTATCTAGACTATATCCCCAAGTGTTTGCTGTGAGTGTTGTAGTAGTTACTGGAGAGAAGCTTTGGGAGATA
>JAZSOC010000017.1:0-2587 GCA_045536725.1 Candidatus Nanosyncoccus sp.
ATTAATACCATAGTATAAAGTAGTATCGGTACCAGATGGGATATTAGGAGTATCCAAGCTAGCTATTTCTATAGCTCCGGCAGTGATGATTTCTGTTTCTGTTTTATCTCCTGGAGTGGATACTTCTGGCATACCTATCCAAGTGGAGTTAGTAGCTGGTACTGGTGTGGTTTGAGTATTTAAGGAGAAACCCCAGGTATTAACAGCAAGGGTAGTAGGGGAAGTCTTAGTACCAGAAGTAGTAGCAAAGGAATCGGTGATACCACTATCTGATGAAGTGAGGTCACTATCTGTACTAGAAATATAGAGTTTATAACCTTCTGGAGCATTAGTAACTACGTTTACAGTACTACTGGTAGCCATGAGTTGCCCTACTGGTGTAGCATCGACAGAAAGACTTACAGTGTCTGAAGATGAGACTGTGACATAGTAGCCAGTACTGCCATAGTTAACAGTGACAGTACTGGCGGAGGAATCGGAGACGGGAGTGAAAGAGCCAGCGATGATAGCAGAAACTAGAAATGAAAGAGAAAAGACAAAAAGGCTTATAAAATAGCTTTTATATACCCCCCCCCAGGGACCGTGTGAAATCTTGTTTGTTCATTGAGCCTATTTTAGCAAAGTGCTTTTGGTTTTGCAAGCTGCTCCATCATCACAAAACCATCATAATAACGTTGCATTTTCTCTGGGTCTGTCTGCCAAGAATTATTGCCGAAGAAATAATCACAGAACTCTTCACGAGCAACCAAAACTTCAGAGAGGCGAGCGTGATTATTGCGATTGGCTTCAATGGTAAAATCAAAAAGTTCCAGAGCTCTGTCGATTGCTGCGTTGGCACGTTTCTCATTGCCTTTGGCTGTCCACTTCAGGGAGCGAGAAACCTCGCTGCCGATATTCCCCATTTGATAGGTGATGGTGTGATTCTTCCAGTCTCTACGCGCTTCGTCGCTGTGGATATAGTTTATTTGATCCATTTCTGAACGACTTCTTTAATTTTTGCCTGCAATTCTGGATTTTCTACGCTGCGAGTACGATTGTTTTGAGCTGGGCGAATATTAATCATTGAGTCAAATTCAACGATATCGTCAATATCATCACTATCTAAATAAAGGTTAATACCCCATATATCAGGGGCGTTCGAGCCGTTTTCTAAAAGCAGCTGCTCGCAATCATAATGCATCGGCGAGTCAACAGCAATAATCTCGCGCGCAACGTCTACTGCTGCCTTGATGGCGTTTTCTTCAATGAAGTTTTCTGAGCTATCAATTAATTCAGACTTTGTTAGTGGTTTATCAATAATCCTCATTTTCTTATTATAGCACGACACCTAGATGGCGGCGAAGGGAGCGACACCAGCAGTATAACCGCTATAAGCATTATACAAATTCTGTTGTACCGTATCAAAACTATATACATATACTGGGTACTTCAATGAGCCACTGTTCCCTCTATATAGATAATCAACAGTCCTCGTCCAATAATTTATAGCATCACTGCCATTATCTCCTTGCGTCTTACGCCTATTATCCTTTACTTTATAATATTGGAATTGTTTACATCTCGTTTCCTCATTAAACCCATATATCTTTTTACCCATAATCTCATATTCATTGTGGATTATAAAATTTACGTTTGAGGTAAGCTGTAAGGCATAAGAACTCGGGCCACCAGTCTGGTAATGGCTTGATGAAATGATAAGGCTATAGAATCTTCCAGTACTGGCATTATTGTGAGATGTATTATAATCCCCATCTATAAATGGCTTCATGACATTTGTTCCATTATACCCACCATTATCAGTCAAAGAAGTATTCATCTGCTTCAATACACTTAGTGAGTTCTTCTGCCCCACCAACGCATGATAAACTGTCCCACCAGAAGTAGTGTTATCTTTACCATCTGGGCCGTAGTTGCCATTCCCTGCTAGGTCTTCTATCACAAAGGTAACTGTTTCATTAACTGGTGAACCGAGCACTACAGTTCTTTCATCACCTACTTGCCAACCAGTATCTTGCATAGTCATTCTACCATCATCTACGGCTTCAAACATTTCTGCAATTTGTGCTTCTGTACCAGTAGACCATGGGACTATTTCTGGAAGCATCCCTTCCCCAAACGCAGTATAAGTAATAGTAGTAGAGTAAGTAGCAGTAGGCATATCAGTATTAGCATTAATAGCATAGTAGATAGGTATATTAGTACCATTTGGTAGATTAGGAGTATCTGAGCCAGATGGAGTAATGTCTATAGCTCCAGCAGTAGTGATAGCATCTTCATCTAGGTTAGATGGATCTGATACTTCTGGCATACCTATCCAAGTAGAGGAACTACTAGGTACTGGTAATCCTCCTGTAGGGGAGGTGAGACTAAAACCCCAAGTATTAACAGCAAGAGTAGTAGGAGAAGCTTTAGTCCCAGTAGTGGTAGTAAAGGAATCGGTTATCCCACTATCTGATGAGGTAAGATCGCTATCGGTACTAGAGATATAGAGTTTAAAGCCACTTGGTGCATTAGTCTTAACGTTTACTGTATCACTAGTAGAGGCTAATTGGCCTACTGGAGTACCATCTACAGAAAGGGAGACTAT
>JAZSOC010000032.1:0-6973 GCA_045536725.1 Candidatus Nanosyncoccus sp.
ACATGGCTACGATCCGACTTGACAGTGGCTTCACCCATGTGGGGCGTTTCAGCATCACGCGGGAAAGGAGTGAGTTCTTGACATCGTCCTTAAACCCAGTTTCGCACTTCTGCAAGCGCACTTTCTTCCACAGGCACCCCCAGGCCTTCTTCAGAGCCTTGGTATAGGACTTCCAGAGCTTCGGTTTAAAGATCGAGGCTAGCGCTACAAACACCCCCACAATCGCTAGAATTATAAATGCCGCAATACACACCATAATATCCTTATGTTATCACAAAATGTATAAAAATGGAATAGCCCACTTACAAATAACTAGGAACCTAGCAAACAACGCACTGCCCTGGCGTTGTACTTATTGTCGTTGTACGTGCCTGGGTAGACGTTCGTCGAGTTGAAGTAGAAGTTGTAAGCGCTGCTGTAGACGCTCGCTGAGGAAGACCAATAGTGCCCGCCGCCGCCCCTACTGTACGCCGAGGAACCGTAGAAGTAGCCGGAGTAGAGGAAATTATTCGGGAAGGCTCGGACTAGCATATCTACTGGGCTGGCTTCAGTGGAGCCATTATAGTATGGCGTGTTGGAGCTATCATAGTTGGCGGGTAAAGTATTATTATTGAGGTTTACTACTACTAGGTTCCAGAACTCATTGTTGTGGTCAGCTTCTATTCTGGTCTTATTACCACCAGTGGGTAGGCGCCAACCAGTGGGGCAGAGGGAGGTATTGGCAGCCTCGGAGGCTGAGTAGGCGTCAAGGTAGGTAGTGCTGGCCATAGCGGCAGGCCAAGAATAGTAATTACCGTAGGAGTACCATTGGTAGTAGGTACCACTACCGGTGCCGCTGTAGCTGGCATCGAGCTCTCTATTGGTATTGTTGTTATTATAGCGGGGGAAGCGATAGGATGGGTTATTAGCAGTGCCAATATCCATTGTGGCAGTACCAGACTGGGCGCCAGAGTAGTAGAGAGAATTAGCGTTGGTGTTGTCCGCAAAGTTGGCATTCTCAGATTCAGCTAGGCCGATGAATTTACCGCGATTGTTAGCGGTGTCGTCACCGTAGCCTTGGGCTAGGAGCTTGTTCGCGTCACTGGTGGTGTTTTCAGCGTCTAGACGCAGGTTCTCAGTCATCCAACAGTTGCCGTCGGCGAGGCGAGCTACCGCGTAGGTATTACCATCTCGCTCATCAGTGAGGGCAGTCATACTGGCGAGGGTTGCTCTATTTCCTGTGGAAGGGGCGGGGGCTTGGGTCAGACCACTGCAACCGGTCCAGCCTTGGAGGTCACCAGCCGAGGCAATCCAGACTGGGTAGAGGATGAGGCCCTTACTAGAGACATCAGCATCACCAGCTCCTGCTGTAGTGCTGGTAGTGATAGTTTCATTAGGACCGTAGATCTTGCTGGTGGAGGTAGCTTCAAAGTCCGTAGACCAACCAGCAAAGCCATAACCATCGCGAGAGAAGTTAGGAGCCCGGAGAACTGCGGTAGAATTAGTTCCCACACTTCTCTGTCTGCCAGCCGTGTCGGAACCAGTCACGGAACCTAGTGAGCTCATTGAGCCGTCTATATCACCAGAATTGGGCGCATAGCAAATAGACTGAGCCGGACAGGCACTATCCGGCAAGGGTGTCATCGGCGCTGGCGCATCATTCGGATGCACCAACACATACTTAACCTTACCAGTGTAGGTATCGGCAGTTTGGGTGCGAGAGGCATGGACCTGGTAGGTGATGTCTAGGTTAGAGCCAATCGTACCACCATCAGTCACAGAAGTGAATCTAGCAATCTGGGTGAAATCAGCTGGAATCGCGTGATAATTATCAAAGGAATTCATAATGGTAGGCGCGTAATCACCAGTAATAGCTTCAGCCTTCATGGCCCAGTAAGAATCAGGACCACTGGTACCAGTATTGATATTCGCCAGTGACCCTACCAGCTTAGTATTATCACCCGTATAACTATCACCGGTAAACCCAATAGCATAGAGTGAATAACCAGCTACATCGTTACAGACAGATTTGACATGGGATGGCCCCAGAGTCTCAGTGGTATCTGGAAGCATCGAAGTAGTATAAGTATGGTCAGTACTGCCAGAAATCGTACAAGCTACTGGCACGGTAGCATTAATTACATCAATCACCGTATCATCATCCGCCCAGACCAGCTCGCATCCCCCACTAGCCAACAAAACCATCCCCACTAGCGCACCGCATAAACCACAACAAACACCCGGCCCTAGTTGCTGATTTTGGCTTTTCTCTCTAGTCATATTACCTCACTTACCCAAAATAATTAACCTTTAGTACTTTCATTATAGCACAAAATTTATTAGCACAACAACTTTTTCCACATTATTACAAGAAACTATTTGATAATTTTACCTAGCACTCGTTTAACCTTATCGATATCTTGAGGTCGGTTATGCAGCCCCAGCGAAAACCGGACCAAGGGCGGCAAGCCTAGCACATGATCAAGATAATAATGCACACAGAAGTACCCCGTCCGCGCCATAATCTCCTCGTGCGACAACGCCGCCCCTAGTAGATGTGAATCCACCCCCTCCACATAGAACGACATGGTCGGATTTGCCTCGCGGTTCACCAGATGCACCTTCTCCGCCCCCTGTAGGAACTCATATAACTCTGTATAATTATTCTCAAAATTTTGCCAAGCAGACTTCGGCAACCCTTCTAGCCATTTCAGACTTGCGCCTAGCCCCACAATTTCCCCCCAGGCCTGCAAGCCAGATTCAAACCGTGTATAGCGGTGCTCCTTCCCCTCTGCCGAGAGTAAGAACGACTCTTTCTCTACATCATCTACCATCCCTCCACCGAGCCATCCCGGCTCCAGGTACTTCAATAAATCATCTCGCCAGACTAGTATCCCAAGCGACGGACCGTACATTTTGTGAGCCGAGCTCGCTATCGCATCTACTTCTACTCCACGGATAATTTCGCTCGAATGCGCCAAAGCCTGCGCTCCGTCAATAACCAGTATCCCGCCCGCCTTGTGGACAGCTTTATTCAATTCTTTCACATTCAGGAGTTTACGCCCGTCAATATTGCTTGCCACATTAACCACTACCACCGCTCGGGTAAAATCGTATTTGTCTAGTGGAATCGAGCCGTCTTCGTTTCGCTCCATCACCTCCCGAGGCACTCCCGCCCGCTTACTATAAGCAATCGAAGCCAGAAACGGCGAATTATGCTCAATATCACTAGTCATAATCTTGTCAAATTTATCTGTCACTAGTTGTGACAAAATCAAATTAATCCCATAAGTCGTATTCAGGGTAAACGAAGTATTGTATTTGCGCTTCGACAGTTTCAGATATTTTAGCACCGCCTCGCGCGTAGCCTCGACCTTCTCATCCGTCTCGACCCCCCATTTGTACTTTACCCGCTCGCCACAAGAATTATGCTTGGTATAATAATTCTCCACCGCATCTATCACGCACCTCGGCCGTAGGCTCTGACAAGCACTGTCTAGATATACCTCCCTTTTATCCAAATAATCAAAATCATCCATATATATTATTATACCCGAATTTACATAAAAATACTATTTATTATTCTACTTATGTTATAATAAAAATATATGAAGGCAAAAGTATTATTATTTAGCACGGGCGTTGTTGTTAGCCTTATCGGTGTCAACGCCGTCTCAGCCGTCACCTATCAATCAAATGTCGGGGTTAATTTTACCTTCAACCCATCCATCTCTCTTTCTGTCTCAGATAATTTGAATGTAGATAATCTTACTCCAGGTAATAGCAGTGATAGTAATATTGTTACAGTAGGGGTCACTACTAATTCTGTAGCAGGCTATACTTTATCTGCAACAGTAGGCAATAAGACTGATGCTAGTACTGCTCTAACTAATACAGCTAATAATAGCTATACATTCACTAATCTCGCTACTACTCCAGGTGTAGCTGCCAATCTATCTGCCTTTGGTGATAACAAATGGGGTTATTCCTATTGTAAAGATACTCCTACTAATTGTGGTTCCGGTGGTTCTGCTACCTGGATTAGTGGTAGTGTTGGTGTTGATGGTGCAGCTGGAGCAAGTGTAGCTGGTTATGCAGGATTACCACTAGATAATAATGATAATGCCAGTGAGCGTGGTATGGGTGGTATTACCTTAATTAACACTACTAGTTCTGCTGATTCTGATTCGGTCCAATTTAAGATTGGCGCCAAAGCCGGCTCTACCCAACCTGCTGGAACTTACACCAATGTCATCAACTTCTACGCCGTCTCCTACGCTCCACCAGTTAGTCTCTATGATGCTTACTTCGCCGCCGGCAAAACTATGCTAAATGGCCACTTCACCATGCAAGACATGAACTCTACTATCTGTTCAAATACTACCTTAGACGATAGTGAACTGCAGGTAGTAGATATTAGAGATAACAACATCTACTGGATTGCCAAATTAAAAGATGGTCATTGCTGGATGACGCAGGATTTAAAGCTAGACCTAGATAGCAATACCACCCTCACTCATGCCAATACTGACCTTGGTTGGGGTAGTGATACTGCTACTACTAGCTGGACACCAATCAGGAGCACAATTCCTACTTCTAATATTTCTTCATCAGGTTCTATTTCTGGTTGGACTAATGACAAAAAAACGCCGTACTCGGCCAACCTCGGCGACTGGTATTATGCTGGCTATAGTGGTACTGGCAATGTCCTCCCCTCTACCACAGTTAATTATCTTACTACTACTAATGAAACCTATTTTAAGCGTACTCCATATACGGTCAATGGTCAGCACGGTCATCTCGGCAACTATTACAACTGGTCTGCCTCAGTAGCTAGTAATGACACCAGTGATTACACCACTTCTACCCACGATGATGTTACTGGTAATCCGCAAAACTCCATCTGTCCCGCTGGCTGGCGTCTACCTACAACTTCTAATGCGAGTACCTCCACTGCTGGCTCCACTAACGAATTCATGCGGCTAAACTATATTTATAACAATGGCTACACAGGTAACAGTAAGGCCATGGAGGGCTCACCGTTGTTCTATGCTCGCGGTGGCAACATTAACGGTAGTTCACTCTACAATTCAGGCTACTCCGGCTACTATTGGTCTAGTACGGTCATCGATAGCTCCTACGCCCAAGGTCTGGGCTCCAACGCTACTACTGTGAGCGGTTACACCCAAAGCCGCAACTACGGATTCCTAGTCCGTTGCGTGGCCCGGTAGTCCCCTGAACTGTACTGAACTGTACCCTTATTAGTAGACACTATTTTTTAAGTGTACCCCAAAAAGTAGACAGTAAGTTCGGTATGGTGTACCCCAAAAAGTAGACACTTAAAAAACGTTTATGCTTGGTAGATTTACCGTCATTAATTATAATGGCGGTAAGTTTATTGTAGGAGCGAAATATGACAAAACCAAAGCCAAAAGCCTACCGGGGAGTACAAAGTTATCTCACTGAAGAGCAAATAAGTATGCTATCTAAAAACCCCAATATTGTAGAAGTCACGCCTCGGCAAGTCCATTACACTCAAACTTTTAAAAACTATTTCTGTAGAGAATACGCTAAGGGTCGTTCATCCTCTGATATTCTTCGTGAACAGGGTATAGATCCAAAGATCCTAGGAGAGACTAGAGTCTCTAGTCTCAGGACCTATTACAATAATGTAAAAAGAGCTTTTCCTGGAAGAGAGAATCTAGCATTAGAGGGCAAGAATCCATATCGTGGTAGGAAGGGTAGTGGTCACACCCAGCTTCAAACCAACGCTGACATTATTCATATGATAGGTAAATTAGAGCAACAGATACAATATCTAGAAAAAGAAACAGACTTTCTAAAAAAAATTTTTATGAGCGAAGATCTCAAGGCAGAACCCCACAAGTCCTCAGTAAAGATCAAAAATTCGCCATTATAAATGAAGTTCTGACAGTATCCGCCAAAACTAAAACAAAATGCCCTAATATTATTTGGCTTTGTGAAACCGCTAAGGTTTCCAGAAGCGGTTATTACAAATGGATAAAAGAAAAAGAGGCTAGAGAAAAACGAGAAGAGAAGGACCGAGCTGATTTTGAACTTATACTTACTGCCTATAAGAAGCATGGCTATGCCAAAGGAGCTAGAGGTATCCAAATGGCTCTTCTTCATTTTGATATACCAATCATTATGAATCTAAAGAAAATTAGAAGACTTATGAAGAAGTATGGATTAGTCTGTCCAATTCGCCGCGCTAACCCTTACCGAATTGCTCTCAAAGAAAATATATTAGAAAAGACCCCGCCAAACGTCTTAGACCGTAGATTCCGGGAATTTGGCCCTAGAAAAGTATTGCTAACAGATATCACCTATATCCCCATGAAAGGTGGACAATTTTGTTATCTATCTACTATAAAAGACGCTTATACCAAAGAGATTTTATCATATCGGTTGAGTACTAATCTTAAGGAGCAATTCGTCTTAAATACCTTTCGCCGATTGATTTTGATTCATGGCAAAGAGCTTACTAAAGAAACTTTGGTACACAGTGACCAAGGAATACACTATAAAGCCAAAAAGTTTAATGAGATGATGGAAGATCATGATTTCATCCGTTCTATGTCCAGGAAGGCTACTTGTTGGGATAATGCGCCACAAGAGAGCTTCTTTGGTCACATGAAGGATGAAATAGGCGATAAATTAAGTAAGTGTAATACCTTCCATCAAATTTCCAACGTCATCATTGATTATATGAATTATTACAATTATTATCGTTACCAATGGGACTTAGCTAAACTATCACCAGCTGAATACTACGAATACTCTACGACCGGTATCTACCCACTACCAAAAACTCATGATAAAAACCACTAACAAATTAATAATAAGCCAGAAATGAAATATACCAACCTAAAATCACTCACTATGAAACCGCTTATTCATAGAGATTTTTTTCACCTCTATTCTGCTAGTGGTCTAACTCTACGGACTGTCTACTAGTTGGGGTACAGTTTAC
>JAZSOC010000023.1:0-11634 GCA_045536725.1 Candidatus Nanosyncoccus sp.
ATAGCTGCTTCATCTAGGTTAGATGGGTCTGATACTTGTGGTACTGGATACCAGTTCTTATTAGAACCAGTATCTAGACTATATCCCCAAGTGTTTGCTGTGAGTGTTGTAGTAGTTACTGGAGAGAAGCTTTGGGAGATAGATGTATCAGAAGAAGTAAGATTAGCAGAAGAAGCTGAGATATAGAGTTTATAACCAGATGGAGCATTAGTAACTACGTTTACTGTACTAGCATTACTTACCATAGTTTGTCCTGTTGGAGTAGCATCTACAGAAAGAGAAGCTATGTCTGGAGCAGTAACTGTAACAAAGTAACCAGTGGCTCTATTCTCTACAGAAAGGGTGGAAGCAGAGCTATCACTCACTGGTACAAAAGAACCAGCAACGATAGCAGAAACTAGAAATGACACAAGAAAGGTGAAGACACCTATAAAATAGCTTTTATATACCCCCCCCCAGGGACCGTGTGAAACTCATTTTACTCATTACATTCATTTTAGCATGAGCGTTAGCGTTTTGACAAGGCCCCTCGGACACGAGCGGAAGTATCAAGAGACGGGTCTACATCAGCGAGGGCGGTGGTGGCTTCCTTCAGGGTGAAGCCAAGAGCGATGAGGGCGTCCAGAGCCTCATCGGGAGCATCGTGAGACGGCGCGGTGATAGGAGTGGAAGCACCAACGTGACTGGGAATACCGACCTTATCGCGGAGATCAACAATCACGCGCTCCGCGGACTTTTTGCCGACACCAGAAGCTTTGGAGACATAGGCGCTATCTGCATTAGCGATAGCATTACGGACATCTTCTGGCGAGCCAAGCGAAAGAATAGCAATGGCGGCCTTTGGGCCGATGCCTTGCACGGAGATAAGCATTTGGAAAAGCTTCTTAGCAGCGAGCGAGGAGAAACCATAAAGCTCTTCAGAATTTTCACGGACGGCGTGATAAGTGTAATATTTAATTTCTGTATCGAGGTTGGCTGCTTCAAAATCTGGCAATGAGAGCATCAGCTCATAGCCAACACCGTGGACATCAACAATCACAGAGCTATCGTATTTTTCAGTAATCTTCCCAAAAATGTGTGCAATCATAATACTATTTTATCATATCCTGCCGAGGGGCGGCGGGCTGATACATCATAGTATGAGTAATGGCGGCAGCGAGAGCATCAGCAGCATCATCCGGCTGGGGTGCCTTTTCTAAGTGGAGATGCAAGCGCACCATTTCCTGCATCTGCTTTTTATCGGCAGAACCATAACCAGTGAGAGTCTTTTTAATTTCATTCGGAGTGTATTCATAAATCGGTAAATTATGTTGCTTGGCGACCAAAATACAAATACCGCGAGCCTCTGCTACGGAAATACCGGTGGTGATATTTTTACTGAAAAATAATTTTTCAATGCTAACCATGTCTGGCTGCCACTGATTGACAATTTCATTGAGCGAATCGTAAATATCCTCTAGGCGCTCTGGTAAGGGGGTGTGGGGAGGAGTGGCGATGACACCAGTGTCAAGCATCTTTACTTTACCGCGGAGGGTGCCTTGATTTTCGCCAGCCTCAATCACGCCGAAGCCACAAATACCAGTGCCAGGGTCAATGCCGAGAATCCGCTTACTTAACATATTTAATTAATGTATCCCTTAAATCTTTGACTGGAGTGATGAACGGATCCTTATGGCTGGCAGGAGCAATAGCATGTTTGAAGCCAAGCTTTTTAGCCTCGGCAATACGTTGGTCTGGGCGGAAAGCAGAGCGAACTTCCCCGCCCAGGCCAACCTCACCAAAGACCACATAATCTTCAGCAAGCTTGCGGCCAGCTACGGCACTAGCGATAGCCAGGCAGATAGCCAGATCTGCGGCGGAATCATTTAATTTCATGCCACCGACAACGTTAATGAAGATATCTTTATCATCTAGCCTCAATTTGGTACGGCGCTGAATGACGGCAATTAAAAGATTGAGGCGGTTAATATCAAAGCCAGAAGCGGTACGCTTGGGATAGCCAAAAGTACTGGGTGTAGCGAGAGCCTGAATCTCAACGAGAATGGGGCGCGTACCTTCAAGAGTGGCAAGAATGATGGAGCCATCCGTATTTTGACGTTCGGCAAGCAGAGCGGCGGAAGGGTTCTGCACTTCCTTTAAACCTTTGTCGTTCATTTCAAAAATGGCAACTTCCGAAGTAGAGCCAAAGCGATTCTTGACGGCCCGGACGGTCTTAAACCCGCCATAGCGATCGCCCTCAAAGTTCAAAACTACATCCACTAAATGCTCTAAAACTTTTGGCCCGGCAAGTGTGCCCTCCTTAGTGACGTGACCGACAATAATCACGGCGGTATCAGTGGCCTTGGCAGCACGAATAATCAAATTACCGCAATTAGTTACTTGACTGACGGTGCCAGGCGCGGAGGAAATTTCATCAATGGCAAGAGTCTGAATAGAGTCGACAATTACTAAATCAAACTCACCGCTTTCAATCGTCTTAGCAATATCATTGCCAGAAGTGGAACTAGCAAAGCTGAGCTGGTCTGAATTAGCGCCTAGACGCTTAGCCCGGAGCTTTACTTGGCCGGCAGACTCCTCACCGGAGATGTAGAGTACGGGACGGGTCTTAGCCACCTCTGCACAAATTTGCATGAGGATAGTAGACTTACCGATGCCAGGCTGGCCGGTAAGCAAGTTGACAGAGCCCATTAAAATACCGCCACCGAGCACCTCATTTAAATCTTTAAATTCAGTCTTTAAACGCTCTTTGGCATCTGACGGAACGATGGATTTGATGCTTTCATATTGTAATTTTTTGCCAGAAACTTTAGCCTTAGAAAGAGCAGTCTTACTCTCTGTTTCCACGCTGGCGGTTTGCTCTACGAGCGTATTCCAGCCACCACAATTACCGCATTGTCCTACCCATTTTGCATAGCTGGTGCCGCATTGCTGACAAACGAAATTACTTTTCGACGATTTCATCAATGATACCATACTCCTTTGCTTCTGCGGCAGACATCCAATTGTCACGATCCATATCTTTTTCAACTTGCTTTAAATCTTTGCCAGTATTTTCAGCGAAGATTTCAGCCAGACGCTTCTTCATAAAAATACTTTCACGCAGTGTAATTTCTTGATCGGTGACCTTACCTTCGGTGCCAGACGATGGCTGATGAATCATGATGCGGGAGTTAGGTAGACAATAGCGTTTACCCTTAGCACCACAGGAAAGCAGCATGGCACCCATACTAGCCTGCAAGCCGATGCCGATAGTCTGCACGTCTGGTGCGATATAATTCATAGTATCAATAATGGCCAAACCGTCATAGACGGAACCGCCAGGGGAGTTAATATAAAGCTTGATATCCTTCTTAGGATCCTCATGAGCGAGGAAAAGAAGCTGCGCCACAACAAGATTAGCCGTATGCGCATTAACGTCTTCACCGAGGAAAATGATACGATCATTTAAGAGCCGTGAATAAATGTCATAGGCGCGCTCGCCCTTAGCAGTTTCCTCAACGACGGTTGGTACGAGATAATTTTTAGTCATAATAATCCTTTCTAATTAGTTTCTAATTCTACGTTAAGTGGCGAATTGGAATTGATCGCGTTCTGCAGAGTCTCCGTGCGAAGAATATTATTATTATATTCTTCCACTAGCTGGTTATAGTTATCGACGGCGGTATTAATGGAGGCATAGAGCTCTTCTAGGGCTTCTTGTTCGGCAACCAATTCCGCACGGCGAGCATTGAATTCACTGGTGGAGGCAAAGCAGCCGAGTGTATCGGCGCAAGTATTAAACTCATTGATAGACTGGGACAGAGCCTCAGCGCGAGCGTAATAATCAGCAGTGCGAGTATCAATGGTGGCCTTTTCAGCATCGATAGTAGCCTTTAATTCTTCAGTGGATTCTTTGATTTTTTCAAATGGAGCGATATAGTGGCTATAATAAGCTACGATGGCGTCCTGATCTTTAAAATAGCGGGCGTAATAAGATTCTAGCTCAGCTGGGAGATTAGTGATCTGGACACCAATGCGCGAATGGAGCTCATCGAGCTGCTCATTATCATCGTAAAGTTCTAGCTCTGAGGCGAGAGTGTCATGGTGCTGCTCATAAACTTGATTAAGATAAACGGAAATGTCATTCTTTTCACTACCAGAAAGACGGTCCCAGGCGGCGTGTAAAAATTCATGCGCGGCGGTGGACTCTACGATACCCTCTAAATCTTTTTCTGTGACATTGTAAATATAAATATTATTATCCGTATAACAACCGAGCACGGAAACGTCTGTATCGTAAGACTGGCAATGCTCATTGAAAGCGTCGCGGTCTTCTAAGGATGGGCGCGTAGCGCGGAAGATAGTCTTAGCAGAATCAGTGAAGCCGAGCTTTTCTTCAAGAGTTAAAACCTCACCGGATGGACTGTAACCGAAGCTAGATAAAGCATCTTTAAAGCTAGACTGGGTGAAGAAATAGGCAGCAATAATACCGAGAATAGAAATAGTGATAACGGCAATTACTGACTTCTTCATTATTTTTCATTCCTTTCTACCTTTAATTGTAACTGATTTTTACTGAGGCTGGCAACTGCAATTTCACCAGGCTTAATCGTTTCTTTGATGATAGCTTCAGAAAGTAGCGATTCTAGATTATCTTCAATTGCACGGCGAAGTGGGCGGGCGCCATTTTTAGGATCAAAACCTTTTTCAATGAGCCAATCTTTGGCGTCAGTGGTGACTTTCAGGCCGATAGACTTCGTGGCGAGGCGCTTCTTCAAATCGGACAAGAGATAATCAAAAATCTTTTCAACCTGCTTACGGGTGAGTGCGTGGAAGACCAGGATACTATCCAGGCGGTTAATTAATTCTGGGCGCATGACCTTTTTTAGCTCACGCATGGCGGCCGCCTTGGAATACTCATATTCTTCTTCTAGTGCCTTTTCATCTTTTTTAGTGCGTGCAGCAAAGCCCATTTCCATATCGTCATACATTTCTGCAGCACCAAGGTTTGATGTTAAAATTACAATAGTGTTATTGAATTTAATTTTATTACCTTGGCCATCAGTGAGAATGCCGTCTTCCAGAATCTGGAGCAGCATATTAAAGACGTCTGGATGAGCCTTTTCAATCTCATCAAAGAGTACAACGGAATACGGATGACGGCGGACAGCCTCCGTCAGCTTACCACCATCATCATAGCCGACATAGCCAGCAGGCGCACCCACCAGGCGGGAGACATTATGCTTTTCGCCAAATTCAGACATATCAATCTTAATCAAGGAATTATCACCACCAAAGACTTCCCGGGCAATGACACGGGCGAGCTCTGTTTTGCCGACGCCAGTAGGGCCCATGAAGAGGAAGGAGCCAATTGGGCGATGAGGATTAGAGATGCCGGAGCGGCCGCGGCGAATAGCCTTAGAAACCTGCTTAATTGCTTCATCCTGGCCGATGATGCTCTTTTTCAGATGGTCCTCTAAATCCACCAGCATAGTCATCTCGGAGCCGTGCACCTTAGAAACGGGGATACCAGTCTTCAAGGAGATGGCCGTGGCGAGATTCTCCTCAGTGAGAGTAGGAGTTTCCTCATTCTTGACGCCAGCCTTTTCTAGCTTTTTAATTTCGGCTTCTAGTTTAGCCTTTAATTGCTTCTGCTCAGCGGCATGCTCAAAATCTTGAGCTTCAGCATATTCTTCAATTTTATTCTGGAGCTGTTCAGCCTCAATTTTCAACTTCTTATATTTGCCGCCACCTTTTTTATCGGCAGCCACTTTGGCGATAGCGCTAGCCTCGTCAATAACGTCAATGACTTTATCCGGCATGAAACGATCATTGATATAGCGGCCGGACATATTGATGGCTGTTTCTAAAATTTCATCTGGAATAATGACGGCATGGTGCTTTTCATAATGCTTCTTAATACCTTTTAAGATCTGCAGTGTAATGACTGGGCTCGGCTCTTCCACGATGACCGTTTGGAAGCGACGCGAGAGTGCCTTGTCTTTCTCAATAAATTTACGATATTCATCCAGGGTGGTAGCACCAATGAGATTCATGTTATTGCGGGCAAGAGCAGGCTTTAAGATATTAGCCGCATCCATGGCGCCATCACCGGAGCCAGCGCCAGAAAGGAGATGAAGCTCATCAATGAAGAGAATAATATCTGGATTTTCTAGAGCCTCATCAATCACACCCTTAATGCGCTCCTCAAAATCACCGCGGAACTTAGTGCCAGCGACGAGAGAAGATAAATCCACTTGGTAAATATGCTTACCAATCAAGGTGCCAGGGACGTCATTATTGGCGATGCGTGAAGCGAGGCCTTCTACGATAGCAGTCTTCCCGACGCCAGCCTCACCAATTAAAACAGGGTTGGACTTAGTGCGGCGAGAGAGGACGGTGATAGTACGCTCAATCTCCTGGTCACGGCCGATTACGGCATCCAGCTTGCCGGCGCGAGCCATCTCAGTGAGATCTTGGCCGTATTTTTTGAGCCATTTTAACTGGGACTTATTAATATACTTTTTCTTTTCGTCGTCAATTTTACTTTCACTGGCTTCTTTTTCAAGGAGCTGCTCAATACTGGAAGTCAAATCCTTTAAATTGACGCCAAGACCAGAAAGGATGAGGGCAGCACGAGAATTAGGCTGGCGAACGAGCGCTAGCAGAATATGCTCCGTGCCGATTACATCAAGACCACGCTCATTGGCGAAGTTAGAAGCCATGCGTAAAGTCAGAACGGCAGCCTCAGACAGAGACATCATTGACATCTGTGAACCAGGTACCTCCACGGCGGTGCGATTTAAAGATTTTTCAACCTTATCAATATCAATTCCCTCCTGCGCTAGAAGATGAGCACCGGCGGAAACATCCTGAGCAACAATACCCATCAAAAGATGCTCCGTACTCATATAGCCGTTGTTGTAACGTTTACTATAATAGTCTGCCTTCTGAATCGCAAAACGAGCGTTCTCAGACAGATTACTCATCATTTCTGTAAAATCATCTTGCATACTTCTATGGTAGCACAAAAAGTTAGCACTTGCAAGTGGAGAGTGCTAATTTAATGCTTCAAGGCCGGGCATCGACTCACCAAAGAGAAGCTCCAGAGCGGCACCACCACCAGTGGAAATGAGAGTATACTTTAAATCTGGATTAGTCTTCTGGAGATTCTCGACAAAGGCCGTGGTGTCACCACCACAAATAACTGAGGTAATTCCCTCTTTCTCGCCGATAGTGAGGGCAATTTCTTCGGAGCCTTTGGCAAAATCTAGGACTTCCACTTTGCCGAAAGTACCATTCCAGAGAACAGTAGCGGCGTCATGCTTGATTAGCTGAGCCAGTTCAGAGCTGGCATCATCAGAGATATCTAATTTATTACCTTCAGCATCTTCCTTAAAGCTATCAACCACATGGACATTAGGGGCAGTAGCCTGATAGCCGTTAGCGGCAATCTTCCCGCCGACCCAGACCTGGTCTGCCTTTTTAGCGAAGATTTCAATGAGGGGCTGCTTATCTTCCACCTTGGCACCACCAATCAAAACGTAGAATGGATGCTTTGGATTTTTCATGAGCTGCGTGAGGGTCTCTACTTCTTTTTCTACGAGGAGGCCAGCAAAAGATGGCAGCTCACGCGCGATAGCCTCCGTGGAAGCGTGGGCGCGATGAATCACTGCGAAACCATCCTGAACGAAGGCGTCAGCGTGAGTACTCTCAATAATTTCATCGGCAAAATCTTTAGAATTTTTCTTTTCACCATTATAGAAACGAAGATTTTCTAGGAGCAAAATGCCACCTTTAGGGAGCCTGGCGACAGCCTCTTCAACATCCGGACCGGAAACGTCATTGACGTACTCAACAACATTATCTGGGAGGAGGGCTTTTAATCTTTCAGCCACGGGGCGCAGGGATAACTCTAAAACTTTTTGCCCGTCTGGGCGGCCCATGTGAGAGATGAGAATGACCCGCCTGGCGCCTTTATCGACGAGATACTTAATAGTCGGCAAGCTAGCACGGATACGTAAATCATCAACAATTTTACCGTCCTGCATTGGGACATTATAATCAGTGCGGACGAGGATAGTTTGATTCTTAGGGTTAAAATCTTTGATAGTAGGAAAATTTTTCATAGTGCTCCTTAAATTGTACGAATACGGATAGTGTTGGTGCCACCAATGACACCCTTAACGCCAGATACGATAACGACGGTAAGATCCTTTTTGCCTTCACGAGGCTGGAGATAGCCATTGGCCTTTAACTCTACGGCTAGATCTGAGCCGTATTTCTCTGTGTGCTGGCGAACGAAGGCGGAGTTAGCATAGGTGAGAGCGAGCTGACCAGCGACGCGTGGATTGGCTGTGACAGTGATAATTGGCAAGTTAGGGCGCTGGGTGGCAATGGAGGCCGCAGTGGCACCGGAAGAAGTCTCACAGACAATAACATCGGCATCAATTTTCTCTGCTAATTTAACGACGGCGGCGGAAATAGCGTCATAATTCTCGTAGTCGCCACCGACAATTTCATGCTGAAGTGGCATTACGCGGGAATTATTCTGGGCGAAGAGGATAACCTTCTTCATAGCCTTGACAGTTTCTACTGGGTATTTACCGTTGGCGGTTTCATCGGAGAGCATCACAGCATCAGCACCCTGGATGACGGCATTAGCCACATCAGAAACTTCAGCGCGGGTAGGCTCTGGATTATCTACCATGGAGCCCATCATCTGTGTGGCGACAATGCAAAGTTTGCCATGTTTACGGCAGAGAGCAATCAGCTTGCGCTGGACAATAGGTACCACCTCAGCACCAGCCTCCACAGCCATATCACCACGGGCAACCATGATGCCATCAGTAGCCTTAACGATAGCCTCCATCGCTTCATCGGACTCAATGGCTTTTTTAGTTTCAATCTTGGCGATAATTTGAGCAGTGGAACCGTGACTCAGCAGAATCTGGCGAAGTTTCTCAATATCCTCAGCGGACTGCACAAAGCTCAAAGCGACATAATCAAAATCACGGGAAGCGCCAAATTCAATATCGGCCATATCCTTCTCTGTGAGAATGTCACCACCAAAGTCCGTATCGGGGAGATTGAGACCTTTTCTACTCATAATAAAGCCATCATTCTCTACTAATACCTTAATGGCAGTTTTTGAGACGATCTCTGTGACGTGAGTTTTAATCTTGCCGTCAAAGATAAAAAGTGGCTCCCCCACCCGCATACGCTCTGCGAGATTGTATTGTACAGGGATAATATGCGAGCCGTCATGTTCCTCTATGGCAGAATCGAGAATCAATTCATCACCCTGCTTAACGTCCATGTGGTTATCCTTAATGAGACCGAGGCGAATCTTTGGCCCCTGAAGATCCTGTAAAATAGCAACGGAACGGCCCTTATTGGCGGCAGCCTTTCTGATCCACTCTATCTGCTGATCGCGTTCAGCAGAGTTACCATGGGAGAAGTTAAGACGACAGCCGTTAACACCGGCGAGAATAAGCTCATTGATTTTTTCTTCGGAAAAGACTGAAGGGCCAATTGTGGCAAGAATTTTAGTGCGTTTAAATAGTTTGCTCATGTATTAATTATACCATAGGATGTGCTATAATTAGTACATGAGTAAGCGTAAACGTTATGGCAAAAAATCAGATAATATCAAGAAAATAATGGTCGCAGGCATCGTGATTTTGATAGTGGCGGTGATGGGGCTGGTGGGCTTTGATATTTATAATATGCCAGACAAAGTAGCTGATAGAGAGATTAATGAGTTAGCAAAAGAATATTATGAAAAATATTTCTATCAGAACTACAAGGATAGCCTAAGTGAAGACCAGGACGTGGCAGAGCTCTTAGAAAAGAACTATGCAGAAGCTAGCCTGGAGCCAGTCTATCTCAGGCAACTAATGGTTTATAGCCGGACAAATGGTGGGGATCCAGATGCAATTTTTGACAATGCGCACTATAAGTGCAATGCGAATGTCTCTAAGGTAACATACCAGCCGGTGGCGCCATACGGCGAAAAAGATTATACTTACACCGTAGACCTCTCTTGCAAAGAGAAGTAAAGTCTGATATAATTAGATTGTGATACTTATCACGTTTGGCTACGTGAGCGCTTCGCGCTTTCGTTTCCCTCACTCAGACTAAGATAAAATGCAAGCATTTTGTCTTGTCTTCGTTCGGTCACGTCGTCTAGTGGTTAGGACTCCTGGTTTTCATCCAGGCAATCGCGGGTTCGAATCCCGCCGTGATCACCATAATAAAAATAGGCCTTTAGGCCTAATTTTTATTATCTGGCGAATTACTGCGGGATAAGAACCCGCAGGGTTCGACCGGACGAGTGAGCGAACAAAAATCGTGAGCTTGTTCACGATTTTTTGAGCCACGAGGAACGGAAAGATTTTGCAAAGCAAAATCTTAATCCCGCCATAGCCACCCCGTGAAAGACAATCGCGAAGCGATTAGCTACCATTAAAAAGACCCTTGGGTCTTTTTTGAATTGTGAAAAAAATGGGGTAAAAACGTAAGATTATGATATAATTATCCTAACGAGAGCCTAGCTCTAGGAACTAAGCCCTCTGTGTTGGCCCCAGCTATTCTAGAGAATAACTGGGGCGTTTCTACCGCTTCCGACTACCAAGTGCAATGGTAATAGTGATGAGTCTAAATATCTCTAGTTTTATACTCATATAGTACCCCTTCCTTGGGAGTCTCTGACTACCTAGAATTGCCGCTTTATTGAGACCCCCATTTAGTGCGTTCAGCGGTTAGGCTTGAGAGACGCACGCCACGCCTATGGAGACCACAATTAGTACCTGCTACAGAAAAGCGCAACACGCTCCCAGTATGGCATATGCGTCAAATTTCTGACAAGCACAAACATGTTATTTTTCATAATAGACATTATAGAGGTTAGTCTCAGTATAGCATCCAGTATACCAGCAACAAGTCCCTATATAGCTTGTATCCCCAGACATAGAGCTTGTTATCGTTTGAGATGTGCGAGACACAGCGCTAGTAAATTGCACGAGCGACTGAGTAGTATTACTGCCATTTTGATTTTGGAATGTCAATGACGGACCGGTCCCGCTATACCCGAATGATAAATCATAGTAAAACTTTGTATACGACGAAAGGTTACTTATTGGAGTAGTGATAATAGCACAGTGCGCCCCATATCTACCGTTACCGTCCGCCATCTTGAAGTATAAATGGTCTCCTTCTGTCCTCATAGTAACCGTGCTGACATCAGTGGTGCCAGACAAATTGTTTACCGTTGCATTCGTATTGAGTACTCCATTACGCACAATATATATCCTATCATTGATCGTCCTCTTACTCCCAGTCACAACATCACCAGGAGTAGTACCGTTCATAGCGGTAAGCTTGAAGTAGTAGTCTGTGTCAGAATTTAAGCTAGAGAGAGTACATTGGTTATTTGAGCCAGTAACACTACTACCATAGCTTGTGGTAGTACCATATTCGCAGAGGACGGTACCTTCTCCGGTGAGAGTGTAAGGAATAGTAATAGTGTCTGATGTAGCGGTAACGTTATTTAGATCTACAGTAAGGTCTGGTGGCATACCTTCTCCAAAGGCTGTATAGGTAACTGTAGTAGTATAAGTAGCTGCTGGCATGTTAGTGTTAGAGTTAATGCCA
>JAZSOC010000029.1:0-20409 GCA_045536725.1 Candidatus Nanosyncoccus sp.
TTTACTGTATCACTAGTAGAGGCTAATTGGCCTACTGGAGTACCATCTACAGAAAGGGAGACTATGTCACTGGATGAGACAGTAACATAGTAGTCTCCGGGATAGTTGGTAGTACTGGAGATGGTGGTGGCAGAAGAATCGTCTACTGGCACAAAAGAACCAGCGATGATAGCAGAAACTAGAAATGAAAGAGAAAAGACAAAAAGGCTTATAAAATAGCTTTTATATACCCCCCCCCAGGGACCGAGTGAAAGTTTGTTTGTTCATTACATACTATTTTAACACAAGAGCTTTGATTTTGGCAAACAAAAAATCCCAAAATGGGATTGGCGACTCCGGCTGGAATCGAACCAGCATTGTATCCTTAGAGGGGATATGTCCTATCCGTTGAACGACGGAGCCGAGCGAGGAGGAAGATGAAAGTTTGCTTTTAATCTTACTCCGAGTGAGGTTCCGAAAGCCGAAGGTTTACGGAGCCGAGCTCTCTATTATTATATCCTATTCTTCTGGCTTTTTCAATCTATAATAAATGGATGGAGCGAAACGCAGAGGAGCGAGAAGCTTCTGGGCGGGCTTCTCTACGGCGAGCAGAGCCTCTGGGGTAAAGACCTTTTTTAGTGTGGTGCTGCGGAAGTTGGAGACGGAAAGAACTTTATCAATTTCAAAACCGGTCTTTTCAAAGATTTCTTCCATATACTTAGGGTGATAATTATAAAAGCCATCCTTATTAAGCCCCTTCAAATTAGAAGGCTTTTTATCGAAAGGATTAACATCGCCAGCGCGGAACCAGTAACGAAACATCTTTGGCAGAGTGCGCTTATTGGCCACTTCAATCACGGCAACACCACCAGGCTGGAGCACGCGATATAATTCTTTCATGACTTTTGGCATATTGTCAAAATGATGAGTGGCGCGCACCATCATGAGGGCATCAAAAGTATCATCCTTAAATGGCAAATCATAAATATCGCCAGCTTTAGTGTGGATTTTATCGCCATATTCAGCCTTAGCCTGAGCCAGCTCCGTCTTAGAATAGTCAAAAATCGTAGCCTTCTTAGCACGGTCTAAGTACTCATTAGCGAGGCGACCATAGCCACCAGCAATATCAACAAAATTATTCATCTGCTTTGGCAGGAGACGCTGAATAGCTAAACGATCTGCGAGATCTTCATATTGACGGTCAGCGTCTTCCCAGAAAATCTTTTTATAATCGTAGCCATTATAATCGGAAACGACTTTTTTGGCGGACTGCTTCTTAGTAGACTTGGCGGTAGCCTTGGTGGATTTTTTCTCTGTCATTTTACTCCTTAAACTAATATTTTATCGATTTCACGCCAGCTACCCACGCGAATAATTCTCTCGCGGAGCAAATCTTCTGGATGGACATTTTGGTTATCTGGGGAATTGAATAGAAGCTTAATCTTAGCATCGCCTAACCATTTTGGATCATCGTCAATGCGAATGTCAAAATCGAGCATTAATTTATCTTGGACGAAAATATATTGCTCTGGGGTGATAAATGGCAGCTTTTCCTGGAGGAAGTTAAATTTATTTCTTAAAATATCGCCAGAAACTTCTGGATTTTTATCCCAAATGAAGCGAGTGACCACGAATAAATCGTACTTTTTATTTAATTTTTCTAATACCTCGGCGCAGCCAGGGATGAGATTACAGCCCTCGTAAGCGTTATATTCTTTAGTATTCTCTTTGAAATTAGGGCGGACAAGCGTATTATCCATATCTACCATTAATGATTGCTTCTGTGGTTTCATAATTCCCTTTCTTAGTTCTATTTAAGCATACTCCTCAGGAATTTTCCAGTAGGGGTGGTGGCGGATTTCGCGAGCTGCTCTGGTGTCCCCTCGGCCATAACCTGGCCACCGTTTTGGCCTCCCTCTGGACCCATATCAATGATCCAATCTGCAGACTTAATCACGTGGAGATTATGTTCAATAATAATCATGGAGTTACCGCCATCTACGAGCTGGCCGAGAATCTTTAAGAGGCGCTTCACGTCATGAGTGTGTAGGCCAGTGGTAGGTTCATCAAGGATATAGAGAGTCTTGCCGGTACTGCGGCGCGCAAGCTCCGTGGCGAGCTTAATACGCTGAGCCTCACCACCGGAAAAAGTGGTGGCGGGCTGGCCGAGCTTAATGTAACCGAGACCGACTTCTTTGATGGTTTTTAGCTTATTGGCAATACTTGGAATACTAGCAAAGAATTCCAGGGCTTCATCAATGGTCATATTTAAGACTTCTGAGATATCTTTACCTTTATATTTAATTTCTAGAGCCTCACGATTATAGCGCTTGCCATGGCAAGTAGGGCAAGTGACGTAAACGTCTGGCAGAAAATGCATTTCAATTTTATTAACGCCATCGCCCTGACAATTTTCACAGCGGCCACCTTTAACATTGAAAGAGAAACGCCCCGCCTTATAGCCGCGAACTTCTGCTTCTGGCTGGGAGGCGAAAAGCTCACGGATTTGATTGAAGACACCAGTGTAAGTGGCGGGATTAGAGCGCGGCGTACGGCCGATTGGTGACTGGTCAATGACAATGCATTTATCAATATTCTCAATACCTTCAATGCGGTCATGGGCGCCAGGCACAGTCTGTGCGCGGTGCAGGCGGGCGAGCAATTCATTGGCAATGATATTATTAACGAGAGTGGACTTGCCGGAGCCAGAAACACCCGAAACGACCGTCATGACACCGAGTGGAAAATGTACATCGATATTTTTCAAGTTATTTTCACGGGCGCCACAAACGACAAGCTCTTGATTCTTTTTAGGAGTGCGGCGCTTTTTAGGAACGGCGATTTTTTCAGCGCCAGAAAGATAACGGCCAGTGAGGGATTTTTCATTCTTCATGATTTCTGCTGGTGTGCCCACAGCCACCACTTCCCCACCGTGATTCCCAGCACCGGGGCCAATATCAATAATATAGTCAGACTGCATCATGGTATCCTCATCATGCTCTACCACGAGCACGGTATTTTTAAGATCTCGCAGATGCTTAAGCGTGGCAATAAGTTTATCATTATCGCGCTGATGTAGGCCAATGGAAGGCTCATCTAGAACATAAAGGACACCCTGCAAGCCAGAGCCAATCTGTGTGGCAAGGCGAATGCGCTGGGCCTCGCCACCAGACAGAGTATTAGCAGCGCGACCAAGCTCCAAATAACCGAGGCCGACATCTTGCATGAATTTAATACGTTCTTTAATTTCTTTGAGAATTGGGCCAGCAATCATCATTTCAGATTCAGAAAAACCAAGATCTTGATTTAAGACGTCTAAGGAAGCATCTACATCAAGATTACACATATCAACGATATTTAAATCATGAATAGTAACAGCGAGAACGGCTGGCTTTAAGCGGGCGCCATGACAAGTCTGACACTCGCGTACGCGCATAAATCTTTCAATATCCTTCCGGATGAAGTCTGAATCAGTTTCACGATGGCGGCGTTCCAAAGTAGGAATGACACCCTCATAGGTAGACTCATAGACGGCACCCTCATTCCATTTACCGGAGCCAGAAACTTTAACTTCATATTTTTCATCGCCGGTGCCATAAAGAATTTTATGAATGTCCTCTTCTTTTAGATCTTTAATTGGCACATGGACGGAAAAACCGTGACGTTCGCCCACGCCAATCAGACGTTTCAACCACCAAGAATCTTGCTGGACACGGTTAAACGGACGAATACCGCCCTCGGCAATAGTGAGATTAGGATTCAAGACTAAGCTAGGATCTATTTCCAATTTAGTGCCAAGGCCAGTACAAGTAGGGCAGGCGCCTTGTGGAGCATTGAAAGAAAAGAGGCGCGGCTCTAATTCTGGAATTAATTCATCTGGATGATATTCACAGGCGTAGCGCTGGGAGTAAGTGAGTACTTCAGAATTATCACCCGTAATACCATTTTCGCCGACGGCAGTTTTATTGTCGGTGACGCGGAGAAGTTTGATAATTCCCTGGCCGAGTTCTAGAGCCTGCTCAATGGAACCAGAAATGCGGCTGAGCAAATCTGGGCTGAGTACGAAGCGATCCACGACAATTTCAACATCATGCTTAACTTGCTTTTCCAACTCTGGAAATTCATCGAGCGCATAGACAATGCCATCCACGCGCACGCGGGAAAAACCTTTGGCCTGATACTGCTCTGGAATATGCAAGAATTCACCTTTTTTCTGCTGGACAATAGGCGCAAGCAACATTAACTTGGAGCCGAGTGGCAGCTTCATGACTTCATTAACAATATCTTCTACACTGCGGCGAGAAACCTCACGATGGCAAATTGGACAGTGTGGCACGCCGACACGTGCGAATAGTAGACGCAGATAATCATAAACTTCCGTAACAGTGGCGACGGTGGAACGAGGGTTCCGCGAGGTGGATTTTTGGTCAATAGAAATGGCAGGACTGAGGCCAGTAATAGTATCAACGTCCGGCTTATCCATAATCCCAAGAAACATCCGAGCATAAGAACTGAGACTCTCAACGTAGCGACGCTGACCTTCGGCGTAAATAGTATCAAAAGCCAAGCTAGACTTGCCGGAGCCAGACAGGCCGGTAATCACGACTAGCTGATCGCGTGGGATATCTACATTGATATTTTTAAGATTGTGCTGGCGAGCACCTCTCACTCTTATCTCGTCATTCATAGCCCTTATATTATACATCAAAATACCGTTTAAGTCCAGCACTCTAGGCGAGTGATTGATACCAGAGCATGAGCTCCTCCAATAAATAGTCATCGCGCGAGGCAGAATTTTGTAATTCTTCCATAGCCTTAATGAAGGACGGCGCCTGGCGATTTAGCCGAGCGTGACGGTATTTTTCCCACTGCTTAGCTTCTTCTTCTGACAGAGCGCTAGGGAAATTTTTAGCCTTGTAGTGAAGAAGCAAGTCTGGCAGACGTTCATCGATAAATGGTGGATGAAAATCAGCGAGGCGGTTAGCGCTGGCACTGCGGACCAGCTCACACTGGAGACGATCCTTGTCATTCAGGAAACCATCATAAAGGGCTGATTCTGAATCAATAGCCGCTGGAAATTCTGGGCGCTCTTCATTTTTAGTGCGCATTTCTTCAGCAAATTCTGGATGCTTGAGCAAACTCTCACGATTCTTTTCAACTTGTTCTCTAGTAAGCTTAATTTTCTCCCAGCCATTGTCTTTTTCTAAAACGCCAAGCGGAGCGACGGCTGGACATTTATTATATGCTAGCTCTTTGACGACTGGGTAGAATGAACGATTGACGCCTGAGCAGGGATCTTGCCGCACGGAATCATCTTTTTGCTGTGCTAATAAATCATCCAAGTTGTAACGTAAATCAAAGACTAAAATGTTACCATTGCGGCTGGGGGCAAGAGGAAAGGCAACGGTAGTTTTATCAAACTCTGCCGAGTAACGACCAGAGGCATAGACGAATGGCTGCTGATTTTCCAAGTTAATCATGGCCTGGATGTTTTTCTTGGCGCGCATTTTAAAAAGGTAGTCATACAGCTGGGGCTGTTTATCATGAATTAATTTAGTGACGGAAATCAGTGCCTCCACGTCGGAAAGTGCATCGTGGGCGTGAGTATGCTCAATGCCGTTTAACTTAGTGATAAGCTCAAGCCGGTTAGTGGCGACACCCTTATCATTCACTGGCCATTCTATACCTTCTGGCCGGAGCGCACGGGTAATGCGGACAACATCTAGAAGATCCCAGCGACTGCGGCCATCTTTCCATTGCCATTCATATGGGTCATAAAAATTGCGCCAGAAAGTGTAACGCATAAATTCATCGTCAAAACGAACATTATTGTAACCGATGGCGCAAGTGCCGGGAATGAAAATTTCATCCTGCACGAAGCGGGTGAACTCTGCTTCCGTCAGACCAACCTGCAAGGTGGACTGCGGAGTGATTTTGGTTACCATGATAGCGCCAGGGCTAGGCAAAGTATCGTCAGACATCTTCACGAGAATATTAACTGGCTGGCCGAGCTGATTAAAATTCTCGTCGGTGCGGATGCCAGCAAACTGCATAATACGATCTTCCCGTGGATTCAGGCCAGAAGTTTCCAAATCATAAAAGAAAAATGTCTGTCTCATAGCTATATTATAACAGTTTTTATCCAAGGGAAAACCCCGGGTATTAGCCCGAGGCTTGATTTTTACTGAGATTAATATCATCAAAGATTCTATCCCATTTCTCTTTGTGCTTCGCCAGCTCTTCTTCATATTTATACTGGCGACGACGCTCTTTAGCAAGCCCACAGACAATGATATAAGCATAGGCATACGCGATAAAGATACAGAAGTATACGATTATTGCCGTATAGCCGATAATGTAATTGTCTGCTGGCGCAATAGAATTAATAAACTCAATACTGATGATTAGTGCAAGCGCAAAGCTAATGCCTGCAATCATATCAGAAATCAGTTTACAACTCGAGAGCTTTAAACCGCTCTCCATAATAGCGTCCACAGCCGTCAGGCTGGTGACTAAGATTAATCCTGCTACTATGTTTCCTATAATAACCATACCCATACTCTTTCCCTCCATTTTGCTGGGTTTATAGTTACACCAGATTGAGTGACCTTTTAGCCTCCACAACCTATAACTCTATTATAGCACAACTCATGCTAAAAGTCAATAGATTAGCATAAACTTTATTCATTAGTGCTCATTGAAGAGACATACTTGCTGTAAATGTCTTCATATTCAGACATCAGCTTGCGGTAATCTTCACCTGGCTCAATAGCTAAGATTAAGAATTTCAGTGGGGAGTTAGTGCCGCCACAGATTTCTTGATCTTCACCGTAGGCGAGCTCACCAGGAATAGTCAGCAAACGGACACCGCCAACTTTCATGCCGATAACACCCTGCTCCCAGCCACTAATCAGGCCGATGGCGCCAGAAAGTGGAGCATTCAGAGAGGTAGGATTGCTATAATCATCAAAGGAAGAATCAAAAACTTCTTCATTAGCACACCAGCCGATGTAATAAGCATAGTAATCTTTCCATTCTTCAGTAATCTCCGTGCCGGTACCCTCCTGAACGTCGCTAATTACTAGACCTTCAGAATTAGCAGATTCAGCATTGTAGCCAGTAACAAAAGTCTTTAAGCTGGCAAGCTCATCTAAGTAGCTACCAGAAAGCGTCTTGGCGGCGGCGGAAATTTCCTCAGACTTTTGCTGCAAAAGCGACTCATAGCCGCTGGAATCTGAATTATCGCTGGATGTGGACTTTTTATTGCCGCTTAAAACGATAGCAATGTAAGTAGTGATGGTGATACCGAGCAGCAAAACTGCAATTGCAACATATAAAATACGCTGTTTCCAAGTTGTTTTGAGATATTTTTCGTCCATATTCCTCCTTTACTGTAAGATTAGACCACCTCCGCACCTATGGCCCGAACTTGTTTTACTACTTCTTCCATTATATCAGAAATCTCGGTAGAATCGAGCGTTTTCTTGGTGCTGGCAAAGGAAAGCTTGAAGGAGATATTCTTGGTCTCGGCCTTTTTCTGGTAAATCGAAGCTGGCACGACGGAATAGGTGAGGTCTTTTTGAGCGCTAAGTGCCGACAAAATAGCATCTTCAAGCTGGGCGTAGACAGTGGTGGTCTTAACCTTGAGCGTCAAATCACGATCGACGAACGGAAACTTAGAGAGTTGCTCAATATGGGCAGACTTGGCTGGGATACTGTCTAATAATTCTTCTAAATCTAATTCAAAGGCAGCGATTGGCTGGCTGATTTTTAACTTCTTTAAAACACCACCGCGAATCTCCCCCAGGCTGACATGATGCACCGTAGCAGAATGAAGTGGCTCTAGGTATGGCAAGGATTCATCATATTTTTCAAAAGCCAAATCGCTAATACCTAGGTTTTTTAAGAAGCTGGCAAGCAGGGCCTTGGCCTGATAATAATCACCGGTGGCGACTAAGGCTAAGTGGTGGTGCATAACTGGCACTTTTTCATCATTTAGACCATAAGACTTCTTGCTAACCTGATTCATTTCATAGAGCGCAAAATCCTTATAGCCAGCCTTTAAATTAATATAAACTTTTTCAAGCAGACTAGGAATGATGGACTGGCGAATACACTGAAGATCTGGAGAAATAGAATTGACAATCTTATAGCTATCGTCAGCATCTTCGCCGACGGTCTGCTGAAGTTTCTCATTGACGAAAGAGTAGCTTAAAATTTCATGAGCATCGAGTTTATCAGAAAGGATATTACGAATCTTTGACTTCAATTCTAGGAGCGGATCACATTTGGCACCAATGAATGGACGCAAAGGGAGAGCCTTCGGGATATTATCAAAGCCTTTCAGGCGGCCGACTTCTTCAATGACGTCTTCTTTGATATGAATGTCTGTACGCCAGTATGGGGTCCTGATTAATAGGCTACCAGTTGGCCGGTGTTCTACACTGAAGCCTACGTTGCGAAGGGTGGTTGCGATATCGTCAGTGGCGTAGGTGGTACCGAGGAGGGCGTTGATATCGGCGGTGGTGATTGTAATTACTGGATTCTCGACAGGGTTTGGGTATTCATCAGCAATAGCGGCAACTTTACCATTAAGCTCGGAGAGCGCCGCATTTAAGACTGGCAAGGTCTGGCCAGCAGGCTGTCCCTTAGTGAAGCGAGTGATTGCCTCAGAGAAAATGCCGTGAGCCATTTGAGTTTTGCGTAAATGATAAAGGCTGAACGTGGCGGATTCAAGAAATACACGCTTAGTACTAGCATCAATTTCCGTAGAGGCGCCACCCATAGCCCCGGCGAGCGCAACTGGAGTATCATTGCTCGTGATAAGAATATCGTTTATGCTACACTCAATAGTCTTGCCGTCGAGAAGCTGCAATTTTTCCCCATCCTTGGCTGCGCGGACGACTACTTTAGCATCTTTAGTGCCACCAACTGCAATAAATTTATCGTAGTCAAAAGCATGTAGTGGCTGGCCAGTCTGAAGCATCAATACATTGGTAACATCAACGATTTTAGAAATACTGCGCATGCCGGCTTTAGCTAAGAAGACTGCAGTGTGGGTGAGATACTTATCGGTAGCAGTGGCGTCTTTCATGTCAATAATGGCGCAGGAATAGCGTGGGCAAAGACTTGTATCAGTAATGGTAATGTTGATATTTTCAGGATTTAAATCAGGATTGGATAATTCTGGGTTATCAAACTTGACGCCGAGGATGCCGGCGACTTCGCGGGCGAAGCCGACGAGGCCGAAAGTATCTGGGCGATGAGTGAGTGATTTATTTTCAATGTCAAGGATAATATCATTAAGCTCAAAAACTTCAGCAAAACTATCGCCTGGCTGGACGTTACGGTCGCCAAAATCCATAGACGGATCAATCTCAACAATACCAGAATGATCATCGCCAAGATCCAGCTCATCAAGACCGGCGAGCATACCGTGAGACTCATGGCCGCGAAGCTTCCGCACGTCCAACTTAAAATCTTCATTGCCGTAAGTTTGCGGCACGATACTACCGGGAGCAATCCAAACGGCCAACATCCCCTTATGGACATTAGGTGCGCCACAAACAACTTGTACAGGATCAGCACCTGCATCAATCTGGCAAAGATGTAAGTGCGTATCAGGAATTGGTTCGCACTCAACAACTTTCACGATGTAGATACCTTTGTATTTTGGCGCGAGGTCAATAGCTTCTTCCACCTCCACAAGACGGGAGCCGATTAAGTCTACTAATTCTTCCGTGCTAATTTTAGCAGCCGCAGGAACGTATTTTTTAATTTCATTTAGACTTACTTTCATTAAAACTCCTTTAAAAAATCAAGTTTGCCAGATTCAAAGTAACGAACGTCAGACAGGCCGTAGCGCAGCATCACTAAGCGATCAATGCCGCCACCCCATGCAAAACCTTTATATTTATCTGGGTCAATGCCAGCCATTTTAAGGACGTTCGGGTGGATCATGCCGCAGCCGCCCATTTCTAGCCAACCTTCACCACCGAGTGAAGCTGGTTTTTCAATCATAAATTCTAAAGATGGCTCCGTGAATGGGAAGTACCCAGGCTGAGTGTGAATATTAAGCTTCTGACCATAATAAGTTTCAAAGAAATCTTTCCAGGTGCCGAGCAGTTGGCCAAGCGTGGCATCCTTTGAGACATAGATACCCTCACACTGATAAAAAGTATGTTCATGCGTGGCGTCCACATCCTCATTACGATAAACGCGGCCTGGAATTACCACGGCAATCTGGCCTTTTTCTTCAAGATCTTTCTGGTATTTTTTCAGGGCGCGGTGCTGCATTGTGGAGGTATGGGCTGGCGGGATAAAACCTTCACTCGTCCGGAAAGTGTCATAACCATCGCGAGCTGGGTGACCTTCTGGGAAGTTGAGACTTTCAAACATGTGAAACTCATCATCCAGCTGGCGAGATTCCATTACGTTGAAGCCCATATTACGATAAATTTCTACCACACGGTCCAGCTCCACCATGAGTGGATGCTTAGAGCCCTGCTTAATTTCTGGAATCTTTTCATTAGGGGCAGATGGGGCGGTGATATCAATCGGCTCGATATTTTCAGATTCTAAAGCTGCCTCGGCGGCGGCGATTTGTTTTAATAAATTCTGTTTCTTTTCGTTAATCTTGATGCCAAAAGCCTTACGCTCCTCTTCTAGTAGCGTTTTCATTTTGGCATATTCTTTGCCAAGACCTTTCAGCTCGGCCTTGAGGCTAGCTAACTTATTCTCTGATTCTGACATACATATATTATACCATCTCTGGGGGGATTAGGGTAGGGGGCGCAGTGTTGGCATGAAAAATGGCCCGGGTGATCAGTCCGAGCCATGTAAAAGAAAGTAAGGTACGATTATTCGGCCTTAGATGAGAAATCCTCCAGCTGGATATCATCCCAAAAGATATTGGAATCCATATCAAATACAGCGAGACCACCACCTAAAATCTCATCGTCGACACCATCGTAGAGACGATAAAAATCTCTACCTTCCGCATCAAGCTCCTCTGTAGCGAAGCCCGCATTGAAGATGACCGGGAAAAAGCCCTGATCTCCTTCAAGCCTGGTGGCGACAACCGCAAGGTGGCCATCTAAGCCAATCATAATGATCCCTGGCTCTGAACGCTCTGCGGCAGTACCGAGAGCTCTAGATAAAACTTGTTCGGCCTTTTCCTTTTCTAAGTCACGGACGTCGATAACGTGGAGATAACGAAAGAAATGGTTATTCTCAATGTTAAGGTTAACTCCGTAACGATATTCCTTACTGGTCACCACTGGATCAGAAAAGGCTGAAATCGGCACGAAAAGACAGGGGTCATTTTTAAGGTTCAGCACTTCCATATTCTTTAACCCTCCTATGGAAAACTCTATTTGTGCAACCTTTTAATTATATTAAACTACCACCAAAAAGTCAATACCTATATCCTAATATCTTTCATGGATATACGTGTAGCCAGACCAGACAGATTGAGGGATAGTAGCGGTGCCGACACGGCCCCAGCCAGCGATACCGTTCATATCACTAATAGTGATGGTACCATCGGCGTTGACAGAATCAACAATACCAACGTGGCCGTAATAGCCGGCATAGGTCTGGAAGACAGCACCTGGCTCTGGAGTGCGATCGATACGGTAGCTACCGGAGAGAGCAGCAGCCCACATGTTAGCATTACCGAGACCACCAGGGAGGACCCACTGGCCACCCATATCACTACGGCGACCCCAAGCGTAATAGGTACACCAACCGTATGGCATAGGGTTAGATGAAGTCCAATAAGTGTGGTTAGTATAAGCTGGAGCGGAGGTGACGGTACTAGGGGTGACATAAGTGGTGTTACTATGCTCTGGACGCTCATCCTCTGGCAACTCGCCAGATGGTAACAAGATAACAGTACCCTCAGTGAGAGCATTAGTGGAGCTGAGCTCATTGTAGGCAATAATAGCCTCCACGGTGGAGTTATACTTTTCTGCAACAGAGGAGACAGTATCGCCAGCCTTGACAGTATAGAGAATGCCTGGGGCCACAGGGATGCGCAGCTCTGTGCCGGCGGAAACATCGGTGGAAGAGAGGCCGTTAGACCAGCGAATCTGAGTAACGGTGACGCCATACTCAGAGGCAATGCTATCAAGCGATTCCCCCTCGGCGACGGTGTGAGTGGCAAAGCCACCGTGAGTAAGGCTGGAAGTATCGACAATATCTGGCTTTTCAATCTTATCGGTAGTAGTCTGGGCGATGTCACGGAGAACAGAGAGGGAGTTATAGTTGACATTAACAGCTTCCGCGGTAGGCAGTTGCATGGAGCTGGCGAGCTCTGAGACGATGTAAAATTCAGATAACTGATCAGCGGAAACATTGTAATTATTAGAGGCGATAGACTCCATGCTGGAGCCGCTGTTATTTGAATCCATCGTCTTATTAAGAGAACCCAAGACTACCAGGGCCATTACCGCAGCGAAGCTCAAGAAATAAGGCAGGGCGCGCTTAATGCCGTGCTTTCTTCTAGAAACTGATGTCTTTTTAGCTGTCATAATGAAACATTACAGAGTTCTTGGCAATATTTAGCCGCATTCTGGTTATGCTCTGACTCTGTATAACTATAATACATCATACCATCGTCTCCTGTCAAGAAGTAAAGGTAAGCGGTATCAGATGGATGCGCCACGGCTTGCATAGCTTCCAGAGAGGGGCTGGAGATAGCGCCAGGAGGGAGGCCAGAGTATTTACGAGTATTATAAGGGGAGTCCACAGAGAGGGCGGCGGCATTATCAGAGTAGACTGCGCGGTCTGGATCAACTAAGTCAAGGGCATACTGGGTGGTGACGTCAGAGCCGAGCTTTAACCCCTGGGCAAGGCGGCTCAAGAATACCTGGGCGACTTTGGCATAATCTTCACTGTCGGCGACAGATTCTCTCTGGACAATGGAAGCGAGAGTGATACCCTCGTGGAGATTTAACCCTTGCGCCTCAAAGGCGGCAGCGAGGCTATTTTCAGTGACAACAGAGTACATCTCATCCAACAGGCGCTTAATGATATGTTCTACGCTTTCACCCTTATAAAATTCATAGGTGTCGCCATAGAGGTAACCCTCCAGAGAGACGCCAGCTGGCTTATCTTTAAGGAGAGGGTGATCGTAATTTTTGACGAGGGCGGCGGAAATTTCTTGCTGAGAATATCCCTGCTCTAAGAGTATTTTCTCAAAATCCATGAGTGTTTCCCCGGGGCGGAGCATCAGAGAGAAAACCTCATCCTGAGGGCCGTTGACGAGAATATCGATAATATCAGTAACAGAGAGGGTCTTCATTAAGAGATAATCGCCAGTGCGGATATTTTGAGCTTTGCCGCTGAGACGGAGTTGCAGCTGGAAGGCGACGGAGCTACGGATTAAATCGGCGGATTTTAAAGCTTCGGCAACCTGAGGGGCGGTTTCTCCCTCTGAAATAGTAATAGCGACAGGCTCACACTCTGGGGCGGTACTTTCAGAGGTGCAGGAACCAGTATAGACAGGTTTCAGGCAATCATGATACCAATAGAAGCCGAAAAAACCTACTACAAAACAAATAACGATGAAAGTCAATAGAAAATAAGTGGGTTTTTTGCGTTTTTTAGGCATTTTAGGGCTCTCCTTGATAGTGATAGTGTTTTTATTAGTGACAGGGGCGGCGACGCTCTTAGGGGGCTCTGGAGGTGCAGGAGGGGTATTCTGGAGGGAGCTGGCAGCGCTTTCTATAAAATCCTGGAGGATAATAGAGGCAGCCTCAGCGTCAATTTCCCCCTTAGCGTAGCGCTTTTTGCGGGCTTTTAAGCGATTTTCTGCTTCAATAGAGGTGAGAGATTCATCCTGAAAGAAAATCCGGGCATCAGGGATGACATCTTTGATTTTCTTAGCGAACTGGCGAGAATAGGTAGACTGGGCGGTTTCTACCCCTTGGTTACTGCGAGGCAGGCCAACAACGATGACATTGGTGTTATTTTCCCTGGCGAGACGGGCAATTTCCCTTAATTCATTGCCGTCAACAGGGATAGTGTAGTCCGGAGTGGCAATTTTAACTGTGGTATCTACCTTGGCTACACCTATGCGCTTAGTGCCAACATCTAGCCCTATAATGCGCATTATTCCTCTACCTTTAGCTCGATTGTGACTTTATTAGCATCTTTTGGAATCTTGCGGACCCAGAAGAAGCTAGGCTTTACTTCTACGGAACTGACGCCGTTGATAGACTTGATGAGGGTCTGAACTTCGCCGATTTTCTTACCTCGAACCTTCTCCATAACTTCCTCCTCGGTGACCTTCGGGCCAATCTGGGTGGTGGTTTTCAGTTTGGCGGACATATTGTCAGAGCTGAACTTCTCAAAGAATGGCGTACCGACAGAGTAAATCTTCTGATCGCTAGGGACATCAGCCTTTTTCTTGATGAATTTCTCTACCTTAGTGGAATCTACACCATAAATGGAAGTGGTGGTGGTAACCTCAATTTTAGGAGTGACGCCATCGCCAACTTCTTCCCCAGCGGCAGGAGTGGAGACAGCATCAGAGACGTCGCGATTAAAGCTGGAATCAATCACAGTGTAATCCTTAGAAAACTTCTTAGAAAGAGCCTTTTTAGCGTCGCTTTCGCTCTCGTTTTTGAGCTTTTCCTTGGCAGCGTCTATGTCTGACTGCTGGACAATGGTAACGGTCTTATCGGTACCACCAGAGATAGCGGAAGAGCTTGATGCGGCAACACCACTGAGACTGGAAGTAAATTCAGCGCTCTTCGTATTATATCTTTCGCCTGGCTCTGAGGCTACTATTTCCGTACTAGCAACACGACGGCAATAATCTTGATTTTTGAGTTCAGTTTTATTGCCATTTGAACACGAAGAGTTAGTAATAGTGCCATCCCACGATATTGTGGTTGCAGTGCTAGAAGTGTAGCTCATGCCATTATAATAGAAGGTGGTGCCAGCTGGGATAGGTATAGTGCCGCCATCTCCAGTTTTTTCAAAGTCATAATAAACAGTGACTGTGCCACTGGCGCGCTCACCGACGTTTTTAGAGCCGGTGGCCTTAAACTCGACGGTTTCTGTCTGCTTATCTTCTTGCTTTTCTAGGTAAAACTTACCAGCCTCCACATCGGCATCTTTCTCTGTGGTAGTGAAGGAAACATTCTCGGAGAAATTGGAAGCGGTGGTGCGCATAGCAATGCTAATCTGAGCGGCAGGAGCAAAGACAATAGCCCAAACCAGGAAGCCAACTAGGGCGATGCCAGCCACGACACCAATAATAATCCATTTGCGGTACTTATCAAGAGATGGGACTTTGCTGGCCTTTTTAGCCTTTTCCTTTTTCTTACCTTTTTCCTCGGACTTCTCGATGTCTTCATCAATTTCTTCAGAGTTAAGTTCCTCATCGGGCTGAGACTTGGCAGACTTAGACTTAGTGGGCTTACTGTTAGATGCGGAGGAACGCTGCTTGTTGGCTGGCTTACTTTCGACGGAATCGTCAATTTCTTCATCAATAATATCATCAGCCTCAGCGGCGCTGCGCTTGATATCTTCCTCGGTAGGGATGACTGGGCGGGACTGAAGAGTCTTAGCGACAGGGATGCCGGCAGCCATGGCCAACTTGACGAGGGCAGTATCAGAGGTAACGAAGACGGCGACTTTATCTTTGGCCTTAGCGGTCTTAGCGATCAGTTTAGTATTGACGGCGCTGCGCAAAATACCGAGATTCTTAGGCGGCACCAAGGCGACAACCTTCTGCTCTGCGGTGGAGATGCGATTGATGATATCAGTGATATCATCCTCTGGCTCAATATAAATAACATCCTTGTTCATACCCTAATTTTAGCACATTTTATCTTGCTTGTGTTAAAATAGTAGTAATGAATGTTCGCGAGCTTCTAAATAGAAATCGTGCTGCGGCGGGAACACAAAATGTGGTGGCGCCCAGTTCTGTGGCGCTTGCAGAAAAAGTATTAAACTCCATTAATGAAGGGGTGATTATTACAGATGCGGCGGGGATTATTCAGCTGATTAACCCAGCTGGGGTGCTGATGACGGATTGCGAGACGGCGGAAAATGCAACGGGGCTGAGCTTTTTGACCGTACTGAAGCTGGAGGGTAAAGATGGCCGGCCGATTGACGATAGCGAGAATCAATTGCTGGCAGCGATGAATGCTGGCAAAGAATTTTATTCAAGAGATTATATTTTGATTACGATGCGTGGGCAGAAGCTACCGATTGCGATTACTATGGTGCCAACTAATGGCGCTCAGGGAGATAAAGTGATTACCTTCCGGGATATCGCCAAGGAGTTGGAAGAAGAGGGGGCGCAGATGGAGTTCGTCTCTACGGCCTCCCATGAGATGCGCACGCCGGTGGCCTCTATTGAGGGGTATTTAGGCCTAGCACTAAACCCACAGACGGCAACGATTGATGATCGCGCGCGGAAATATCTGGAGGAGGCGCACGCATCCTCACAGCATCTGGGGCGCCTATTCCAAGATCTGCTGGACGTAACTAAGCTGGAAGATAAGAAGATTCGTCCACGGATGATACCAGTGGATATGATGCAGGCCGTGAAGAGTATCGCTGACGGACAGGCACCGATGGTGGGTGAGAAGGGGCTAAAATACAGCTTTGGCACAGAGCAGGATGGCGACAGGGCGATTAGCCAGCAAGTCTATGGTATGGTGGATGTGGATTTCCTAAGAGAGGTCCTGAATAACCTGATTGAGAACGCCGTGAAGTATACACCGACTGGTGGCTCAATTTGGGTAAGCGTGCGAGGTGATAGCGATAGAATTTTAATCAACGTAACAGATACAGGAATAGGGATTTCCCCAGACGATTTACTACATATTTTCCAGAAGTTTTACCGCGTGGATAACTCACAGACGAGAGAGATTGGCGGCACGGGCTTAGGCTTATACCTAGTGAAGCAGCGCGTGGAAGCGATGGGTGGCAAAGTGTGGGCAGAAAGTGCCTTTGGCGATGGCTCAACATTCTATGTTTCCCTGCCACGGCTGACCGCAGAAGAGTATGAACGCCAGAAACAGATTTTGGCAAACCAGCAAATTATGCAGACACAGCAACAGAATATGATGGCACCGGTGGGCACGATAACACCGGCGGGCATGATACCGCCACAGGCTAATCCGGCGGCAGTTACTCAGGCTAATCCAGCAGCTCCTCAGCCGGCCCCGCAAGGGGTGGCGCAGGCGCCGGTGCAGGGTTGATAATTTACCACAACTAATATAAAATGGAGGTAAGATGACTAAGATAATGCTAGTAGAAGATGATAAAAGTTTACGCGAGATTTATAGTATCCGCTTAGTAGCCGAGGGTTATGAGATTGTCTCCGCAGGTGATGGTGAAGAAGCCTTAGCGATGGCTGTGCGTGAGCGTCCTGATTTGATTCTTTCCGACGTAATGATGCCAAAGATTTCTGGCTTTGATATGCTAGATATCCTGCGGGCGACGCCAGAGACAAAAGATATCAAGGTAATCATGATGACAGCGCTTTCTTCAGAAGATCAGCGTCAGCGTGGTGAATCTCTGGGTGCAGACCGTTATCTAGTAAAGTCACAAGTGGGGATTGAGGATGTAATTAATGTAGTACACGATGTACTAGGCGACAGAAATATCGCTGCGCCAGCGGCGGCTGGAGCTCAGCCAGCGGCGATGACTAATGGTCAGCCGAGTGCTGCCGTAGCAGCAATGAATAGCACGCCGGCGCCCGCCGAGAGCGCAGCTCCAGTTGAGAATACTGCGCCGGTAGCACCTGCTGAAAATGTAGCGCCTACTACACCAGAGCCAGCGCCTACACCAGTTGAGAATGTCGCGCCAGCGGCGCCAGTGGCGGCTGAGGCTCAGCCAGCTGCTAATCCGGCAGAGCCAGAGATTGATGCTGCCACCGCAAATCAAATGCAGCAAATCTTAGACCAGACCACCAATGGTTAGATTAAATAAGTTTTTAGCAGAAAGAATGGGTTTGTCTCGGAGAGAGGCTGATAATTTGATTACCATGGGGCAAGTCCTAGTCAACGGCCAGAAGGCAGTGCTGGGGGCACGCGTATCGGAGGGGGATGAAGTTAAATGTGGCGGCAAGGTAGTGCTTTTTTTGAATGATTATATTTATTTAGCGCTGAATAAGCCGGCGGGTTATGTATCTTCAAAAAAGCGCCAGGGTGAGACGCCGACACTGTATGAAATACTGCCGGAAAAATATCAGCACTTAAAGACAGTAGGGCGGCTGGATAAGGATTCTTCGGGATTAATCCTGCTAACGAATGACGGTGATTTTAGCTATCAGATGACACACCCAAAATTCGTGAAGACAAAAGTTTATGAAGTGGAGCTGGACAGGGCGCTGGAGCCGCTACACCAGCAAGAGATTGCTGATTTTGGAATAAATTTGCCAGACGGAAAGTCTCAGCTGGGGCTAACACGCCTGGATGATACGCGGCGCCGATGGCAAGTGACAATGAGCGAGGGGCGCAACCGGCAAATTCGTCGCACCTTCGCGGCGGTGGGATACGACGTAGTAAAGCTCCACCGCGTGCAGTTCGGCAAATACCTACTCGGCAGCCTCGAGCCTGGTGAGTTTGAGATCGTAGATAAATAAAACATATGCGCAGGATACTTAAACTAAAACTGGTGAGGTAATGTATTCTTCACGACAAGATTATTTAGTAAAGTAAATCTTAGCACTATCTGGGACGGCCTGCGTCCGCGAAAAGTAAAGCCCTAAAGGGCGTTGACTTTTCGCTGGGGCTCCGGGATATTGTCCCAGATAGTACCAAGATTCACTTTTTGAATATTGCTAGTTTCGCACTACGCAACGAATTGGTGCGCCAATAACTTTTGCGTCATTCAACTGTGTACGCATTGAACCCGCAAAGTAATCCATACAATAGACTGTAGTAGTTCCAGTCGGTGTTCCAGAATGAAAATGGCCAGCTTCCCCTTGATATGCTTCAGATGCGTTAGTATACCAAACTCCATAATATTTAGTAAAGCCTAGATTTGTTTGAGCAAGAAGCTGTGAGCCAATATTAATATTGTAAGAACTCATAAGCTTTGCCCAGGAATAACTAGTATTCGAATCTCCATTTATTGGTAGTTTCCAATTTTTTGGACAGACAGAGGTCTCTGGTGGAGTAGCACCAGAGCATCCGTTACCAACAACCGCCGCACACCAATTATAATATTGAATCCCTTGATATCCCGAACTTGTAGCGGTATGGACTTTTGGAGTTGAGTATTCATTATTAGCCCACGTACTACTCGCCGGAATCGTAAAGCTTCCACTAGTAAAGTCACTATCCGCTGCGGAGACGGTCATGTTCACGATGTTTAAGTTATCCGTCATCCAGCAGTTGCCATCTCTGGCTTTAATGATACCGTACTGTTGGCCATTTCTTCTATCATAGAGTTTCTTAGTTTCATCAGTATTCATATTAGCACAATCTGTGAGTGTAAAGTTCTGCATTTGTTCATCCTCGGTGCCGTTGAGGACGCAACGAATACTAGCTCCAACACCTTTACCACTGTAGTTATTAGCGTCAATGCCAATTGCACCATATGTAGGATAATAAGCGGTTGTAGAATCTCGTGCAGTACCAGACCATATATACCCATTTTCTCCTTGATTAGCCTCTGTACTTGATCCGTACCACCACGAACCATAATATTTCTTAAACCCTAGTGCGTTGGAGCTGTTCACGAATTGGCTACCAGTAGTATAACCATAAGCATTCATCAACTTTGCCCAGCTCTTATTCTGATATTGGTCACCATTAATTGGTAGCCTCCAACCGCGTGGACAAATACTGGTAGATACTGTGCCAGAAGAAGCCGTGCTCCCAGCAGTAGCGGTTACCCAGTTATAATATGGCTCTCCAGTATAACCAGAGTTAGTAGCTACATGGAGTTTAGATTCACTGGTAATGTTGGTACTCCAGTTAGATGTAGCCGGTATAGTAAAGGTAGTCTCGGTAGTAGAGGAACCAAAGTCACTATCTAGACTAGAGATAGTAAGAGGCTGGGATGGATTGTCTATGTTATAGAGCCATAGATTATCTGCCATCCAACAGTTACCGTCTCTGGCTTTAACGATGGTGTATTCTCGGTTGTTCCTAGAATCCCTTAATACTTTTTGTTCATCGTTTGCCATATTGTTACATTCTGCCATGGTGAATTCTTGCATAGTATCACTTGGTATACCTTCCCCAAACGCTGTATAGGTGATGGTAGTAGAGTAAGTAGAGCTAGGCATAGTAGTATCGGCGTTTAAACCAAAGTATATAGGGATATCAGTACCGTCTGGGATATTAGGAGTATCTGAACCAGATGGAGTAATGTCTATAGCTCCAGCAGTGATGATTTCTGCTTCTGTCTTATCTCCTGGAGTAGAGACAGTTGGTACTCCTATCCAGGTAG
>JAZSOC010000014.1:0-2070 GCA_045536725.1 Candidatus Nanosyncoccus sp.
GTAGAATCAATGCTAGTAGCAGTATAAGTTAGGGTATCTGAATAAGTACCGGTAGCAGTAGCGCCAGTAGCTACACCATAACTGATCCTAGTAGAGTTACTGTAGCTTCCTACTGCATTTAAGCCTGGGTCTAGGATAATAGCAGAAGCATCGGTAGAGGATGGGATAGGAGACCAGATGGAGTTAGTAGATGCGTCATAAGTACCGATTAGGTAGCCCCAGGAAGCGGTGGCTGGAGATAGGGTACCGGCGGTAGCTAGAGATGGGATGTAGTGGTATTCTCCGGCAGTACTGTCTCCTAGAGCGGTGTCTGTGTCTGTGTCTTGCATGGTTAACCTGAACTTACCAGTGTTAGAACGGACTTCGATGTTAGAGTAGAGGGTAGTGAAGTCTGCGGTATTAGCGTTGATGGTGGTAGAGGCGGAAGATGGGCCGGAGATTTCGGTTTCACCGTCTGGGCCGGTGCCATCAGGGTCTATACCGAGGAAGCCTACACCATCATCTGAGGTGGAGGTAATGCGCATGGCGAGAGAATCGGTGACTTCGGCTTCTACTTTTACGCCACCGCTAGTGCTAGCGGCATTACTGTCTTTTACTGGCATGAAGTTATGGGAAGACACGACTCCTACGGTGAACATGATGCCGAAGATGGCCGCTCCGCTGATAACGGCTTTAATTTGCTTATTGTGCTTTGTTTGGTTGCCCATTTTACCTCCTGGGTGCTTATAACGCTAATGTAAAACTTATGTTTAGTATACCCCCTCCCCAGAAGCATTGTCAAGTGCTTTTACGACCTGATTTTGTTAATCGTGGTAGAGGAGGATGTCGAGGTAGGCGGAGATGATGCCGGCGAGGATGATGATTGGTTCGTGGAGGCTGATGAAATCGGTGATGGTGGTTGCGATGGTATCAAAGGCGAAGAACTGCGAGACGGTCGGGGCGAGGAGGGAGGTAAGGAGGGCGGCGAAGACGGCAGATTCAGCGAAGCGGATGATGCCAATCATGCCACCGTGCGGAGAGCGGAGATATAATAATAGCGGGAAAAGTGCGATTAGGGCGACGTAAACACCGGTCTGGATCGTGTCGGTAGGGACGTTGTCGAAAAGCTTATGAAGAAAATCGGTAAAAGTGCCGCCAAACATTTCGTAGACGGAAATGCCGGCGATGACGGCGAGGTGGGCCGGGCCGATGCGGTGGCGAATCATGAAGAAGACGATGAATAAAGCCACGAGCAGAATCAAAATTACCATAAGTACATTATACTATGAAAAGATGGCGAGGTAAATATTTCTGAGTATTTTGGCTAAACGTGGAGAGCGTTTGCGAACTTTTTTGAACTTTTCATAGCGGGATTTTGAAATTGGCGGCAGTAACGAAGGTAAATCATCCATCTTGTTCACGCAGGGATTACAGATTCCGCAGGGTTCATTTTTGATCGGAGAATGACAAAACCAAATGCGTTTCATGATGCTATCGTAACCCCACTTCTTGATGTTAGTTAACATGTCTTGCTCGGTGACATCGAAAAGTGGGAAGAAGAATTTTCCGAAAACAACATTTATATCCTGGCTGGATTTAGCTGGATTGATATGATAAAATCCATCTTGTTTCTTTACTTCGCCATATGTTTTGATAGATGAGGACGCGCCAACTGCGTGGCTGCTGTCTTCGATGCCGATACCGATTTCTTCTGGCACGGTTGCAGCATAACGTGCCAAATAATCATACTGATAACCAAGTCCAGTTTTATCGGCGATGCGTTTCCTAGCTGCACTAATCTGGTCATTTTTTGGAATATCCTTCGCAGAGAATTGCGTAATGTCCAAAATAACAGCTTTCGTGTCGGGATGTTTTCTAACTAACTCCAAAATTTCCCGCATACGTTCTATCTCGATGAATCGACTTTTACGTTTATGGTTAATAATATAGACTGGTTCGATAGTAAGTCCTGCTTCCCTGGCTAAAGCACAGAGCATATATGTTGAGTCCCAGCCACCGGTCCAGAAAATTTTGACGTGTTTCATGTTAAGCACCAACCTTATCTTTTCTATTGCGTCGAGTGGCGTTGTG
>JAZSOC010000025.1:0-17589 GCA_045536725.1 Candidatus Nanosyncoccus sp.
AGACTGTGAGGGAGGAGGCAGAACTAGAATCTGCTGGTACAAAAGAGCCAGCGATGATGGCAGAAACTAGAAATGAAAGAGAAAAGACAAGAAGGCTTATAAAATAGCTTTTATATACCCCCCCCCAGGGACCGGGTGAAAGTTAGTTTAGTCATTAGCTTTATTGTAGCATACTTTTTGTGCTTTGTGGGAAAAAATTGAACAAAAATATGTTCAGCGATTTAGCTCATAGAGGGCGATAGAGGTGGCGACAGAAACGTTGAAACTCTCTTTTTGCCCCCGCATGGGGATTTCTGCAAAGATGGAAACATAGGGATAAAGCGCAGGGTTTATCCCGTGAACTTCTTCTCCGGCGATTAGATAAGCCTCTCTAGCGCCGTTTAAGGCACCTTTCAAGTCTGAGAGCCGGATGAGGCGGCTATCTTGGATATTGTTCTCTAGCGCGACAATAGGGACCTTTCCCTGCTGTTTAGTGCGTAAAAACTCGGAAATATCTGGACAGTAAGCTAAATCTAGCATTGATTCAGCCCCGAGGGCGGTCTTAGCAATCTGGGAACGCAACTTTTCAGCAACGTGCGGCAACACCCCTGGCCTTTCCCCTGGGAAAGGAGTATAGCCAGAAAAAATCACCTTCTTCACGCCAAAACCTTCAGCACTCCTTAAAATAGCACCAACGTTATAAACAGAGCGGATATTATCTAAAATCAAGGTGATTTCCATAGCTAGATTATAGCATAAAGTGTAAATATATGTTATAATAACAGGGATCTATTGTTTTTAAGTAAGGAGGGGATATGATGCAAAAGCAAAAGATGGACTTTACAAAAATGCGCGAAGGAATCGATTACCAAAGAATAATAGCCGCAGGCAGAGAGCTGATAGTTTTTAAAGGAGAACCACCAGAGCTAGACCATGGGTATTTATATTCAGGAGACCATAATTTTTATGGCCTAGCAACGCCCAACGGAGAAATATTGCATAGGCCAGAGTGGACCACAATTGAACCAAATGCAGATCAGGTGGGGCTAAATATTAAGAATTATGACTTTAATATCGTAGCCTGTGCCGATTATAGATCTGGTAGATATAACTATAATTTTGCAATAGTGGACCGTTATGGCCGACAAGTCTTTAAGGACACTGAGCTTCGAAAGAATTCAGTAAAAAGAGTAAAGGATAGCCAAAATTTCTTTTTCTACCCCATAGGTGATAAAACTTATAAAATGATAATCATCAAACAAAAACCAGATATACTAGAGAAAGTAACTATCCATAGCGTAATTACTCACTCCGACAAGGAAGATAGTTATCTTATGCTTGCGTGGCACTATAAATTATTGGATTCGGTTTATAATAAGGCGATTTTTTAGTCAGGCTACGGCCTGACTTTTTAATGGGAGTCTATGGGGGTAAGTCGACTACACTGATAACATGATAAGCTATTTCACTTTCACACATTCGGCGCCGAGGAGGGCGGAAAGTGAATCAGTCAGCTCACTAGAGGCCTCAATCTTAAAAGGCATACGGAGAGGCTTTTTGCCAGTTTTATCCTCTAGGACGAGGATGATTTCTTGAAGGCCAGGATGAAGATCGCAGAGACGCTTAATCTCAGTGAGAGTATCGGTATTATCTGGATCCTTTAAGAGACAGTAAAGACGCTGACTGCGCGTATCCTGTGGCGGATTAACTGGGGCACGAGGCTCCTCCACGGCTGGCTCTTTGGCGGTTTTACCATGATAAACTCGCTGCGAAGAAGTACGGGTGCGCTGCCTTGGTGCGGCCACAAGCGGTGGCAAAGTTTCGCCAGTGGACTGATAGCTATCCAGCATCTCATCGGTAATCACCTCCACAGTATCAGCGATGATTTTTATCTCTGGAGATGGGCGGCCATCCTTATCTTTAGCGTTGATGCGACCGGTGACTTTAACCACATTATCCTGGACAAGCTTGGCGCCGACCTGTTCATAGAGGTTCGGGAAGATGATCACTTCCTGTTCAGAAGTCTTGCTGGCGAGCTTCACGAAGGCCATCTTGGTGCCGGATTTAGTGGTGATGAGACGGACGTCATCGATGAGACCGCCAATCGTGATAGTTTTATTGTCATTTTCGGCGGTGACGAGTGTATAGGGGTGAGTCTGCTCGTTAAAGAAAGTATCGTATTTATCCAGAGGATGCGCAGAGAGATAGAGCCCCATTAAATCTCTTTCCCAGAGGAGCTGCTCCTTTTCAGAATATTTAGCTGGAGCGGGCTTAATCTCTGGCTCTGGTACCTCACCAGCGGAACCCATCATCGAGAAGAGATCCATCTGGCCGTTAGCCTTGTCTTTTTGGATTTTAGCACCATAGGCCTGGATGGCGTCAAGATTATAGAGAAGGTCAGAACGGTCCCCCATATTGTCAAAGGCCCCAGTCTTAATAGCTGCTTCCCAGGAGCGTTTGTTAAACTTGGAAGAGTTGACGCGCTTAGCGAAGTCGCAGATGGATTTAAAGGGGCCGTTTTTCTTGCGCTCTGGCAGAACTTCATCCTCAATCAGAGCCTTACCCATACTCTTAATACCAGAAAGACCAAAGCGGACAGTCTTTTCACCAGGAACAATAGCGAAGTCACCGAAGGATTCATTGATATCTGGGCCGAGCACCTTAATACCCATGCGTTTACATTCGTTCATTTCAATGGCGAGGCGGTCCGTCCAGCGCATATCGGAGGTCATCAGGGCAGCCATGAAGGCATCAGGGTAATGAGCTTTAAGATAGGCCGTCCAGTAGGCAATCAGAGCATAACAAGCCGCGTGAGACTTGTTGAAGCAGTAGTTCGCAAATTCTAGGAGCTGGCTCCAGAAAGTCTCAGCAATTTCTTTGGTGGCGCCGCCAACTTTAATCGCCCCCTCAATGAACTGAGGCTTCACCTCCTCCATGAGCTTAACCTTTTTCTTACCTACGGCCTTACGCAACGTATCAGCCTGGCCACCAGTAAAGCCACACCACTCGCGAGAAATCTGCATGAACTGCTCCTGGTAAATCATGATACCATAGGTGCTCTTCAAAGAATTTTCTAGGCCAGGGTGGAGATAGGTAATCTTTTCTTTACCGTGCTTACGGCGAATGAAACTATCAATAAACTGCATTGGACCCGGGCGATACAGGGCCACCATAGCGATGATATCGTCAAAAGAGTTAGCCTTAAGGTCTTTAAGGTAGCGCTTCATACCGGCAGATTCCAGCTGGAAGACGCCGGTAGTATCGGCGCGCTGGAGCAGCTCATAAGCCTTTTTATCGTCAAGCGGCAGCTGGTAGAGATTAACATCGTCATGATAGACCGCCTTAATCATACGGAGGGCGTTGTTGATTACGGAAAGGTTAGACAGGCCGAGAAAGTCCATTTTAAGCAGACCGAGCTCTTCTACCTGAGTGGAAGGATATTGCGTAGCGATAGGCCCCTTGGCGGAAACTTCCAGAGGCAGGAATTTTACAAGGTCATCCGGGGCAATCACCACACCGCAAGCATGTACGCCGTGGCTGCGCACAGTGCCCTCTAGGCGAGTAGCAAAATCAATAACTTCTTTGGCGGTAGGGTTAGTCTCATACTCAGCCTTTAAATCTTGGTTATCCTTGATGGCCTGGCTCAATGGGACGTGGTGGCCCATGACCGGATCTGGCACGAGCTTGGCGATGCGGTCCGACTCCGCATAGGGGACCTCCAAGACACGAGCAACGTCGCGCACAGCCATCTTCCCCATCATCTTGCCAAAGGTACAGATATTGGTGACACGCTCCACGCCGTATTTTTCAGTACAGTATTCAATCACCTCATCGCGGCGGGTATCCTGGATGTCAGTATCAATATCTGGCATAGAGATACGGTCCGGGTTTAAGAAGCGCTCAAAGAGCAGATCGTATTTGAGTGGGTCTAGCTCAGTAATTCTGAGGGCATAAGCTAGAATGGAGCCAGCAGCAGAGCCACGGCCCGGTCCATAGATGATGCCTTGGTTTTTACCCCAGTTAATGAAATCTTGAACGATTAAGAAATAACCGTTATAGCCCATGCGGTCCACCACGGAGAGCTCATAATCAATGCGCTCAATCACGTCTTTACGCTCTGCCTTCTCTAGAAGCTTACGACACTCTGGAACGTCTAAATTTTTCGCCTCCTCCTCAGTTTTACCAGCATACCTAAATACCAGACCACGAAAAACTAATTTGTCAAGATAGGACTTCTCATCTTCACCATCTGGCACGGGGAATTTTGGAATGAGAATGCGGCCCAGCTGCAAATCTACGTCACAGCGCTCAGCGATGCGCTTAGTGTTACGAATAGCCTCTGGGAAATCCTTACCCCAGCGCTTAATAATATCATCTGGGGGAATAACGTGGAGCTCAAAATCTTTAAGGCTCATACGGTTAGGGTCGGAAAGGTTAGCAGCGGTACCGATACAGAGAAGCACTTCATGTGTATCGCGGTCTTCATGGTTAAGATAGTGAGCGTCACAGGTGACGACAAGTGGCAAGCCAGTTTCCTTAGCAAGCTCCTGCAGGCCTTGGTTGATACGGTTCTGAACGTCCCAGTGCGTAGGAGAGTCTGGGTGGCCGTGATCTTGCATTTCTAGATAGAAACGATCCTTGTAAACATTGCGATACCACTCCACCAGCTCACGGGCACGCTTTTTATCGCCATCTTTTAAGGCGCAGGAAATTTCTGAGCTGGCGCAGCCAGAGAGACAAATGACACCTTCGCTCCATTTCTCCATGGTTTCATGGTCGATGCGGGGCTTATAGTACATACCATTAGCCTCCGCATCAGAGATGAGACGGCAAAGGTTCTCATAACCCTGGTTATTCATGGCAAGAAGCGTAATATGATAACGCATCTTGTCATGAGCTGGATCCTTATCTTTGCGAGAGCGAGCAGCCACATAGGCCTCAATCCCGAGGATAGGCTTAATCTTCTTATCGTTAGCCGTCTTATAGAGCTCTACTAAGCCACTCATGGTGCCGTGGTCTGTCACGGCGACAGCTTCCATGCCGTGCTCATCGACATAATTAATCAGCTCTGGGACCTTGGTGAGGCCATCTAGGAGAGAGTAGTGGGTGTGATTATGCAGATGCACAAAATCAGCGGCACTGAGCGGCGCATTATCATCAATAGGGGTCTCTACCTCACTCTTCGTCATTGATAATATTATACATGAAAAAGTGGTTTTTGACTATTAAACCTTGCGGGACATAATATCAATCAGCCAATTGAAAAAGTCAGCGAAAGTAGGAAAGAAATTAGCTAGCCAGGCCATAATGGCAATGAGAGCTGCCACCACCACAGTACCACCGATGAAGACACCTAAACCAAAGAAAATACCACGCACAAAGTTAATCCAGTAGACTTTGCGGCGATTGCGTGAAAAATCATAATAAAGCTCGTCAATAATCTCCGTGGTGACGTAGCGATCATGCTTGGCGGTTTTATATTCCTCCTTCAGAGAAGGCTGGCTATTTGCGCTTGGCACTAGTCTTCCTCGTGGTCTTCTTAGTGGTAGACTTTTTCCTCGCAGGGGCCTTACCCTTGGCGACAGCCATAGTACTCCTCGCGGCAGATTTAGCATCTTTGGCGAGCACGCGACCTTGGCGCTTAGCCTCGGCGATGGTGCGCTTAGTAGTGGCGGAAATCTGCTTCCCCTGGCGCTCTATATCCTTGCGAGTATCTTTGCCGGATTTAGGAGCGGTGAGAATGGCGGCAACACCAGCAGCGGCAGCGCCGAGCACTGCACCAAGAATGAAACCACCACCTTTCTTCTTATTTGCTTGATTTGCCATTTGATTTTTCCTTTCCTTGGCTTTTATTGTCGCGATTATTCATATAGCTACTAGCGAAGCTGCCAGCGACATTGCCAATAACGGAGGTAACACCGCTTTTAATGCTATCTGCCACATCAGCAGAAGCATCAGCAATACGGGCGCCAGCGTCAGCCACGCGCTTAGTGCGATTAATAATCTGGATTACCTTAATCATCAGGATAATGCCGAGCACCAAGAAGATAAATAAGGTGACGGCGAGAACGACCATAATAATCCACTCAGCAAGAGTGAGACTAGTGTTTAGTTCCATTCACAATCTCCCGAACATCATCTGCGTAATCTTCATTTTCAAGGACGTATTGCAAGTGGGTGGCGAAGTAATTCTTAGGGTCACCCGTGGTGCGCCACTGGCCACGAGTCTTTTCAACGATAACATCACCAGACTGAGCCATCTTAGTGATGGCGTCTACCGTCCAGAGCTCACCGTCAAGGCCAGTATTCTTAGGATCTAGATGCTCGAAAACTTCTGGAGTGAGCAAGTAGCGGCCATAAGAAGTGAGATTAGATGGGGCATCTTCAATAGCTGGCTTTTCAACGATGTTATCAAGAGTCATTTTCTCTTCGTCTTTGAGACGAATGATGCCATATTTATCAAGCACCTCAGTAGGCATTTCCTGGGAGATGATGATAGCCTTAGCGTCTGGATGCTGCTCATAAGAATCAATCAAAGTCTTTACGTCACTGGAACCAAAGACGACATCGTCAGAATAAATCACGACGAAAGCCTCATCGTCACGGATGAATGGACGAGCGGAAGCAATTGGGGAGCCATTACCATAAGGATAAGATGGATCCTGCTCAATGACGGAAATCTTTGGAAAATCAAGCACTTTCTGAATTGGCGCATAGCGATCTTCTTTCCCCTGGGAAGCAAGCTGCTTTCTGATGCGGTTAACGGAGTTATTGAAGTAATCTTCATAGATTGGCTTACCCTCGTGGGTGGCAACAATGATAATCTCTTCAATACCACCAGCGACACACTCTTCCACGACAAACTGCATAATTGGGCGATTCCCGATTGGGAGCATAGCCTTTGGGATAGTCTTAGTGATAGGCAGGTAGCGGCTAGCGAAGCCTGCGTCTGTGATAATTGCCTTGGTTGGTTTCTTAAAAGTCATTTTATTCTCCTAACTCTTATTTGCTATAATTATACCACATTCCTACTTCTTGTGTGCCTTCTTCGCAATAGCGGAGCGCTCCTCGTGATACTCTTTAGCCTGGTTACGGTTATGGACACCGTAGATTAGGTTACAAAGGCCAAAAATCATCATATAAGCACCGAAGAATTGCAAGAAGGTGTGAACGGCAAAGTGACCAGAGTTAAAGATGACAAAGCTGAGGATGGAACCACAGACACCACAAAGTACCCAGATGAACTTATCAGTATCGTCATCTATCGCCTTTAAACCGATGATAATCTCAAAGAGACCACGACAGAGAGTATAACCAGCCAAGATGCCGAGAGCCCAGGCAGGGTTAGAATTAATAGTGCAGATTAAAGCGATGGCACCGATAATTTCAATCAAAGCAATGGCGAGAGAAAAGCCCCAAGTCTCTTTCTGAACGGTACGGTGAATAAGGTTGCAGATCTCTACGACGCCCATACAGAGCATAGTGATGCCGGCAACGACGATAAGAGTGGAAAGATTACGCTGGCTAGTGAACATGATATACCAGCCAAAGAGTAAGGCGATGATACCATCCAGCCCAAATACCAGCCAGTGGCTGTCGATATAATTCTTCTTGATTATTGACATGAGATATTATCCTTTCTGATTCTTTGGGATAATTATAGCATAAACAAGATTGAATAGCTAGACGTGGCGCAGGCGGCGGCGAGCAGATTCAATTAGCTTAGTCTTCATGTAGCTGGCTGGCTTTAAGATTAAGTCATGGGCGGGGAGATACTTCAGCTCATCCACACCGAAGCCACGCTTGAACACGGAGACACCATAAAAGCGATGCTTGGTCTCATCTTCACCGACGATACCCCAGAAGTTATAGCGCTTAATACCACGTTCCCTGGCGTCCCGCATGGCCGCCATGTGGAGTAGCGGAGCACCAGAAAGCTTAGTGCCAAGTTCCGTAGAGGCGCCATAATGATAGGAAGCTTCATTGCCATAGAAAATCATCATATTCTGGGCGAGAATTTCGTCGCCATACTTGGCGGTATAGATGACAGCTTCATTGTTTTTGGCAAAAGCAGCGAACTGCTTTACAAGAAAATCTTCAGAAAAAGCGAAGAAATCATGCCGCTTGGCGGTTTCCACCTGGATTTGGTAGAACTTGTGCGCATCCTGAGGATTGGTGGACTTTTCAACGGTGATATTATTTTTAACGGCTTTCCTGAGGGCACGGCGCAGGCGCTGGCGCATATTTTTTAGTAACTCATCCTCAGATTTGGTAAGGTCTAACACCCCGGCATATTCTACCGACAGATACATCGGTGCTTTTTTCAGGCCGAGCTCTTTAAACAATCTCTGAGATTTCTCTGACAATTCTAACTGTGGGCGCACACGGACGAAGACACAATCTAGGGCAAGGCCCTGCTCCTTAATATCGGCAAAAACTTTTTTCACGAGGCGCTTATCCTGCCAATCCAGAATTGGGCCACCAGCGATAGCTAAGTGCTTGCCGCGCTTAGCAGGCTCCACCTGGCCAGCATAGGCAGCGACGATTTTATTCTTATCGTCCACAGCGATACGGCGGACAATTTGGTGGCCAATACTCTGATAGAACTCATAGAAATCCCAAGATTGAAGAAAATTAGCCTCTGGGTGCGCAGTGACAAATTTATCCCATTTGTTTTTAGAAGTGGCGTCTTTCATTGTAATCATAAATGTCTCCTTTTCTTACGGATGGTTTCTACGGCGTAGTCCAGAGCGTATTTGACGGGATTAATAATGATATCTTGGGCGGGAACAAACTCAACGACTTCACCACCAAAGCCCGTCTTAAAGGTGGTGACCCCAGAGTAACGGTGGTGAGTCTGCCCTGGCGGAGCAATACCCCAGAGGTTATAATGCTTAATCCCCTGCTTTTTGAGGTCTCTCATGACTTGCCACTGGAGAGCATAGGCACCAGGGAGCTTGCGGTTTAGACTGGTAGAGGCAGCTTCAAAGTAAGCAGCGTTATCGTCATCTTTTAAGATAAGGCCGTAAGCTATAGGCATATTTTGGACTTTCTGGCGACGGCCTTCGTTTTTCAAAAAGTAAAATTCGCTATCGCTCATGTTGACTTTTTGAAAAGCCTCCGGGATATTGTCGCCAGAAAAGTCAAAATACGCCTTGTAGATTACCGCATTATCCTTAAAGGCTTCTCGTTCCGCGAGTAGAGTTTTGAGACTTGGGGGGATGAAGTGCTGACGCTTAGCGGTTTCCTGCTGAACCTGGTAAAATTCCTCAAAGAGTTCCTTAGAATTACCACTTTTAACCTTAATGTCAAGTTTATCGGCGCGGCGCACCTCATATCTAGTTTGGCGACGCATGCTTTTAAGTAGCTCTTCTTCAGACTTAGTCAAATCAATCACGACGGTATGCTCTGCATGAAGATGCATTGGCGCCTTCTTAGCACCGAGGCTCTGCATCAATTGAAGATGTGCATCAGTCTTTAAAAGCTGCGGGCGGAAACGAATAAAGACGCACTTTTCTTTTATGGCCAGCTCACGGATTTTGGCGAAGGCCTGCATAACTTGCTCCTTGTCCTGCCAATCAACGACTGGACCACCAGGGATTTCCAGGTAACGGCCACGCTTGGCAGTCTTAATAATCATGTAGGTAGGGGTTTTAGCCTGGAGATTAACTGTAACTACCTTATAGCCAATTAGCTCATTCATCTTGGCCCAGGCGGCGGACTGGAGAAAATTAGGCTTCATCGAGATGCTCCTTGATTAGCTTTATGGCCGGGGCTAGATCGGCATGACGATAATGAGTGGGGACGTTAATCAGCTTTTTCACTACTGTCATCGCCACCGGGCATTCTTTCTCATCAAAGTCAGCCTTGTAATAGTAACGCTCTGGGGAGACTGGGCTACTATACCAGATATCGTCAAAGTAAAAGCCGCGCTTTTCTAACTTATTTAATAGCTCCTCGCGATTCTTAACGAAGTAAAAATCACGGAGTGGTGGACGGTTTTCTGGCAGAGCGGTAAGCTTAGCGAGGGCAAGCTTGGCCTGCCAGCAAGTACAACGAGTACCGAGGCTGAGCTTGGCATCGGCAGAGCGTTCAATCAGATGGAGCTTTAAAAGCAGAGCGGTGAAATAGCGCATCAGATGGAGATAGGAAAAGCCACGCATCATGGCGCCGAGCAGAGGATAGACCCGCGCGCGAAAGCTACTAGCAAAAGATGGGAGATGCTTTGGCTGCTTGGCAGTGGCGGGGATTTTAGTACTGAGGACTAGGGCGCCACCAGCAATCGTATCAACGGATTTACCCTTACCAAAGGAGAGCGCCGTGGCCGCACCAACGGTGCCAGCTTCCCGGCCGTCCGCATAGCGGATACCAGCGCAGTGAGCTAAATCTTCAATGATAAAAACGTTGTATTTTTTACATATTTCTTCGATACCTTGGATATCTGCAGGATGGCCAAGATTATTTTGGACGATAACCGCCTTCACCTTGGGGTGCTTTTTCAGGGCAGATTCTAGCTCCTTTTTACCATAGTGTAAAGTTTGTGGGTCAATATCAGCGAAGACTGGCTGACAGCCGGCAGCCTTAATCGCCTCAACTACAGCAAAGCAAGTGAGACTAGTGGCGAGGACCTCGCTTTTTCTGGGGACGACAGATTTGATTGCGGCGGCCAGAGCGGAGCGACCAGTGCCAAAGAGGGCTACTTTATCGCTAGTAGTAGCGTAGCGCTTCGCAAGATAACCGCGCAAATTAACTAAGTCTTGGCGGGTGCCAATGGTAAAAAGCTGCAAAAGGACGTCTTTTGCGGAAAAGGCAGCGGCTTTATCGAGGAAGAAGTACCTCATTTAATCCCTTTCATGATAGTGTAAATCACCTTGGCGAGGCCAGTAGGGTCCCCGATATAAGGGGCGTGCGTCCAGCCCTTCCGCATAACAAAGCGGCTACCAGAAATCTTTTCGTGCATAATTTTCCCCTGGCGCGGAGGTGTAACGGTGTCATTTTCACCCCAGACAATAGTGGTGGGAGTGGTGACGGCGGTTAGATCAAGATTCTTATCGGAATCTAGCATATTGGAAAGAGTCTGACGCATATTCTCTGGCGCATGACCATAATCAGAGGCGCCGAGTACCTTATGGACAACTTTACGGAGAGGCTTAACCTTCTTGAGCGGAGCCAGAGTCTTAGAAAGTTTGCGGGAGATATCGCGCTTTTTGGATGGCTCATAGACACCGGCAGCATCCAGCAGGATGAGATGTTTTAACTTCCGAGGATTTTTAGCACAGAGATTTAAGAGGATGCGACCACCATTACTATGGCCGAGAGCCACGGCGCCATCAGGAATGTTCTGATCGGCCCAGGCGACATATTCATCAATAGTCCAGACCTTCTTTGAGTCAGTGGTGAGACCAGGGACGTGTAGCATTTTTACGTCTAAGCCAGCATCTTTCAGCTGCTTTAAAGTGCCAGCCCACGGAGCCACCGTGTAAGTCCAGCCATGAATGATATATAATGTTTTCATTAGTTTAATCCTCTCTTTGCACGACGATGTTTAGCGCCAGATTCGCGGCGCGGCAATAAGCTAGCATCTGACGGATTCTGCAAAAGATGTTCCAGAATCCACTCTAGATATTGGCTACCCTTGAAAATGAGGGTTTCCTGCCCAGTGGTATTTTTAGTGATGAAATTAAGAGCCTGCTGAGTACTAGTGGTGGCAAAAACTTTCAGCCCGGCCGCTTCCAGAAGTGGGGCGGTATACTGCTTGGTGCGGCGGCCAATAGTGACGACTTGTTCTGGCTTTACAACTATAATCGCTTCCGCTAGGCGCTGGTGCTCCTGTTTTTCGATGGAACCCTGTTCTACCATGTCGCCGATGACTAGCCATTTATGCTGACACTTCATAGCTTTGGCCATATCAAGGATGGCCTCCATGCTAATCAGGTGGGCGTTATAGCTAGAATCAATCAGCTTCAGACCATTTTTTCCAGGGAAGAAACTACTGCGACCAGGCGGCATCTTCAGGCCAGAAAAGTCTGGATTAAGCTTGATTTTTAGATAATTTGCTAACTTTTCCAGCATGACTAGCTGAATAGTGAGATCCCTTGGCTGAGGGTTATTAAAATGAAAGGTGGTCTTTGCTACGGTAAAATCTGAGGACTCTGGATAGACAGTGTACTTTTTTAGTTCCTTCTTATAACACTTAATCACTTTGGCGGAAATGTTCTTAGTCTGAGTGAGCATCTCTTTAACGTCACCATCAATATAAACCTGCCCGGTGGTGTGAGCAGGAATCGTGGCAAACTCATGCGAGATAGCCTCGCTGAGGCTGCTGAAAGTGCCAGCTTTAACCTGAGCGTCAAACTGAACCGCATGAGAAAGTCCGAAGGAAATCCAGAGTGAAACCTCTGGTTTTAGCCAAGAGGCGACAAACTCTGCCTCATGGGGGCGCTCACCGTCAATTTCTACAATATAAAATGGCTCCGTGTGTCTATACCAGAGAGAACGAAACGGCACAGCCAGGAGCAGATAGAGCCAGCGCCACTTAGACCCCCTAATGCCCTTAATCCCAACCATATCAAAGGCGATACCAAAGGCAGAGTTGGCGTCATGGGAATAGTGGGCCTTCTTACCCAGCTGGTATTCAATCATGTGGAGCATAGTAGTCTTACCGACAGAGCCGGTAACGGCGATTACGCGGGGATGCCAGCGCCGGAAGGCGAAGTTCGCAAAGAAGCGGAAATATCTAGCCGCAACAAAGTAAAAGCGCTTCTTCAGCCGCGAAATCACACTCATGTATCTATTATATCACGATAAGAGGTGGCGCTAACCTTGATTTTAATATATTTTGTGGTATAATAGACATATTGGCACCTTAAAACATGTCTCAGATAAAGGAGGGATAATATGAGATATTGTTATCAACTGACTCACAATGGCCAAATCGCGCAGGTATTAGACATTGCCCGCTCGCCGCGCTACTTACATGAGGTAGCTATGGAAATCAAGGAACAGGCGGAGCAGGTCGGAGATATCAGCGAGGAGCAGGATGTGGAAATTAGATTTCTCGACCATCAAGGTAGCGTGGTGATACTGTACTATGATGCACTGCTGAAAATTCTTGGCGAAGGCAAAGGTTGGGGGAAGTGGTTCTCCAATAAGCCTGGCAAGCTGGCGTTTTTCCGGATAGGAGAAAAGGAGCCTTTTATGGTTTGCCATCTGGCGCGGACTAACCCTAAAAAGATGCTGGCCTGGGAAGTTGAATTTATGAACGAGGCGACCTACGGAGAGATGGGCTTCATTCATAACGCACTGTTAAAATTAAACGCACTGGTTCTCGATGAGGATGTCTATCAGGATTTAGTGCATTAAGGCAAAAACTTAGCCGTCAAAAAGCCCCGCGCTGCATACGCGGGGTCTTTTATTACATTTTGATTTCTGCGTCTACGCCAGCTGGGAGGGATAGATTCTGTAAGCTATCGATGGTCTTTGGGGTGGCGTTAGAGATGTCAATCAAGCGCTTGTGGACTTTCATTTCGAAAGATTCACCACCAGTCTTATAAACGTGTGGACTCTTCACGACGGTGAAGGTGCTGCGCTTAGTTGGGAGAGGCACAGGGCCACTCACGGTGGCACCGGTGCGGATAGCAGTATCAACAATCTGCTTAGCACTCTGGTCAATCACGCGGTGATCATAACTTTTGAGACGAATGCGGATTTTTAGGCCCTCATTCTTGGAACTTTTGGCATCTGCCATAGGATAATCCTTTCTTGCCTGATAACCTCTAAGACATGAGTTTTTCAGGCTTGATGTTAATAATATTATCTTGCAATTATAACGTATTTTTCAAGATATTGCAAGGTATCTTTACAAATTGGTTGTTTTGTGCTATAATAGTAATTGAAACTTAGATCTCATGAGAAAATAAGGAGGGCAGAGAGATGAGTGGTACATACGAGAGCAATCTTTCATTCTTGCTGGAGAAAAAGACCGTTAGGTTTTCTTTCTTGGCGCCAAGGTCGCAGAGAATCCCCTTGATGGATTCATTAATGTACCTAAAAGGGAGAGCGCAGAAGGAACTCTGGCGGAAGAGAATGAAAGGTCAAACAAACGCAAGCCTGCTCTATATCGGGCAGACCGGAAAAACAGGAGATGGAGATACGAAGTTTTTTATTATCGATCCGCACGACTATAGTGAGCGTCAGCGTGACGAAGTGATGCGCTGGATGTATGAAACAAAATCGTGCGACATGACCTGTTCTGAGTATCTTTCTGAAGAGGACTATAAGGCGTATCTTCAGCAGGTTTCTGAAATCTCAGTCGTAGACATCTCGGAGACGAAGAAGCTCGGCATCATACTCCACGCTTTTAACGCGGATGGAAAATGGTTCTTAGAATCCCATGATATCACCAACCCGCAAATAATGCAGCTCGTAGATGACATCTACGGGATGGGAGATCTCGAGTTGCTTCAGTGACAAAAAGGGCGCCCCTTGCGGGACGCCCATTTTGATTGGTTCAGATTATTATTTAATAATCTTAGTGATAACACCGGAGCCTACCGTTTTGCCACCTTCACGGATAGCGAAACGGTCGTTGTTGTTCATAGCGATTGGTGCTAAGAGCTTGACCTTGAAGGTAACAGTATCGCCAGGCATGACAATTTCCTTGTCTGCTGGAAGCTCCACTTCACCGGTAACATCGGTGGTGCGGAAGTAGAACTGTGGCTTGTAGCCCTTGGAGAATGGAGTGTGGCGGCCGCCTTCTTCCTTCTTCAAGATGTAAACTTCACCTTCAAACTCAGTGTGTGGGGTAATGGTGCCAGGAGCGGCAATTACCTGACCACGCTCAATCTGGTCGCGCTCAATACCACGGAGGAGGAGACCAGCGTTATCGCCAGCTTCACCCTGCTCGAGAGTCTTGTGGAAAGCCTCAATACCGGTAACGACGGACTTCTGAGTGTCTTTCAGACCAACGATTTCAACTTCATCGTTAAGCTTAACAACGCCCTGCTCAATACGGCCGGTAGCAACAGTACCACGACCCTTGATAGAGAAGACATCCTCAATTGGCATCAGGAATGGCTTGTCAAGATCACGCTCTGGGACATCAAAGTATTCATCCATAGCCTTCAAGAGATCCATGATAGCCTGCTCATTGTCAGCGTCGCCTTCAAGAGCCTTAGCAGCGGAACCCTTAATGATAGGTGCGTTGTCGCCATCGAAGCCGTACTTGTTAAGAAGCTCACGGACATCCATCTCAACGAGCTCAACGAGCTCTGGATCAGCGAGGTCCATCTTGTTGAGGAAGACGATGATCTTAGGAACGTTCACCTGGTGAGCCAAGAGAACGTGCTCACGGGTCTGTGGAAGAGGACCATCGTTAGCAGCGACCACGAGGATAGCACCATCGATCTGAGCAGCACCGGTAATCATGTTCTTGATGTAGTCTGCGTGACCTGGCATATCAACGTGAGCGTAGTGACGATTCTCTGTCTCATACTCTTGGTGAGAGGTGGCGATGGTGATACCACGAGCCTTCTCTTCTGGAGCGTTGTCGATTTGGTCGTAAGCAACTGGCTTGTTAACTTCTGATGGAAGCTTCTTTGCTAGTACAGAAGTAATAGCTGCGGTAAGAGTGGTCTTACCGTGGTCAACGTGACCCATAGTACCAACGTTGACGTGTGGTTTGGAACGGTCGAAATTTGCCATTCTATTTATTCTCCTTTATTGTTAATTGTCTGGAGCGCTAATAAAAACCAGCTCCGGACACTTATATTTAATTATAATGATTTTCATGAAAATGTAAAGAGGTTTACAGAAAAATAGCCCTAGGCATAGTAGCCTACATTGACAAATCTATCAATAACTGTTAAAATAGAGGTTGTACTTTATGTTTTAGTGAAGGGAGGATTCACATGTTCTTTAAAAAAAGTTCTAGTTTTCCAGGGGTATTAGATATAGCAGTAATAGTGACGTGTATAATCATAGGCGGAGTGACAATGATTCTTATCAGCACAGCTACGCAAGCTAAAATATCAAAAGGATATGCAAGTGGCAATCTATTTTACTTCCAGCATTATCTGGAGGAACATGGCGCAGATAATATTAGTTGGCAAGCGATACATAAAGAAATAAATAACAGTAAGCTTGATTATTATGAGATATATCTAAAGTTTCAGCTGCGTGGGCTAAATTACTCTGCGATGACTACCTACTCTACTATTGATGGATGTAATGATTATGTGGAGCTTACCGTAAAGAAAGATGGCTCAAATTACTATTTCTTAGCTGAAGATTTAATGCCAGAAGACTCGTGCTTTGCGGCGGATATTGAGGGATCTTTCTGGACATCAAAAAGAATGTTAGCTGTAATGAAACAGCTAGTTGAAGGTAAGTATGATTCTGATATATATAATAAGCATATATGCCCTTTTAAGGGTATGGATATAACTCATCGCGATGTCGTAGATAGCGTAGTACAAAAAGCACACCTGCCTAATAAATAAACCTGGAGCGTTAGAATAATCCCCGCACTGCGGGGATTTTTGATAGGAGCTAGTCTGGCTAGCCTAACGCACTACGCAACGCATAGTAAAGCCGTTATTCTTCATACTCTGGTCTTGTGGATAAATAGAAGTATTAGTATAAAATAGATCTCTTACTATATTAGAAGTTGTTGGAGTTACAGACCAAAAAATTCCTCTATTACCCTGTTCATATTCACGAGCATACTCCCAGTCCCAAGTTCCATAATACCTAAAGCCAAGATCGGCTTGATTCAAGAGTTGTGCACCAGTAGTGATAGAGTAAGCATTTAAAAGCTTAGCATATGAGTAGTTGGTATTTGCATCACCATTAACTGGAAGCTTAAATCCACCCGCCATACCATCCGTATCGCCATTAGGACAAATGGAAGTCTCGGGAGACGTTGTATCTCCACATGGGGCATGAGCCGTAGCCGTACACCAATTATAATAATTCTCCCCTTGATAACCAGAGCTAGTCCCCACATGCATTCTAGCATATGAAACATCATTTCCACTCCACGTAGTACTCGCCGGAATCGTAAACGTTCCACTTGTAAAATCAGAATCCGCTGCTTGGATAGTAATGTTATAGAGGTTCAAGTTATCCGCCATCCAACAGTTACCATCTCTTGCCTTGATTACGGTATAAGTAGTAGTCTTGTCTGCTCCGCCATTGCCATAGCCTCTTTTGTCTAGTAGTTCTACACTGGTACCAGTATCAGTAGCATTACACATTTCTAAAGTTACGTCTTGCATATAGGTAGCGCCAGTAATATCTGCTGGTGGTATCCCCTCTCCAAACGCAGTATAAGTAACCGTAGTAGTATAAGTAGCAGATGGCATATCAGTAGTAGAGTTAATACCATAGAATACACTAATGTCTGTACCATTAGGATAGTTAGGAGTATCTGCACCAGATGGGGTAATATCAGTAGCTCCAGCAGTAATGATAGCTGCTTCATCTAGGTTAGATGGGTCTGATACTTGTGGTACTGGATACCAGTTCTTATTAGAACCAGTATCTAGACTATATCCCCAAGTGTTTGCTGTGAGTGTTGTAGTAGTTACTGGAGAGAAGCTTTGGGAGATA
>JAZSOC010000037.1:0-52061 GCA_045536725.1 Candidatus Nanosyncoccus sp.
ATCTGAACTCATTACTGCTGGAGCTACTGATATTACCCCATCTGGTGCAGATACATCTAACTACCCAAATGGTACTAATATACCTATCTACTATGGTATTAACTCTAACACTAACATGCCAGCAGCTACTTATACTACTACGGTTACTTATACTGCGTTTGGAGAAGGGATACCACCAGCAGACATTACTGGTGCTACCTATCTCCAGGATGTTACTTTAGAAATGTGTAACGCTACTGATACTGGTGTAACAGCAGAACTAAAAGACAAAAGAGGTTATGGCAATGCAGGAAGCGATAAGACTACTACCTATGGCGTGCTTAAAGCCAAAGATGGGAATTGCTGGATGACGGATAACCTGAACCTCTACAATATTACCATTCAAGCGGCGGACTCTGATTTTACGAGTGGGAGCTTTACTTTGCCTGCGAGTAGTACATGGACCGCTAGCAATAATTATTCATCGGCTCGAATACACATACCAACCACATCTGGATATCAAAATGAAACTTATTATAACTGGTGCGCATCTGTAGTTAAAGCTCCATGTGCAAACACTTCTTCTCCAGAAACATCCGTATGTCCAAAAAACTGGAAATTGCCAATTGATGGTGATTCAAGCGCCGATTATTCTTTTACAAAGCTATTTTATGTTTATTCGATTACTAATAGTGCCCAACTTCTCGCGCAAACAAATCTAGGAATTACGAGATACTACGGCCATTGGGATATTAACAATGGCACCGATTACAGCCAAGGACAATATGGATTTTTCTGGACCACTACTCCTGTAAGCTCCGGCACGGCTAAATATGTTCGTTTTCAACCCACTGACAATAACTTACTTAATCCACGAGATACTGGTAATAAGGACTATGCCTTTTCTCTCCGTTGCGTCGTTCGCAACTAAGCTTTTACAAACCAGCTAATCTGTGCTAAAATGAGAGAAGTATGCATTTCAAGACTATTTTCAAATCCCTGAAGAATAAAGACATGCTGCGCCGCATTTTCTGCGTGCTGGGCATTATCGTAGTTTACCGTTTCTTAGCCCACGTTCCTGTGCCTATTGGTGATGCCTCCACTTTCCAAGAGGCCGTCCAGAACCTTATCGCTAAAAGTGACTTCGGTGGTTTCTTAAATCTTGTCTCTGGTGGTGGGCTGACTTCTTTCTCAATTATACTCGTCGGTCTTTCCCCATACATTACTGCATCTATCGTGGTCCAGCTCTTAACAAAAGCTATTCCACGTCTAGAAGAACTATCTGAAGATGGCGAGACTGGCCGCCGCAAGATTAACCAGTGGACACGCATTGTTTCCGTCCCTCTAGCTATCGTCCAATCCATCGCTTATATCTTTATTCTTTATCGTTCCACTATTGCCACTAATACTTCTGCTGCCTTTGCCCCATCCACTGCAGAGTGGGTCCTAGCAATCACTGCCATGACGGCTGGCTCTGTCATCTTGATGTGGCTGGGTGAGCTGATTACAGAGCAGGGCATTGGCAATGGTATCTCCACCATCATCTTTGCCTCCATTATCTCCCAGCTACCTAGCACCCTCTCCTCCATGGGTGCTGCCCTCTTTGATACTAGCGCTGGCACGCTCAGTCTTTGGGGCTGGTTTAATCTCCCGGTTAACCCAGAGATTTTCTGGATTGTTCTTGGCTTCACTGTTGCTATCTTAGTCGTCATCTATCTCTTGGTGAAGATTAATGAGGCACAGCGTATCATCACTATTAATTACGCTAAACGCGTCCATGGCAACAGTTCCTATGGTGGCATCAAGTCCATCTTACCAATTAAGCTCATCGCCGCCGGCGTGGTGCCAGTCATCTTTGCTACGGCCTTCCTTAGCCTTCCTGCTCTCGTCGGCCAAGTCGCCACTTCTATCAATAGCGAGAGCACCTGGGGCCCTACTCTTACGCGCCTCTTCACTGCCCCTAGTGCCAATACTTTCTCCACTTACTATCCAGATGGTATTACCGGTGAATGGTTTATCTATCCAGCTCTTTACTTCGTTTTAGTCTTTGCCTTCACCTATTTCTATACCAGCGTTATTTTCAATACTAAAGAAATTGCCGATAATTTACAGAAGCAAGGTGGCTTCATTGAGGGTGTGCGCCCTGGCCTGACTACTGCTAAGTACCTTGACAAGACTGTCTCCCGGCTGAATCTTTTCGGCGCACTAGCACTTGGCCTCATCGCCATGCTGCCATTTATTACTGATTATATCTTCATCCTGATTACCGGAGCGCCAATCGGCCTCTCGCTGTCGGGTACAGGTTTACTTATCGTAGTGACGGTGGCACTCGAGAACCTCCGCCAGCTAGATTCCCGCGCGCTAATGGTAACTTATGATGATTATAAATAATGGGCTTAAAATTTAAAACAGTAGAGAAATATCGTTATCAAATTATCTGGGGCATTGTAGCTGCCATCGTTATCGGCTGTCTGCTCCGCGTGGCCATCTGGGAACATAATTACTACAATGAAAAAGAAGGCAGTGAAAGAGCAGTGGCTACACAGGTGGGAACCCAAGATGTCGACGAAACAGAGGTCACCGAAGAACAAAAGGCGGAATATATCGTTGCACCTGATCAGCCTCGCTACCTTAGCATTGAGAAATTAAATGTCAATAATGCCCGCATTCTGCCGATGGGTACCACTGAGGATGGCGCCATGGATACGCCATATAATATCTTTGACGTGGGCTGGTATACCGGCTCCAGCGCCCCTGGTACTGGCGGCACCACAGTCATAGACGGGCACAATGGTGGCCCTAACATTGAGGGTGTCTTTAAGCATCTCCCAGAATTGTCTGCTGGTGATAAAATCACCATTGAAATGGGTGATGGTACAATCTATACCTATGTTGTCCATGATAATTACTCCACGCTCATAGACAATCCTGAAGAAGGAATGAAGAATGCTGAGATATCCCCAGTTAAGGGCCAAGAGTCCATCACCCTCATCACTTGTACTGGCGAATGGTCACAAACCCGCCAAACCTACCTCAGCCGCCAATTTACTAGAGCTGTACGGATGGAATAACATTGTAGCCCAAAAATGGCTCTTAAATCTCTTTACTATTCCACCGGGATATGCTATAATGAAATGGTAATTTATGGCTAGTCAAAAGGAAGTGATCAAACTGACCGGCAAAGTTGTTGAAGCTCTGCCAAATACCCAGTTTCGGGTCGAACTCGAGAATGGTCATATTATTATTGCCCATATGAGCGGGAAGATGCGTAAGAATTACATCCGTCTCGTTCCGGGTGATTGGGTGGAGGTTGAGTTAACCCCTTACGATCTTACAAAGGGCAGAATCAGCTTCCGTCTCAAAAATAATACCAGTGCGCCTGCTGGGCGAAAGTAGTTTTGAGCTGTCGATTACTGGTAAGACAGTGAGGAACTACAGAGTACCTCGGTAAGCGTTTAATAAGGAAAGGATTTTGACACTATGAAAGTACGTGCTAGTGTTAAAAAAATCTCCCCTGATGACATCATCGTGCGCCGCAAGGGCGTGCTTCGTGTTATCAACAAGAAGAAACCTAAGAACAAGCAAAGGCAGGGTTAAGCATGGCAAGAATTGCAAGCGTTGTGATTCCTTCCGAGAAGCAAGTTTGGATTGCCCTTACTTACATCTATGGAATTGGTCGCACGACAGCGAGAGCCATCCTTGCGGAGGCTAAAATTGAGCCTACCACTCGGGTGAAAGATCTCACCGAGGCTGAGGAACAGAAACTCAACGATATTATTTCCAGTAAATATTCCGTTGAAGGCGACCTCAGGCGCCTCGTCACTAACAATATTAAGCGCATTAAGGACATCAATTCTTATAAAGGTGTCCGCCACAAGGCAGGTCTTCCTGTCAACGGCCAGCGTACTCGTACGAACGCACGCACTCGTAAGGGTAAGGCGATCGCAGTCGGTGGAGCGCAACCTAAAGCAGCAAGTAAGACCTAAGGAGTAGCAAATGGCAGAAGAAGAAATCAAGAAAGCCCCGCAGGAAGCTCCTGCAGAAGTTACTGAAGCTAAGCCAAAAGCCCGTGGTAAAAAGGGTAAGCGCGTGGTCACCTCTGGCCAGGTGCACATTCAGGCCACCTTCAACAATACTATTATCAGTATCTCTGACAAGCAAGGTCAAGTCCTCGCTGCGTCATCCGCCGGAGCCAACGGTTTCCGCGGTGGCAAAAAAGGTACCGCCTACGCTGCGCAAATTGCTGCAGAAAAGGCTGCCGAGATTGCTAAGAAGGATTATGGCATGAACAGCGTAGATGTTTATGTTAAGGGTATCGGCCTTGGTCGCGATAGCGCCATCCGTGCCGTTTCCGGTCTTGGCATCAAAATTGATAGCATTACTGATACCACCCCAATCGCTCACGGTGGTGTCCGTCCTAAGGGAGAAAGGAAACCATAATGGCACGCGATAGATCTAAAATTGGTAAACAGAGTCGTCGCGAAGGTTATCCTCTCGCTCCTAAGGCTCACAAAATTATGAGTAGAAAGTCTGGTATCCCAGGTGAGCACGCTGATATGCGTGTCCGCGGTGGCAGCCTCTATCTTACTCAGCTCCGCGAAAAGCAGAAAGTTCGCCATATTTATGGCCTACTTGAAAAGCAGTTCGCTAAATTAATGAAAGAAGCTCAGAAAGCCGATGGTCTTGCCGGTGAGAACCTTCTCCAATATCTGGAGCGCCGCGCCGACAACGCCGTTTATCGTGCTGGCTTTGCTACTACTCGCCGTCAGGCACGTCAGCTAGTTTCTCACGGCCACTTCCTATTAAATGGCCGCCGCGTAGATATTCCATCTATTCGCCTGAAACCAGGTGACACATTAGAAGTCCGTCCAAAATCTCAGAAGTCTGAGTACTTCAAAGGTTTAGCCGATATTGCAGCCGCTGCATCGCAGCCGGTCGTTAGCTGGATGAAGGCCGATCCTAAGAAGATGAAAATTGAAATCACAGGGCTGCCAAAGCGTGAAGAAGCTGAGGCGGATATTAACGAACAATTAATCGTTGAGTACTACTCACGCTAAGGAGGAACTATATGACAACAAAGTTAATTCACGAAGCAAACCTCGCAGAAGTCAAAGATCTTGGCGAAAACAGCGCAGAGTTTGTTATCAAGCCTCTTTACTATGGCTATGGTAACACGCTTGGTAACTCTATTCGTCGTGTTCTTCTGAGTTCTATTAAGGGTGCTGCTATCACTAGCTTCTCTATTGATGGTGCTACCCACGAGTTTACCGCTATTAAGGGTATCCGTGAAGATATCGTTGATATCATGCTCAATTTGAAGAATATCAAGTTGAAAGTTCACTCAGACGCCCCTGTAGAGCTCACCCTTGAAATTAAGGGTAAAGATCAGAAAAGTGAGAAGGATGGCGATAAGCGCGTCGTTGCTGGTGACATTAAACTCCCAGCCGAAGTTGAAATTGCCAATCCTAACCAGACTATCTGTCACATCGATGATCCAAACTTCACCTTAAAGATGCACCTCATCGCTGAGACTGGCCGTGGTTATCTCACTATTGAGCAAAGTTCTGAAGATCGTGTTCACAGCGATATGATCGCTCTTGATGCTGTATTTTCACCTGTCCTCCGTGTTCGTTATAAGGTAGAGAATACTCGTGTCGGCCAAGACACCAACCTTCAGCAGCTCACCATTACTATTGACACCGATGGCACTATCACCCCTCGTGAAGCATTTGAGGAAGCTGCCGCTATCCTTGTCAATCAATATTCCGCCCTCGCTGGTAGCACTACTGTCGAATCTGCTCCAGCCCCAGGCGTCGAAAGCGAAGAAGAAGATGCTGGTCTCATGCTTCCAATTGAAGAGCTCGGCCTTTCTGCTCGCACCGCCAATGCTTTAGTCAACAACGAAATTAAGACTATCCGCGACCTCGTTATGCTTTCTGATAGCGACCTCAAGGAACTTAAAGGTTTTGGCACTAAGGCACTCGACGAAGTTAAAGAAAAGTTAACGGAGTTAAACATCTAATATGCATCGCCACGGATATAAAGGCCGCAAGTTCGGCCGTGAAACCGATCAGAGACGTGCGCTCATGCGTGGGTTGATGTGCTCTCTGATTAAAGAACAATCAATTACTACTACACTTGCTCGTGCGAAAGAGATGCGCCGCGGCACTGAGAAGCTAATCACTATCGCTAAGAAGGGTGGCCTAGCTAATCGCCGCTTACTGATCTCTCGCCTGGATAGTATTGACTGTGCTAATCTCTTAATGGACGTTATCGCTCCACAGATTAAGCGCGATTCTGGCTATCTACGCATTGAGCATGCTGGTTACCGTAAGGGTGATAATGCTGAAATGGGTACTATCTCTTTTGTAGATAGTATTACTATTGAGGCTCCTAAGGCCGAGAAAAAGGTCGATAAGAAGATCCCTAAGGTTGAAAAGAAGAAGGAGGAGAAGAAATAATGAAAACTTATTCTCAGAAATCCTCAGAAATTAAGCGCGATTGGTACATGATTGACGCTACTAGTATGCCACTTGGTAAACTCGCTGTCGTGATTGCCGATAAGCTCATGGGTAAAAGCAAGGTTACCTATACCCCACATATTGATAACGGTGATTATGTTGTCGTCATTAACGCTAAGGACCTTAAGGTCACTGGCAATAAGCTGACCGATAAAATGTATCATCATCACAGTGGTTACCCAGGTGGTCTTCGCTCTCTCAAACTTGAAGAAGTGATTGAGAAGGATCCATCTCGCGCTATCAAGCAAGCTGTTAAGGGTATGCTTCCTAAGAACAAGCTCGCTGCAGACCGTCTAGCAAGACTTCGTATCTTCGACGGCGCCGAGCATGCTCATGCAGCCCAGAACCCAAAGGAGATTAAGTAATGCCAACAGCTAAGTATACATACGGGCTTGGCCGCCGCAAGAGCGCCACAGCTCGCGCCCGCCTCTACAGAGGCAAGGGTGAAATTACCATCAATGGCAAGCCAGCCCTAGAATATTTCTCTGGTGACAAGTCTAAAGTTGCCGAGATTACTGACCCACTAGCTCTTGTTCAGAAACAAGCTGAATATGATGTCAGTGTGAAGGTCTCTGGTGGTGGTCTTGCTGGGCAAGTCGACGCTATTAAGCTCGCGATTTCTAAGGCTATCACTACTGAAGCCCCAGATCTTCGCCCTGTCCTTAAGAAAGCCGGCTTCGTCAAGCGTGATCCACGCGAGAAAGAGCGCAAGAAATACGGTCTTCGCTCCGCTCGTAAGAAAGAGCAGTTCAGTAAACGTTAAAGTATTACTGGACACCAAAAAGCACCCTTCTCAGGGTGCTTTTTGTATAATGCCATGGTGGAGCGTACGAGATTCAAACTCGTGACCTCCGCAATGCGAATGCGGCGCTCTATCAACTGAGCTAACGCCCCATAAACCTATTTTACCATATATTGACAAAAACTTCCATCAGTGGTATAATTGACAACAGTAACGTAAACATACTTCTATTTAAGAGGAGGGGATCAGATGTTAATAGAAGGAAAAAGAAGGGTCATCATCGTGAATGACTCTCACGCTGGCACATTAACCACTATAAAAGATGTAAAAGCATCTCCGGAAAGGTTATATAATGTTCATCTTAATATAGCTTGGCCGTTCCCATACTTCGAAGACGGCAACAGGGATGATTTTTATTTGCTTGCGCAGGACATGCGCCGCCAGTCTGGATTGCCTATGCGCTACGATACTGAAGTAGAAAAGTTACTTCTGGGCATTTCAGATAATTATTCCATCAAGTATATCGAGCTTGATGAGCGGCAATGTACGCTGCAAATTTGCGCCGTAGATAGCTCCGGGGCACTGACTCTGTTCAAATTGAGTCCGCTGGATTTGGAGTTCAAAGTACCAGTAGACATTCGCATTAAATGCGCTATCTACGAGTATAAGTTCACGGTGGCGAAAGATGAGAACTATGACTTCACTGAAGCCAAGCTCATCGAGCAGATCTGTGGTAACAGAGACCCCTATACTATTTGGCGGTCAGAGTACCACAATCACTGCTAATTAATTACACGGCTGGCACAGGGAATTTCAGTGCCAGCTTTTTTACATCCTCACGAATCTTAGCTAGCTCAGCTTGATGGTCTTCTAGCTTATCTTCGCTGCCGGCTTCTTGGCAAATCTTCACTACTTCTAGCATCCAGTCGCCAATCTGTTCCATCTCTGGTATACCCATCCCACGGGTGGTAATAGCTGGCGTGCCGAGCCGTACCCCACCTGGCCGGAATGCTCCACCTTTATCACCCGGCAGGGCATTGGCATTCAGAGTCAGCCCCACCATATCTAGCGCCTTTTCATAAAACTTCCCGTTCACACCAAAACCTTCTTCCACCTTCACAAGTACCAAGTGATTCTCAGTACCACCGCCCTGCAGTAAGAAACCGTTTTTGACTAATCTATCTGCTAGAGCCTTTGCATTCTCTACAATTTTTGTAGCATAATCTTTAAAGGATGGCTGCAGTGCCTCACCAAAGGCTACGGCCTTTGCCGCAATAACGTGTTCCAGTGGCCCACCTTGGGTGCCAGGGAAGACTGCCTTGTCGATTAATACTGGCACATTTTCTAACTTCTTCTCTGGAGTCTTCTTCAAAGGATTCCCCACAATACCCCTTGAAAGGATAATTCCGCCACGTGGCCCACGCAGAGTCTTATGAGTGGTGGAAGTCATCACATTAAAGCCGTGTTCAAGTGGATTTGGGTGCACGCCCCCAGCAATTAAACCAGCCACGTGTGCCATATCTGCCATTAGCAGAATCTCGCGGCCGGCTTTCTTTGCGGCTTTATCGCGAATCGCGGCTACTCGGTCAAAATCTGGGATCTTCATGAAGGCTGAATAACCCACCAGGATGATATTTGGCAACTCTTCTAGAGCCAATCTTTCCATCTCTTCGTAGTCAATGTCACCTTCAGGGGTGGTACCATAGGCGATGAAGTTATAGATGTGTGCAGAACGTGTCACTGGTGAACCGTGTGTCAAATGACCACCGTGGCCGAGGTTCATCCCTAGGATTTTATCACCTGGCTCACACCAAGCCCAATATACGGCCTCATTGGCATTAGCACCAGAATGCGGCTGCACGTTGGCGTGGTCGGCCCTAAATAATCGGCAAGCCCGGGCAATTGCCAGGCGTTCAATCCTATCCACATTTGCTTGTCCGCCATAATAGCGGTAATCTGGTAAAATTTCCTCGGCAATTTTCTCATCATCCCAAGTAGTCAACCCTTCAAAATTCGGATAACCCTCCGAGTATTTATTAGTCATCACTGACCCCATCGCCTCTAATACTTCCTTAGAGACATAGTTCTCACTCGGGATTAATTCTAGCCCCTCACTTTGCCGCACCTTTTCTTGTTCAATTAAATCAAATACTGGCTCTTTCATGTTTTCTCCTTAACTTAATTTTTTGTACAGCACGTGATGATAAGCTAGATCATTGTCCGCTCCTTCTTTAATTAGTGTCTTTTCATACTCAGACTTGTCAAACTCTGGGAAAAAGGTATCTGCCTCTGCGTCTGCTGCATCCACCTCTGTTAGGTAGAGCTTATCAGCGTATGGCAACATCTCTGCATAGACTCTGCCGCCACCAATGACGAATATTTCGCCCGCTGGTGGGCTCTTAATAAAATCTTCAAGATCTGTCACTGCGTGAATATCTGGATCGTTTGGCAAATCTTCTGGACGGTGCGTCAAGATGTAGTGCGTACGCCCCGGCAGCTTCCTTGGCAAGCTTTTCCAGGTGTTAAAGCCCATGAAAATCGGATAACCCATCGTCGTTTCTTTGAAGAATTTTAAATCGCCAGGGATATTAAAACATAGCCCGCCCCTTTTGCCCAGCTCTCTATTTTTCCCGACTGCTGCAATTATTGAAAAACTCATAGCTACTCCGTCACTGGCATTATAATTTTACCCTGATGTTCATAGCCCTCCAGGCGAATATCTTTGAGCTCTTTTGAATTATCGAATCTAAAGAAATCTGTCACCTCTGGGTTAATCCAGAGCTTCGGCGCGTCAAAGAGCTTGCCATCTTGCTTAATCTTTTCATCAGCTCGGCGTAGCTGCTCTTCTATGCCCTCAATTTGGTTCTCATAGATGTGAGCGTCATTAGTAACGAAGGTAAGCTGCCCCGGCTTTAATCCCACACACTGTGCAATCAGATAATTGAACATTGCATACTGAGTAATATTGAATGGTAGCCCCAGTGGCACATCAGTAGAACGTGAAGTCACCAGAGTATTTAGCCGGCCATTGGTCACATTCCATTGTGAATTCCAGACACATGAAGGCAGTGCTGCCGTCGGCAAATATTCATTCTGCCAGAGAGATAGCACCATCCGGCGATTCTTTGGATTAGTCTTTAAAGTTTCAATTAGACTCTGAGTTAGTTGATATTTGTTTACGACCCAGCCATACGCTGTGCCAATCGTATGTGCGAATTCTTTACCAAAATGCTTACCCATATAATCGCCGCTTTCATCAATTTCCCACTCATTCCAAATTTTTACTCCACGCTCCTGTAGCCAGCGCACATCATTACTTTGCGCCTGATAAATCCAGAGCAACTCCAGCACGGCCGATTTAAAGCCCATTTGTTTCGTGGTGAGAATCGGGAATTCTTCAGAGAGGTCAAACTGCAATACTTGGTGTGGCAGGCGGATAGTAGTCGTCGGCCTGACAGTCTGTGCCAGGTGTGTCGGCATGGAAGTAGAAGTATTATCAGTAGTTTTTTTATCTAGTACGGCCGGGTCAGTGGTCATTTTTTCACCGTATTTCAAAATTCTATCGCATAGGTCCAGATACTGCTCATCAAACTTACTCACTTTATACCTCCATTTATTTACCTTAATTATAGCATAAGATATACGCCAGTAGAAGCCTTGAACTATTCATGTTTTTAAGTTATGATTATAACAATAAGCATTATCAAAGGAGTATATTTTATGGCCGAAAAAGCTAAAACCTCAAAAACTACCAAAACCACCAAAAGGTCCACCAAGCCAGCCGCCTCTGCTAAAAAGGCTGTAAAGTCCACTAAGACCGTCAAGTCAGTTAAGCCAGTCAAGGTTGAAGCTAAAGCGCCAGCTCGTAAGTCCCATAAAGGGGTGATCATTGCTATTATCTTTGCCATTTTAGCTCTCGCTGCTGCGGTGGGTGTCGCTATCTACTTCTGGCTCTCCACTAGTATCACCTATCTCGTTGGCAATTATACGCTTACCGGTATGTATTCTAACGGGGAAGATCAAAGTTCCAGTATTAAGACACTTGAAGATCTCGGCTATCACGCCACTATGGAGCTTAAGAGTGATGGTACCGGTGCTATACACCTCTTTGGTAAAGATTCCGATCTCACCTTTGATAAGGAAAAGATGATGATTAACGACAAAGAGGCTCCATTTACTTACGAAGATGGCAAAATCACCTTCTCTGAGAATAATACCTCTCTCACCTTCACTAAAGACACCGAATAATCTAGCCATCAAAATAGCCCTCGCATCCTCGCGAGGGCTTTTTATAGCGTTATTCACCCACTGTAATGAAATAATCAAAGAGTTCTGTCTTTGGTGGGTGCAATAAAAGCTTTTCTGCCTGCATCGCCCGCACGAAGTCTTCCGGCCTTAACGCCATCATCCTCGACTTTGGCTCCACCCTTACAAAAATGCCGATAATAATTTTAGTACCAGCATTATGCATTGATTTTATCAGATTACTCCTGTTTTGCTCGCCGACGGAAGTCTTTCCGTCAAACATCGTCAGGGTATTTTTCCCGTAGCAGACAGGCATCGGTATGTACGGTGCTACCGTGGCTAAATCCTTCACTCTCCCCTTCAGTGTAGCATAAACGCTATCTTTCAGCTGACTGTCGGCTCCGAATACTAAAATACCGACTGGCTGATCTAGCTCATCATTAATCATATCAATGATTTGCTCTATGGTGCTTACTCTGCTTATCTCCCACTTCATATTCACCCCTCCTTTAAGATGCTAACGGGTCAGAGATACAATAATATTATAACATAAAAATCAAAAAAGACCCAGATGGTCTGTGGTAGCCAATCGCTTCGCAATTGTCTTCCATGGGGCGTCACCTCAAAAAAGCCAAAGCAAGCTCGGCTTCTTATTCGGTTCCTACCGTGGTGGGGCTTAATTAACCAGGTTTTACTCGCGTACAAAGAGGACATAGAGGAAAAAACCGAGCTTCGTCTAACAATCAAAATTGCCAATAGAACAAAAATTAGTTTATGAAAAAACTAATTTTAATGAAATACTTAGATAAGAAAGGCATGTCTCGATATCACTCAATGCCAAAAATAGATTAATGCGCGAAGAATCCGACGCGAGGATTAAGAAGCTCGAGGAGCTCGATAAAGTCTGGGCTGAAATCTAACGAATGTTAATAGCCCACGAGGATAATATGGATTAGGTTTTGAGGCTCCATACTTAAATGTATTGAGTGGAGAAAAATCTAGGGCATGTAAGATGTCTCTATGCTACTATGGACACTATGCTATAATTATGATATAATATAGTTTAGTACATTAACATGACCGAAAGGGGGAAATTCTATGGTTAGACTATTGAAGCCGGCAATCGAGCGAAGATACGATGCCGCGGAAAACGGCATAGGAACGCGGAAAAGGGCGGCTGAAGATATCTGCCGTTTTCTCGAAGCAAATCCGAGAGTTGCCTACGATATGCCACTCGAACGCGAATGCTATTATAGCGCCTGTGAAGATCTGCTTGGGGATAGAGATTCTGAAAGAATCCTGTTATATCTCCCATTAAGATTTCTCGAAGACGCTCCAAAAACGTTCAAGAAAACATATCGCGACGCATGGTACAGGCTTCTCAACACAAGAGATGTACGTGAAAACTTCCATACCGGCGACTGCTTCGAACTCGATGCTAGGCCGCACGGCGGACTTGAGCGCGTAGTAAAATGCGCTCACCTCACGCCATGGTTACTCAAGTATGGTTACATTAATGAGCGACAAATCCTGAGGATTCTGAGAGAAAATAGCGACGATGAAGTTTTGCTCCAAAGTTTTAAAGATACCTGGGAATACATTCGTGTGAATAAAACCCTGGGGAGTGAAGATTTGTACCAGCTTACTTCAAAAACAGCTCATTTGCCTGCCAGAAAGCAACCTGAGCCACTTTATATCTCCAAGAAGCGGTTAGAGTGGCTCGATGAACGTAATAAATTATCAAAGCTTCTGACTCCAACGGCAAAGCTCGAGGGCCCGTTCTCCGACAACATTCCTACGATTGAGTGCCAACTCAAAGAAATCTCGTCGCAGTTAATGTCGTCCGAAATAGTCCTCGTTGGCGGTTCCCAACTCAAAGGGTATGGAACTACGGACTCGGACTTGGACATCTGGACATTGCAGCAATTAGAGCTGGATCCTCAATTTAGACCTGGAAGCCCCCACGCTACGCATATCTATTTTAATACAGTATGGCTCAGCGGCAAAGCCGTAGCAGATGAACTGGAACAGATAGCAAATCAGGTTACGAACATTTATGCCGATTCGGTAAAATACGATTCGTACCCTGAGATTAGGCGTCAAGCAATTGAGCGCCTAGAGAGCGATTTACTCCAATACAGACTGTTACATAAAGGTTTCTCTAGATTTACTGGCATAGACGAGTTTTATATTCCGCCGGAGATGGATGGTGATTGTCCGTTCTATGTCGATGAATACCGTCGAATCGCAACCATGCTTTATGCAAAATACGTTTGGCTTTAAGGTCATGAAAAAGGCCCCCGAAAAGGGGGCCTAATTTTATAGGTGCATTGGTTCTTCTTACAGGACACGCTTGCCGGTCAGACCGGTCATGCCGGTAGCATCACCGCCGCCCAACTCATTCCAGTTGATCTGAGTGCCCAGCTGCCACAACGCGACGAAGTAATTAACCTCTACATCGGAAGTAACCGTATCGTGCTTGGCGAATGCCAGGACGTACTTGACCAGATTCTGCTCCAGACGGATGTAGTTACTGGAAACGCTGGCGCCGATCTTCTTCAGCATCATCTCGCGGTTCTTCACACCGACCATGGACGGCAGGCGGGAATCTTCCAGAGTATTGCGGATAACGTTCGCGTCGTAGGCCATAGCGGCCGCAACCTGAACGCCAGTACCACGGAAAACGCGGTTAATGGAATCGACCAGCGTGTCGCCGGCGTCATGCAACTGAGCCGTGTCGGGCGGAGTAATCATACTCATACCTGCAGCGCCACCACTGAAACCGCCACCGATAGCCGCGATCAGCATAGAGGGGTCAGAGAAGCTTGCGCGCCAGGTCTGATACCAGCCGTCCAGCGTACGATAGCTTTCGGCGATTGCCGGCCACAGAGTGTCGCGGATACGACTCAGGAACTCCTTACGGCGTCCTTCCGTGATGAAAGTGCCGTCCAGACCATCAATCGCGGCGAAGATGTCGCCATAGGCACGACGCGTCAGAGACTTACGCAGAGCGTAGAAGGTTGGGTCGACCTGTTCTTCGGTCTCATCAGCATACTTCTCCATTGCCTTGGAGAGAGCGTCGGGAACATTGTAGAGTCCAGCACGGTCAGCCAGAGCCGCACGAATAGCGGCGATGTAGGACGATTCGTCCACCTTCAGGATACCGCCGGTCTTCAGGGCATTCAGCCAGGATTCGTCGGTCGGGATGGACGGAAGCAGAGTCTCGAACTGGCTCTGAATCGCACGCGTTTCCGCGGCGGCCACAGCCGGAGCGGCGGCAGGCTTTGCAGCAGACTTCAACTCCGCTACGAGCTTGCGAGCCTTTGCCAGCTTCATGCCGGCGCCGGTCAGATCAGTAACTTCCAGAGAAGTCAGGTCATCGATGTCTTCAGCGCCGAGATCATTCACGACTTTGTCGATCGTAGTTTCATCGGCGCCGTATTCGGCGAGCTTAGTGTGAACTTCGCTTGCGGCAGGAGCAGCAGCGGGTTCGGTTTCAGCCTCGGGAACAACTTTCTTGATTTCTTCACTCATGGGTTTTTCCTCCTTTAATCTTTATTCGAGCTGACTTTGTCTAGCTCGGTTGGCCCAATTGAGAGTAATTTAAGCGGAACATTTAAGAACCCTTCGAGAGTATTCCCGACGAATTCGAAAAGCTCCTGCTTCAGAATGGGTTTCTTGATGGAATATTCAATTGTGTTAGGCTCAGCCTTCTTAAGAAAATCGACATACGATTCATTAGCCACTGGTGCATTTTTGTAATCAACGCAAAGTGGCCAAACACGATTGCACGCCAAAATCTGGTCAAACCAGGTAAGGCAAAGCCCGTCGAACGGAGTATCGCTACTCGCGTCAAGAGCATATCGCAAAAGATTTAAATCAAGTGCTCCGGCACGGACGATGCCTTGCCAGCGATTTTCATCTTTGTGACTGCCCGGGAGCATCCGTGCCGTGAACTCCGGATCATAAGTCGGCATTGGACCGGCTCCATGACGAATTTCATAGGCACGATGAATGGCATAATTAATTATTTCGCCGTCATACCCAGCTGCTCTCAACATCTCCATAGTGAACTTCGGGAGAGTCCTAATCGCACTTACGTGGGGCTTTAACCCTGTTTCTGCGTCGGTCAGAACTCCATGTGAACATTCGACGACGGCTACGCCATCGCCTTTTAAAACCTCGCTCAAACTTCCTAAACGAAGCTTCTTGCCTACATCTTCGAATAAATCGAGACAATACGGCAGGAATCCGTCGTCATAAAGCAAATCAAGATTCTCGGCGATTAGCTCGGCGTCGCCAGGTAAACCATCTTCTTGAGAGATTCTGGCATACCTTTCTCTGTAATAATCGAGCTGTTTTTGGAGTTTAATGCGGATAACTTCGCGATCCTTAAGCTCGAAAGCCCGAATCGTTGCCGCTTCTCCGAGTGTTTTGAACATACGGTAGGCTTGCCCGACACCAGTCCCAATCGTACCACGAGGATTGCTCCCCCGCAGAAGTTCTTCAAGCTGAGAAGAAATCCGATGAAAAGGTGTGGCCGATATGCAAGCCGGATCGCAGGACAAGAGCGTAAACGGATCGTAGATCCCGAGTCGTTTTAAGGAGTCCGACTCGTTACTGAGACCAACTGGCGAAATCACCATTTGCTCAGATAGAAAAGTTGGTACACCCTCAAACGTTCCGCAACCCCATTGTGAGAAATTGAAGCTTTCTCCGTAGGAAGTGCGTACGCCATGAGAGCCTTGTGCGCCACCGCGCTTAATAATGACTGAAGCGTCAAAATTGCGCGAGAGTGCATGTACTACGCCGCCCTTACCTCCATCACCTGGACCGAGGTCAGTGACGACATAAATTTTCTCAAGCATAACGCACCTCCTAGAGTCTTGTAAAAACCAAATTGTTAACAGATCTTGATTACAGATACTCAATACGATCCGGAGATTCCACGGACTCATCGTCACCAGAGGCTTCTCCCGGCTGAATCGGCCAGGTATCACCCTTATTGGCGAAGATGTCGCCCGCTTTGGGAACCGGATGCGGCAACGCATGACGAAGTTTCGCCTGCGCGCCGATATCGATGTTGGAAAGCTGCTTGATCAGGTCAGCATCGCCGAAGTTGCCGAGATGCTCCTTCAGACCAACTACTTCAATCGTCCCCTCGGTCAATCCGATGATAGCGGAAATGATCGCCGGCAATTGCCGAGTGGAATCGATGACGATAACGGACTTTTCGCCGCAGAGGTCGCGCCACAGCTCGAGCGTATCGCCGTAACTGTAATCGCGCATTACCAAAACGAACTGATGCGTTTTCTGCTTCAGCTCATTTACCATAACCTTAACGGACGGAAGTTCACGGTGTATTCCTTTTAGCTCATTCTTAAAGATTTCGCTTCCGAAAATACGCCGAATCTCTTCTTCGCGCAAATGATTGTGATAGGGTTCATCCGTAACGATGAAGTGATAGCCCTTAAGGCCGATACGATTGGTATAAGCGTCGGTCAAATAAGCGCGCGCGAACATGGCATACTGAGGATCTTCCCCGTGATTACCACATCCACCGCGCTGAGGCGCCATTTCTTTGAGATAGTTCACAATCTTGGGTGCTTCCATCTCAAACTGAGGGCGGCACATGACGAAGTCATCGCCGCAATCGCCGAAAATGCCGAGACAAAGCTGCGGATCATATCCGGGCAAAACCTTGACTACGGCGTTGTACAACTCAGGGAGAACATTCATCTCCGTGTCGACTTCGCCACCCATAGAGCCGGTGGTGTCGCAACTAACCTCGATGTCCATCGGACAGCCGAGCGTAGCAACCCACTTCTTCTGATGAGGGTTCAGGCGAATCTTGGAGAAACGAATCGGTCCAATAGCGGGATCGACAATTTCACTGAGATGTCCGGTCCGCCGAGCGCGTTCTTCCGCCTGCCTGGTTACGTTGGTGCTCTGAGTCACGCCATAATCACGACGTGCCTGCCGGTAGCTATCTACCGAAAAAGTTTGGTGTCCCATCTTCAATCCTCCTTAATAGTTTTCCAAATGATGGTATCGCGATCGCGATAAGTAAAAGGATGATACTGAATCCCCCAACACTTTTTTACGAGTGTATAGAGGTCTCCATGAGCTTCCTCAAACGAATTGCGACCAAACTCCGAGAAATCCTTGAGCAGTTCAAGATATTCCTGCTCGGCGGGATCATCTCCAACAACAACCCAATCGAGAATAAACTTCGAAATAGCCTTGACGAAGTCGTTGGCCACCACATCAGCTATATCTCCAGAGAAGTTGTAGTAAATCAAGCGGTGCTTTTCCGGCCCAATAAGATAATCATCGGGCGAGAAGATTGGGTATCTGGCAATAGGATTGTCCCCGGAAGCCGCTAATAGCTCGAAAAAGCCATAGAACTTCAGGAAACGCCCAAGAATCCAGATACTAGTACGGGTGTCGATTTCGGCTTTAGCGTGAAGCTTCGTCAAAGGGATTAACTTGCTGAGACTAATATCGGGCGTCGTGAAGACGTTAATACGACGATCTCCCTGGGTAGATTCCATGAACGAAGACAACAGATTCGCAAATAGCCAGTCGTAGTGGGAGTTACTTCCGCCTTGATCCGCTTCAAACTTCGCCACCTGTTCTTCAAAAGAGCGCAGAATATTGAATTTGCCGGCCTCCTCAGCGAGGATATCGCCATCTTCAAATGTCTTCGCTACCTTCAAGATTACCGGCTGCTCGTCATCCATCGTGCCAAGGTAGATACGGAACTTCGGGGCTTCGCCAATGCGAGACCCCACTTCGATATTCCTGACTCTCAATCTAATCACTTCCTTTCCATAGTAGAATCAAGACATTAAATAACTATGCCCCGCGTACGGTGCATTGTTCATATTTTAGAATATCAGAGCGAAAAAGTCAAGGGAAGCATCTCTGGGCTTAGTCTGTTATTCGCAGGTAATACTGCAAATCTTCTCTTTTCCAGCTATCAAGTACGAAATCGTGGAACTCTCCCCATAGTTCTGAATATAGTTTTGCCCAAAAATGATGTTTCCGTTGTTGTAATGTTGCCAGCATTTATGATTAAGCACCATAGAGAGTTCGGTGTAACGAAAAATTAGTACAGGCTAAAATGGAAGGGTTTTAACAGCTAAAATTATAGAGGTAAAACACGATTTTTAATGTGTTTTTTGTCGCAAAAATGGCATAAAAAAGCCCTCTATTTTCATGAGGGATTTAACAGACATTTATAGATTACGGAATAGATAAAAATTGTTTTACAAACCGTTTGGTGGAGTGTACGGGATTCGAACTCGTGACCTCTACTATGCCATAGTAGCGCTCTAACCAGCTGAGCTAACACCCCATAACCTGATTATATCACAGATTGCTAAACTTCTCAATATATGGTATAATCTCACAAGCTTATGATAATTTATACTCGTAAAATCAAGTTAAATCCCCATCCCTCGCTGAAATTATTTCTCTTATCAGACCTCCATTTTCGTGGTCCGGCAGACGTAAAGAAGTTTCAGCAATTAGCCACTCACGCCAAAAAGTGTCATCCAGATGCTATTATTTTAGCTGGCGATATTATTGATACCTTGCAAGTATTAGATAACTCTAGATCTGCCTTAAAGGCTGCGCTCAGTGCTTTTTCAGAGGTGGCGCCCACCTATGCCGGCTTTGGAAATCATGACATTTCCGAGTATCGAATCATCAATAACGACTTCTTCCAGATTAGCAATAGTCAGAAATTTAAGGAGTACTTAGCCCTCCTCTCAGAAATTGACGATTTCACCCCACTCCATAACTGCTCCGCCAAAATTAAAAATAAGACCATCTATGGTTTAACCCTCCCCTCTGAATACTATAACACCAACGTCCCTTGCAGTCCTCTTGTAGAACACCCGCAGATTCTAGAAGCAAAAATGAAAACCCTTCCTCCAGCAGATCTCACCCTAATCCACTCTCCAGCCTATATTAAAAATCCTCATCGACTGATTATCTCTGGCCACATGCATGGTGGTATTTTGCCTCTAGGACTGGGTATTATCCTGCCTGGCACTCGCGGCCTCATCTCTCCAGAAAAGAAATTCTTTCCAGAGAATACCCGTAAAGGTGTCGGCCCTCACATTATCCTGGGGCCTGTCACCACCTTCCCAGAGAAGCTCCGCCATCTGAACTTTCTCTTCCCCGTAGAGTCTGCTATAATAGAACTATGAAAACAATTCTCACTGGTTTACGCGTCAATAGCGAGCTTACCCTTGGCAATTTCCTCGGTGCTCTCTTGCCTATGGTTCGCCTCGCAAATCAACATAGTAAAGATTCCCATATCAATATTTTTGTTCCCGATCTTCACTCGATCATTAGTGAAATAGACGGAGATTTTCAGAATAACGTTCTCCGCAGTCTCAAGTATTACCTGGCTGCCGGTTTGGAACTTAATGATAATGTTCATATTTATCGTCAGTCTTACGTTCCAGCCCACAGTGAGCTAGCTTGGATTCTCAATTGTACCGCCACTATGGGTGAAGCCAGCCGTATGACTCAATATAAGGAAAAGGGTGAGGGTAAATCTTCCGTCAACGTTGGTATTTTCGACTATCCTATCCTCATGGCCGCCGATATCCTGCTTTATGATGCCACTTATGTTCCTGTCGGGGAGGATCAGTTCCAGCATATTGAGCTAGCGCGCACCCTAGCTTCCCGCTTTAACAATAAAAACGGTGAAGTTTTCACGCTGCCAGCTACGCCAAAAGAACAGATGGATTTTATGGGCTTGACTGATGGTGTCCGCATTCGTGACCTTCAGAATCCAGAAAAGAAAATGAGTAAATCCACGCGTGCCGAGAATTCTAAAATCATGCTTTCTGATACTCCAGCCCAAGCTAGCAAGAAAATTATGTCCGCCACCACAGACAGTGTCGGCAAAATTCAATTCGACATGTTCAATCAGCCTGGCATTTCTAATCTGCTTCAGATTGAAGCTTTGGCTACCGACGTGCCATTGCAAGATGTTATCTCCACCTGGACTGGTGAGACCCACTACGGTGACCTGAAAAAGCAAGTTGCTGCCTCTGTTTCTGTTTTGCTCCAGGCCTTCCAAGAAAGATACGCCACCATTTCCGATGACATTATCCTTTCCGAGCTTACTAAGGGCGAAGTTTACGCTAATAAAGTAGCTAACGCTAGGTTACTCTCCGCCCAGAAAGCGCTCCATCTCCGATGATTATCACCGGTAAAAAGTTCTCCAAGCCAGAAATGTCCCGTGTTATTAATGGAGACAAAGAGCTTACCTCTGAGGCAGAAAAGCCCGTCACGCGCCGTCTGGACCATGTCATCGTAGAGCAGCACCCAGAGTTTAATCGCTCCACTTTGCAGACTTTTATTAAAGATGGTCGCGTAAAAGTAGACGGTAAAGTCATTACTAAGCCTAACTATCAGATTACTGAGAAGGCTAAACTGGACTGTGATTTTCCTAAAGACACCCGCCCAAAGATTCCTAAACCAGATATTATTTATGAAGATGACCACGTTTTAGTTATCAATAAGCCGATTGGCCTCCTCTCTATGAGTAAGGGTGCTTATAATCCAGAGCCTACCTTAGAGGATTACGGACTGCTTGTCCATCGCCTAGACCGGGACACCTCCGGCGTGGTGATTTTAGCCAAGGATGAAGCAACCCAATCCATGCTAAGGCGTCAGTTCCAGGACCGTAAAACCCATAAGACTTACTATGCTGTCGTCGCTGGCCACCCTAAGATGGATGAAGCTTTAATAGACCTCCCTATCGCCCGCAATTTAAAGCATCCCACCACCTTTCTCGTACAGGCTGGCGGCAAGCCTTCTGAGACCCACTTTAAGGTGCTCGGCCAGAATGATGAATACTCTCTATTAGAATTAAAGCCTACTACTGGCCGCACTCATCAATTGCGCGTCCATCTTAAATACCTCGGCACTCCTATCCTGGGGGACCGCCTCTATGGCGAGCCAAAGATTAATGCTAAACTCCCTGCTAAATCTTCAGCGGATCCAGAGCCTCGCCTCTATCTTCACGCTGGTAGCCTAGAAATTACCATTCCTGATGGCAAAAGAAAAGTTTTTAAATCCCCAATCCCACCAGAGTTTACAGAGGTAATGGATGTTCATTGATAGTCCGTCTCAGATAGAATCTATAGCAGAAAGGTCTCATCTCTCTGTTTTTGCTCTCAAAGAGGCCGATATTCCCGAGATTAAGGCTTTTTATATCCTAGAGCCGGGAGACACCGGAAAAATCACCGTAGAGGCCACCAGGGGGCTCATTGAGGCCTGTTCCCTTAAAAGAAGCACCAGAGCCAGCATTATTATCAAAGGCCTGGAAAAGGCCACCGAAGAGGCCCAAAATGCACTCTTAAAGCTATTTGAAGAGCCAAGCTCCAACTATCACTTCCTTATATTTACCGAGGAGCCCTCTGCGCTGCTCCCCACCATCCTCTCTCGCGCAGGAATCTATTATCTTCATCAAAAAGACGTTCTCTCTACCCCTGTCTCTGGCGATGAAGATATTAAAAAGCTCGCCAGGGAATTAATCACTGCTGACGATAGCGCCAGAATTGCCCTAGCTGACCAAATCACCAAAAAGAAAGATAATACCCGGGGCAGGGCCCTCGCCATTCTCGCCGCCGCTATTGAAATTTCCTATAAAACTTACTTCGCTACTGGCCGCCCCGCCTTTTTGCATAAATTAGAAGGGCTATTAAAATGTTATAACGCTATCCAGCGTAACGGCCACATCAAGCTCCACATCATCGCCGATTTATGGTAAAATAGGAACATGATATTTGGCATACTGCTAATTCTTATTGTGGCTGTATATTTGGTGTTTTTCTATCCATTAATCAAAGATAAGCCTGCCGAGCCAGAGAATTCCAATTACAACAAGCAAATGAAAAAGCTTTGGTCTATTGCTCAGAGTTCCATGCGTGAACGGAAGCCTTTAAGGGCTGAAAAGGCCCTTCTCACCATCCTTAAATTCGACGAGAAGAACGCGGCCGCTTATAACCGTCTCGGCATTCTCTATGCCAAAGAACAGAAATACGATGAAGCTATCGAATGTTTTGAAATTGCCCAGTCCCTTGATAATAATGCATCTTCCTTACATAACGCCGGTCTGATTTATCTGGAAACTGGCGCCTACGAAAAAGCCGCCATGGCCTTTGAACAAGCTATCAAAATGGAAGGGGATTTACCAGCTCGTTTCATCGCCCTCTCCAAGGCTAAGGAAAAATTAGGCCTCCGAAAAGATGCTATTGAAGCTTTAGAATCCGCCTACGCCCTAGAGCCTTCTCTTTCTACTCTTCGCCAGATTCTCGCCGTCCATGAAGATGCTGGCGATGCCGAAGCTATTGCCGCTACCACCGCCCGTATTGAGGAAAAAATGGCAGAACAGGCTCGCGCTAAGGCCTCTGCCAAGCGCCGCAAACCTGCTGCTCGCCCAGTGCGCACCGCTCGTCCTGCGCGCCCAGTTGTTCGTCCAGCCGCTCGCAGAGTTACCTCCACCCGCACCGTGAAACCTAAGAGAAAGATGATTCAATAATGTTAGCTCCTCTCGATATCGCCAAGCAAACTATTAAAATTGGTCAAAATAAGGCCAGTCTCACCCCTTTTCAGATGATTATTCTCGGTATCTTCGCCGGGATTTTTATTGCTTTAGCTGGCGTAGGGGCCACTTTTGGTAATGCCTACGTTGGTAAGTTGGCTGGCGCCTGCATTTTCCCAGCCGGCCTCGCCATGGTAGTAGTCGCTGGTAGTGAGCTCTTCACTGGCAATAATCTCATGATTGTCGCTTTTCTCAAAAAGAAGATCACCTTGGAGCAGCTACTTAAAAATTGGTTTTTTGTTTATCTTGGTAACTTTATCGGCGCCATCCTAGTGGCGGCACTAGTAGTCTTTAGTGGCTCCTTTGACTCTGTTGCAGACGCTGCTATCACCACAGCTAGTAGTAAGATTAATCTTGGTTTCATGCCGGCCCTCATTCGCGGCATCTTTTGCAACTTCCTAGTCTGCATTGCCGTTTGGATGTCTTTTGCGGCGGACTCCGTCCAGGGGAAGGTTTTAGCTGTCTTCTTCCCAATCATGCTCTTTGTTCTCTGTGGCTTTGAACACTCCATTGCTAATATGTTCTATATTCCCGCTGGCATCTTTGAATCATTAAAAATTGGCACTACCAGCCTCAGTCTCAGTGGTTTCATCTTTGGCAATCTTCTGCCGGTTACTATTGGTAATATTATCGGTGGCGCTGGCCTTGTCGGCCTCGGCTACTACCTCTCCTATCTTAAAAAGTAGTTCAAGTACATATGAAAAACCCACCTTTCGGTGGGTCCATAATGTACAATCAGCTGATTACAGTGTAGTTAAAGGTGACTGCCTCATAACGTAATTATCATCTTCATCGATGAGTAGTACCATGATTTTTGCAAACACTGGATCAAACTGTGTGCCACTGCCTTTGAGTAACTCTCTTCTCACGGCCTCTTGCGACAAACCGTCACGATAGCTTCTTTTTGACGTCATTGCGTCATAAGAGTCCGCTACTGCTATTATCCTCGCAATCTCCGGAATCTGTTTCCCGGACAACCCCTCTGGATAACCTTTACCGTCATATCTTTCATGGTGATAGTGTGCGCCAATACTTAGCTCTGGCATTTCCTTAATCTTGGATAATATTTGGTATCCAACCACTGGATGTCGCTTTATCTGTGCAAACTCTTCATCAGTAAGTTTACCCTCTTTATTGATGATGTGTTCAGGGACACCTATCTTCCCCACATCATGCAGCAGACCGATCATCTTAATTTTCTCACAAAAATCCGCATCTCTCCCGGCACGCTCCGCAATCATTGCTGAATACTCCGCGACTCTCACTGAATGTCCGTTAGTATAAGCATCCTTAGCATCAATTGCCGAAGCTAATGCCTCTATCGTTTGTAAGACTAGTAAGTCTGACTCAACCTTTGCTGCTCGCAGCTGATAGATTTCATCCTTATCAACCAATATCTTATCTTGATTATCTCCAGCCTTTTTCCTTAACGGTAAAAATGGCACTATACTACCTTGTTTAGCGGGCTCCACCAACCCTTCCATGAATTGTGATTGTTTTTTACCCATCTCTATCCCTCCTATTCTTAGATGGTGACCAATGTAAATAACCTGCATTCTCTAACAGTGCAACCCACCTATTATAACGTATTTTGCTCAGGATTTCAATACTACAGCGGGATTAGACGCTCATTGTTTTTTTCGGGTAAATCTGGTATAATAAAAGCATCAGTATGCTAGTTTAGTATGCTTATGTTTTTTAAAATGAAAGCTATGGCCTATGAAGGAGGTGATTTTAAACGGGCTACCATCATCTTAGTTGACAGCTTAGTAACTATTGCAATTTAGGCTTAAGTTAGGAGGTTTTTATGAAAACTACAACACTTAAAGTAATTTTAGCATCAACGCTTTGCGTGTCGCTTATCATGACGAATGTAGTGGCAGTTAGCGCTACAGAACTTAGCGAGGTTGAGCCCGTGTTCGGACAAGGGTCCGAGTCTGAGCCCAGCTTCGTTAGTACAGTCTACCTGGATGAAACTGACTATGATGATTACGACGAAGAGGACGATGAAGGCGAAGATGTAGATTACGATTACGTCTGGGATATCTTTGTTACTGATAATGGCGATGGTACTTACACCTACACTAGTGATGAGCTCGGCGACGTCATTATTGCTGGCGCCATCTATAACGAAGGCGCAGTTTACCGGATGTATAATCAGAACTCTGGCGAGCATTTTTACACTAAGGATTCATCCGAACGTGATGGACTCATCGCTGCAGGCTGGAACTATGAAGAAAATGCTTCCTTCACTGCTCCGTCTGGAGTTGAGGATGATGCATATCCAGTCTATCGAATTTACAATCCCAACTCCGGCCTCCATCATTACACGATTGATGAAGATGAAGCTATCGGCTTAGTGAATCTCGGCTGGCGCTATGAGGGTATCTCATTTTTTGCCTATGATGAAGATATCAGTGAAATCGGCACAAATATGTATCAGCTCTATAATCCAAATGACGGACAACACCATCACACGGTAAACTTCGATGAGGCAATTTATCTTTATCGCCTCGGTTGGGACTATGAAGGGGTGTGCTGGCGAGTAATATAAATCAGGTCTTCTTTCATAAAATTGGGCGCCCACCATGGCGCCCTTTTTCATTGACGCTGGAGGGTAAAACTGCGGCTCTTCTCCTACACACCACTCAAAAAATCGCGAGCAAGCTCCCGATCCTTATCTAATGGTGCTGGAGGTAGGACTCGAACCTACGATGGGGGAACCCCGGCAGATTTACAGTCTGCTGTCATAGCCACTAGACGACTCCAGCAACAATAATATTACCCATTTATTATACCAAACCTTGAAAAGATTAGCAAGTTTTGATATGATAGACATACGAGCCGAGTTAGCTCAGCTGGTAGAGCAGCCGCCTTGTAAGCGGCAGGTCATCAGTTCAAGTCTGATACTCGGCTCCACGAGAAAGAGCAAGTAAAAGCTTGCTTTTTTACTTGGTCGTTCCGAGTAGAAAAGTTGAAGCACGCTGCTACTTGGTTCCATTTTTAACATCAAAATAGGGCCCGCAGGCCCTATCTTTTTTATTCCTCAGTTACTTCCTCGATAGCTGAGAGGAGAGAATCCTCCACATTAGTCTTCTTCTTCTTCTTTGGCGCCTCTGCTAAAACAATATCAATATCGTAACCAGTCAGCTTGGAAGCTAGACGTACGTTCTGGCCTTGGCGGCCGATAGCGATTGACTGCTGGTCTTCCGTGACATAAACTTTAGCAGTCTTACCGTCAATTTCCACCTTCATAATCTCTGCTGGAGAGAGTGCTTCACGAATATATTCTGGAATATTATCACTCCAGTTGACAATGTCAATCTTTTCACGATCGCCAATTTCATTCATTACTGCCTGTACTCGTACACCACGGCCACCCACAAAGGTACCCACTGGGTCCACGCCTGGAACGTTAGTAAAGACGGCAATCTTCGTGCGGCGACCAGCCTCGCGGGCGATTGCTTTAATTTCCACGGTGCCGTTTTCAATTTCTGGCACTTCCTGGCGGAAGAGATATTCAATAAAGGCTTCATTACCACGCGATAATACTAGCTGTGCGCCACGGTCATCTCTCTCAATACCCTTAATATAGACACGCAAACGCTCACCCACATTGTAATATTCACCTTCAATCTGCTCGGAACGAGGCATAATACCACTAGCCTTACCAAGATCAATCCGCACTAAACGTGGCTCCACCCGAGAAACCATCCCCATTACCACGGTGCCGACCTTATCTTCATATTCAGCTAGCACCGCATCACGCTCCGCCTCGCGCAAGCGCTGGATCACCACCTGCTTTGCAGTCATGGAGGCTACGCGACCAAAGGTTTTTACCTTCTGCTTTTCTTCAACAATCTCGCCAATTTCTTTACCACCAGCTTCCGCCTGTGGGATTTCCGTTGCTGGGTTATAAGCCAGACCATCTTCAATCACTTCACGAGCAATATATACGTCAGCCTCACCAGTCTTAGTGTTTAGTACGGCGCGCACGTTCATGTCGCGCTCGCCAGACTCTTTCCGCCAAGCAGCGGCAATAGCTGTCTCAATTACTTCTAATACTGTCTCTTCTGGCAGACCTTTTTCTTCGGCAATTGCAGAAATCATTGCACTCATCTGTTTTAAGTCTAATTCGTCCATTTTTTCCTTTCTTCGGCCAGGGCCGAAAAATACCGTCCTTTTTCAGGCCGGCCAATTAAGTAATACCTTAATTATATTCCATAATTATAAGAAAGTCAATAGCCCAGGTTTCCCTGGGCCAAGTTACTTGCTGCGATAGGTCTTACCTATGACACCATTTTCAGCGCTTCTCGCGCTTCAACGATATTACCGACTAATTCATTGCGTGCTATTGCCTCATAATATTCCAGGAGAGTCATCGTCGTACACTCTCCATCCCAGGGAAACAATAGTATGGTACCATCATTATGCACTATCACGTAGCCATCCGGGCTAGTCACCTCTGCAGTTAAATATAAGGTCTTTAACTCTTGACCAATCTTCAGCTCCTCGTGGCGCATATTGACGTTTGTTCCAGAAACTACCCCAAAGTTACCGTCAGACTCCACCACGATATAGATCAGTGCGTTATCTACCTGTAGCGCATACCTGGGGAATTCTTCAATGTTCTGCATTGCAGCCTCCAGCTTTTCCAGCCTACTCCGCACTTGCAGCTCCTCGTTAGTGATAACATTGATGTCAAAGTTCCTTAGCTCTTCACTCATGCTTTATCCCTCCCATCCATAAAGCAATACTCTCAGCAACCCCTTCATTTTACCATATTTTCCACCCGCAAGCAATAGTAGCACAAAGTGCTTATCCTATGCTATAATGTTACTATGAGTCTGATACCGAATATTTCCAAAAAGACTGATAACATCGCTAACGCACCGCTACCTGCCACTTCTGACGATGTTTTGCTGGCTCTCGATATCGGTACAGAATACGTGAAAGTCTTAATTGCCAAACAACAGAAAGATGATACTTTAAAGATTATTGGCGTCGGCCGCTCCCACCAGGCTGCCGGCAACATGTATGAAGGTGCCATTGCTGACATCTCTGGCGTTATTTCCACCTGCGAGCGCGCCCTTTCTGAAGCAGAAAAACAAGCTGGCGTCACCTCCAAGCTTGCCGTTGTCGGCATCGCTGGCGAGCTAGTTAAGGGCAATACTTCCACTATTCGTTATCGTCGCAAGAATGGTAATAAGCCCATCTCAGAACAGGAAATGTCCGCCATCATTAAGCGTGTCCAGGATAAAGCTGGGGAGCGCGCCCGTAAAGATGTCGCCCTAGAAACTAATAACCCTGACGTAGAAGTCCGCCTGATTAATTCCGCAATTGTCTCTCTACAAATAGACGGTTATAAAGTTTCCAATCCTATCGGCTTTAAAGGTTCAGATTTAACCATTCAGTTCTATACCGCCTTCGCACCATTAGTACACATTTCCGCCATTGAAAAGGTTTGCGCAGAGCTCTCCCTGGAGCTGCTCGCCGTCGCAGTGGAGCCTTTTGCTGTCTGCCGGGCCTGCCTCGGTGATAATCTAGACAGTAATCTATCCGCTATCGTGATGGATATCGGTGGTGGCACTACTGATATTGCCATTGTTGATGATGGTGGCGTGGAGGGCACCAAGATGTTTGGTATTGGTGGCCGCAGCTTCACCCATCAAATTGCTAACAAGCTTGGCGTAGACTTTGACACAGCAGAGAATTACAAGCTCCACTTAGACACTATGCAGCTTTCCCAAGATACACGCACACGTATCGATGAGGCTCTTGATGCTAATCTATCCGTCTGGCTCTCTGGCGTCCAAGTCGCCCTTGAAGATTACACCAATATTGAAATGTTTCCAGGCCGCATTCTCCTCTGTGGCGGTGGCGCCGGCCTTTCCGACCTCCAGGAGAAGCTAGCCACCGCTAACTGGTACCAAGATCTGCCTTTCTCTCGTCGCCCACTTGTACATATTATTGACGATGAGGATATTCCTGGTTTTATTAATAATACCGGTATAGATTTAGATTTCTCCTTTATCACTGCGCTTGGATTGCTGCGCGTTGCCCTAGATACCCTTGCTGGTGAGCCAGAAGAGGGTTTACGCGCTAAATTCGCTAAGCTTTTATCCAATTAGCTTTACCTCTTATCTCTTGCCAAAACTCCATTTTTGGTGTAAAATATACAAAATAGAGTAAAAGGAAAATAATTAATATGTCCGAAACAAAGCTAAGTTTAGATAAGCGCACTGCCACCGGTAAGAAGCTCGGGGCGATTCGCGCTGCTGGCCAGATTCCATCCGTAGTTTACGGCAACGATAAAGAGCCAGTTCTTACAGTATCAGATTATAATGCCACAGAGAAAGTGCTCCGTGCTGCCGGGTATCACTCCCCAATTGACCTTACTATTGACGGTAAGGCTCAAATGGCTATCACTAAGAATATCGATATTGACCCTGTCACTCGCCGCATCATTAACGTTGAGTTCCAGGCTGTCTCTGCCGATAAGGCTGTAGAAGCTACCACCCCTATCGTTCTCGTCGGCTTTGAAGATTCTGAAGCTAATAAGTTCCACTACGCTCTCCTCCAGGTCATGGAAGAAGTTGATGTCAAGGCCAAGCCTTCAGAGCTTCCAAATGAGCTCACTGTTGACGCTTCCAAGCTGTCAGATCTTGATGATAAGCTGACTATCGCTGACTTACAGCTGCCAAAAGGCGTAGAGCTTGCCGATAAGGAACTCTCCCATGAACAGGTCGTGGCTAACCTTTACGATCCAGCCGCTGAAGCTGCCGCTCGTGAAGCAGAAGATGCCAAAGCCGCCGAAGAAGGTGAGCCATCCGCTGCTGATGTTCCTGCTGATAATGGTTCCAAGCCAGAAGAAGCTAAAGCTGAATAATTTAGTACACACTTAAATCCCACCGTAAAGGTGGGATTTTTGTTACTTTAATACATCAGTATTCGCCACTAGCCGTTTCTTGAACGCTTCCTGGGCACGCTTGATATTTTTTGCTTCACCCTGCCACGCTTCCAATGCTGGCCCCTGCAAAGCCCTAGCATAAGAGAATGTAACTGGCCACGGGAACGGCCCATTCTTTAATACTTCTTTCAAATTTTCCGTAGCCTGCTCTACACCCTGGCCACCACTCAGGAATACCACTCCTGCTAACGTCTCTGGCACGTGATTTTTTAATACTTCTGCCGTCACTGCCCCCACCTCTTTTGGTTCTGTCTGTAGTTCGTACTGCTTACCTGCTAGCACCATATTACATTTTAAAAGACAGGCCTTTAAATCCACATCAAATTCTTTTAATTGCCTGAAAGTTTCATCTAGCACTTCACCGGTCACCTTGGCGCAAGTCTCCAGGCTATAATCGCCATCATGTACTACCTCTGGCTCAATAATTGGCACAATGCCATTATTTTGGCAACTCTTAGCATAGCGCGCCAAGATTTCTGCGTTCCGTTTAATCACCTCAGCTGTCGGCGTTATCATCTTATCACCTTCATAGCGAATCTCAAATGCCGCCCGCCACTTAGCAAAGCGCAGTCCCAGTTCATAATATTCCGCTAGTCTCATTGATAGACCATCTAGCCCGTCCGTCCAAGTCTCCTCAGAATCAGAATATTTTACCAGGCCTTTATCTACCTTTATCCCAGGGATAACCCCACGCTCCGTCAGGTACTCTACAAAATTCTTACCATCTTCCACATCTTGTTTGGCTGTTTCATCGAAAAGGATTACACCACTAACATATTTTTCTAAATCCGGCGTCGTTACAAAAATCTTCCGGTACTCTCTGCGAGATTCATAATTATCTGGAATCTTTGCCTGCTCAAATTTTTTATGAATTGAGCCACCAGATTCATCCGCCGCTAGAATCCCCTTGCCTTTCGCTACTAAGCTGCTAGCAATTAGCTCCAAATCCTTCTCGCGCTGCCGCTCAGCTTGTACCATCTTCTCTAATCTTGCTAAATCTAGACTCTTATTCAAAGTAGAATTTTCCACGTTTATTTTCGCCATTAAAAGAGCGTCTCTCGCTGTCCTGCCAATAAGAAGCGCCGCAAACACTGTCGCCGCAATAGTAGCATGCATGGTCAGATGTGTACGCAAATCCGCATCTTCATCCACACCCCATTCCATCCGGAGTGGCCCCAGCGCTATCTCTGAATCTTCAATTTTACAGACAATTCCTCTAGTATTAATATCTTCTCTTGCGCCGTCATAAAAAACGATATTAGACATCTTTGCAAGTTCCGCCTCATTGCTACTCCACTGCTTACCAATGAAGTACGCCAATCTAGTCTTTTTTGAGAGTGCCGCATAGGAACGAATTTTCTGAATCAATGTCGCCGTCACCGTTACTGACCGGTCTATATATATCCAGTCCACTACGTCACTAGGATTCTTCCAAACGGCTGGCCGCCGCTCATCAGAAGTCAGATAACAAATCTGTTTATCATTACAAAGGATGTAACGATATTCGCAATCGCATTCTAGGTGTGCCTTTGAAAAATCTATTTCACCCACTGTCGCTTCCACATCCATGCCCAGCTGTTCCAAGGTATTGACGCTTACTGCCACCCCGCCTAGCATTGATGCTCTCTGGAAATATTTATAACTGGAGCCATCAAATCTTAAATCCAGCCAATTCTTACCGTCTCCGTCTACCTCAAAATTATTCTGTCGCTGATCAAGACTCAGGTATACATCCTTAATTATATTCCCAACCACTAAGATTTTGCTCATGTTTTAATTCTAACATTTTACGGCCACTTTGTGTAGCTTGTAGTGATAGAACTTGCATTTTTAACGATATTTTGCTATAATAAACCAAAGAGTTTCAAGCCTAGCTTGCTATTGCTGTAAACAAGCCGGGCACTATCAGCAAATATTACATAATAAGATAAGGATTTTTAAGTGCCAACTATCAATCAGTTGATTAGAAAGCCTCGCAAGAAGGCTGCCAAGAAGTCCAAAGCTCCAGCTCTGGGCTCTATTGTCAATACTTTAAAGACCCGCTACTACAATCAGCCAGCTCCATTAAAGCGTGGTGTATGTATTAAGGTTACCACTAAGACTCCAAAGAAGCCTAACTCCGCTCTACGTAAGGTGGCTCGTGTCCGTCTTACTAACGGCCAGGAAGTCTGGGCTTACATCGGCGGGGAAGGTCACAATCTTCAGGAACACGCTGTAGTCTTAGTCCGCGGTGGTCGCGTGCCAGACCTTCCAGGTGTGCGTTACCACATCGTCCGTGGCACCTTGGATCTTCAAGGTGTTGATGGTCGCAAGCAGGGCCGTTCTAAATACGGTGCCAAGAAAGGAGATAAATAATGTCCCGTAAAGTTACTACTAGTCTCCAGCGCAAACTCAGCCCAGATCGCAAATATGATTCTGTACTAGTTCAGCGTCTTATTAATAAATCCATGTTAGATGGTAAAAAGCAAGTTGCAGAGCGCGCCGTTTACGCCGCTCTTGAAGGTGCCGCTAAGAAGCTCGGCTCTGAGAATCCTGTAGAGGTCTTTGAGAAAGCTCTCGCTAACATCTCCCCAGATTTTGAAGTAAAGTCTCGCCGTGTAGGTGGTGCTAACTACCAGATTCCATTTCCAATTTCTGGCCACCGTCAGCAACACTTTGCCTTCATGTGGCTCGTCCAGGCTGCTCGCGCACGCTCCGGCATGCCTTACGCCAAGCGCCTAGAGCTTGAAATCGTTGATGCTTACAACGAGGCTGGTGCCGCCTTCAAGAAGAAGGAAGATTGTCACCGCATGGCCGAAGCCAACCGTGCCTTTGCACACTTCGCCAGAGCCTAGTTCGGAAAATAGCCCCAAAGAGGGCTATTTTTCTTGCACACTAAACCAAAGTACGTTATAATTAAACGTAAGTATATTAGGAGGTAACCACATGGTTAAAGTAGCAATTAATGGCTTCGGCCGCATCGGTCGTAACGCTTTTAAAATTGCCTTTGAACGTCGTGATTTAGAAGTGGTGGCGCTAAATGATCTTACCGACACAAAGACTCTGGCCCACCTCTTAAAACATGATTCTTCATACGGCACATACAGTCGCAAGGTTGACAGCGACGATGAAAATATTATTGTTGATGGGCAAAATATCCAAGTCTTCAAAGAAGAAGATCCAGAGAAGCTTCCTTGGAAAAAGCTCGGTGTAGATGTCGTCATTGAGTGCACTGGCTTCTTTACTGATCCAGAGAAGGCCCGTGCCCACATCAAGGCTGGCGCCAAAAAAGTCGTTATTTCTGCCCCAGCTAAGGGTGACGGCGCCAAAACCGTCGTTCTCGGCGTTAATGAGGAAATTGTTGAGCCGGGCGATGAAATTATCTCTAATGCCTCATGCACTACTAACTGTATCGCGCCAATCATGCGCATTCTGGAAGATTCCTTCGGTATTGATAAAGCCATGATGACTACCGTCCACTCTTACACTGCCTCTCAGAAGCTTCAGGACGCTCCAGCTAAGGATATCCGGGAGGCTCGTGCTGCCGCTGAAAATATCGTCCCTACCACCACTGGTGCTTCCAAGGCTGCTGCACTTACTATCCCTACTTTAAAGGATAAGTTTAACGGCCTTTCCGTCCGCGTCCCTACCCCAGTAGTTTCTCTCGCAGACATCACCGCCATCTTGAAACGCGATGTCACCGTCGAGGAAATTAATGCCGTCTTTGAACAAGCTTCCAGGGAACCATATTATGAAGGTATCGTCGCGGTCACCAACGAAGAGCTTGTCTCTAGCGATTTTAAGGGCAATTCCCACTCCGCTATTGTCGATCTTAAGCTCACTGATGTCGTCGGAGAAAATATGGTCAAAATTGTTGCCTGGTATGATAATGAATGGGGCTACTCTAACCGCTTAGTAGAGCTCGCTGCAGACTTCGGAAAGGAAGGCTAAATGCCTAGACTCTTCTTGAGCGCAGACCATCGCGGCTTTGCTGAAAAGCAACGCCTCCTTGGCGTACTCTCGAAGATTGATACTAATTATGAGGTCATAGACTTAGGTCCTACCACTCTTCAGCCTGACGATGATTTTAATGATGCTTCTCTCGCCATGGCCCGTGCCATCAGAGAAAATCCTAATAGTTTAGGTATTCTCATCTGTGGCTCTGGCCAAGGTGTCTGCATCCAAGCTAATCGCTTTAAAGGCGTCCGGGCCATTTTTGGCTACTCACCAGAGCTAGTCAAAGTCGGCAGGGAACATGATAATGCCAACGTCCTGTGTCTTTCTTCAGACCATATGACCACCGCCGCCATTAATAAAGTCGTCGCCATCTTTCTTGGCACCCACTTTTTACCGAAAGAACGTTATATCAGAAGAATTCGTCGTCTAGACGAGGAGGAAATCTATGGCTAGTATTATCGTACCTACTGTTACCACTGCCGATCCGGCAGTCTATAAAAAGCAAATGTCCACTTTTCCGGCCTTTGCCAAGCGCATCCAGATGGACGTTGCCGACGGCGAATTTACTCCTGTTACTACACTCGGCGTCAATAGCTTTATCTTACCCCAAAATATTATTAACGATTTACATATGCTCGTGCTACGCCCATCAGAGCATCTTAAACGCATTATTGAGCTAAAGCCTTCTCTCTGCATCTTCCACGCTGAAGCTAATGAAGATTTGAATCCTTCCTTTGATGCGCTTACTCAGGCTGGCATTAAAGTAGGCGTTGCTCTCATGAAAGAAACTTACCCTGGTGACGTCCGTACCTACATTGAGCGCGCAGATCACGTCTTAATTTTCTCTGGTAAACTCGGCCAGCAAGGTGGCCAGGCAGATATGCTCCAAACTGAAAAGGTGCCAATTATCCGTACTATTAAAGAAGATGTTGAAATTGGCTGGGATGGTGGCGCCAATATGAGCAACGTTCGCGCTCTTACCAATGCCGGTATAGACGTCATCAATGTTGGCTCAGCCATCGCCAATGCCGAGGATCCAGCCGCTGCCTATGCTGCACTCGTCGCCGAAACCGAAAAGAAAGGAGTAGCTCTCTAATGGCAAAAATCGTCTCCTTGGGCTCTGCTCTTCAAGATATCTATCTAGTGGACCGTGATGATTTTGTCGGCGCTAAAATTGGCGATACCTCTATTTTTAGTCAAATCACCATCGGCTCCAAAGTCGACATTGACAGATTATCCTATGAAATTGGTGGTGGTGGCACCAACTCCGCCACTACCTTCGCCCGCTGTGGTCATGATGCTGTCTTGCTAGCTAATATTGGCAAGGATCCTGCCGGCGAAGCTGTCCTCACCATGCTCGATCAAGAGGGAATCAACAATAGTTACATCTACCAAACTGGCCGCAAGAATACTGGCTGTTCCGTCGTACTATTGGACGCTAAATCTGGTGAGCGCACTATTCTGACCCACCGTGGCGCCTCCGCAGACTTCCATAATCTGGATGAAGCTGCCCTAGCAGAAATTCGCCCAGATTGGCTCTACGTCACTACTGTCCATGGCGACATGGATACTCTTCTTCGTTTCTTTGAAAAAGCCCATGAGCTCGGCTGTAAAATCATGTTTAATCCTGGCGAAAAAGAAATTGCCGAAAAGAAGAAACTTCTAGGGCTCCTAGAAGACGTTGAAATTTTACTAGTCAATAAGCATGAAGCCGCCGAAATTGTCCCCGGCACCGTTCTTGATGAATTGCTTTCCCACCTCAGTAATTACGTCCCTACCGCCATTATCACTACAGGCTCCATGGGCGCCATCGCCACTAACGGCTCAGAAACTTACCGCTTTGGCATTTATGAAGATCTCCCAGTCCGAGATACTACTGGCGCCGGCGACGCCTTCGGCTCCGGCTTCTTGGCAGCCTTAGCCAGCGGGAAATCTTTCAGAAGCTCCCTCATCTTTGGCGCCGCCAATTCCACCTCTGTCATTAATAAGCTCGGCGCTAAGCGTGGTATCCTCACCGGTAAAGAAAAGCTTCACCCAATGCCAATTCAAAAAGTATAGGAGATTAAATGAGTGATATTACAAAGGAAGTATTAAAAGGTTTTAAAGGTATCTCTGACGCAGATAGAGACCGTGCCATTCGCTATGCCCTAGATTTAGAGCGTGGCTTAAAAATTATCCGTACCTATCCACAAGGTGTTACCGTCTATGGCTCCGCCAGAATCAAAGAAGATTCAAAATACTATAAAGCCGCTCGCGAGCTTGGTAATAAGTTAGCCCAGAATGGTCACGCCGTCATCACTGGCGGTGGCCCTGGCATCATGGAAGCAGCCAATCGTGGCGCCTATGAATATGGCGGCCGCTCCATCGGACTCAATATTGAGCTCCCTGATGAGCAAGACACCAATCCCTATCTCACTGACTCTCTAGAATTTCGCTATTTCTTCGGCCGCCGCGTGATGCTTACCATGTCTTCCAAGGCTTACGTCTTTTTCCCAGGCGGCTTTGGCACCATGGATGAGCTAACAGAGGCACTGGTCCTCATGCAGGAGGGTAAAATGCCACGCATGCCCCTCTTCCTCTATGGTAAGTCCTACTGGCGCGGCCTAGATAAATTCTTCACCGGCAAAATGTATTCCGAGAAAATGTTAGCTTATGGCGACACTAAGCTCTATAAAATCACCGATGACGTCGATGAAATTGTCCGCGCAGCCAATAAAATTGGTCATCTTAAGGTCGGCGAGAATCTTTACGATATCCGCGCCTAACAGTGAATCTCAGGGTGTTGTAAAAAATACTAAAACAGGGGTAGAAATCGCTTGTGCTTGTCGGAATCTTGACAGGTGTGCTATACTTGCCCCAGTATTGGCGGCCACTGGCCTGGCACATAGAACCATACAACCATACAATTTGCATTTAGTTACAGAGCGATACTCTTACTCTACTTTCTGAGTCTCTCTACACTTAGTTCGTCATACACTAACGCCTCTCTCAACGCCGCCAATACGCACCTCCTCAGCTTGAATCTTAAATTTTATCAACAAAAAGCACCCGCATAAGCAGGCGCCTGAACTCTCCGTCTGGAGCCGCGAACGAGACTTGAACTCGTGACCTCATCCTTACCATGGATGCGCTCTACCAGCTGAGCTATCGCGGCACTAGATTAATTATAGCATACTAGGCTGATTTTAGGAAGTTTTCTCTAAATTCTGCGAATTTATCCGCTTTAATCGCCTCGCGCATCTTTTCTGTTAATCTAACCAGGAATCTAATGTTATGAATAGATAAAAGCGTCGCCCCAAAGCTTTCATTGCATTTCATCAGATGATGGACATAGGCCCGCGTGTAATTCTGGCAAGCATAGCAATCACAATCTGCCTCCACCGGAGTAAAATCTTCAATGAAACGTGCATTTTTCAAATTAATCCGCTTCTCCTTAGGCTCCCCCTGCTCTGTTTTACGGATACCCCACACCAGGGCATTACCATGCCGCGCCAATCTTGTCGGCGATACGCAGTCAAAGATATCTACGCCTCTCGCTACACTCTCCACTAGATCCACCGGCTCCCCTACCCCCATCAGATAGCGTAACTTATCCTCTGGTAGATACGGCACTGAATATTCCACCGCCTTATACATATCATCCTTACACTCATCATCATTCGCTACACCACCAATAGAATAGCCATCAAAATCAAGCGCCACAGTATTTTCCGCAGACCACCGCCTCAAATCTTCATATGGCCCGCCCTGCACTATACCAAAAAGGCTCTGATTAAGGTTATTATGCACCTTTTTACCACGCTCAGCCCAGCGCAGAGTCCGTTCAATGCTATTTTTTAGATACCGATAATCGGCCGTTGCTGGCGGACACTCGTCAAAACTCATTGCGATGTCAGAATCCAGCATATTCTGAATCCGAATAGACTCCTCCGGAGTCAGAAACAGCTTCCGCCCATCCAGCTCGCTCTTAAAATGTACCCCCTCCTCTGTAATATCCTTTTTCTTATTGTGCGCCAGGGAAAACACCTGATATCCGCCAGAATCTGTTAAGATTGGCCCCTGCCAATTCATGAATTGATGTAGCCCTCCTGCCTTTTGCACTACCTCTGGGGTAGGCCGCAGCCACAAATGATAGGTATTAGCCAGGATTATCCCGGGGCGCGTTTCCTTCACCTGCTCTGGACTCAGTGTCTTTACTGTCGCCTGCGTTCCCACCGGCATAAACATCGGTGTCTCATACTCCTGAGTCTCGCCATTCTGAGCCGTAAAAATCGCCTTACCATATCTGGCGCCAGTTTTTTTATCTTGATGAATTAATTGATACTTTACTTTCATAATCTTAAATAATTAACATTGCATCCCCAAAAGAGAAGAACCGATATTTCTCACTTACTGCATGCTGATATGCCGCTAAAATCAAATCTTTTCCCGCTAATGCCGAAACTAGCATTAAAAGCGTGGACTTCGGCAAATGAAAATTTGTAATCAGCCCGTCTACCGCCTGAAATTGATAGCCAGGATAAATAAAAATACTCGTTTCTCCCGTCTCCGCAGTAAACTTATCATGTCTCTGTAGATTCGTTTCTAGAGTACGCACAGAAGTTGTCCCGACAGTAATAATCTTTCCGCCGCTACTACGCACCTGATTTAGCTCTCTGGCTGCCTCCTCTGTTATCTCATATTTTTCCGTATGCATCTGATGCGCAGCTACGTCCTCCACCTGCACTGGACGAAAAGTTCCCAGCCCCACATGGAGCGTTACCTTAACAATTTTCACGCCTTTCTTAGTTATCTGCTCTAATAGCTCCGGAGTAAAATGCAAACCTGCCGTTGGCGCCGCAGCAGAACCTAACTTTTCCGCATATACCGTCTGATATCTAGATTGATCTTTTAGCTGTTCATGAATATAAGGTGGCAGAGGCATCGTACCCAATCTCTCTAATAGCTCCAGAAAAATCCCATCATAGCTAAACTGCACATCGGTAATACCATCTTCATGAATCTCCATCACCTCAGCAATCAGCAATATTTCATCGCCATCTTTGAATTCTACTTTCACCCCTGGTTTTAATCGCTTTTGTGGCCGCGCCAAACATTGCCAAGTGTCCCCACCCAAATCTTTCAGCAGTAAAAGCTCCACCGCTCCGCCCGTTTCCGGCTTCACGCCAAAAATCCTCGCCGGCAGCACCTTAGTTTCGTTTAAAACTAGCGCATCCCCTGGTTGTAAATAATCTATCACATCCGTAAAAACTCGATCCTCATAGCTCTTTTTCTCTCTATTCACCACTAAAAGCCGCGAAGAAGAACGCTCCCTTAGTGGCGTCTGCGCAATCAGTTCCTCTGGCAAGTCATAATCAAAATCAGCAGTTTTCACATTGCTTATTATAACATATTTTCCAAACGTTTTCTAGCTAAGCACCGCCTTGATTCGACGTACACCAGCAGAAGAAGCCTCTTCTTTTTTTAGCTTGAAATGACCTAGCTCACCAGTATGCGTAACATGTGGCCCACCACAAACCTCCCTAGAAGCTGGCGCCTGCCCATCGCCAATCGTGTAAACTTTCACTCGTTCAGGATACTTATCCCAGAAGCTACCGTGTGCCTTTAAGGTATTTTTCGCATAATCTTTATCATATTCTTCAAATACCACTGGCAAATCCGCCTCAATCCACTCGTTTACCTGCGCCTCTACTGCCGCCTTTTCCTCTGGGGTTAACTTATGGTCGCAATTAAAATCTAAGCGCATCCTCTCTGCGGTAATATTTGAACCTTTCTGACAGATATCTGGGCTCACATGCTTTTGTAAAGCTGCTAAGGTCAGATGTGTCGCAGTATGATATTTAGTCGCCATTTCACCGTGGTCTTCCAAGCCGCCTTTAAACATCCCTTTACTAGCCGTCTTACTACGGTTCCGCTGCTCAGCCAGCGCTGCATCAAACTCTGCCCGCCAATCCTCGCCCAGCTTAATATCCTGACGGTAAGCCTCCTCCACTGATAACTCCATTGGGAAACCATAGGTATCTTGTAATTTAAAAATCTCTTTCCCAGTTAGGCCCGCCTCTTTCATTTTCCCTAGTTCTCTTAGACCCCTCCTTAGTGTCTGGCGGAAGACTTTTTCTTCCTTGGTTAATACCTCTATCACCTTCTCACGATGCGTTAAAATACTATCCGGTAAATCCTGATAACTTTCAGAAATTAGTGGCAATACCTCATTCATGAAATCTTGCTCTATACCAAGATCTAGCGCCTTTAAGATTGCCCGCCGCGTTAGACGCCTGAGAACATACCCCTGTTGCTTATTTGACGGCACTAATCCCTGTGCGGTCAAAAGGTAAGCACCCCTTAAGTGATCCGCAATCACACGCATCTCATCGGTGTTCGCCTCATAAGTTTTACCAGAGATTTCCTCCAATTTATCAATAATCGGTTTCAGTAGGGAAATCTTAAACACATCAAAGCTATCCATCGCTGCCGCGGCAATCCGCTCCAATCCCCCACCAAAGTCTACATTTTTCTTCTCTAATTCTTCAAAGCTACCATCTTCTTTTCGCCGATATTGCATAAAGACTTGGTTACCAATCTCCATAAAACGCGCCCCATCAGACGCTGGATGTGCCTTACCGTACTTTACTACATCTTGCTTATCTTCACCGAAATCATAGAACACTTCACTATCTGGGCCACAAGGATCACCAATTGGCGTACTCTCTATTCCACCACCTCTGGACCACCAGTTCTCTTTGTCGTCATAGAAGAAAATATGCTCACCTTCCTTAATGCCACGCTTATCACCATCTTCAGCGGAGCCAATTTCTGCAATCTTCGCATCAATCCCCACCTCTTTAAAGACTTGCTGCCAGATTTCCGCCGCCTCTGTGTCCTTCGGGATACCGTATTTTTCATTACCGATAAAACAAGTCACATAAATCTTCTCTGGATTCAGCCCCACCTCTTTCACTAAGAAGTTGAAAAAAGCCGGAATCTGCTCTTTCTTAAAATAATCCCCTAGAGACCAGTTACCTAGCATCTCAAACACGGTGGTATGCCGCGGATCGCCTACATCTTCAATATCTTGCATCCTCATCGATGGCTGAGAATCCGTCAGTCGCTTACCCTCAGGATGCTCCTTACCGAGAAGATAGGGAAGTAGTGGCTGCATTCCAGAACCGGTAAATAACGTAGTTGGGTCATTTTCCAGCACCAAAGGCGCCGGCGAAATCACCTTATGCCCCAATTTTACCTGATAATCTAAGAATTTTTGACGTATTTCACTGGCATTCATATCTATAAATTATACCACGATACCGCCACCCAGACAAATCTCTCCCTGATAAAATACCGCAGATTGGCCAGCCGCTGGCCGCTTTATCTCCTCGGTAAAATGTAATTTCTCTCCGTCAAATTCAGCTGGAATTAGCTCACCTCTATGCCTGAGACGCACTTTTAGCCCATCCTTCACTTCACCGCGCAGCACTATATCTCTCAAGGTTAATTCCTTCACCCATAGTGCGCCACTATTCAGATTCTGGGAAACATACACCTCATTCTTCTCAATATCTTTACCTACAACATAATAAGGTAGCCCTCCACCAATATTTAAGCCGTGCCGCTGGCCAATCGTGTAAAATAGCGCACCATCATGGTAGCCCAGCGTCACCCCAGCATCTTTATCAATAATTTTCCCAGGAGTAGCCTCCACGTATTCCTTCAAAAAATCTTTAATCCCCACCTCCCCCACAAAACATACCCCCATTGACTCCTTCTTATAGGCATTATGTAGACCTTTTTCTGCCGCCAGCTTCTTCACCTCTGTCTTCAACATCTCCCCCAGAGGAAAAATCGTATGTTTTATTGCATCTTTACTAATTCGATATAAGAAGTAAGTCTGATCTTTATTCTCATCTTTAGCTCGGAGCAAATCCTCACCCTTAGTCTTCGCATAATGTCCAGTTGCAATATAATCTGCGCCTTTCTCCCGTGCCACCTCATAAAACAGCTTAAATTTTATTTCTTGATTGCACATAATATCTGGATTTGGCGTATTACCTCTCTTAAATTCATCCAGCATATAGTCCACGACTTTTTGCTTATATTCTGTTTCAAAGTCAAAAATCTCAAAATCTATCCCCAGTTTCACTGCCACCCGCTTAGCATCAGCCAAATCTTCCGCCCACGGGCATTTCATCCCAGGGAGATTCTTAGACCAGTTTTTCATATAGACTCCCACCACTCTATACCCCTGTTCTTTCAAAAGTAGCGCCGACAGGGAAGAGTCCACCCCACCAGACATTCCCACATATGCTGTCTTAGCCATGCATCCGCTCCCACTCTTCATTAATCGCTCTCACAATGGCAAGACCCGCCGCTTTAATCTGTTCTTCATCATTATCCATCCCCATCGTAATCCTTAGCGACCCAGCTATCTCAGCCTCATCTAGCCCTATCGCCATCAAAACGTGCGACTTTTCACCCTTTGACGCCGCACAGGCTGCCCCCGTAGATAGATATATCTCTTTTTCTTCCAGCTTATAAATTATCCTCTCCGCATCAATCCCTGGAAAGCATACCGGGCAAAAGCTCGCCAGCTGGTGCTTTTCACTTCCTAGGATAATTGGCTTCACCTTGGCAGATTTTAACTCATTTTTAAGCAATCTCTTTAGCTTCTGATACCTCTTACGATTACCATTTAAGTGCTTCTTTGCCTCTTTTGCCGCCACGGCAAAGCCCATCATCAGCGGCACATTTTCCGTCCCAGACCTCAGCCCCATCTCTTGGCCACCGCCAGTCGCCACTGGCTGCAACTTTACCTCATGCGAGATATATAGCGCACCGATTCCTTTCGGCCCATACACCTTCGCCGCATTCAACGTCAAAAGATCTACTCCCATCCGCGCCACAGAGATGTCTATTAGTGTCAATGCCTGTGAAGCGTCAGAATGTAGATAAATCGGTGTCATATTTCCAGTTTTAAAACGCTCCTGCCGCACGTTCTTCACAATTTCTGCAATCTTTGCCATTGGCTGAATTACCCCCAGTTCATTATTCACAAGTGCTACCGATATTAGCATTGTCTCTGGCGTAATTTTCCTCTTTAAATCCTCTAAGTCTATTACTCCATTTTTATCAACTTTAATGCTGTTATTTTTATATTTTTTCGCCGTTTCCCGCACTGCAGCATGCTCCGTCTCTAAGAATAGCACTTCCTTATCTTGAATCACCGTAAAAGCTAGGTTAATCGACTCCGTCGCGCCAGAGGTAATCACTAAGTCTGCTCCCTTTGCGCCAATCGCATGCGCTAAATCTGCCTTCGCCTCTTCATAAGCCTCCCTTACTCTCTTTGCTGGCAAATACGGCGCCGAAGGATTAAAAAATAGCTCTGAAAAATACGGCTCCATCGCCTCTTTTGCTTTCCGGCTCACCGGTGTCGCAGCAGCATAATCAAGATAAATCATATCCATATTATAACATAAAATAATCTATCAGTAAAAGTGTATCTCTTGACTATTTTTCCATTAGTGCTATAATAATAACGCTGCACTTTATAGGTTGACCAGGTATAGATGAGAGGAGGGCTCATATATGGCAAAACAATTGATACTAGTAAACGGCGCTAAGTCAAAGATCGGCGAAGAAATTCTCACACTCTTCTATGGATATGATGAGGATGAATTCACAGTCGTCGGCATCGACAAGAAAAGAGGTCCCTGTGTAGATCATGTAGTCGACCCTAACAGCCCCATACGGATGCAATATCTAAGGAGCTTGTACCCAAACGGCTTCGATTACATCATTAATTGCACAGAGAGGAAAACACTACGTTGCAAAGATCCGCTTAATCTCAGTGGAATATTTATCGAAGGTAGCGGCATGATCACCGAACACACCAAACTCGCAGTGCTAATCATGCCCGCAAGCAACAATCAGGATGACATAGACAGCATTAGCACAAAAGCTATCGCTAGGACCCACTGCAAAAACCTCGACGCTTGGATGCGCGAATGGGGCGGTCGCTGTGAACTCTTGAACCCCGCCGGCTACGATTTTAATGATGCAGCTTCCGTCAAAGAACTTGCAGAGTCAATCGAAGGCTTCTTATCAATTACTGCCGAGTAGAGCAAAACAATCTACAGTCAAAAAAAGACCCCGCTAACAGCGGGGCTCTTTTAACGCTTCTTTTCCTTGACTTCATTACGGCCAAGATTCTTCTTTGTCTCTGTAAAGACGACATGCTTACGAAGAATCGGGTCATATTTCTTCAGAGATAGCTTATCAGGGGTATTCATAGTGTTCTTCTTGGTGTAATATGCACGAATACCAGACTCTTCAGAAACGAGGCCAACGAGTTTCCGCTTAGTATTATTCTTTTTTGCCATATTATCACTATTATATCAAATAATCACTGAATTGTAAACACTTAGCGTCTGATAATACTATGCGCCGTAATCATCCCCGTAATCGTCTTTTTGCCAATTTTTACCTCATATTTCTTCGCCTTATCCCCCTTATTCATTATCACAAGAACCACCCGTGCACCCCTCAGCCCTGCCACCACTAGGATTTCATCATCATCCGACTCCGCCTGTAAAATCTGCGTCCCCGGCAGGAATGCCTGTGCGAGTACCTTTAGATATCGGTATAACGGTGTTAAAATAACCGTTTTCCCATCAAACATTACCGGCGCTTTTACCGGATTATCCGCATCCGTTGGCCCGCCCTCACTATTTAGTAAAATGTTCCAATCTAGGTAAACATTCACTCCACAGTTAATATCTGTCATCGTATCCGTCAGATAATACTCTGCCGCACCCTGCCATTCACCTTCAAAACTACAACAGCTCTCCGTATTAATCATCAGAAGCTCTGGATATTTCTCACGCACCAGCCGCATCTGTTCCGCATATACTCCCGCATAAATATGGAAACCCACCCCCACCACCTCTGGCCGCCACAGTTCATTTACCACCTTAAATAGCTTCTCTTTATTATGATCCCAAATAATTATTTCCGCACTGCTGCCATTTAAAGCCGGAATCAAATACTTCAAAAACTTCTTTTGCTCTCTTAAATTCCACAGACAAGATTCCCACCGCTGCGCCGCCTCCGGCTCATTCTGCATCGTCAGATAATCAATCTTAAAGCCATTTTCCAGATACGCATCCACGAATTTTCTCAAATACTCCGCATAGGTACGATAATATTTCCGCTTCAACTTTCCACCAATCAGCGAGCCATTACTTTTCATAAAACTTGGCGGAGACCACGGACTCGCCACCAAGGTTAGTGGCTGCATTTTAAAAATATCCCTCAGCATCGGCATCAGATAACGATTCTCATGCTCTATTGAAAAATCCTCCAAACTCGCCAGCTCTGTATATTCATATGGTGCCAAACAAAAATCATTACTGCCAATTGCCACTCGCCCCCAGGTATAACCTAGCCCCGCCTTATCATAATAAGCATGCAGGAATATCTCTTTTTGCTTTTTATCGAGCAGGGAATAGTTATATGCGGCTGCCTCTGTAATCGCTCCACCAAATCCTGCCCACACTGAGATTACTTTTTCGGGATATACCCGGATCACGGCTGTTTCTCACTCATCATTATCCGGTATTCCACATCCCTTAGTACGTTCATGTAATACATAAAAGCGTCATACGGGGAATCATAGGCTGAGAAATAAGCATGCACATCCCCATCATTCCAGTACTTCGTACACATATAATAAGCATGGTCAGAAGTGGTGAGCCGCCTAAAATCACTGATCAGCCTAGCGTCCTTCGTCTTAAAGGCTGTCTCTTTCATATCATAAAGCGTCCGCTCTGCCTCTTCCTGCATGGAGTTCCCTAGCCACGCTGACAAATCTCTCTCTGTATCTGCCCATGTCACAGTCTGTGGCATTGATATCTCATCCGCCGGCTCCTCTAGCTTGCAAGCTTCCGATACTGTCACAAATTTATTATCATACTCCGCCAACCAGTGAGAAATTAAACCATCCATAAAGTCAAAAATCCCAGTATCTTCCCACTGATGCTCACCAAAGGTTTCAAAATCCATAAAGAGATTAATCAAATTCCCCCGCAGCGCATCCATATTCAGCCACTTCTGATACTTATCTACGGTTAGTGGCCATTCCTTCCACTTCCTATTGGAAAATCTAAAAGCGATATCATCAGATAAGCGATAATTTTTTAGTAGCAGCTTTGCGTGCTTCGCGCCAAATGGCTTATAGACATGGTTTGGACTGCGCCAGCCCAGCACCTTATCCCAGCCCTCTGCCAACACCCCGTCAAAGCCATAGTCATCTATCCATCTGCCCAACTCGTCATTATAAGCCAGCTCTGTATTCCGGAAAACCTTCGTCTCCACGCCAAATAATTCTTTAATCTTCTGGCGGTGCATGTCCACTTGCGCTTTAAATTCTTCCTTGTCAAAGAAGAACGCCAGGGAATGATAATAAGTTTCTGCGACAATTCCCACTCGCCCGGTTTTTACCATCCGCTGGAGCTGTGTAATTAATGCCGGATCCCACGCCCGTGCCTGATCCAGCCACACACCAGTAATCGATAGTGAAACCTTAAATCCTTCATGTTTTTTCAGATTCTTCTCTAAAAGATCTAGCGTCGGATGATAAGACTTCCTCGCAACTTTCCGGAAAATGCGCTCATTACTCTGCTTGCTATTATAGTCACCATCCCAATAATTATGGTCATGCGAAACGTCAAAAATACTGTACTGCTGGTAGCGGTAAGGCTGATGCATATGCAGATACAAGCAAATCGCTCGCAAGATTACCTCCTAGAATATATTGCGTTTATACTTTCTCATATCATTATAGACCTTAACGCATTTTTTCGCAACGTCCCCCCAAGATATGTTTTTATATTCTGTTTGTACTCTCTCTCTCAAGGTCTTTTTTAGCGCCTTACTCCTAGCTACTGCCACCAGCTGATTCGCCAGCTTCTTCTCATCCCAGAAGTCATATTCCATCACATCTCTTAGCACTTCCGCCACGCCAGATTGCTTGGTGAGGATTAAGACATTCCCATGGTGCGCTGCCTCTAATGCTGTCAAGCCGAATGGCTCAGATACTGAAGACATTACAAATACATCCGATATACTATATATATCTCTCAATCTCCGCCCCCGAACAAAGCCTGTAAATATCACCTTTGAAGAAATATTGTAATCTGCTGCTAGGCGCATCAACTCATTTTTCTGCTCACCGTCCCCTGCAAAGACAAACACCATTTTTGGCTCTACTTTGAGAGCCTGCGCTGCCGCCCTCATCATGTGCGCCAACCCCTTCTGAATCGTAAAGCGCCCCACCGTCGATACTATCGTATAACCCCGCTTCTTTAATGCCTCCAAATACTTATATTGCGCTTGGTTATACTCATAAGCATCCCTTAAGAATTCTTCGCCCAGGGAATTATAGACCACATCAATCTTCTCTAGTGGAATATTGTATTTCTCGTGAATCAACTGCTTAGTCGCCTCAGACACAGCCAGAATCTTATCCGCCCAGAGCAACCCCTCTCTTTCAATTTCGTGTACCACCGGATCCCCACCATTCATCCCAGAACGATCATACTCCGTCGCATGTACGTGTGCCACTAGTGGAATCCCAAAATACTTCTTCGCTAACACCCCAGCCTCAAAAGTCAGCCAGTCATGCGCGTGCACCACATCTGGCTTATACTCCATCAAATATTCTCTCACAAAATCACAATAATGGCGCTGCACATCACGAATTGACATCATCCCCACCGCCGTCTCAATCCGCGCTTCTTCCACGTTATCAGAATCATAAGCCCCACCACCAAACCGGTGCAGCGGGTCAATCTTCATCGCAGACAGCACCTTCATATATTTAATATCAGAGTGCTCCGCTGTATACGGCACCACAAAATCAATCTCCGCGCCCTCTTTCGCTAGAGCTCTGGATAAATTTAAACATGCCACGCCTAACCCACCGCTATTGTGGGGAGGTAGCTCCCAACCTAGCATTAGCACTTTCATTCATCTTCCATTATAACACAGTTTATGCTACAATTACAAAAGAAACTTAATAAGCCATTTAAAAGTCGCGACATGTGCGTGACTTTTAGATAGAAATCGGTTTCTTTGCTATAGGGGAGTAGTACAACGGTTAGTATCATGGTCTCCAAAACCATTGATGTGGGTTCGATTCCTGCCTCCCCTGCCACAATTATCGCATTTGCGATATTTTTTATGCTAAAATAAAAATATATATGGGTGTAGTTCAGCAACTTTTTCACTATCTCACCAGGGTAGACCGCCGCTGGCTCATCACTTGGGCCACCATTTACACTTCCTTCATGTTGATAGACGCTTTCAATTATAATTCACCCATCGCCACCATCATTAAATACTCCGGCATTTTTCTCTGTTTCTTATATTCCATGCTAAAATATCACAAAGATCATCTGCTGCACCTGGCGCTCTTTTTTACGCTCCTCGCAGACGCTGTTCTCATTTTTGATAACACCTCACCACTCGGCGTTCTGCTTTTCTGTTTCGCCCAATTTTTCCATATTGCCCGTCTTAGCACCGTTAGTTTTGACCTGCGCGCCTTAATCTTCTACCTTATCATTGTCGCATGCATCCTCGGCATCGGCTTCACTATGGATCTGCCAATCATGTATCCACTCGCCGGCACTTACGGCGCCACCCTCATCACCAATGTGTATATTGCTTTTCACTGGCACAAAAACGCCAAGACTATCGCCTCCACCTGCGCCGTCTTCGGCTTCACCCTCTTTTTATGTTGCGACACTTGCGTCGCCATCTCCTACCTCGCCACCACTCACGTTCTGCCATTCTTTCTCGTCAATCTCGCCAACTACTTCGCCTGGACTTTCTATTATCCTTCACAAGTCCTAATCTCCAACAGTTCCAAAGAAAATCTTCCCAAAAGTCAGACATCTATGCTATAATAATTTCATATGGAAGGTAAAAAAGCACAGCCCAGAGCGATTCTTGTATTCGGAGCGCCATGTAGCGGTAAGACTACATTTAGCGAGAAATTCTCTGATAAGTTCAAAGCTCCATTTTACAATCTTAACGATATAGAGTCAGAATATAACTTTGACCGTAAAGCCCAGCTTGCCGTCTTAGAGCTTATCGCTAAGACCCGTCAGAATGTTATCATTGAAGGTGGCCTGGACACTGAAAAAGAACGTGATGTTATCCGTAAGATTTTCCGCAAAGCTGGCTACGATCCATCTCTCGTTTGGATTCAGACCGATATCACCACCATTAAGAATCGTCTAAAGAACAAGCTTAAGTCCGTCGCCAAGGCTAAGACAGAGTACGATGAGCGCATGAAGCAATTAGAGGCTCCTTCAGAGATAGAGTCTGCTATTGTTCTCTCTGGTAAACACACATTTGAAACACAACTAACCCACGTGCTTTCTCAGCTCGCATAATGATCATTGAGGATCCAGAGTTCGGTGAAGTGCTAGTACGTAAAAACGCACTCTCTAAAGGGGTGCGTTTTTCCGTTTCCACTTCCGGCCGGCTCCAAATGTCCGTCCCCAAATATTCCAGCACTTTTTTAATCAAACGTTTTTTAAAGAGCAACCGGGAAGTTATCCGTGAAAAATTACCCATCAAGAATCCTGAAACTCAGCGTGCCCGTGACGCTAAAAAGAAAATTCTCATGAAGAAGGCTAAAGCTTATCTCCCTTACCGTCTAGAATACTTCGCCAAACTTTACGGTTACACCTATGAACGTGTCCGCTTTTCTCACGCTAATACTCGCTGGGGTAGCTGTTCTTCTAATGGTACTATCTCTCTCAATATTGGCCTCATGCAGGTACCAAAGGTGCTCCAGGATTACGTTCTCCTTCATGAGCTTGCCCATCTTCACCACATGGACCATTCTGCCGCTTTCTGGGCAGAAGTCGGTTCACATGATCCGCGCTATAAAGAACATCGTCGCCGGCTCAAAAGTTTCAGCCCTGGCGTATAGCCACCATAAATGCTATAATAAGCATATGCAGAATATCTCCACCATCGTTGCAGAATTATACCGCACTTATGCCCCTAAGCTTACTAAAATTAATTATCACCTCGATTTAGACATTGCAGATCCCAGCTTTAAGCCCGCCCATCCTGCCGCCATTAAAAAGGCATGTGTCATGTATTTTGACTTCATCCTTCGCGCCAGCCGCGCCAATCATTTCCGCGGCAAAGGGAACATCACCTTAGGCATCAAGCAGCATCAATTCTACCTAAAAGATTCCCTCACTATCATGAATACAGACGAAAAAGCCCCTTTTACCGCCCTCGCCACCACCTCACATTCCAACATCACCGTCCGCTCCCGCCTCGGCTACGGCACCACCCTCACCATCGCCTAGTCCCTTGACCACAGAGGTAATTCTTGCTATATTTAAACTAATATTATTAAGTGGTGGGACGAAAGGAGTCATATCATGGGAATCGCAACTACTCTCAACGCAGTGAACATGAAAAAGCCTATTCATACTGATGTTGCCCCACCACCTACTATTAAAACAAAGAAACAATTTTTGGAAAGATTGCAGCGTTCTCACGAACAATTTCTTCGTGGAGAATATCAAGATGCTGATATTGTAGTAGCAGAGCTACAACAAAAATATGGCTTATAAAGTCGTTACGACTCCAAGCGTGGATAAACAACTTGAGCAAGCAGTCAATTATATTTTAAATGTTTTCTGCGATGAATATGTGGCGGGCAATTTATTGCGTGCTTTTAGTAAAACTGTTAATAGTTTAAAAGTTTTCCCCCGGAGCCATAGAAAATGTATTAATGGGAAATTTGAGGGATATTATAAAGCTAATATTGGGAAATATAAGTATGTAATTTTATATAGAATATATAAAAACATAGTAGTAATTGAAGAGCTGCATCATATGTCGGAGGATTATGGAAGCCTAAGGCAGTAGTTTTAGTTGCGAAGGACACAACGGACGCTAAACCCGCTGCCCTTACCGTCGTTACGCTGCGGGTCGACGCCACCGGAATAGTAGAACAAAGCGTACAAGTTAGACGCGGAGATAGGAGTAGCCGACCAAAAGTGGCCGGCGGATCCCTGATCATACTCACTGGTGAAGCCGTAACTCCAGTAGCCGTAGTACTTAGCAAAGCCAAGTTCGGTCTGAGCTAGGAGCTGTGCTCCGGTGGTTACCGAATAAGCGTTTAATAGCTTTGCGTAGGAGTAGTTAGTATTGGCATTACCATTCAGTGGGAGTTTAAAGCCACCCTTCGTGCCGTCCGTATCACCGTTTGGACAGATAGATGCAGTTGCTACACTTGTCCCACCACAAGATGTCTGTGCCGTAGCAGCACACCAGTTATAATACGGTTCTCCATAGTAAGTACCAGTTTTATCTGCATAGGAGCCAGTACCATCTGCGATGTGGACTTTAGCTGCCGAATATTCATTATTACTCCAGTTAGAGCTAGCTGGAATAGTGAAGGACCCAGATGTAAAATCACTATCTGCTGCCTGTACTGTAACGTTATAAAGGTTCAAGTTATCCGCCATCCAGCAGTTCCCGTCTCTTGCCTTAACCACTGTATAAGTCGTATTCTTATCGCTGCCAGCGCTACCATAGCCACGTTTGTCTTTTAGCTCTGCGGTTACCCCAGTATCAGTAGCATTACACATTTCTAAGGTTACGTCTTGCATATAGGTAGCACCAGTAATGTCTTCTGGTGGTATACCTTCACCAAAGGCAGTATAGGTGATGGTAGTAGAGTAAGTACTGCTTGGCATATCAGTAGTAGAGTTAATACCATAGTAGATATTAATGTCTGTACCATTAGGATAGTTAGGAGTACCTGCTCCTGTTGGTGTAATATCAGTAGCCCCAGCAGTGATTAGTTCTGTTTCTTCTAGGTTAGATGGGTCTGATACTTCTGGTACTGGATGCCAGGATTTATCACTAGTAGTAGTTCCGGTAGTATCTAGACTATAGCCCCAAGTATTAGCAGTGAGAGATGTAGTAGTTACTGGAGAGAAG
>JAZSOC010000034.1:0-152127 GCA_045536725.1 Candidatus Nanosyncoccus sp.
AAAGCCACTTGGTGCATTAGTCTTAACGTTTACTGTATCACTAGTAGAGGCTAATTGGCCTACTGGAGTACCATCTACAGAAAGGGAGACTATATCACTGGATGAGACAGTAACATAGTAGTCTCCGGGATAGTTGGTAGTGCTGGAGATAGTAGTGGCGGAGGAATCACTCACAGGCACGAAAGAACCAGCAACGATAGCAGAAACTAGAAATGAAAGAGAAAAGACAAGAAGGCTTATAAAATAGCTTTTATATACCCCCCCCCAGGGACCGATCAAAAGTTGTTTTACTCATTACATTCATTTTAGCATAACCAGAACAAAATTGCCAGACAAATTTTCCTTACCTAGATTCCCTCTTCCACATCTTCCAGCTTGATATATTCATACAAATTATCCTGCTGCGCCTTCTTGAAACGAGTTTTAAACTCCGTGAACGGCACTTTGATTGAAGCATAATTCACTGAGGTACTAGTCTTCTCTATTAGCTTCACAAAGTAATAGCCATCACCACTCGATGAAACAAACCGCTTACTTACCTGCCCCGGTCCTAAAGTCATTGCCACTTCTGCACGACCACCATCAACGTTCATCTTATCCACCAAGCCACCAGTTTCCTCATAAACCACCTTATCACCCATCTCCTGTGCTAAGGTCGCCATGTCAGAATTTGCCGCCAACTTGGCCGCCACGCTATCCGCTATTTTCAGTGCATTCTGATCAATTTTCTCAGACACTTTCTGCTTCATTAAAGAAAGGTATAACATCCTCTTATATTCCTTCACGGTCAAGCCAAAGTTGTCCATTAAAATCTTTGAAAAAGCTTCTTCACTCCGCTCAGCGCCACCCACCTTTCTCCGCTCATCTAGCATTTTATTAATATCCTCATCACTGACGGTTACCCCATTTTCCGCCCCCAACTTCTCCGCAAAAGTATATTCTTCCGCATCAGTCAAAGCTAAGCGTTTATAGTGCGCACGCATCATCGCCGAATCTTCATCATCCCCCAATTTCCCCTGCTGTTGTTCTATCGGTGTAATACTACTACGATATATCATTAAATAGTCACTATACCGCACCTTCGCTCCATCAATTTCCGCTACATTCACTGGCAAAATCTGCGTCACCCTATATAATATATCAGAGTCCCATTGAGTTTTATATAGTGCAACATATCCACCGCCAGTAATCACCCCAAGTGCCACCACTGCCACAATAATCGTAATTAGCACCAAACGATGCTTCGCATATTGCAAAGGATATTTAAACTTCCTTCCCTTCGCCAGGACTTCTTCGCGTCGCTCTTCTACCTTCTCACGTTCCGTCTTCCGCTCTATAACCTTCTTCTTTCCTATCTTTTTCATTATTGTATTTCTCCTATCAAATTTTGTAATTTATTATATAATTTCTCTGGCTTCGGCGCTTTACTAATATTTAAATCCCCCACGGCAGTCTGTAATAAAATTGTTCCATAGTTAAAGATACCGCCCATCATCCCTGGAATATTATAAGAAATACTCTGCACTTTATCTAAATTTAAATCTATTACTGTCTTTTTAAATAATCCCTTCTGAATAATCTGCCGTATCCGCTCATTCGTTACAATATAAATTGAAAAATACCACAGCATATACGCATAAGCTGCACCCAGTAAACCGATTAAAACACAAGTCAGAAACACCCAGAACATCACTGCCTGCCCCGGCCACAAAAACATCGGCGCCACGCCAATTATTGTCATAATTATCAAAAATCTCAGCCCACCGCGCGCCGTCGAAATATGCCGTCTAAAGATAAACTGCACCTCCTCCCCCTCTCTCTGCCCATCAAAGCTAAGCTTACTCATTAATCTTATTATACCACAGATGTGGTATAATAAGATTAATGAGGCTCCGTAGCTCAATGGATAGAGCGATTCCGTCCTAAGGAAGAGGTTGTGCGTTCGACTCGCGCCGGGGCCGCCATTTTTGTGGTATAATATATACTAGTATTAAGGAGAAAAAATGAAAGTACTATGTGTTAATGCTGGTTCATCATCTCTAAAGTTTCAGCTTTACGATATGCCTGCAGAAATATCCATCATTGGCGGTTACGTAGAAAAAATCGGCGCCAAAGACAGTTTCTATACTATTAAGTTTGAAGGCAAAAAGACCGAAGTCAAAAAGCCTATTAATGACCACACTGATGCCGTAGCAATCATGCTAGAAGAGCTCGTAAATTACGGCGCCGTCAAAGACCTAGAAGAAATCCGCAGTGTAGGCCACCGCGTAGTCCATGGCGGCGAAAAATATGCCAAATCCGTCGTCATCGACGAAAAAGTCATCAAAGATATCAAAGCTTTCACCAAGTTTGCACCACTGCATCACCCTGGCAATATTGCTGGTATTAAGGCTATGCAGAAAGCACTCCCTGCTGCCACTCAAGTAGCCGTATTTGATACCGCCTTCCATCAGACTATTCCAAAAATTCAATATATGTACCCCGTCCCAATGAAGTGGTATGAAAAATACGGCGTCAGAAAGTACGGTTTCCATGGCACTAGCCATAAATATATCACTGAAGTCATGCAGAAAAAACTTGGCAAAGAAAATATTAATCTGATTATCTGTCACGTAGGCTCTGGTGCCAGTATCACCGCCGTCAAAGATGGTAAAAGCTATGACACTACTATGGGCCTCACTCCACTTGATGGCCTAATGATGGGTACCCGTTCTGGCTCTATTGACCCATCCATCATTAAATACATGATCGATGAAGCCGGCATGACTTACGATGAGATCGATAATGCTCTTAATAAAAAATCTGGCCTCCTAGGCGTCTGCGGCTTCAATGATAATCGTGACGTTGAAAAAGCCATCGCTGACGGTGATGAGAATGCCCGTCTTGCTCTTGATATGTATGTCGATCGCATTGATCGCTACATTGCTGAGTACTACCTTGAATTAAACGGCAAAGTAGACGCCATTGTATTTACCGCCGGCGTCCTTGAAAATGGCGCAGAAACCCGTGAGTCCATCCTAAACGGCCTCACACCACTCGGCATTAAAGTCAATAAAGAAGTCAATGATGCTATTGCCAGCTTCAAAGAAATCACCAGCGGCATAATCACCGCCGAAGATTCCACAGTCCCAGTCTACGTGGAGCCAACCAATGAAGAAATAATGATCATCCGCGACGCATATAGACTTTGCGAATAATAACACATAAAAATACGAGGCTCACGTTTAGCCTCGTATTTTTAATCGCAAACTACATCCGTAAGCGTTTCCATGCAGTCGCCACTTCCACGGTTATAATTCTTCTCATAATTCACTTTAATATAGTCATACATCTCGTCAAAGGCTGTGTATAATTTAGCATTATCATTTCGCTTCAGCTTTGCTACATCATCAATCGTCAGCTGATTCTTCTTTTCCCAGTCCGCATAATCTTTCTGTGTTTTATTCATATTCTGTAAAAGCTCCGCCCGATTCTTCGCTAAATAATCTGCTGTATGATATGCCCGATATGCTGTGCAGGCTGCTTTTTTTACCTTCGCCCAACCTTCACCATACTTCTTTAATTCATCATTCCCTGACTTTATTAGTAAATCTGCCGCTTTCTGAATATCTACATCACTCTGGTCCCATCCGTCTAACTCTTCCTTTGCCATCGTCCATTGATGCCACGTAGCATATAAATCCACTGTCTTCTCAAATTCCTCTTCTCTGCCCACTACGGCGTCTAGCTGTTCTTTAAAAATCTGATACAACTTCTCCACATCACCATTCCGCCTTAAGCCCTCAGTTTTTTCTAATCCACTTGCAGTTTCCACAATCTCATCCACAGTATTTTTACATTTCTCCACGTCTTCCATGTATGTTTCTATCTTCACGTAGGTCACTGTCGCATAAGCCGCCACCTTCCCGCAATACTTATCTGCCTTTAAAATCTGCACCTTTTCTTTCATCTCCTTTGCTACTTTATAGCTACCGGAATAATCGACTTTCATACTTTCTAACACCATCAAGACTATTACAATAATAATCACTACCGCCCCAATAATGCCTAGAAAAATCAATGCCTTACCCTTATCAATTTTTGACGGCTCTACTAAATTAGCATGGCCATCACTCATCCCTGGCATTGAACCATCTTTATTCTTAAGCATCGTCCCCACTTGGTCGCTCTCCGCCCTCGGTACACTCTCTACGCTATTCTTCGATGCATCATAGGTATCCATACTCTAATTATACCATTATTCCGCCTATGCTATAATGATATTATGTACGTCTCTGACCTGATTAATGATTTTCTGGAATACGTTGAAATTGAACGCGGCCGCAGTGAGCATACCATCAATAATTACGGCCTCTATTTAGCACGATTCTTAGAGCTCACCTCTGAAGATATCCCCGAAGGTGCTGAACTTAAACCTAAAGACATCACCCCAGAACTTCTCCGCAGATACCGCCTCAAACTTAATCGCTACAAAAATATTAACAATCAGGGCCTATCCGCTCTTACTCAAGCTTACCACCTCATCGCCCTCAGAGGTTTCCTCCGCTATCTCGCCCGCCGCGGTATCGACTCTCTGGATCCTAGTCTTGTTGATCTACCTAAAGCTATTAAAAAGCAAGTTACCTTCCTACACTTTGATGAAGTGGAGCGCCTACTTGATGCTATCCCCCTCGATACAGAATCCGGCCTGAGAGATCGTGCTATTATTGAGCTACTCTTTTCTGGTGGTCTCCGTGTTTCTGAACTCTGCTCTCTTAATCGCGAGCAGGTTAATCTTGAACGTCGTGAATTCATGGTCCGCGGTAAAGGTAGCAAGGATCGCCCTATCTTCGTCTCTAAATCTGCCGCCGATCACCTCAGAGATTACCTAGACGCCCGCCACGATTCTTTGCCCGCCCTCTTCCTTAACAACTCACGCAACCAACAAGCCGTCTCCACCTCTGGCGATTTTCGCCGTCTCACACCCCGCAGTATTGAACGCATTATTGAAAAATATACTCGCGCCGCTGGCATTACTAAACATGTCACCCCTCACACTCTTCGCCACAGCTTCGCCACAGACCTGCTCATGAATGGCGCAGACATCCGCTCTGTCCAATCCTTACTCGGTCATGCTAATATTGCTACTACTCAAATTTACACCCATGTCACCGACCAACATTTAAAAGAGGTCCACTCTAAATACCACTCAGAAACTGATTAATCCAGACAAGACGTCCCTCAGTAGCCATATCACCACAAAACTAATCACTAAAAACGGTGCAAAGTGTAACCGATGTTCCTTCTTCTTAATTAAGCCTGGCATCCCCCACAACGCCGCTATCATATTTGCAGCGCATAATTCAATTAACGCTAACCACCCATCCCCTAAAAATAGCGCTATCGCAAGGCACAACAACCAGTCCCCTCCCCCCACCAAAGTTTCCCTAGATAACCTATATAGCACTAAATATAGTGCTGGCAATATCAGTATCGCCAAAAGCAGTCCCGTCACATATCCCAAACTAAACTGCTCCTCCACCCCCACCATCACCCTATATACCACACTCATTACTATCGTAAACCAAAGCACCCCATCCGGCATTTCCCCCCATCTAGCATCATAAAGTAGCAGCATCCACATCCCCACTAATGCCAACGATAACACTATAATCTTACCGATTTCTAGCCATTCTCCGCTCATTAGTACGTCATAGCTTCGCCACATTATTAGTCCAAAAATCACCATTAGCCCCACCTCTGCTAAAATCTCCATCATGCCAATTTTCTGCCCACACTTCTTACACTTTCCTCTCAGTATTAACCAAGATAAAATTGGCACGTTCTCCATCACCGATAGTTTATGGCCACAGCTTAGGCACACAGACCATTTCCCCAGCTTCTTCCCTTTCTGCCTGTAGCGCATCCTCCATACCTGACAGCAAGCAAAAGAGCCCAGCACCGCGCCAAGCATCATTGCCACAAGTATCAATACCGCCTTCATACTATTATTCTACCATATAGATACTTGCATTTTTTCTAGAATAGCATTATCATTAAGATAAGCGTATTTGTAATAGTTAAGCAAGAAGAAAGGAATATAATGCCAAAACAACTCACCAACTCTAAAAAGGGCTTCACTATCATCGAAGTAGTGCTCGTGCTCGCTATTGCTGGCCTGATTTTTATGATGGTCTTTATCGCTCTTCCAGCGCTCCAGCGCTCCCAACGTGACACTCAACGTTCTAACGATATTTCTCGTCTTAACACCCAAATCACCAACTATCAGTCTAACAACCGTGGCCGCATCCCAACTGATAGCAACAATATTACTCTTGTCATCAATGAGTCTACTCTCCAAGCAGAAGGTAACTCCCAGTGGGCAAACTTCTATAATAAATATCTCCTTGCTGGTGGCGATACCTTTGAAGATCCTTCTGGTGGCTCTTACACGCTTAGCGTCAGTGAATGTGAGTCCACCGGTGGTAAAACCACTGCTAGCGGCGCCAAAGCCTGCGATACTCAAGTAGACGAACTCGAATTTGACGATCAATATGATGATAATGCTGGTGCCTATAAGATTACCATCCAGACTAAATCATCCTGTGAAGGTGAGATGGCTATCCCAGTCAAATCCGCCCGCAAGATTTCTATGCTCTATAAGAAAGAAGGCGGTGGCGTCATCTGCGAGAGTAACTAATCTACTCTGATCACCCCATTACAACTCACACACAAATACCACTCCACCCGGAGTGGTATTTATATGACATAAAAATTAAACCGCTTCGCTATTAAACATGCGCAAATTACAGGTAGGAGAAGTGTTAATGGGAGTCTTAACCGTGGATTAGATAATATAATGAGATTTAGACCAGATTTGTGATTATACTTGTATATCACTCACCAGTGAATAGATCGGGAACAAAATCGCCCCTACCATCCCACCAACAATCACTGCCATAATCACCATTAAAATTGGCTCAATCATCGTACTAAGTGTCCTAATCTGCTCATCCAGCTCATCTTCATAAACCTGAGCTGCTTTACCTAGCATCTCGTCAATCTTACCAGACTGCTCACCAATAGACGCCATCTGTGGTACTAGTGGCAAGATATATTCACTATTCTCTCTCAAACTCTCAGATAAAGGATGGCCACTTTTCACCATATTAGCCGTCTTATCTATCTCTTCTTCCATAATCTCATTATTAATTGCATTTCCAGAAATTCTCAAAGTATCCAACATTGCCACACCTGTTGCTAGAAGAATCTGTGATGTTCGTGCAAATCTCGCACTATATAATCTTAAGAATAGCCCCTTAAACATCGGCACATGCAATTTAAATCTCGCAAAGAACCTTCTACCCGTTTCCGTCCTCGCAAATTGTATTGCTGCCCACAGTAAGCCACCCACAATAATAATAATTAACCACCAGAAATTCATCAGGAATCTTGCCGCATGTACCATAATCATCGTCAAAGTTGGCAATTCCTTACCTAAATCTTCATAAAGCCCTTCCACCTGTGGCACCACTTCGATTAGCATAAAGATCACCACTACTAAAATCACTACTAACACGATAGACGGATAGGTTAATGCGCCCCTAATCTTCGACATCATATCGGCATCTTTTTCCTGCTGCGTCGCCAAACGTTTCAGTGACTCATCCAGCGTACCAGATGCCTCACCAGCTGAAATTAACGATAAATACACATTGTCAAATACTTCTGGATGTTTCAAGAATGAATCATATAGCGTACTACCACCTTCCACGTCAGCCAGCACCTCTTCAATAATACGTCGCATTGGCTTACTCTCGGTCTGTTCTGCTACTGTCTGCAAACTAGTAGACAGTGGTAGACCCGCCCCAATCAAAGTCGCAAACTGCCTCGTAAAGACAATTTTATCTTTCGTGGTTACCTTATTTTGAAACTTCGCAAAAAACCCCTCGTCTTCCTCCTCAATCGTCTGTGGAGTATAACCTTGTTCAATCAACAATTTACCTGCAGCCCGCTCAGTTTCAGCCTGTATGCTTCCCTTTACGATCTTTCCCGTCTTTCCGTCACGGGCTTTATAGATAAATCGTTGCATTCTAGCCTCTTGCTAACCTTTCAAACTCTACCGTATCCACGGCATATTCACGCGCATCATCATAGGTTACTACGCCAGACTGTACTAGCTTAGCTAATGTCCTATCCATTGTCTGCATTCCCTCAGAAGCACCGGTTTGAATCGTCGTATCTAGCTGATGGGTCTTCCCCTCTCTAATAATCGAACGTACTGCAGAGTTCGCTACCATAATCTCAGCCGCACATACACGGCCACCGCCAATCGCCGGTACTAACCTCTGTGAACATACCGCCATTAAGATGTTAGATAGCTGTGACCTAATCTGTGGCTGCTGCTCAGCTGGGAACACGTCAATCATACGGTCAATTGACTGTGCAGCGGAATTCGTGTGGAGTGTCGCAAAAACCAAGTGCCCTGTTTCCGCAATTGTAATTGCTGAAGCCATCGTTTCAAGGTCGCGCATCTCACCTAAGAGCACCACATCTGGATCCTGGCGCAGCACCGACTTCAATGCTCTTGAGAATGAATAAGTATCATAGTGGACTTCCCTCTGTACTACTACAGACTTCTGGGATTTATGGGTAAACTCAATTGGGTCCTCAATTGTCACAATGTGGACTGCTTTTTCTTGATTAATCTTATTAATCAGAGCTGCAAGCGTTGTGGACTTACCAGAACCAGTTGGCCCCGTCACTAGCACCAAGCCACGTGGATAATCAGAAAACGTTGATACCACCTGTGGCATACCCAAATCGTCAATGGTTGGCATCTTTGTCGGAATCAAACGAAAGGCCGCTGCTAAATTCCCTCTTTCATTAAAAGCATTCACACGGAAACGTGCTATCGAACCGAACGCAAAGGAATAGTCAAATTCCTTATCTTTCATCAGTACTTCACGCTGCATCGAATCTAGCGTTGCGAAAATCAGCGTACTTACCATATTTTCACTTAATACTGGCGTATTTGGAATTGGCACCAGCTTTCCATCAATACGCAAAATCGGCGGCAGCCCCACCTGAATATGCAAGTCAGAAGCGTTACGCTTTACGCATTCTTCCAGCAATACTTCAATTTTTACGCTAGTTGGTACAGCTGTTGGTGTAGATGCAGCGGTAGATGCCTCTGCATTCGCCGAACGTGCAGCCACTCCTACTTCTACGGGTTTTAGTTGATTGTTTACCTGAGTATTTTGCCCACTATCCATATTATAATTTTACCATAATTATTATTTTAAGCCAAGTCAGAAGCCACCCTATTCACCTCTTCAATCGTTGTAATACCAGAAAGTGCCTTCAACATCCCGTCCTGACGCATCGTCACTGTTCCTTTTAGCTTTGCCACCTTCATAATATCGCTAGAAGTCGCTCTTGCAGTAATTAATTTCTCAATATCATCATCCACTGCAATCGTCTCATAGAGACCTGCTCGTCCAGTATACCCACCAGGAGTATCCTTATCATCCATACCTTTTACTAAAGTATAAGATTTCTGTCCACCCACTGGTAGGCCTGTATACCCTAAATCTTCACTTACCGCCGCCACTTCCTGCTGAGTCTTCGGCAGCAAAGTCCCCACTACGTTATTAATCATTTCCGTTTCCAACTCAGATGATTGATATGCTTCCCTCTTCTCTGCCACTCTTCTCACCAATCTCTGGCCAATCACCGTATTCAAAGTAGAAGCTAGTAGGAATGGCTCAATACCCATATCCAGAAGTCTTGGCAAAATACCTGCTGCAGAGTTCGTGTGGAGAGTTGAAAGCACCAAATGCCCAGTCAGCGCTGCCTGCACTGCCAAATTTGCCGTTTCCGCATCACGAATCTCCCCCACCATCACCACGTCTGGGTCCTGACGTAAAATTGAACGGAGCCCCGAGGCAAAAGTCAATCCCGCATCCACATTCACCTGTATCTGGTTCACTCCGTCCATCTTATACTCTACCGGATCCTCCAAAGTCACAATATTAATCTTCTCTGATTTAATTCTTTTAATTAAAGCATAGAGCGTCGTAGACTTACCAGAACCAGTTGGCCCAGAAGTTAAAATCATCCCGTTTGGTTTAGAAATCCCCTCAAGTACCATCTTGAGAGCATGTCCTGTCATCCCCATCTGCTCCACATCCATCGATGTTCCAGACTTATCCAGTAAACGAATTACCACCTGCTCGCCCCACACCACTGGCGATGTTGCAATACGTAAGTCTACCTCCTTATCCCCTACCGCCACCGTAAACTGGCCATCTTGCGGCACACGATGCTCATCTATCTTTAGTTCTGCTAGAATCTTAATCCTTGAAACTAGCGCCGGCTCTATTGCCTTCGGCAAATCCATCACCTGTCTGAGCACGCCGTCAATTCTCATCCTAATCACTAACGATTCTTCTAGCGGCTCAATATGAATATCCGACGCCTTAGATTTAACTGCATAATCTAGAATTGTCGTCAGAGCCTTCGAAATCGGCGAATCTTGTGTAATCGTCTTTACATCCGGACTCATTGCTGCTTTTGCAGCCTTTTCCTGATCTGTTGCCTTTACTGCTTTCTTAACGCTTGAAAAATCGCCCTTGTACTGCCTCAGTGCCGCCCTAATCCCCTCTTCGGATGCCATTATACCCTTAATTGGCTTATTCGTTAACGTGGAAAGATAGTCCACCGCCTGCACGTTTGACACATCTAGCATTGCCACTACCAGCTGCCCATTTAGCTCGCCCAGTGGCACCACCATTGATCTCTCCGCCACATCCTGCGGTAGATTCAATAGTACCTCCTGCTCCATCCTCACATTCTTTAGATCCACATAAGGCACCCCCATCACCACTGCTGTTGCATGCGTCACCGTGCTATCCGATACTGCTCCCTTAGAAATCAAATAAGCTAGTATTGGCTGCTTGGTCTTTGCCACTTCAAGTTGTGCGTTTTTTACCACCTCAGCATTCACTAAGCCTTCCGCCACCAAAAGGTTCACGACTCTCTCTTGCGCGTCTTTTGTTAGTAGTGCCACCGTTTATTCCTCCGTATCAGCTTCTGGCTCCGCCTGACCGCAAGAGACCAGCTCTGCCCTATCCAAAATACCGTTCCTATCTATATCTTCACAGCCACCCACATAAACTTCAACTGTTGGATTAATCGCATCCTCATTAAAAACTTCCGGATCTGGTGTCGCCAAATCCGGAGACACCACTTCTATTGTTTTTATATCCTTAGTTAGTTCCGCTGGGTCACCCAAAATGATATTTACTGAGAAGAACGCCGCCAAAGTCCCAGATACCGCAATTAAGATAACTGTAATTAAATCAGACTTTTTCATATTAGTTCTTCCTTCCTCTCTTTTGCTCTTTTGCGGTCACCGTCTTTGTGCTCTCCTGGATTGCCGCATCCTCAGTATAGTAAGACGTCATCTGCGCCCTCAAGTTCAGCCCACTCTCCGTCCATGCAATCGTCGCTACTGTTGGATCAAACGCCCTAATCGATTTTTCAATATTTGTTAATACTCTCAGCGTCGTCTCCGCATCTGCTTCCACTACTAAGCTCACTGGAATTCCCCCTAGGCCTTCAATATCAATATCCACCGTACTGCCACTTGGCGACAATGATTCAGGGTCCCAATTTGACTCAATAAAGATTTCATTTAATGATGCTAGGAGTGCCTCATCATTTTCTTGTGCAGGCAACGCATCCGGCACCACGCGCAGCGCCGTACACATCTTCATTAAGCCCAGCTGATATTCCCTTTCTTCGTCCGTAGTCGCATCACTATAAGCCTGTACGTAGTCTTTCTTCTTACCATCGCTATCATAACAATCGGATAGACTATCGCGTGCCACTGATTCCAAGTCTTTATTATTAGCCATTTCCACCGCCACATTGTAGCGCAACGTTCCCGGAATACTATCTACCGCAATGCTGTCCGGATTACATTTATCAATCTCCTTTTTGCTCAAAATTTTATCACCATCAGTGTCCTTGCAGATACCAATATTTAAAATTGATTTACTATAATTTTCAATCGATTCATCTTCAGCTGTTAGCACCTTCTTATTAAAGATTGCAGTCCTAATAAAGTAAATAGACAGCACTAACGCAAAGCCAAACACTAAAGACGTTACTAATACCGACAGCATTGTCTGCTGCTGTGCTTTTGATATTTTCACTCTCTTATTTGTGACCTTTTCTTCCTTCGCCATTCTATTCTCCAGTGCTATTAGTTGTGCTCATTAGACAAGTCGTATCATTCTCACCGCAATCCTCAGCTCTCTTTGCAAACATCCCCTCCACCTGACGGTAAGAATCCGTGACGTTCTGACCAGTTGGACTAATTGCCATCATATGCTTATTCTGGAAAGATAATACTTCTGGATTTAAGACTACTGTTGCGCTAAAACGTAACACTAAATTCCCACTAGCATCACGCCCATTAGAAGAATCCCTAATCACTGGGTCCTCGTCTACTATCATACAGCTATTATCGGCACTCCACTTTACCTCATCACCATCCTCTACTCCAGAATATGTAATACATGCACTCTCAAAGTGTGGTACATCCATAATCGTTCCACCGGTGTCTATTTTATCCTTGGCATACCATTCCTTAAACTGCGGTGTTCGCCAAATCTTCACATCATCCTCTGGATTGGCTTGCTCTTCCACAGACTCCTTAGCTTTCTCTTCTTCCTCAGCGCTAGTCGCTTCTTCATCTTCTTCGCCTTCTTCGTCTTCTTCATCTTCTTCGTACTCCTTAGCTGGGTCACAACCATCTACGCCCTTATGCCAAATCGCATAGATACTTCCGTTATCCATTAAAATGTTACCGTTATCATCCGTTTCTCTCAAGCAACGAGTCGGAATCTCATTACCATCTTCATCTACATAACGACCATAATCATATTTCGTAAGTGACATACCCTTCTTATAAGACTCTAGTACACGATAATCAATCAATGGATTCTCACCCGCATCAGCTTGTGCATCAAAACTCAGTGTCGACGTCTCTAGATTTACGTTCAACTCTGAAATTGCCACCGTATCCTTTCCTTGTGGACGAAAAGCATCTAATACATTAAATACTCGCGAGAGAACTTTTTTATTTTCAGTAATCTCCGCAATCTTTCCCATCTGATCCTGAATCGTCAAGAACTCACCAAGGCTGCTATAATCGTTTAACTTTTTAGACATTTCACTAATCTGTTGTTCTTTACTGGCCGAAGCAATCTTCTGTGCACCAACAATACTTCCCGTAATTGCCAACATCACTCCAGAGCCAATCATTACCATAATACATATAAAGAAGATTAAGTTACGCATTTTAAGCGCCTTAATCATCTGATGCTTTACTTCTGGAACTAAATTAATCTCGTACATTAATCATTACTCCTTTCCGCCAAACCTATCACCACAGCAAACTCACTCGCCACGTTCACAAGCGCCTGCTGTTGCTCTGGCGTTACTCTCACAAATTGCCATGGATTACCCTGTACTGTCGCTACATTAGTCTTCATCTGAATATAAGCATCAATAAACGGTATCACCCCTGCAAAGCCAGATAGAATAATCCCACCTAAAGATACATTGGTATACTTCCCCTGGAAGAACTTCACAGATTTCATTAGTTCCATTGCAAATGTCTCCAAGGTAGAATCAAGCGCCTTATACACCTGACCATCCAGCTTGTCTTGCGCTAAGCCAAATTTCAAGATAAACTGTCTTGCCTGATCGTCCTTAATGTTTAAATTAGTTGCCAACGTATTAGCAAACAATTGCAAACCACCAGGAATCGAACGCACTAATCTTGGCGCACCATTATATACCACTACCAAATCTGTAGACCTCTCGCCAAGATCAATAATCATTCTTGCATCAGTAATACCAATTGGTGTCAAAGCTCTCGCCATTGCAATTGGCTCCGGCTCCTGCGCTATCACATTTAAACCTAACGCTTCTATCTCTTCTAAGCTCGCCTCCGCATTTTCATTTGAAGTGGAAGAAATCAAAACTTCAGCCTTAGCTGGGTCATTCGGACTCACGCCGAGTACTGCAAAATCCACCTTTGCCTCATCTAATGGCATCGGTATATACTGGTCTAAACCATAATTCACAGTCTGTTTCAGCTCCTTCTCTGGAGCATTTGGCACCTCAATAATCGCAGTATAAGTCTTGCGGCTCGGTAGCCCTACCGCCACATTCTTCGTCTTAAAACCCGCCTGAGTAACAGCATCTTTAATTACGTTACCACGCTTCTTGCGGCCGACTTCACTATCATCCTGCAAAATCTTCGGGTCCACCGGTATATATGCGTACCTCTCAAGATCCCATCCCTTCTGCGCATCCCCCTTTAATTGCACCATACGGATAGAATTCGTCCCAATATCTATCGCGAAGAAATCGCCCACACCATGTAACAAGTTCATACTTCTATTTAAGCATATGCTTTTACTTTTTTCAACAAGTAGAATCTTTCAACATTACCGTTCTTCCCCGCCAACGTATTGTCTCTTTTCTTCACTATAATAAAGCCATTTTGTTTCAGCCACTGCTCAAACTTTTTAATAATTTCCCGCCGCATCTTTTCATTCTTCACCACGCCATTCACTAACTGTCTTGGTTCCGCCTCAAACTGCGGCTTCAGCATTATCAACATTTCCGTCTTATCTGTCGCAATCTTATCCCGCACATGTAAAAGTATCGGTCGTAAAGATGTGAACGATACATCCGCTAGAATAACATCCGGTGCGCATTCAAATTTAAGTATATCAGTTTTCTCATGTAACTCCACTCTTGGGTCATACCTTAGTGGCTTCGCCATCTGGTTCGTTCCCTTCTCTACTGCAATTACCTTCTTCGCCCCATTCCGAAGCGCATATTCCGTAAATCCCCCCGTTGAGGATCCGATATCTAGTACTATCTTATCCTTGAAAAAGTTAGGCACATGTCCTAACTTTTTCAACGAACTGGATTTCTTTCGTTGGGACTTCCTTTCCGAAGAAAGCCCCACTCCATAAAAACTTCTGGCTGCACCAGCGAGTTTTTCTTCAGCTCTACTTACGACGTTCACGATAAGCACCTGTCTCCGTATCCACGGATACTACATCCCCCTCACCCACGAAAGCTGGCACCTTGATGACTACCCCAGTCTCTAGCGTTGCATCCTTCATTACAGATGATGTCGTATCGCCCTTCACTGCAGTTTCCGTATAAGTCACCGTTAACCACAAATTCTTCGGCAATACCAAGTTAATGGCCGTTCCGTTATAGAACTGGATTTCCATCTCATCGCCATCTTTCATGTAATCCTTAGAGTCTCCCACCATCTCTGCTGAAAGCTCATACTGCTCAAAACTCTCCGGATCCATAAAATAGAATTTATCGTCATCACGATAAAGGTACTGCACCTTACGAGTAGTCACTTCTGCTGGCTCAATCTTCTCCTGACCTTTAAAAGTTTTAGGCAGGAGCGCACCGGTGATTAAGTTCTTCACCTTCACGTTTACAATCGAGCCACCCCGGCCCATTACCTTCTGGGAGTAATCAACCACCTTGTACGGCTGACCATCCAGGGTAATCAAAACGTTCTTCTTTAAATCAGTAGGTCCGTACATTTTTCCTCCTTATTCTGTAACAAATGGTAGTAATGCCAGATGGCGAGCCCGCTTTACTGCTACCGCAAGCTGTCTCTGTTGCTTTGCAGAGAGCCCAGTCTTAGCGATTGGCTCAATGCGGCCATATACATCGATATATCTCTGTAATGTTTTTACATCACGATAATCAAAGTATAAGTTCGGATCATTCTTTACTCTTCTCATATCTCTCCTTATATTATATGTATTAGAATGGAATATCTGCTAAATCAATTGGTTCATCAGGGATATCCTCTGGGACTACTTCAGCAGCCGCCTCATTGGCGGTAGAACCATTTCCACCACCATAGGCTGAGCCACCGCCAGCACCATTGCCGCCGAGGAAATTAAAATCTTCCACGACAATCTCTGTTCTAGAACGCTTTTGGCCGTCCTTTCCTTCCCAGCTTCTCTGCTCCAAACGACCAGAGACTAGGATTCCTGTACCTTTCTTAGCATATTGACTGATAATTTCAGCTGCCCTTGCCCAGGCTGTACAATCAATAAATGATACCGCTTCTTGGTTGTTGCCACTAGCGTCACGATAAGTACGATTCACCGCTACGCTAAAAGCACACACCTGCGTACCACTCGTCGTTGTCCTCAACTCTGGGTCCCGGGTAAGATTGCCAGTGATAATTGCCTTACTAAAACCGCGTGCCATAAATTATTCCTCCTCGCTTGTTTCTTCGTTCTTGTCACCCTCTTCTTTGCGCTTAGCTGCCACCTTTGCTCTGCGAGCATCTACAGTCACTAATAGATAACGCAAGACCTCATCGGTGATATTAAGTGTATTAGAGATTTTCTTTGGTGCCTCATTTGGCAACTCTACGTCATAGTAGTAATATACGGCAAAATCTTGCTTATCAATTCTGTATGCTAAGCGTCTCTTGCCTTCATTTGTCTCTTTGACAATTTTGCCACCGTTATCTTCAATCAACTTCTTGATTTTATCGGTAGCCGGTGCCAGATTCATCTCAAGATCAGGATGAATCAGCACAGTAAGTTCATACTGCTTCATTTGACTCCTTTGGTTAAAGCAAGCGCAAACAGCTCGTCCGCTTGCTGAGTTAATATTACCCCTTAATTCTAACACACCCACCCCTAAAAGTCAACCAGTTAGCACTCTTGACAATCAAGTGCTAAAAGATTATACTAAAACTATGGAAATTACTGAGCGTCAAAAGCAGATTCTCTATGCCATTATTGAAGAATATGCCGAGGTAGCCGCACCAGTTGGCAGTGTCACCCTCGCTAAACTTTTTGACGTCTCATCAGCTACTATTCGTGCGGAAATGGCCCGTCTTGAAGACGCCGGGCTCATCACCCAACCTCACACTTCTGCCGGCCGCATCCCTACCGATGCTGGCTACCGCATGTATGTTAATTCCCTCGCCGAAAAGCAAGCTGATGACATCACCGAGATAGAGGGTAAGCCCGTTGACCGTGGTGCCCACGCTCTGGAAATTCGCATTAATTCTCAAACTCGCGCCGATTACGCCATCCGTGGCGCCGTCGACTCCCTAGTAGAACTAACCGGCAATCTCGGCCTCGCCACCATCGGTGACCAGCTCTATCTTGCCGGCGTTTCCCGTCTCTTTGCCCAGCCAGAGTTTATGGATAACGCCCGCGTTCAAGCTGTCGCTAAACTTCTCGATAATCTTGAGCCCTGGCTCCGTGAAGCTGCCCCTGGCCAGCCCCTCAATATCTTCATTGGTCATGAAAATCCCATTGGCAAATCTTCCGAGGTCTCTCTTATCATTAGCAAGTTTCGTTCCCCTTATTCAGACAATAGCTACATCGGCGTCCTTGGCCCCACCCGCCAAAATTACAGTCACGTCATGTCGCTCGTCCGTCGCGCAGGTAATATTTTGGAGTCCACCCTATGACCAAAAAAGCAGCAGAAACCAATCAAGAAGCACAGATCACTGAGCTAACGAATGACCTTCAGCGTACTCGTGCCGATTTTGAAAATTATCGCAAGCAAGTAGAATTGCAAAAATCCCAAGCTATGGATTCAGCCCGCTATGCTACTATTATGAAAATCTTGCCACTACTTGATAATCTCGATCTCGCCATCAAAGCCCATGCAGAGCTCCAGCCCCTTGAGAAATCCTTAGCAAAAACCCTCTCAGAATTAAAGCTCGAGAAAATGCACACCGAGACTGGCGTCGAATTTAATCCCGACCTCCACGAAGCCGTCATCATGGAGGATGGCGATGGCGACAAAGAAGTCGTTTCAGAAACTCTGCGCCCAGGTTACCTTTATGAAGGAAAGGTCCTTCGCGCCGCCATGGTCAAGGTCAAAAAAGCTTGATATAATATATCTTAATATGGAAGAACAACTAGAGAAGATTAAAACATGGCTCGGCACAGGCAGCATTAATATTTTTGGCTTACCAATGAGCGGTAAAGACACCGTCGGCATTAACCTCGCCGAACGTCTTGGCGCCAAATTCCTTTCCTCCGGCCTCATCATCCGCACCATAGAAGCAGAAGAGCGTCTCCACTATACAGAAAGTGGTAAACTCTTCCCTACGGACATGTTCCGTGAACGTATTTTACCTTATATTAATCATTCAGACCTTCGTGATTACCCCCTCATTTTAAGCTCTGTTGGTCGCTGGTCTGGCGAAGAAATTCCTACCATTGAAACTTGTGCCAACTCCGGCCACGAAATTAAAGCCGCCATCCTACTTAACATCTCCGAGTCAGACGTTCTCAACCGCTGGGAAACTGCCAAAGAAACTGGCGACCGTGGCGATCGCCCAGACGATCGTAAGCTAGAAGTCTTCCAGACTCGCATTGAAGAATTTAAAACTAAAACCATGCCCGTCATTGAACATTACCGTGAGCTCGGCCTACTTCTCACTGTCAATGCTGATGACACTCGCGAAAATGTCTTTAACAACGTCGTTTCCGCCCTTGCTCAAAAAGCCAGCTAGTCACGTTTTAACATCACAGTAAACGCTTCGCTTGGAATATCCACCTTCCCAAAGCGTTTCATTCTCGCCTTACCTCGTTTCTGTTTTTCTAGTAGCTTTGCTTTTCTATCTCGGTCGCCCGTATGAATTTTTACCGTCACATCTTTTCGATATGCGCCAATCGTTTCCCTTGCTAAAATCCTCGCACCAATCGCCGCTTGCAGGGCCACTTCATAGTTCTGTCGTGGAATTACTTCTTTTAGCTTCTTCGTCACTTCCCTACCTATCGCATCAGCCTCCGTTCTATGACACATAATCGCTAAAGCATCAATCTTCTGCCCCGCCACCAAGAAGTCTACTCTTACTAAATCTTCTGCCCGATAATCAGAAAGTTCATAATTAAATGACGCATATCCCGAAGAAAGTGATTTTAATTGATCATAAAAATCCGTCAGTAAATTCGCCATTGGCGCCTCAAAATCTATCACTGCCCGACCCTCAATATAGGATAAATTCTTTTGCCGCCCACGCTTCTCAATGATTAAGCTAAGTACATTGCCAATCATCTGACTTGGTAAAATAATCTCGCCCTTCACCCACGGCTCACGAATCTCCAGCACGTCGCTCATATCTGGCAAATCCGCCGCCGATTTTATTTCAATTTCTTCCCCACTATTTAACTTCACCTCATAATTCGTAGATGGATTCGTCACCACTAAATCCAGCTTGAATTCCCTTTCAAGCCTCTCCCGAATAATGTCCATATGTAGCAATCCCAAAAAGCCGATCCGCAGGCCAAAGCCAAGCACTGGTGAATTCTCTGGCTCAAACTGCAATGCCGAATCAGACAACGCCAACTTCTCTACCGCCTCACGCAAATCCTTATACTGGTCATTACTAACCGGGAAAAAGCCCGCATAAACAAATGGCAACACGTTTTTATATCCAGGCAAAGCCCTTTCTGCTGGAGCTTTTGCGAGCGTCACCGTATCACCCACCTTTGCCTCACGCGTAGTCTTTAAATTGGTTACAATATAACCAATTTCTCCTTCATGTAGCGCATCCCGCGGCTGCATTTCTGGACTCAATATCCCCACTTCTAGCGCCATACCTTCCACTTCCGCTGCCATCATTTTTATTGCTGAATTCTTCGCAAGTTCCCCCTCAAAAACCCGCACATATAATACCACCCCCCGATAGTCGTCAAAATAGCTATCAAAAATCAGTGCACGCAACGGACGCACCTCAGCAACCTCTCTTTTTGGCGCAGGTGCCCGTTCAATAATCTCATCTAAAACACGTTCCACATTTAATCCTGTTTTTGCCGACACCCCAATAATCTCTTCCGACTTACAGCCGAGTAAATTCACAATCTCTGCCGTCACTTTTGGCACATCCGCTGCCGGCAAATCAATTTTATTAATCACTGGGATAATCGTTAAATCTTGCTCTAATGCCAAATACACATTCGCAAGCGTCTGCGCCTGTATCCCCTGTGTCGCATCCACCACTAAAATTGCCGTCTCTACCGCCTGCAAACTGCGCGACACTTCATAAGAAAAATCCACATGTCCTGGCGTGTCAATCAAATTCAATTCATATCCTTTATAGTGCATCTGCACCGGCGTCAATTTAATCGTAATCCCCTTTTCCCGCTCCAACTCCATTGAATCAAGTAGCTGCTGCTTCATCGCCCGCTTCTCTACCGTACCAGTAATTTCCATCATTCGGTCAGCCAAAGTGGATTTACCATGGTCAATATGCGCAATGATACAAAAATTCCGGATTTTTTCACTATTCATTATCTATAATTATAACATATTCTACTTTAATATAAAGTAATTCTTCTCTAATCGCACTAACTTATCACCAGGCAAATTGAACTTCTTCCCTGGCGCATATTCACGTATCGCTTCTAAGAAATCTCTTAGTTGCGGCCGTGTTAATCTAATATTCACCCTCAAAAGCCCCGCCCTTAAAATCTCCATTGCCGCCTTCTCGTCCATTTCCTTAAACCATGCTCGCTGATACATCCCATTCCCTGGTAAAATCCCAGTAATTATCCCATCGATTTCCGTCTTTAACTCTCCCTGCTCCTCAATCATTTTCACTAATTGCGTCACCAGTAGCTCACTCATTTTTACTCGCACACGGTTTCTCAGATACTTCTCCTCCACATTTGTCGGGTCCTGCCGGAACACTACATCATGCTCCGCCGCATATTTTAGAATTTCCTTTTTACTCATAGTGAGCAGTGGCCGTACAATTTCATCATTACCCATCGGAGTAAGCCCCCTCCATCCCGTCCCCCGCATCAAATTAATTACCGCCGACTCTACCATATCGTCTTGATGATGCGCCGTATAAATCCGCCCATTTTGCTCTCTTGCCACCTGCCGCAAAAATGCATAGCGCGCTTTCCTTGCCTGTTCCTCGGATACTCCCTCACCTAACCTTGCTTCCCCCACTATACATTTCACCTTATTTTCCGAACAAACTTTTTGTACAAACTCTCTATCATCCCCAGAACTTGGCCGTGTCCCATGGTCAAAATGTGCCACCATCACTTCCGACTGATTCTTCAACATCTCAAAGAGCACCATCGAATCCACCCCTCCGCTCACCGCCAAAATCTTTTTCATTAGTCTTTTTATATCACATCTACCCCTGTAATTCAAGCATAATCACTTAGGTATGCTATAATATAATTATGTTAATACCTTCTTCACGCATCATTGGTGTTCCCGTCTTATCATTACATGTCACCGCACCCATTGGCCACACCACTGCACCCATTATCAATCCTTCCAATCTACAAATCGTTGCAATGTTTGTAGATGGTCCCGCCATCAAAAAAGATGGCGCCGGAGATATCCTTGATATTCGCTCCATTCGCGAATTCTCTAGTCTCGGCATGATTATTAATTCCGCAGATGACCTCGTTTCCCGCGAAGACGCCATCCGCCTTAAAAAAATCCTCGATATTAACTTCGAGCTTATCGGTAAAAAAGTTATCACTAAAAAAGGCACTAAGCTCGGTAAGGTCATCAATTACACCTTAGATCCTTCCACTTTTCACATCGCTCAACTCATTGTACAGCGCCCCACTTTTAAGGCTATTATTGACCCAGAGTTAGTCATTGGCTTTTCTCAGATCGCCAAAATTACCGACACGGAAATCATCGTTAAAAACGAAGAAGAAAAAGTCAGAAAAGAATCCACTAAGAAAGATTTTGTACCAAATTTCGTTAATCCTTTCCGAGAACCTCACTACGCACCAATTCAAAGTCAAAACCCTGACGAACAAGATAAGCAATAAGTTTTTCATCTGTATAGCGTGCACGCTTTCGTGTAATCATTTTACGCAACTCCTCCCTGTCGTCTCGCCCTACTTGTGCTAATGCTCGCACGGTCAATTCTTCCGCCACCCCCTTCTTTGCAAGTTCCATTTTTAACCTTTTGGTAGATACCCCCTTCTTTAAAAACCTATTCTCTACATAATACTCCGCAAACTTCTGGTCATCTAGATATTTCTTTTCTTGGAGCCTCACTACCACCGCCTCAATATCCTCATCTGAAATTTCATACTCCGGCTTATTGAACTTCTTTTTTCGCAGATAATCATACGTCTCCCGCACCGACCGTGGCCGTGTTAATACCCATTCCAGAGTCCGTTGGTATAACTTCCCAAAATTAGACGCCTTTCTAAAGCGCAATAAATCTGCCTCGGATAGCTTCATCCCCACCTTCACTTTTAGATCTACTACTTGCGCCACATCTAAAGAAAAGGCAAACTTATCATTCACAAACACATTCACCCGCTTTTCATTCTTCACCGCCGGTGAAAGTTTTGTTATTACCTGCAAGTTCTCGGTGTCTAAAATATCATCAGAATTATTCCTGAGTATTTCCATTTTTCTTTGTCAGCCAAAACTTAGTTAGCTCCCTAGTAAAGAAAGCATTCTTAATTGGATCTTTAGCATTCTCATCTATAAATTTATCAAAATCTTTCAGTTTCACCCATTTTACTGCACTCACTTCACCATCATCAAAGGAAAAATCATCTCCTTTCCCTGTCCAGTCACAAAGATAATGATAAGCATACATTTGTACTTCAAAGAATGTTTTCAACTTAAACATAAACTCTAAATCTTCCGCTTTTGCGCGTGCGCCAATCTCTTCAAAAAGCTCCCGTACGGCCGCATCTACCGTACGTTCGCCATTGTTAATATGCCCCCCAGCGGAAACATCCCACTTTCCACCATGCCTAACCTGCGGCGCGCGCTGCTGAAATAATACTTCTATACCTTCATTCGTATAACGATATAACCACACAGCTGCTGCTGCCACATAAGCATCACTCTCACCATTAAGAGGGCCACCTAATGCAGCATCGTAGCCATCCGTATCCACACGTTCACCCTCCATATCATATACTTGCCACTTTTCATCCGTGTGCATTAAACCTCCTCTGCCGCTTTCTCGCGTACCTGTTTTTCAATTTCTTCCATTAATTCCGGCTTTTCCTTAAACAACTTTTTCACAGCCTCACGCCCTTGCCCCAAAGTTTCGCCTTTATATTTAAGGAACGCACCAGCCTTATCAATCACGCCATACTGCACTGCAAGGTCTAAAATATCGCCAGTCTTAGAAATCCCTTCATTATACATAATGTCAAACTCTGCCGTCCTAAATGGTGCCGCAATTTTATTCTTTACCACCTTGATCTTCGTCCGGTTGCCAGAGATATTATCCCCCGCCTTAATCTGCCCAATCCGACGAATATCTAAGCGTACTGATGCATAAAACTTCAATGCGTTCCCACCAGTAGTCGTCTCCGGGTTACCAAACATCACTCCAATCTTCATTCTAATCTGGTTAATAAAGATTACTGTTGCCTTAGACTTAGAAATGATACCTGTCAGCTTTCTCATTGCCTGAGACATCAAACGCGCCTGAAGGCCCATCTGCGCATCACCCATCTCACCGTCAATCTCTGCTTGCGGAACGAGCGCTGCCACTGAATCCACTACAATTAAATCTACTGCAGATGAACGCACTAATGTTTCACAAATCTCCAGCGCCTGTTCACCATTATCTGGCTGCGAAATCAACAAATCTTCCGTCTTCACACCAATCTTCTTTGCATAGGCTGGGTCCAGTGCATGCTCCGCATCAATAAACGCTGCCTGCCCACCCTGCTTCTGAATCTCCGCAATTGCATGAAGCGCCAGAGTCGTCTTGCCAGATGATTCTGGCCCGTAAATCTCAATAATCCGACCCTTTGGATAGCCGCCGCCTAATGCCAAATCAAGCGATAAAGACCCACTTGGCAAAAGCTCTACATCAATCTTCTTCGCCTCCCCCAGCTTCATAATGGAACCGTCTCCAAACTGTTTTGTAATCTGAGCAATCGCCAAATCTAATGCCTGGTTCTTGCCGCTATTTGCTGTTTCTGCCATTTCTGATTTACTTGTTTTCTTTGGCATATTTACCTCCTTTTCTTATATCTATTATATATCAGACCACCTGAGAAGTTGCAAGCATGAATAGAATTATTTTTAATTCATCACGTTATCCTCCTATCTAAATATCTTACCGAGCCAAACGGAATCTTCGTCTTGATCTGCTCCGTCCCGAGCGTCGCCGCCGAATGTATCATCCGTGCTCCAAATCGCGCATTTATTGCATCTTCCGCCTCGCATATCTTCTCTGTCCGTTCTAACTCATCATCAAATAATGACCGTTCCGCGCTTGGACTTCTTTGTAATTTATATAAAGTCACCCCAATAATCCTAACCCCCTCCTTAAATCTCGCAAACAACTGCCGCACCACCTCCATAATCTCCGCATCCGTCCGAAAAGCCCGTGGCAAAATCAATTTCTCACTCTGTCTCTCCCCATTATAATAATTCACCCACACCTGTACCCCGCACGCATATAGCCCCTTGCTCCGCAGCCTATATCCCACATCTTCCGCTAAATGTAACATCCGCACTAAAACTTCTCCCCGATCTAAAAACTTAGACTCCAATACATATTGCCGCCCCACCGTCTGTATCTCCGACTCAAAATCATCCACTTCCACCCCTCTTAGCCGCCGATACCATTTGGCCCCATCAATGCTCTTGCATACCATTTTCACCAGCACCTCTTCCGGCGCACGATAAAGTTCCAAAGGCGTAAATATCCCCACTGCATTCAATCTATGTTCCATTCGCACATTTATCCCTGGAAGATCTAGTAGCTTCAATCCCCTATACACCCGTTCTAAATCAGAAACCGTAATCTCATCCAGGCCATCTGGCTTATGTAACTCCGCCGCCACCTTCGCCAGCCACCGATTCGGCCCTATACCCACATTGCATCGCATATAGCACCCTACTTCTTCCCTCAACCGTCTCTTTATCTCACGCCCAATCTCATAAGCCGTCCGTTCGTCCCCTATTGCCATCTCAGATAATTCAATCGCTCCCTCATCTATTGATTTCATTACCACCCTACTAGAATACCCCTGTAAAATCTGTTCAAATTTTTTGTGCACATAAACATATTTAGAGGCTTCTGTCTCCGCGAACACCAAATCTGGACACAGCTCCAAAGCTTCCGCTCTTCGCATCCCCACCTTCACTCCGCACGCCTTCGCCTCATAACTCGCCGCAATAATACAAGAATTTGGCACTAACCGGTTCGTCACCGCCACCGGCTTATAGCGTAGCCTCGGCCGCGCCTGTTGCTCCACCGTCGCAAAACAAGAATTCAAATCTACATACATCACCTTATTCATAATCGCCCATCCATTCCAAATACCAAGTTAACCTCTCCGTATCAAAAACTATCCGATAGTCTGCTTCTCCATCTGTCACATCAAAAGCAAAACAAGTTTTCAGCCCATCATACTTTGGGTGCATCAGCCCCAATTCTAAAATCTCCACCACTCGCCCATTTGCTCGCACAAATTTACGCGGCAAACACGGCAAAGTCCCCCTTTTAAACTCCGCTTCTACTTCTATTCTCTCATGTAAGTTTTCTTGATTCATAAAATCTCCAAATAAGTTAATTTCTAGGGGGTGATGCAATATTGGCATCTAAGAATTTATGAATCAAAGCCAGTGACCAAAGTATGGCTAGATACCCTTATTATAACAGATGTGGTATAATATATACAAGTATTTATATCAAAGTTAGGAGTTTTTATTATGTCTGGACACAGTAAATGGGCCACCACCAAACGCCAAAAGGCCGTCGTAGACGCCAAGCGTGGCGCTCTCTTCACTAAAATCGGTAATCAGATCGCCATCGCTGCTCGCGGCGGCACAGACCCCGCTATGAACCCTTCCCTTGCTATGGTTCTAGAAAAGGCCCGCCTTGCCAACATGCCAAAAGCCAACATTGAACGCGCTATTGCTCGTGTTCAATCTAAAGAAGGTGCCGCTCTCGTTGAAGAAGTTTATGAAGCTTACGGCCCTGGCGGCATCGGCATTATCATTGAAGTTGCCACCGATAATAAAAATCGCACCATGCCAGAAGTCAGGAACATCCTCTCCAAGAATGGCGGCCGCATGGCCGATCCTGGCTCCGTCATGTTCCAGTTTGAAAGAAAAGGCGTTATCTTTATTACCGATAAAGGTGAAGATTCCCTCATGCTCGCCCTTGAAGCTGGCGCTGAAGACGCCGTCGAAGAGGATGATGGCATTGAAATCTTCACCGCTGCCGCAGACCTCATGAAAGTCCGCGCCGCCCTCGTCGACGAGGGTCTAAATGTCACTTCCGCTGAACTTAAATATGTCGCGAACACCAGCGTCCCAGTCAGCGAAGAAAACGAAGAGAAAGTTGAAAAGCTCCTCGACGCCATCGACGATCTCGACGACGTCACCGCCGTTCACACTAACGCCGAATAATAAAGGAGCCCCAAAGGGGCTCTTTTATTATATCTAAAACTATGATATAATTACTCTATTGGTACCGTAAGCCTCCGGCTTTCGGCACCTGCGTTCAGATTAAAATCTAAAACAAGTTTTAGATTTTATCTTCACTTGGTACCGTAGCTCAGCTGGTTAGAGCGTGGGACTCATAAGCCCGAGGTCGGTGGTTCAATCCCACCCGGTACCACCAGGAAAAAGCCTCTGTTTCCAGAGGCTATTTGATTATGCCGGAATCTTCCACTTTAATGTCCATCTATTAATCGGACGCCAGCGATAAGCTCTTATTAAATTTTCTATTTGCTTATACTGATACTGCAATCTTATCATTTCATAATAAGAGTTATCACTAAACTTTCCAGAATTTATAGAGTCATCCATTTGAATACAATACTTTGCAAAACTTTGATTTTTTAATTCCCGTAAATCCTTCATACCTAAAGTTTTTACATCATCAAAGTCTACGAACCAATTGTCTCTCGAAAGACGATTGACTAGTTCTCTGTCAGTAATCTCTACAAAATCATCATCGTCAGATTCACTCACGTCGCGCTTGTCACATAACTCCGCAAGCTTATAGCGTATATTTCTAGCAAAAGGTGTGTATTCATTTGCTATATACGATATATCTCGTTTTTGTAGATATACTTTGCCATTCCGTACAATCTTCATGTTACTCCCCTCCTCTAAAGAACATGCAAAACCATTTAGTTACACATCCTCATAATATATCACAAAAACTCCCTCGTTTCAAGCTAATAATGCTAATAAATCCGCCAGACGAACAATCTAAGCGAGCAGATTGCTGTTTTCTCTTGCCGCCGCGCTATTCTGATAGAGCAAGGCAAGAAAAATACCGCATTCGCGGCTCTCGACTTGAATTGGCGGAAGGGACAGGATTCGAACCTGCGGTGCTATTAACACACTTGTTTTCAAGACAAGCGCCTTAAACCACTCGGCCACCCTTCCATCTATAATTATACCACATTACCACCGAATATGTTATAATAGACCCATGAATAATCGTAAAGGTTTCACTCTTTTAGAACTTATTATCGTAATTGCTTTCGCCAGCCTAGCTTTTGTGCTTTTCTGGACACAGAAGGCTAACGTAGACGCCATGAATCGTGACGATGCTCGCAAGATTGCCATCAATGCCATGTATTACGCTCTTGAAGAAGGGTTCTATCCAGCCAATGGCTTTTACCCAGAATCCATCTCTGAAGATAATCTTAAAGTCATCGATCCAGCCCTCTTTACCGATCCAGACGGCATCCTTCTCGGTCATACTGGCTGCGATTACTATTATGAACCAGCCAACTGTGAAGATGGCAAATGCAAAGAATACACCCTTCGTGCAGATCTGGAAAAAGAAGATACTTACGTCAAGAAAAACCGCACTAACTAATCAAGATCAGAATTCTTCCCTTGCCCCATCCGATATTTCTCAATATGCACTAGGTGTGAAATTACTTCTAGTTCATCTGTCGGAATGTCCACATATTTAAAGGTATAAGTCGTCTCATCACCCACCGTAGACATCCTGATTGTTCCTAACCTAAATACGTACTCATACAACCCACTCTGCTTAAAGCTCACATCCTCAATCTTTGACAGCTCAATCACGTTCGTAGACTTCGCCATTAAAGACATCACGCTATTCTGAATCACCCGGTGATTCGTCACGTATAGACTATTACCTCGGTATACATGAGTACCAATTATCCCCGCCACTAACATCACGCCAATCATCACATAGCAGACGAAATACATAAAGTTTTTTGCAGTATGATCCAGTCCCACTGAAAAACCACCATGTGTCAAGAAAATCATCAACACAAACAAGAAGATGAAGCCCACTACTTCACCTGTCCACATTAATATTAGCCCCACCGGAGATCGTCTAATAGATAATTCTACATATTCATCAGACTCTAATTTCAGACCTGGAAAATCCTTCGTACTGCGTGCGTGTCGGAGTCTCACCAAATCTTTCTTCATAGTTTAATTATACCACATTCCTTAAATGTTGTCTACCTTTCTCCGTCACTCTCCGGCCCCTTGGTGTTCGTTCTAATAATCCTAGCTGCAAAAGATATGGCTCATAATAATCCTCAATCGTTGAAGCCTCATCACCAGTCAATGCTGCAATTGTCGACAGCCCCACCGGCCGATCTCCATAGTTCTCTTCCATCAGCGTCAGCATATTTCTATCTGCTGGATCCAGCCCTAACCCATCAATTTCCAATAGCTCGAGTGCTCTTTCCGCAGTCACCGTATCAATAATACCATCACCATTTACATCTGCATAATCCCGCACTCGCTTTGTCAAACGATTAGCAATCCTCGGAGTCAGACGTGACCGTGAGGCTAAAAGTGCTGTTGCCTCTGGCTTAATTTCCGTACCAAGTATCCCCGCCGTCCGAGTAATAATCTGCGAAATTTCCGGCTCTTTATAATATTCCAATCTATGCACCAAGCCAAACCTATCACGCAGTGGCCCCGCCAACGAACCAGTCCTCGTCGTCGCGCCAATCAAAGTAAAACGCGGCAAATCTAACCGCACCGATCTTGCAGCCGGCCCTTTACCGATTGTAATATCTATCGCCGCATCTTCCATTGCTGAATATAGAATTTCTTCCACCGTTCTTCTCAAACGATGAATCTCATCAATAAATAGCACATCTCCATCCTGCAAATTCGTCAAAATTGAAGCTAAATCCCCAGCTCGCTCAATCGCTGGCCCACTCGTCACTTTCAAGTTTGCTCCCATCTCATGCGCTATCACGTTTGCCATCGTCGTCTTCCCTAATCCCGGTGGCCCATATAAAAGCACATGGTCCAAACTTGACCCATCTGCCCGTTTCTTTACCGCATCAATTGCCAGCTTCAAATTATTCTTTAATCTTTCCTGACCAATATATTCCGCAAAAGTCATCGGCCTGAGAGACACTTCTACTGCCTGTTCATCAGTATCTTCCTCATGGATAGCAGTATCAATTATCCTCTCAATTCCCATACCTTCATTATAGCATAAAAAGCACCCCCTTAGGGGCGCTTCACCTATAACTATATTGTTGTCATAATTCTCTTAGTTTCTTCAAATGAATTCGGATATTTTCTTAAGTAGTTAACATGAATTGACGTTGGCCCACCATGTGCCTGAATTGTCGGCCCACACCGCCAATGCAAGATCTTCACGTTCGGCAACTCTTCCAGAATTCTTCTTTCTACTTCCGCCGCAAACTCCGGATCGTTACCATGTGCTACCACTACTTCAGTAGCCGCCTCCACGATCGTCGCTTTCACAAATCTCGCCAATCTCATCGCTGCTTTCTTATATCCGCGATTCATCTTTGAAATCACTTCCAGTGGCCGTTCATCGCCTACATATTCCACGGAACCCAGCGGTGTTATTTTTATCAAATTCGCTAAATCCGCTACTCCGCCACGTACCTTGCCTGAATTTTTTATGTAAGTTAAATTTCTCCAAGTAAATACATGGCCAATCCTTCCCGCATTTTCATTGACATAATCCACCACTTCCTCAACCGTCGTAAAATTCTGCATAGTTAAGTTACGAATTAATAATGCTAAGCCCGTCGAAGCGCACTGCGTATCTATACAAATTGCCAAATGCCCGTCATAATCATCCCGACATTCCGCTAAATCCCTATAAAGCATCGATACTCCTGAGTAAACACTGGTGATTGTAGAGTTCGTCGCCAAGAAGACTACATCATTATCTTTCAGTAGCTCCTTTGTTAATCTTTCTACACTCATCACACCATATTTCTCTTCATCCTCTGCTTCATAGATCACTGGCATACTAGTACTAGCAATATAATGACCATGCATCACCATGCCGTCCACTTTATCCTTGAAGTTGTCTGCCGTCAGTCCGTGAAACTCAATTTCTCTCTCCCCTTTCTTTTTCAAAATTATTGAATTTTTCACGACGCTAATATTCGTCTGGTCCACCTCCTCCGGTAAATCAGAAACTTCATCTACAATAAATTTTATGCCCATAATTCTACCTCTCTTTCAAACAGGCTTCCTCTTAATGTGCATAGCTATAGGTTCAATTAATTATACCACAAATATAATGAAAATCAATCCTATGTTATAATAGGACAAAGGAGAAATTATGGCAGACTTTAAATCAAGCAAAACTTATCAAAACTTACAAACAGCCTTTGCTGGTGAATCTCAAGCTCGGGTCAAATACCAATTCTTTGCCTCCCGCGCCAAAAAAGATGGCTACGAGCAAATTGCTGAAATCTTCAATGAAACTTCCGATAATGAAAAAGAACATGCTAAAATTTGGTATAAACTTTTAAATGACGGCGAGGTCGCCGATACTAAGACTAACCTTCAGCTCGGTATTGAGGGTGAAGATTATGAATATATCACCATGTATAAAGAATTTGCTAAAACTGCCCGTGAAGAAGGCTTTGATGATATTGCTGAAAAATTTGAACAAGTCGGCGCCATCGAAAAGGAACATGAAGATCGCTATCGCAAACTCTTAGAAGATGTTGATGACGATATTGTCTTTAAGTCCGAAGAAGTCACCGTCTGGAAATGCCGCAACTGTGGCTACATCTTCACTGGCAAAGAAGCCCCCGAAGTTTGCCCAGTCTGCAACCACCCACAGAGCTTTTTCGAACGCCGCGCAATCAACTACTAACTAAAGCCTTGTGAAATATAATGAGATTTTAAAATCGCTGTATAAGGATTCCTTTATGTCTCTTATTTATAGCGAACTTACTATTTCGTCAAATTCTTCCATAGACTGAATGTTGACTTCGCGTGGCTTATTTCCATTCGGTGGCCCAATCACCCCAATCTCTTCAAACCAAATCGCCAAACCTGCCACATAACCATGCCCCTTTCCTAGCCACGTCTGCAAAGAAGCCGTAGAAAACTTGCCATTCTTAATTGAAATCTCCACTGCCTTCCTTACTAACGGATCATTTGGATCATATTTTCTGCCAAGGTCCCCAATTGAACCCCCGTCTGCCGGGCCCAAACCCTTAATCTGTACTGGCTGCGACACCACATCATCATTATATTCTGGCGGCCGCTGCTCACGCAGGAAATTTGTTACCTTATCAACATCTTCATCTGACGCCCATGCGCCCTGAATCCGCCGTGGCTTACCCATCATCTCGGTTGTTAGCATTAGCATATCACCTTTACCAAGTAGCTTTTCTGCTCCACCCATATCTAGCATAATTCTTGAGTCCACCTGCGACCCTACTGCAAAGGCAATTCTCCCTGGAATGTTCGCCTTAATCAGACCCGTAATCACCTTTACTTCTGGACGCTGAGTTGCTAGGACTAAGTGGATGCCCGCCGCACGTCCCTTCTGTGCGATACGTACGATTAACATCTCTAGGTCTTTCCCTGCCATCATCATCAGATCTGCCATCTCGTCAATAATAATCACAATATATGGCATCTTACCACCATCTTGCTTCTGCTCATTACCGTCTTCATCTGGCACCGCCACCGCCTTCTTTGCCATCTTCTTGTTATAATCCACAATGTTGCGCACCTTTTCCTTCGCCATTTCCGTATAGCGACGCTCCATCTCATTCACCGCCCATTTCATCGCTGAAAGCGCCTTATCGGTAGAATTGATAATTGGCGTAAGAAGATGCGGAATATCATTATATTGCACCATTTCTACTTGCTTTGGATCCACGATAATCAACTTCATATCACTTGGCGCATTACGATATAACAGCGAAGAAATCAAAGTGTTTGTCATCACCGACTTACCAGAACCAGTAGTACCCGCAATCAAAAGGTGCGGCATTTTTGCTAGATTCGCCACCACAGCTTTACCAGAAATATCCTTCCCCACGGCAAAAGTCAGCGGCTCCGCCGTCCCCTTCCATTCATCGCTTTCTAGTACTCCACGTAAACGCACATCTGCTGAGCGTACATTTGGAATTTCCACACCCACTGAGCGCGTCCCTGGAATCGGCGCCTCAATACGAATCTTATCCACTGCAAGGTTTAGTGCTAGCTCCTTATCGCGCGAAACAATCTTTGAAAGATTCACCCCTTGAGGCGGCTTCATTGTATATTGCGTTACCCGCGGACCAATATTCGCACCTTCCATTTCCACATCCAGACCAAACTCTTTCAGCGTAGACTGAATCACGAAAGCATTTTGCTGAATATTCCCTGCATCCGCTGGCTGCTGCTTCTTCTCTAAGAGCTCAATTGATGGCATCTTCCAGTTCGGATCACTCACCGTCATCATTACTCTTTCCGGTTCTACCTTAACCGCCGCCGGAGCAGATTTCTTCATATCACGTACTTTCAGCCCCTTCATTGGCTTCTCTTCCACCGCCACACCAGAATTCACCTTGATATCCATATCCCCCTTCTTCTCACCAGCCTGTGCTTTTCGCGCTACCTTCGCATTCTTCGCATCTTCCTTCTTCGTGCCAGTCTTAAACATCGCTGCTATTGCCTTGAATACCGCCACTGGCGTCGTCTGCAAAATAAATATCCCAGTAATAAATATCAGTACCACATATATCAACATCACTACGCTCTTATCTAGAATAGCCGTGCCTGCATTATTGAGCAACTCCCCCACTACGCCACCCGTAGGATTAACTTCACCGATAGTCGGTACTCCAAATGCCCCAGCTAGCCACAATATCATTAAGAATGATGCAAACCACATCACCGTCGGCAACTGATTTGTATCACTCCTGAAAATTGACACCGCTAAATATACTAAAAGAATTGGCACAGCATATGCCGCATAGCCCACTAATGTCACCATGCCCTTATGTATATTATTAAGTACTGGGCCACCCGCCTGGAACCAGGTCAGAACAAAGATTACCGCCACTACTATCATCAGTACAGCCCACACTTGCCGCCAAAAGCCACCGGGCAGTTCGTGCTCTGGTGCAACTTCTTTCGAAGACCTCCTTGTACTCTTGCGTTTCTTTGCCATAAACTATATATATTATATCACATCTCCTCCCCCTCATGATAAAATAGAATCATGAAGAGGTTATTTATTAAAATCATTGCTATTATTACTCTAATTCTCGTCGCCTTGCCAGCTTATCCAGTCAGCGCCAGTGCCAATGATTTCTACTTTGAAGATGCCACTTTTGATTATTATCTTACTAGAACTTCTTCCGGCGGCAATATGAAGGTAGTAGAAAAACTCACCGCTGTCTTCCCAGATTTTGATCAGAACCACGGTATTGAACGTATGATTCCTTTCACCAATCAAAATGGCGCCAATCGCACCATTGACCATCTCAATATTGCCGTCACCAGAAACGGCACCACTGAGCCTTATGAAATCATCGAGCACAATGATTATTACACTGTCCGCATCGGCAACGCCGATGAATATATTCACGGCACACAAGAATATATCCTAGAATACGATTTCAAAAATGTCATTACTAATTTTGATTCCTTCCAAGAATTATATTGGGACACTAACGGTACCGGCTGGTGGCAAAACTTTAATTCGCTCACTGCCACCGTTCACCTCTCTGACGATTTAAAGGATAACCTCAAGCCTGATGCCTGGTGCTACGTCGGCTCTTATGGTGAATCTGGCCAAGACCGTTGCAATATTACGAAAACATCAGACGGCTTCACCTTTACCACCACAGAACTTAAACGCTCAGAGAATCTCACTTATGTTATCCAATTTAACCCTGATACTTTCATCGTACCCATTAATTACAATTATACCTACCTCATCTTCAGCCTCCTCTTTATTATCTTAGCTATTACTGGTCTCACTCTTGGCTTTAAACTTTTTACCTACGCCCATCGCAATCGCAAGGCTTATCGCAAACTCTTCACCCCAGCTGAATACGCCCCTTACCCAGAATTATCCGCCGCAGAACTTGCTGAAGTTTACGTCAAAAAGACTAAATCCCCTCTCGTCGCCACCATTCTTGAACTCGCTGTCAACCATCACGTCACCCTCGTCCGCGGTAAGAAAAAAATACTCTCTTCTAAATATGACTGGTCCTTAAACGTAAATGATACCAACATTAACCGTACAGAAAATGCCGCCCTCTGCCTCATTGGCAACCGTTCCTCCATAAAAGCCGGGGATTCTATCTCCCTCCACTCTCACGTCTCCGAAAAGGCCACTGAACTCCGCAATGATTTCAAAAACGCCGTCAATACCAAATTAATCAATACTGAACACTACGTCACCAAAGATTCCCCCGCCGGCAAAGCCCCACTTCGTTCCATTCTCCTCGCTGTCTTCTATGTCATCCTCCACAGTGCCATCTTCTTCGGCTGGGCTCTCTTCATGGAAGATGCTCGCGGCGTCTTTGTCTGTGAATATTTATTCCCTACCGCATCCACTCTTAGTCTCCTCACTATCCCAGTTCTTATACTTATTTCCTCTAGCTGTAATCAATATGCCCGGCTCACCGAAAAAGGCCTAAAGGCTTCTAAATATGCCGAAGGTCTAAGAGATTATATCAAGCTTGCTGAAAAAGATCGTCTTGCTTTCATGCAATCCGTCAATGGTGCCGACACCTCTAAAGAGGGCTTAGTCAAAATTTACGAAAAACTCCTACCTTACGCTAGCCTCTTTGGCCTAGAAGATAGCTGGCTCAAACAACTAGAATATTATTATCAGGATCTCGGCGAATCCTACAACGCTATGTGGTACTCCGGTGGCATCATCACCGCCCGAGACCTCCACCAGGCCGTTTCTGCCGTTAGCTCTGCTTCTCACATTTATTCCCCATCTGATAGCTCCTCTTCTGGTGGTTCCGGCGGCGGTGGCGGCGGTTTCTCCGGCGGGGGCGGTGGCGGCGGCGGGGGCGGCGGCTGGTAAGAAACCCATCAAAAAGACCCCATCACGGGGTCTTTTTAGATACTAGGTTTATTCCTATTTCTGAGCCACGCCCTTCATCGATAAGCTGAGCTTCCCCTTATCGTCAATTGCTACGAGCTTCACTTTAATCGTGTCGCCCTCATGTAGCACATCTGTCACTTTATCTAGACGCTTATCTGCAATCTGAGAGATATGCAGCATCCCATCAATCCCTGGCAAGATATTCACAAATGCACCAAAGTCCTTAATAGTCACTACCTTACCAGTATAAATCTTCCCTACTTCTGGCTCTTCTACTAAACTCTTCACCCATTCCACGGCCTTATTAATTACTTCTGCATTTGGCCCAGAAATTGTCACAAGTCCAGAATCCTCAATATCTACCTGTGCGCCAGTTTCAGAAGTAATCGCATTAATGGTCTCACCACCCTTACCAATTACCGTACCAATTTTCTTTGGATCAATCTGTACTTTTTCAATCTGTGGCGCATAATCAGATAGCTTCTCGCGTGGGCCAGCAATTACTGAAAGCATATGCTCCAAGATAAACATTCTACCATCATGAGATTGTTTAATTGCCTTCTCCAAAATTTCCACTGGTAACCCATGCACTTTCATATCCATCTGAAGAGCCGTAATCCCCTCCGTCGTCCCAGTCACCTTAAAGTCCATATCTCCAGCAAAATCTTCCGCATCCATCAAATCTGTCAGTGTATAAGCCTTATCAATGTCCTTCACCGTAATCTCTTGCCCCTTCGGCACATCCACCATCAGACCCATTGCCACGCCAGACACTGGTCGCTTCAGAGGCACACCAGCGTCCATTAACGCCATACAGGATGAGCAAGTTGCCGCCATAGAGGTAGAACCATTCTGAGACATAATCTCTGTCACCGAACGAATCGCATATGGGAATTCTTCTTCAGATGGTAACATTGGGAGTAAGGCCCTCTCCGCTAGGTAACCATGCCCCACTTCACGACGCCCTGGGGAACCTAATCGTCCACACTCACCCACAGTGTAAGATGGCGCATTATAGTGATGCATATAGCGACGCGTGCCATCTGTCACTTCCATAGTATCTACTACCTGTGAAAATGATAATGGTGCTAATGTCACAATATTCATCGCCTGTGTCAAACCACGAGTAAATAGTGAGGAGCCATGCACTCTTGGTAAAATCCCCACTTGTGAAGATAACGGACGTACTTCTGTCAACTTCCGACCATCCGGACGCACACCGTCTTCCACAATTGAACGCCGCACTTCATGATGTACAGCCAACTCAAAGGCTGCTGAATACTCTTTCTTCAGACGCTCATCGTAATCAATCGTCTTTTCTTCATCAGTCTCACCCACGCCATACTTTGGTGCGAACTCTTCATGCATTTTCGCCTCAATCTCAGCAAGAATCTTCTGACGCTCAAGCACATTCCCGCGTACTTTATCACCAAAGCGACCTGCCGTCCAATCGTCCACTGCTTCTTGAATTGCTGGATCTGGCAGAATTAACTCATATTCTTTCTCTGCCACGTCCAGCTTAGAACGCAATTCTTTCTGTAATTTCAGCGCCGGCTGGACATTCTCCACGGCCCACTTCATTGCAGCAATAATATCAGCCTCTGGCACTTCATCCGCCCCAGCTTCCACCATTACCACCTTATCATCCTTCACTGCTACCACCAGATCAAGATCGGAAGCTTCGCGCTCAGAAGGTGAAAGGAATGCCTTAAATTCACCATTTACCCGACCAATTCTCAGCCCCGCCACTGGCCCATCAAATGGAATCCCCGCATTGTATAGCGCTGAAGATGCCGCAATCATCCCAATTACGTCTGGCCGGAATGTTGGATCCATTGATAATACTGTTGCCACCACTTGCACCTCTTGGCGATAACCTTTCGGGAATAATGGACGGATTGGCCGGTCAATCAAGCGCCCAATCAAAATCGCTTCATCTGCTGGCTTCCCCTCACGCTTAATAAACTTTGAGCCATTAATCTTCCCTGCCGCATAGAACTTCTCTTCATAGTCAATCGATAGCGGGAAGAAATCTTGCTCTACTGGCTTATCGCTCACCACTACAGAACCTAGCACCACAGTATCTCCATACTGCACCACTACGCTGGATGTAGTTCTAAAGCCTACCCTATTTACTTCTAGCGACAATTCCCTTCCACATAACTCCGTTGATACGCGCACCATCTTCTTGCCACTTGGATTAATAATATCCATAAAAATCCTACCTTTCCAAGGAAAACACCAGATATCTAGCCTGAAGCCACCCCAGTTACAGCCAGGACTTCAATCTATATATCTGCCGTTTTCCCTTGTTAATATTCTTCTCTTATTATATCACATCTTTACTTTTCACGCACTCTGTGGTATAATAGATAAGTGAACTTATGTTCACTTGATCTTTCAAAATACAGAGAGCGTGTCACTAGTAGTTAGTATCCATGGCAAAAAGGAGGGTCGTTCATGGAAATAGATATCAGATCATTCGTTGCCACCGATGAGGATATGGCAATAATCAAGGTCAAAAGTGACCACATTGATGAGACAGCCGTCTCATCAATCCTTGCTATTCTTAGAAAAGCTATGGAACAGCGAGGAATTGCTACACCGTGCACTAGGATGACGACTAGAAGAAGGGTGGTCGTCATTGAACTCTTTTCCGCCTCTCGGGAGATGATTAAGAAAACGATGTTATTCTTGATGGAACATCTACAAGAATACGCCAGCATCGGTATTACCCTGGAGGAATATCTGGACAGGATTAGGAAAGGCTACTCAGTTGCTGAAACAGTCAGACCTAGCACCAAAGATCTTGGATGTTACAGTCTAATGTTTGCTAACTCGCGCCACACCAACGCGGCAGCAGCACTGGGTTAAATATACTTACGCTCTCTGTTTAACAAAAACCCTGCACGAATAAACGTGCAGGGTATTTTATTTGATATCTCACTATTTACGTAAGCCAAGCTTTGCAACTGTGGACTTATACAAGTCAAAATCCGTCCGCTCAAGGTATTTTAGTAATCTTTTACGGCGACCGACCATCTGCATTAAGCCACGGCGAGCCATGTAATCATGTTTATTACTCTTTGCGTGCTCGGTCACTTCTTTGATGCGCTCGGTCAAAATCGAGACCTGCACCTCTGGAGAACCAACGTCCTTCTTGTTGCGGGCCAACTTAGAAATAGCCTCTGTCTTCTTCTCTTTTGTAATCATATTATTGAAATTATATCACACCCCCATAAATTTATCAAGGGTTGTCGCATCATCAACCTTATATTCACCCACTTGCGTCCGCCGAAGCGCCGTCAAATATCCCCCCACCCCCAACTTCTTCCCGATATCCTCTCCTAGTGTCCTAATATACGTCCCACTAGAAACATGACAGCATATTTTTAATTCTGGCCACTGATAATCTAAGATTTCAATACTATATATATTCACCTTTCGCACTGGCATCTCCACCTCTTTCCCCTCTCTCGCCAGCTTATATGCCCGTCGTCCATTAATCTTCACTGCCGAATACGCCGGCACCTTCTGCTCTATCTCCCCAACAAAACTCTGCACCGTATCTTCTACTTGTGCCCTTGAGGGCATAATATCTAATGACCCACTCTCAGAAATTACGCCCTCTGGATCACCAGTAGATGACGTCGCCCCAAGCCTTATCGTCGCTTCATACTTTTTATCTAGCTTCAAAAATTCATTAGACCTCTTTGTCCCTTTCCCAGTTAGCAAAATTAAAAGTCCTGTTGCAAAAGGATCTAGTGTCCCCGTATGTCCCACTTTCACTTTGTGACCAGCTTGCTCAGATAACACCCGTCGCACTCTTGCCACCACCCCAAAAGAACTCATCCCAGCAGGCTTATCAACAAGTAAAATCTCATTATTCATACCCCCATTATATCATGCTACATTCCTGGGATTTGGAAAGACCCCGGATCCGCTAATCCATCAGCCGCATCAGGCTTTGGCAGTAGAGCATCCGCCGCAGAACTCTCTGGTTCACCCGTTTGCTCAGTATTTACTTCGCTTGGATCCATCTCTATCTCTGGCAACATCGGTGTTTCCGCACCCAAATCAATTGGCGGCAATGGCGGTGGCGGCAAGTTAATGTCGTCTGGTAATGGCAAATCAGGATTTACTGATACCTCTGCTTCTGCCGGCTCAATCACCGGCTCAGCCGGAGCTGATTCAGTCTTCCCCTCTTCTGACTGCACCGTCGTCCCAAAATTCATCTCTGGGATGTTATTTGCCTCCTTCTCCTCTATCTCTGGAGCCACAGTCGCTGCCGGATTTTGCCCCGGTACAAACTCTGGTGGCTTCACATCATTAGCTACTTGTTTTAGCTGCTCCAATAACGGATCCTGCTCTGGCGCTGGCTGCACCATCTGTTCCAATTTTTCTACTGCTTCCGCAGCTTCGCTATTTTCCTCAGGCTTGACCCCTTCCTCATCGCGATGAACTTTCAGTTCTGTTTTATCTTTCTCCCCCTCTACCTCATCTTGCTTTGGAGTTTCCTCAGTAGCTTCCTCGGGTGCACTCTCTAGTACTTCCTCATGAATCTCCTCTGAAGTCTCTCCATGAGTCTCTTCTGGCACCGTCTCGCCAGCTAACTCTATATTGTCGGCAATTAACTTCTGATCTGCCCCCTTCTTCATTAGTTCAGATGCCACATTTAACGTCTCTGGCTTAGTTCTATCATTAGAAAATCTATCCGTCGATGCCACAATTCCCGTCAAGAATGCCGTCGCCATCTCTGGCGCCATCTTCTTTGCTACATCGCCCATCTCCATCACCAGATTCACCACCATCTCACTCACCGAGCTAGCCTTTGCGTCATTCCATTCCAAATCTGCAAATTTCCCTGGCTCACCCGCCGTAATATTAATCGCCGATGCATCATGCATAATCCTGCCATACTCAGACAATGCCGCATCCAACTCTTCCGGCGCTTTGACATTCAGCGCAATAATCAAATCCACATTAAAGTCACCATGCGAAAATTCTAAATCTTTCTCAGATATCTCTGTCTTATACGGCGTAATATATACCTTAACATAGTCCCCCTCCACCTTATAGCGCAAGTGATCGGCCTTATCTTTATTCAGTGCAATAATAAAATCTTGCAGGGAGTTAGTATCAGATTCAAAAGTCTCTTCTGGCTTCAAGAACCTCAAAGCATTTGGCGTCACCCCAGAGTAAATCGCTGTTGCGTGCTTTCCTACCTCGTCTAAAAGCATCGTCAGCCCAATCGCCGCCGCCATCTCATCTACCGACGGATTCTTTGATAACGCCACCAAAATATTCTCAGAAGATTTAATCTTCTCTTTAATTTCTTCAATAATCTGATTTGTATCTGCCATTTTTGTTTGACCTTATTTTCTACCCCTATATTAACATAAGAATATTCAAAAAACAAGTAAAATCTCTTTACAAACTCACAAAAATACGTTAAACTATAAGCATTAAGGTCTAAATTATTTATTATTAATGGGGTCTCCACAATGACAAAAAATATTTCAACAAAAATTATTGCCACCCTTGGGCTCACCGCGGCTCTAGGTGTCGCAGCTCTACCAATTAGCTCATACGCTACGGTGCGTTCAGATCAAGACACTACTACTGTCTCTGCCACCGTTAATCCTGTCCTCTCTTTAAGAGGTACCAGCAATAACCCAGAAGTCAACATGAACGCAAGTGATGTCAATGCTAACATCTATACTCTGTTAGAAGCCACTTGCAATGTCTTATCTGGCTACACTATCACCGCCAATACCACTACTGGTGGCGGCACCGCCCTTGTTCACACTACTGATAGCAGATACACTATCCCTTCATATACTACTGCCACTGTACTTACTGCCGCTCCTGGTTGGGGTATGGCTGTTTCCGGCACAGAAACCACCGGCTCCAGCTTTCCACTCCTCTCTTCTAACACTTTCTTAGGCCTTGGTGTCACTCACACTGATCCAGTTTCTGGTGACACTGTTGCCGATAATATCGTCACTAACACCGGCGCTCTTACTTCTGGCGTCACCTACCGTGACACTAAAGTCACTTACGGCATCTCTACTCCAGATACTGCTGCCGCTGGCCGCTACACCGGTGGCGTTACTTTCACTATCGCCGTCAACCAATAGTCACCCCTTTACATTCTGATTAAAAAGGTGTATAATTACACAAACTATATATTACTAACCTATAAGAGGAATCAGAATGCCGATTATTAAATCTGCTAAGAAAGCCGCACGTCAGGCTGTCAAACGCAACAAGAACAATCAACAAATCAAAAAGATAATTAAGACCTCCCTTAAAGCTTTCCGTGCCAACCCTAGCACAGAAACTTTATCCAAAGCTCAGTCTGAGTATGACAAAGCCGCTAAAAAGGGCCTCATCAAGAAGAATACTGCTTCCCGTCGTAAGGCTGCCCTTTCTAAAATTGCTAAAGCAGCCGGCGTCAAGCCTGCCGCTAAGAGCACCACTAAGGCTCCAGCCAAGAAAGCTCCAGCCGCTAAGAAGGCTACAGCGAAGAAACCCGCAGCAAAAAAGACTGTATCAAAGGCCAAGTAGTGCTCACGCCACTATCGCCTTTCATCTGCATATCAAGTTTAGAGAGTTCCAGTAGGACTCTCTTTTCTTTAGCCCCATGCCGCCATTCATACTTTTTCACCGCCTGCGAAACAAGTAGCCCAAAGAACATAAAAGGCTCCTGTTCCTCCCTTATCTCTTCCAACATTTTTACCGCCTTCTCCCCATCTTTTAGGGCTGTATCATAAATCTCAAAGATTATCTTTCTGTCTACCACCTGAGTAATCTTAAATTCCTTAATGCTCACCCTCTGATCTTTTGCCAGCCTCTTGATAATCGCCATCCGCTTATCCAGTTTCTCTTCCCATAACACTACTTCGTGCTTCGTATCCAGATACTCCTCAAGCTCCGCAAAAACGTTCTTATTCATTGATAAATTCTTTACTACAATCTTCCTCTCACCAAAAATTGACATCCCAAAGAATATATCCGGCAAATCATTTTTTGTCAGCTCCTCCCCATCCATCACTTCATAGTCATCGCCAAAAAGTTTCTTAATCTCTTTCTGAGCTTTCACTCTATCATCACCATAATATATATAAATCATTTTTTCTCCTTCTGGCAATGTGGGCAAATATGTGTCCCCCGCCCTACAACTCTAATCTTCATAATTTCATGTCCACACCGCGAGCAAGGCTGCCCTTCTCTTCGAAAAACTTTTGCAAATAACTCCAAATAATTCCCCTTCGTTCCATCCGCCCGCACATAAGTCGCCATCGTCGAGCCACCAGAATCTATCGACGCCCGCATCACTTTCGCCGCCCCATCCAAAATATTCTTCGCATCTTCCAGACTTAGCGCCCCACACAGACTTCGCGGATCTATCCCCGCATCAAATAATGCCTCATCCGCATAGATGTTCCCTATTCCCGCCACTACCTTTTGGTCCAAAATCACCCCTTTTACCGGCGACCCCTTCCTCCGCTTAAAAACTTCATATAATTTCTCTGGCTGAAGATCCCAAGGCTCCGGCGCTAGACTCGCAATAAACCTATCCTGCTCCATCTCCTCTGTCGGCAAGACTTTCACAAATCCAAATTTCCGCTGATCATTAAAAAACAGCACCCCATCTTCAAACTTAAAAACTACTCTAGTCTGCTTATTTGGCAACTCCGCCGTAAAATTCTCGCTCGGATGCCCCGCAGCATATCGCTCATCTCCCACCCATATAATTTGTCCAGTCATCCTAAGATGTATCAACATTGTAATACCATTAGAAAGGTCAATCAATAATGCCTTCCCCCTCCGTCGCACCAAAACAACCTCCGCTCCAGCTACAACCTCTCTCGGCCCAATAAAAGATTTCTCACAAAAAACCGTCACAGAAGTAATCTTCTTTCCAATGATAAACTTGGAAAGCCCCCGCCGAATTGTCTCTACCTCTGGAAGCTCTGGCATAATTCTATTGTAACATAAAAAGAGCCCCGAAGGGCCCTTTCTAATCTAGTTTTACTTCCGTAATCAGGCAATCAATATTCTCGTCAAGTTCAAAACTCACATATTCAATTGAATCTTGGATGTAATCATATTCTCGACTCATTAAGCCTTTCCCATATTTATCACGAAAATAATTCAAACCCGTTATAAATGGTGTAGATAACTTAAGCGCTATAATGTATGTCTGCGGATTTCCAGCTTTCAGTGCACTAATTGATAGTTTTCTTTCTAATACACTACAACCAAAATCTTTCCTGACTATAACATTCTTACGAATAGCGACCAAACCTCTCAGTTTCTGCGTCCACGCTTCCAGCAGTTCCATCTCGCTCAACGCAGAATATTCATTCTGCATCCTGAAAAAATCAACAGTTTCCATCCTCTCACGCTCAGCGACTTTTGAAAGCATCGCATCCGACTCTCTGCTGTCCATCCCCACCACGATAATCGCCACCGGCCGGAGCAACTTGCTCTTTTGCTGTTCCTCAATCATCTGACACAGTTTCTCGCCATCAACACTTGTCATTACTTTTCTCATAGGCCCTCCTCCTATCTCACTAGATTAACAGTTACTAAAAAACTCAAAGTATACACTTTGCTAATCGCAATTATACCTTATTTTTTAAGTTTTAGCAAGTTGCTACATATTTATTTTAGTCCAGCCCGCATTCCCCACCGTTGCATCCATATTCCCTAGCACCTTACCATTCTTTGCATCCCAATATTCACCGTTAGCATTTTTCAAATAAATCTCACCTTTATTATTTGTGTATGCCTCCGTCGCGTTAAATCCGCTCTTTTCATAACCATTCAGTACTCCAGACTGCCCCGCAATATTGCCACCATTAGCAAACTTTAAGGCTTTCTTTCCTGCCATCTGCGAGCTAAACTCTGCCTTCGTCGTCTTTGCGTCCTTATGCTCAACCTTATTCCCCTCCATGTCTCGCACATCATTACTTGGGTTCATTGCCGCAACCTGTTCAAGTACAGGTCTCTTCCCGGCATCTGAAGCAATGCCAGTCTTCACTGCTGGAGGAGCATTCTCGCTTACCATTGCATTTGCCATCTGCGAAGTGAACTTCCCATCCACAGTATCACGCTTGAGAGCTGTAGTATTCTGCGTCATACGATCATCCATCGTCTGATCTGAGCCAAATGCAGCATCGTTAATATTCTTATATTCACCAGCCTTATTCATACCTCTAGAATTCGCAAATTCAAAAGCTGTTTTATCTCTTCTCTTTAGCTGCTGCGCAAACTTGTCATTATTTGACATATAGCTTTGAATTTTTGCCAGTTTCGCCTGGTTACTGAGTGCATTTGCGGTATATTTCCCATCGGCATCCTTCTCTTCTATATTAAAGCTTGCATCAGAAAGCATTGATGAAATATAATCAGCCGTACCCTTCATGTCTTGTGACGCCGCCCTCTCCATTGCTATATCAAAATCGCCTTTACCATCTAGCGCCTCAGATACTCTCCCATTCAAAACGGAATTTGGCTGCCATTCATCCGCTATTCTATCAAGATACGCTCCAGCCACACGGTCTTTCTGTTGCGTCTCTTCCCAAGCTTGATTCTGCCGTGCCAACTGCCGCCTAAATCCAGTTCTCTTTCCAAACTTAGTATTTGCTATTTTATTTCGCCAGCTAGTACCCTTCGTCGCCTGTAATTGCTGATGCGTCTTATAAGCATCACTCCCTTTCACTGCCTTTATACCCTTATCGGTCGCCTTCTGACCAAAGCCTCTAATCTTATCACCAATACCATTAATGGCTTTTAGCGACCCACTCACTAATGGAATAATAAAGAAGTACGGAGCGCATAGTAATAATAGCCCAACCAATTGGAAGATAAAACTCCCAGAATCCACCAGCAATATAATCCTCGCTGCAAAGTAGAACCCACCAATTAATAGCCCTACTGCCGGATATACCAGTAATAAATTAATAAACAACTTGCTCCATTTTTGGAAAAGTTTATTGGTATTTGGCAGTATATAAAGCACAAATGCGATCGGTGATGTCACCACCAAAAGCAATATAGCTGCCTGCCTCACGCCTAATATTACAAACCCAAAGAATACTGCTACCAGCCCTGACAGTATCGTCAATAATAGTGGCAATACCCACAACATACCAGTCAAAACCGTCGCCACCGCCCCAGAAGTTATCGCTAAAATTATTACTTCTATCGCACCACCTACAGTCGTGAAAGTCCCACCAGCACTACCACCTTTCACCCCTCCAGATACTACTACATTTTTCACCTGATCATTAGCCAGCCCTATCAACAAATCTTTCAGTCCCGCCCCAAAGATGTTTGAAAGATCCACCGCCAATTGGCAAATTAAGAATGAAAAGTTCACTAGTACTGCTGTTACAATCAACCTTGGTAAAGCTCTTTTAATCCCGTAATTATCTATCCCCACACCAGTAAGCTGGGAAAATATCACGACCAAGAACATTATAATAAAGACTATATTCGCAATATTCCTAAATAGCGACCAAGCTCCATACACCCCATTATTCCCATCCACTGCCAAAGAGCTAAGTATCCCAGAATTAGTTTGTAGTAGTGGCTCTATATACTTACCATAAATACTCGAGAGTGCATCACTCGCCGCTTTAATTACTGGGCAAACAAACCACCCCAATGCACCAGATGCCGTATAACATGGATCACTCTCCGCCTTTTCCCCCTCCTCATCACTTTTACTAGATGTCGTTCCATCTGGTCCCATCAGTACATCATCGTCTGGACTCAATTTAAACATTGCCTCAATCACGTCCTTAAATGTCATTGCTTTATCTAGGACATATCCAGACCCACCTTCACTAAATCCAGACACTTTCAGATTAGCATAGTTACTATCTACGGACACAGTACACCAACCATCAGTTGTTTTTATCCAATATTTTGTAGAGCCACCACTCGTCTCCACTGCACTACTTGGTTTATTTTTTTGGCACTGCTCAGCTCTATCGGATTGTGTTGTCTTATATACGTCAGCCAAATAATATCCATATAGCTCATATTTCTCATTATCACTAAATTTGCTTCTCTCGGCCCCAGATAAGTACTTAGCAAAAACTTTATATGCACTCGAAAAAGTCCCTCTCCGTTTTTCAGTTTCTTTTACACTGTATTCATTACTTAGCTGTGTACTGTCACTCTTCTCGTTATAGCTGCCCTTGAATACCACATCTCCGCCATCTCGCACATTGGAAATCACACACTGTATCGCGTCATAGTTTTTAAATGCCTCGACGCTAGAAACGTCATATTTTCCGTTTTTATTCGGCACCGCAGTCTGTGCAAATGAACAATCTCCGTATTTATCATCATGTGCAACCAGTTGCCCCAGGCCGCCCATCCATATCTTTTTAGAGTCACTACTCTTTGCCGCATATGCCAGCTCTATCGGACTATCAAACCCATTCTTTAAATCTACTTCATTCCAACAGATATTGCCAACTTTAGACCAACTATCCCCTTCTCTACCAGTGCCAGTCGTTATATCGACACAATACTTCTTATTATTTGTCGTCGAGGTGCCACTCGCCTCCGTATAGCCTATATTCTTTACAAAATTTACGATTTCCGTCTTTGAAGTGCTGCCATTTACAACTGCGGTCTTACCATAAGCCTCAAACACCCCTTTCATACTCCCACCGTATGTACCGACACCAGTCTTATCTCCTAAGAATATCTCATAACAACCCACCTTTGGTACCCCACCTGAAGTATCATCAATCGTATTCCCCACCTTTGACGGTAAAAAGATATTGGTCGATGATTTCTTCTTCGCCTTCAATATACTCTTAGCAAACGTATCATAATCATCAACATTCACCGATGAAACAAGATTAGAGCTATTATAACAATCATACGCCGAATTTAAGATAGCCTTTTTATATAGACCGTTCTTCGTTGCATAAGTTTTATTCACTGGAACAACCGCAAAAACAGCAGCGAATAATACAATCAGACCTAATTTCTTCATTTTATTCACTGCCACCTCCTAATAATTCAAATAATAGCTCCACATTACTCCTAATTGTATCATCTAGCATCATCACTTGGGCTCTCACTAGAGCTAAGGCATCACCAGTTCTTATCTCCACATTGAATGCATCATCTGGCATTTCCTCAACGCACTCATCATTTACTATTCCATCAATCACACAACCATTCTCATTATATAGCTGATACTCTTTAATTGCTTCCCGTACATACCCAGTCATAGATATATAATATTCATACATTTCATCATTTTCATCCACTGCTGACTCCAGCTCCCTAAGTAAACTCTCAGCCATATCCTTTCTCAAAGCATCCTTCACTTCATCAGTATAAGCCAGTCTTGTTTCTCTTCTATACACCTCTAATATACCAGCCTGTTTCACTAAAATATCATGCGCTTCCCCACTCTTCACAGCTTTTAATGCTGTCTCATACTTCTTATTCAACTCTTCCCAATATTCATCCGCATTTTCAGGAGAACGTAATGCCATCTCTTCAAATTTGAATTCCGTATTACTACTTAGTATTTCACTATTACTAAAATCCTGCTCATCTTCCACATCTTCAGCCCCAGCCAGTAGATAATTCGCATAATCTTCAAACTTTTTCCAAGCACCACTGCCGCCCCCCGTCTTATACGTATTAGTAATCAGAATCGTCACCACTAAGCATATTATTGCCGCAATCACTGCCGCCGCAATCACTAGAATTACTTTTTTCTTATTATCCCCCGCCGGCTCACTCGGCACCAAAATAATATCACCCGCATCATTCCCAGGGGTCACCCAGCCCCCACCTGCCTGCTGATTCACCGGTCCCATACTTACTCCTATTATACCATAAGCACCATCAAATCAACAAAAAAGTTGCAACCTTCGCCACAACTTTTTTAGCTTAAATCATCATCCCACTATATATCACGTAGGTATAATATGCCACAAACACCGCCAGCATCACCACCCCCTCCACACGCGTAATCCTCCGGTCGTTCCGCGCAAAGACATAAAGCAGTACCGCCGATAGAATCATTGCGATAATATCAATATAATTAAAGGTTACATTCGGAATCGTTCCAAATAGTGCCACCGGCAACCCTAACACCAGCCCCACGTTAAAGATGTTTGACCCCACCACGTTACCGATTGCAATATCATATTCCCCTTTCCTTGTTGCCGTCACCGAAGTCACAAGCTCCGGCAAAGATGTCCCAAGCGCCACTACCGTTAGCGCAATCATTCTTTCGCTTACCCCCAGTCCCGCTGCTACTCCTGATGCTCCATTCACCACTAGCTGGCTCCCCACCACAATCGCGATAATCCCACCTACCGTCCAAAGTACCGCCTTCGGTAACTTCATATATTCACTTGGCTTCCCTACCTCTTTCTCAGTCCTCTGCGCCATCTTCACGAGATAGTAGATGAACACACAGAACGTCAAAATCAACGCAATTCCATCCCCTCTCGCAAACATATTCGGTATCCCCGAAAGTAACTCATCGCACATCAGCGCCGCAAACATTAACGTCATTAAAATTACAATTGGCAGTTCCCGCTTCACCGTATCATCCTTCACCACTAGCGAATGGAACATCGATGCCACTCCTAGAATCAACAATACATTCAATATATTCGACCCCACCACGTTGCCAATCACAATGTCTCCGCTCCCCGACAAAATCGATTGAATACTCACCGCTAATTCTGGCGCACTCGTCCCAAACGCCACAATCGTCAGACCAATCAACATCTTCGGCACCCTTAACCGCCCCGCGACCGAGGACGCCCCATCCACAAACACATCCGCCCCCTTAATCAAAACAACAAAACCAAGTATAAGAAATATGATATTGAGTAACATAAGCTTATTATAACACGCCCCAATTGTTTCCGCTAGTCACTTCCACGTTAAAGCTTATCGGAAGTTCCGGTGCAATTCCCTCCATCGTCTTTCGCAAAATCTCCGAGACCTCTTCACGCAATTCAGTCTCACATTCCACTATCAACGAATCGTGCACCTGCAGAATCAATTCCGCCCCCTCCGGCAACAACTTATCCACCTTAATCATCGCCCGCTTCATCAAATCAGCCTCCGTCCCCTGAATTGGCATATTCTGCGCCGCTCTTTCTGCACCCATTCTAATCATATAATTCGACGATTTCACATCTGGCGTCGGTCTCCTCCGTCCATAAAATGTCGCCACATATCCCTCATTTCGCGCCTGTGCCAATGTGTCATCAAGATACTTTCTTATTGCCTTTCGCACTTCAAAGTAATGGTCAATAAATTCCTTCGCCTCCACCACATTCATCCCAGCCGCTTCCGCGAGACCCTTCGCGCTCATTCCGTACAACACTCCAAAGTTAATCACTTTCGCCGCGCGCCGCTGTCTCTTCGTCACCTCACTCATCGGCACACCAAATACTTCCGAAGCCGTCTTCGTATGTACATCTACTCCCGAATTAAAGGTCTCCGTCAGACCATCATCCCCAGAAAGCACCGCCGCAAGTCGCAGTTCAAACTGTGAATAATCCGCCGATACAAAGCATCTCCCCTCCGGCGCAATGAATCCTTCCCTTATCCTCTTCCCTGCCTCCGTTCGTACTGGAATATTTTGTAAATTCGGATTTAAGCTTGATAATCTTCCCGTCGCCGTTACATTCTGCGTAAAAGTCGTATGTATCCTCGATTCTTTATCCACCATGTCTGTCAATGGTAAAATATAAGTTGACAATAACTTCGCCACTTCCCGATATTCTAGGATTTTCGGAATTATCGGATGCTCATCCTTCAATTTTTCTAGCTCTTTCGCTCCAGTAGAATAACCTCTCGACGTCTTTTTTATTCCCTTCACCGGCAAGCCCATCTTCTCAAACAGTATTTCCGATAGCTGCATCGGCGAATTGATATTAAAGGCCACACCCGCCAATTCATTAATTTCCTGCACTAGCTCATTAATTTTTACTTCATACTCTTCTTTTAGTTTCCCAAAATATTCCTTATCTAGCTTTATCCCCCACTTTTCCATTTTATAAAGCACTGGAATCAGTGGTAAATCATACTCCGTAAAAATCCTATATAGCTGCTCATTTTTCTCAAATAACTTTTTCTGTCGCCAATATTCCCTCTTTTTATCAATTACTTCATCTTCATTCCTTCGCACCAAAGGATCTAATAAGAATCTCCCCTGCTCTAAATCCCAGAATTTTTCACCTGCCAGAATCCTTTTTGCTAACCTTTCATCTTCATGCATCTTCTTTTTTATATTAAAATCAATAATCACATCCTCTGGCAAATCTTCCGCTTCCTCTACTTCTTCTTCCTCCGCTTCATCCATATGACCTAATATTTCTCGCTCAAATCTTTTTACCAAAGACCTAAACTCTAATTTATTTAATTCCCTTAGGACTCTTTTTCCATCAATTACAAAATCTGGTATCTCATTTATTGTTACCGGCGCATCCGTCATAATCTTTGCTAAACTCTTAGACATATATGCCAGCTCTTTCCCCGCCTCTAATCTCTTTGCCATACCGGGCGCTATCTCACCCAAATTTGCATAAATTCCGTCTAGATCACCGTATTTTTCCAGCAACTTCGCCGCACCCTTCTCGCCAATCCCCGGCACACCTGGAATATTATCTGAACTATCCCCCTTCAGCGCTTTTAGATCCAAGAATTGCTCTTTCTTAATGCCGTACTTTTCTTCCACTGCCGCCACATCCATTTTCTGTATATCAGAAAAACCTCTCATCACTCGGTACATTACCACATTATCATTCACCACCTGCAGCATATCAAGATCCGACGATATAATTACCATAGACCAGGGTTGCGCATTAGTGGCAGAATTATGCGAGGAAGCGGGAGTAGCGGAAGGAGCCGTATTTGGCATACGGCGACTGAGCAACGCATCCGCTGACGAAGCAGAATCCGCCACCTGATGCGCAAGCGTACCAATGATGTCATCGGCCTCATACCCATCGCACTCCAAAAACCCCCACGAAAGCGCTGCTATTAGTTCCTTCAATAACGGTATCTGCGCGTAAAAATCCTCTGGCGGCTTCACTCGCCCAGCCTTATATTCCGGATAGATTGCTAATCTCTTCTCAGTCGATGTTCCCGCCTTATCCCACGCCACCACTACTTTGTCCGGCTTCAGCCTCCGCACAATTTCCATCGCAATCACTGCAAATCCATACACCCCACTCGTCGACTGCCCATCTTTTGTCGAAAGTGTCCCCATCGCATAATATCCTCGATAGAAAACACTTTTACCGTCTATCACCACCAGCTTCTTCATCACCGCCTCCTTTAATACTAAAAATCAATTTCTTGTAGAATCTTATCAATCTGCTCGTGCATTGCATCCACTGAACCATCATTCATCACATAATAATCCGCCCCCGCAATCGGTCCACCTTTTTCTAAATTCTCAATTTCTGAACGGTCTCTTTCTTGAATCTCCTCAGCATTAAATGGCCGCTCTGGACGCTGTGCTACCCTCTTATATCGAAGAGCCTTTGGTACTATCACCGCCATAAAAGTCAATGCTCCCGGGAATTCATGTTTCAGTATTTTATACTCCGTCCAAGAATATACTCCGTCCAGCACAATCCTCTTTTGGCCAGCATCAATGAGGCTATGCACTTCCTTTATCACTTGCTGCACCACCCAATCCTTCCCCTCCTGCTCACGAATCAGCTCTCTAAACTTCTTTTCATTTTCCGCATTAATTTCAATCCCCCGCTCCTTCATCCCTTTCAAAATCATCCCACCAAAATAAACCTTCGGATATCCCTTATCCGTCAAATAATCCACCGCTACAGACTTCCCACTACCACTCATCCCCACCACTGCAATTATCTTCACATTACTCATATCTTTAGTATATCATATCTTAAAGACTTTTATCGGCGTCTCCACCTTCCTAAACTCCAGCTGACTCACCTTATCAAACAACTTATATTCTCCCTCAGACTGCAATACTACTCTTGCTGGTTCACTAAACTTTAACACATCCCCCTTCGTTTCCCTACCTGGCACTTTCCTTAAACTTTTTAACATAAATGTTGCTAGCTTCAAAAAATTTTTATTCTTTCCAGTTGCTCGCCAAAAAACTTTCTTCCTTAAATAATAATCTCCACCCTTCATCACCCGCGCCAACGTTCCCCCATTCACTGCCAAATAATCAGACCCCTCAAACTTCCTCCCGTTTATCATCACCGTTGGCAAAAACTCCTGCTTCCGATTCTTAAAATACCATTTCGCCAAAGTCCATACAGAAAACACTAGCCTCTTCTTATATTTAATTAATTTCTCCCGCACCGCATGCTCATCGAAGACCGCTGTTGACTCCGCAAACATCCCTGCTGAAAAATACCCTAACGCATATCTAAAATGATTCCCATCCACTAAACATTCCAAGCTATAAGTTTCTGCCGTCTTTGCTTTTAATGTCTTTTCCAAACTTTTTGTACCCAACATCCTGGCCACATCATTAAAGTTCCCATAGCCCAGCACCCCCAGCCGCACATCTTTTCCCGATAATATAATACTATTCACCCCCACTTCCGTCGTACCATCCCCCCCAGCCGTCACCACGATATCACCATCCTTTAAAATCCTGGCCAGCTTCCTTGCATTCTCATCCACACTCCGCCCATACACTTCAAATCTCCCCACCATATACCCAGCCAACTTCCTCGCCGGATCCAGCACATCTTTTTTAATTTCTTTCACTCGCGTTGAGCGAGAATTATAAACAATTACCAATCTCTGCATTAATTCCCATTCCCAAATAGCCCACCAGGAAGAAGGAACTGTAGCACGCCCCACATCAAAGCATACACTGCTAGACCTATTACAATCTGCAATAATCTATCCTTTGCCTTTTGTACTTTGGAAGCATCATCTTTTGCTGTAATATATTGATATCCAGATAGCACAATCCCTATCGTTGCCAATATTCCCACGCCAAAAGTCATCACCGTTAAAACAATGTTCAATATATCAAAAATCCCCTCTCCATCGTCACCAGTCTTCATACAACGGATCTTATTCCCCTTCGCATCCTTATAAGCCTTACCGTCTTTGTCCGTTGAACTACCTAAAATGCTTGTCTGCACATAGCCATCTGGACAGCCAGCAGCCTGCACCTTCCCAGGCATCAGTACCGCCGCGCCCATCATTATTACTGCTGCTACTATGGCTATCTTTTTCTTCATTATTACCTCAAATATTCATGTAATTTCTTCGTATCTTTATGCTTGCGTAATTTCGATAGTGCCTTTGCTTCAATCTGGCGAATACGCTCTCTAGTTACAGAAAACTCCGCCCCCACCTCTTCCAACGTATGTGGCCGGCCACCGCCCACACCAAAACGCAACTTAATAATCTTCTGTTCTCTCTCAGACAATGTAGTCAATATTTCCGCTAGCTGTTCCTTCAAAATCTGCGTCGCCGCAGAATCCTCTGGTGTAATTCTCTCTTCATCTTCCACAAAGTCACCTAGCACAGAATCCTCATCCTCACCGTCCCGTCCTACTGATGCATCTAGTGATGCAATGTCTTGCTTAATCCGCATCACATATTCAATCTTCTCTACATCCATTTCCATTTCTTTGGCAATCTCTTCCGTAGTCGGCTCACGGTTCAGTTCTTGAGTTAGCTTCCTTGTCGTACGCAGCACTTTATTAATAGTTTCCACCATATGCACTGGAATACGAATCGTCCTTGCCTGATCAGCAATTGCCCTTGTGATCGCCTGGCGAATCCACCATGTTGCATAAGTAGAAAACTTAAAACCTTTATCCGGATCAAATTTCTCCACCGCACGAAGTAATCCGGTATTCCCTTCCTGAATCAAATCCAGAAAATCCAGCCCTCTCCCAGAATAACGCTTCGCAATAGACACCACTAGGCGCATGTTTGCTTCCACCATTTTATCTTTAGCACGTTTATCTCCCTTCGCGGCTTTTTGTGCTAACTTCTGTTCCTCTTCTTGAGTCAAAAGTGGAATCTTACCAATTTCCCTTAAATACAGACGTACGGAATCATCCGCAAAAGAATCCACATTATCAACAGTAATCTCTAGCTCTTCATCGGAAAGCTCTTCTTCGTCATCAAGCTCCCCCATATCAGGCTCTTGCGGCTCTATTGTAGCCGCCCCCACCAAAATATCATCTTGTTCTTCCTTCATTGTTTATAATTATACCTACTTTTCCCTATTTTTCAACCTATTTTATGCTTTTTTCTTAGAGTCATAATCTCACGCATAATCTTCTTTGCTTCTTCTTCGTCGCTCTCTTCTGCTTCCGCCAGCTTCCGCTCCAACTCGTCGATCTCACGCTGCACCCGCTCTTTTTCTAGTGCTTTTTTCAGCTCCTTCACTTCCTCGTCCAGCATCCTCGGCGTCCACTTGCCATACCGCGTTTCATAGACCAACTCCAGCTCCGCTAGTCTCACCTCATCTTCCGGCATCTCCAAATCCGCCTCTACCGTCTGCCCTCCATAAATCATAATCGAAAGCAGATTATCTTCTAGCCGCTTCAACACATCACTTTTTTGTTCCGTCTTTACCTGTTTTAATCGCGATTTCTTGTTTTCAAATTTCTTCCCCTTCAAATCTTCTACGCTCACATCCAGCCGTTTCGCCACTAGCTGTTCATAATGTTTTTTCTCCACTGGATCTTGTAAAAAGTTAATCACCCTCATCGCAATATCAGAATATTCTTTCTTCCCTGGCCCAGATGTTAAATCTAGTCTTTCCTCGTACTGGTTCAGTAGCCATTCCACTGCTGGTAACCTCTCCTCCACTGCCTTTTGCCACAAAATTGGATCTTTCTGAATTAACTCATCTGGATCTTTTGCATCACCATAGCCAGATATTACTGATAAATCTATCCCTAGCTTCCCCGCCAGCATTATCGCCCGCTCTGCCGCCTGCACTCCTGCTGCGTCCCCATCATAAGCCAGCCGTATATCGCCCGTCAACCGTGATAATATCTTCAGGTGCATTTCTGTCATCGCTGTTCCACTAGTCGCCACTGCCTCCTTCACTCCTGCCTGATGCGACGATATCACATCCATATTCCCTTCCACTATCACAATAAAATTACTACGTCGTACTGCATCTTTAGCATGATACAAACCAAACACGAATCGGCTCTTATTAAAAAGCAACGTTTCTGGCGTGTTCAAATATTTTGGCTCGCCCTTGTCTAAAATTCTCGCCGTAAAGCCTATCACCTGCCCATCCGTATCAATAAATGGCACCATCATCCGCCCCCTAAATAAGTCGCCACCATATTGATTTAAAAGCCCTGCATCTTTTATTTCACTATCCCTATAACCCTTCTTTTTCAAAAAGTTTAGAAGTGATCTACCATCCTTCGGCGCATAACCTATCCTAAATTCTTTCACCGTAGCTTTATTCAAATTCCGTTTATAAAAAACATACTCACATACCGGCTTATTCCGCGTCAGACATACTTGATAATATTTACATGCCCATTCCAAGCATTCCCTCATCCTCACCTTTCGCGCAGCAATCTTCTTATCTCCACCAGTATACTTTGGCAAGTCCACTCCTGCCTGCCCTGCCAACTTTTCTAGCGCTTCTCTAAACGGTATCCCCTCCACCTCCATAATAAACGTAAAGATATCTCCGCCCTTATTCGCCGAAAAATCATGCCATATCCCCTTCTCTGGCGACACCATAAAAGATGGGGTCTTATCTACGCCCCAAGGACTCCGCCCTTTCAAGCTCCGGCCAGCACGCTTCAATTCAATATACTGCCCCACCACATCTTCCACTGGCAGCCGTGCCCTAATTTCCTCCTTCACGTCCTCCATAGTTTCATTATACCACCCTTGAAAATATGAAAAAGCATATATATAATATATAGTAGTTATGGATAACATGTCTTACCTTCAATCTATCTCCGCCAAACCTAAAAAATCTGGTCCTCTCGGCGGCAATCTCTTCTCTAAAAAGTTTCTCATTCCCCTTATCGCCGTCGCTATTATTTCCATTCTCATTATCATTGTTGGCAGCATCTCCGGCAGCAAGCCTAAAAACCTCGACATCACCGTCCGCCTCAGCGACCGCACCGCTAATCTCACTAAGACCGTTGACAAATACACCCCTCTCCTTAAATCCTCAGAGCTTCGCGGCATGGGTAGCTCCTTTTCCAGCATCTTAAAGACCACCTCCGTCCCCCTCACTAACTCCGTCAAAAATGATTTCGCCAAAGCCAGCAAGACCACTCTTGACGATATTGCCGCCGAAGAAACAGAATATATCACCAACGTTAATAACACCTTAGAAAACGCCCGCCTCAATGCCATTTTAGATCGCACTTTCGCCCGCGAAATCGCCTATCAAATTGCCATGCTCCGCACCCTCCAACAAGATTGTATCAATAACACTAAAAATGACACTCTCAAGTCTTCCCTTGAAAGCTCCGTTGATAGTCTCAATAATCTTTATGAACAATTCATGAATTACAGCAGTAAAACTGATTAATATTTATACATTCCCTCTGGTATGATATAATTGCCTCATGGATAAGAATGAGTTAAAAGCGCGTGCTAAAGCCGCCCGCAAGAAGGCTAAGGCCGCCCGTGAAAGTGGTATTATTAAAGAATTTCGCGATTTCATTAATCGTGGCAGTGTCATCGATCTCGCCGTAGGTGTCATCGTCGGTGGTGCTTTTCAGAAAATCATCAGTTCTCTCGTTTCTGATATTCTAATGCCTATTGTCGGTATCTTTATTGGCGGCGTCAATTTTACCGATATGATTCTCGTCATCCCTAGCTGGAATGGTAAAGTCAGCCTCAATGTCGGCAATTTCATCCAAAACACTGTCGATTTCCTCATTATCGCTTTCGTAATCTTCCTCATTGTCCGCGCTATTAACCGCCTCACCAAGGGTAAAGAAGAAGAGGAAAAAGCCGATAAAAAGGCCGCCAAAAAGACTGAAGAAGACGAGCTTGCCGTTCTTAAAGACATCCGCGCCGAGCTTAAAAAGAAGAAATAAAGTTTACTCCACACTCAAATTATACGAGAGCCGCACCAGGTCATAAATTTCATCTTCAGAAATCTGCCCCGTCGGCACAATTTCTATACCACCCTTACCAAAATACCTTGACTCCATCACGCTCTCATATTTTTCCATCAACAGCTTCTTTAAGTTCTGATCCGTCCGCACTTCAATCGTATTTGGTCGCACCAGGCAAAACACTTTGCCATTTGGCACCAAATAAGTCATCCCTGTTGCCGTATCTTCCCCGTCAAATTCACCAATACCTGTTACCTTATTAATATCAAATTTCATTTGAAAAATCCTATATACCATTTTAATTCGTCAATTGAGCCCTGAATGTCATCTAACGCCCGATGCAGTTCTGGCTTCACGAACTTCTTCCCACGCGCCCCTTCAAAATACACTTTCCATGCTGATACATCCAGCATCCGATAATGCAACCTCTCCGCTAGCCGCGGCCACTCCCTATCGATAAATTTCCTATCCTGGTGGATGGAGTTACCCGCCAGTATCACTTCCTTGCCAAAATTTTGATCTATAAATGCTAGCAGCCTGCCCTCCACATCAGAAGCCATAGCCCCATTTTCATTCTGTGCCATCAACGCATCTCGAGATTTAGCATTCTTCTCCCAAAATTCTCCCACCATCCGCTCTTTCATGAGCACTGGATCCACTTTCACTACATCTTCAAAGGTTGCCATCGGCTCTAAATCCCATCCCGTCGCAATCGCAGCCACCTCCAAAATTTTGTCTACCTCCGGATCTAACCCCGTCATCTCTAAATCCACCCATAAAAGTTTTGCCTTCTTACTCATTACATCTCCTCCGGCACTTCCATGCCAAGTAGTGAAAGCCCATGCTCCATCACCTTTACATACACACGTACAATTTGCAAACGCTCCGCCTCTTCATCACTCCCCACCACTTTCACATTCTCATAAAATCTGCTAAACTCTTGTGACAATTCATAAAGATACTGACACACCTTATGTGGTGCGAGCTCCTTTACTGCCTCAGCCAGCACATCCTCATATTGCAACAATTTCTTAGCCAAAGTTTTTTCATGTTCATCGGTCAAAGCCACCTCAGCGAATTCTTCGGACGCACCCCGAGCTAGAATCTTCTTCGCTCTCACTACTGAATACAATAAATACACTCCACTATTCCCCGTCGTTGCTACCGAAGATTTCACATCAAACTCAATATCCCCTCCCATTTTATATTTCAAAAAGGCATATTTTGTCGCCGCAAGAACCACTCGCTTGTCAGTTTCCTCTGGCAAAGCATCAGCCACCGCCGCCAACACATCTCCTGCCCGCAAGAAATTCCCCTTCCTTGAGCTCATCTTCTCCATGCCTGGTAGCTTCACCATCCCGTGGGTTAAATGCTCCGTCTTCTCCACTAGCTCTGGCGCATACAATGAAACACTTTTTAGCACCACCTTCATGTAATCAATAATTTCATTGCCAGTAATCACCACTGATTTATCAAAGTGATAATCATCCCACTTCGTAAAAAGTAGCCCCACATCCTTCGCCTCATAAGTCGGCAAGCCATCCTTATTGATAAACACTCTTGTATGTAGGCCATACTCTTCCCCTCTAAAAATCGTCGCACCATCACTTAAAACATAGACCTTCGGATGTGCCGTCACCTCCGTATAGCCACGCAGTGCCACACTAGATTCTGGGTAATATTTATCAAATTTCAACCCTAGCTCTGCATAAAACCTCTTAAAGTAATCATAGCTCGCCTTTCGCCCAATCCAGTAAATCGTCGCAAGGTCCGTGTTCCGCTTATCTTTTGCTACTATATTATATATTTCTTTATTCAGCTCCGTAATTTCTGCCCGCGCCTTCTCATCATCTTCATAAGCCCTCGTCCCCTCTACGTAGCACTGCGCCATCAGTTCCGCCTTTTCCTCCAAAGTCGGCAAAGCAAAGAACTCTTCCCTTTTATTCTGTAAAACATACAAATTTTTTGCCACGTGTAAGCCCACATCCCCACCAAAGTTTGCCCGCACTACTTTTCCACCCGCAAATTCAATCAGCCGTGATATCGCATCCCCCACCACAGAAGTATATAAATGCCCCACATGTAACACCTTAAAAGGGTTCGGGTCTGAAAATTCACAAACTACCTTCTGCCCGGAATATTCATCCAGTGATATATTTTTATCAAAATCAACTACCAATTCCCCCAATTTCTGGTCATAATATTCATCTGGTGCGATAAAATTTAAGAATCCTGGCCCCGCCACTTCCACCTTAAAATCAGTAACTTTCTCTGCTATCTTTTCCGCAATCTCTTTCGGTGATTTATGTAGCTCCCGAGTCAGCTGCATAGCAATATTTGACGCATAATCCGCCCCCGTATCTTCTGGCGCCGCCACCACCTCTGGCTGAACGTCTTCCATACCAAAAACATCACTAATAATCTTTCTCAGTTGCTCCTCTATCTCTCTCATTACCTATATTTTACCATATTTACCACCCACCACCAATCACAAGCATTTACCCCTCTAGGAGTTTACATACTAGCGCTACAATCAGCTCCTTTTCCTCTGGCTCACTCTCAGCAATCAATAATGCTATCGCCGTCAATGCCCTATCAGATATTTTCGTCTGTCCATCTTTCGTCAAATGAAAATCATTCATTGTCAAATAGATAATAAATAGTAGCGCCCCAATCCGCTTGTTCCCATCATAAAACGGGTGATCTTTAATCACAAAATACAGCAAATTCGCAGATTTCTCCGCTACTGTTTTATACAGTTCTTCCCCGTCAAAGCTCTGATTTATCCCCTGTAAAATTCCATAGAAACTCTCATCCCGCATTTTACCAAACAGCTCCCCCGCCGAAAGACTCAGCCTTAGCTCCGCAATAAATTGCTCACAATCATCCGCACTTAAAATTTTCCGCGCCTTCCGACCTCTACTTAATACGATATGCCCTTCATCATACTCTTTCAGCGCTTTAAAGCTCCCCGCATAACGAGAAATCACCTCTAGTACTCCGTTAGCTTCTCCCGCCGACAGCTCATTTCTCTGAATTAATCGCTGCACCACCCCCATCATCTGTTCCACGTCTTTTAGTCTCTTCTCCGGTAGCTCTTTCAGGCGTCGCTCATTCACTGCCACCCCACCTACAATATACCGTTTCAAAGTCCTCGTCGCCCAAATCCGGAAATCCGTCGCCTTCCGCGAGTTCACCCGGTATCCCACCGAAATAATCGCATCGAGGTTATACATCTTCACTTGGTAGGTTTTACCATCCGCGGCAGTATGTGCATTTTTTGCACATACTGAACTTTCTATTAATTCTCCCTCTTTAAAAATATTCCTTAAGTGGCGCCCAATTACTGTTCTATCCACTCCAAACAATTCTGATATCTGCGCCTGCGTTGCCCAAATCGTTTCTTCTTTCTTATCGACATCAAAAATTACTTCTCCATTCGCCCCCTGATATATCTCTATATCCTTATTCATATTTTGATTATATCAATTAGTCATATAAAAGTCAGGACATGTGCCTTGTCTCTCTAGCGAAGCGCCTTCATGAAGTGATAAAATAGTGGGTGCACTGCCATTGGCCTAGAGCGAAATTCTGGATGCGCCTGTGTCGCCACAAAGAATTTGCAATCTGGCGCCTCCACAAATTCCACTAGCTTTCCATCTGGCGAAAGCCCTGACACTTTCACTCCACCTTTCTCAATCTCTGGCAAAAACTTCTGGTTCACCTCATAGCGATGCCGGTGCCTCTCCACCACATTAACATCACCATTTTTCACTGGCTTTATCCCCGCAGTAAAACACTCATCATCAAATTCTTTCTGATAAATCTTTGCGGTCTTTGTCCCCTTCTTGAGCACTGCCGGATAATCACCCAGTCGCATCGTCCCACCAGTAGACTCTTTCCCCTTTTGTCCTTCCATGATATATATTACATTATTGCCATCTTTCTCGCTCGCACCAAACTCTTCCGAGTTTGCCTTCTTTACTCCACCCTTTCTCGCTGCTGCGACACAGGCCATTTGCATCCCTAAACATAACCCCAAATACGGCACATCATTTTCTAGTGCATAAGTTGCCGCAGCAATCTTCCCCTCTGCGCCTCTCGCACCAAATCCTCCCGGCACCACAATCCCATCCACTTCTCTAAGCATTTTCAACGCTTGCTCAGGGGGCGTCAGCTTCGAGGAGGCAGGAGTAGCGGACCGAGCCGTACTAGACGTACGGCGAGAGAGCAACACACCTGCTGACGAAGAAGATGACGCTGCCTGTGCAAGTGCTTCTGCGTTAATCCAAATAATTTCTAATCCCAAATTATGATGTATCGCCGCCGCCTTCAAAGCTTCTGTCACACAAATATACGTATCTGAATTCCCCACATACTTTGCCACCAACCCCACTTTTACTTTCTTTTTGTGTTCTTTCTTCTGCATCTTTGAGAACTTCTCCCAAGCCGTCATATCTGGCACTTTCTTATCGCCCATAAACTTGTTCAGGATATTCAGCACCCCAGAATTTAACACGTTAAACGGCACGTCATACACACTCTCGATATCTGGCAAATTCACTACTGCGTCACCAGAAATCCCGGCAAAAGCTGCAATTTTTTCACAAATCTCCCGGCCCGCCGGCTTCTCTGTCCGCACAAACACCATATCTGGTACAATCCCAAAACCACGCAAATCCTTCAAAGCATTCTGAGCCGGCTTCGTCTTTAACTCATGTGAAGCATTCAGCCACGGCACAAATACTACACTTGCATACATACAGTTCTCTCTTCCCACTCTGTTTGCAAACAATCTAATTGCCTCCACAAAAGCTAAACCTTCATAGTCACCAATTGTCCCACCCAGCTCCACAATATGCACATCAGACCCTTCCGATGCCTTCTCAATCTTCTCCTGTACCAACCCCGTAAAATGTGGAACTAGCTGCACAGTCTTCCCGTGGAATCCCCCAGCACGCTCTTTCTCAATCAATTCTCGGTTAATTGCCCCAGAGAGAGTAATAGAATATTTATTGGTTTCTATATCCAAAAATCTCTCATAGTGCCCAAGGTCTAAATCTGTTTCCACTCCATCATGCGTCACAAAACATTCCCCATGCTCCACCGGATTTAAAAGTCCCGCATCCACATTTAGATACGGATCACATTTTTGGATAGAAACCTTATACCCCTTTGCTTTTAAAATCGCACCAATACTTGCTGCTGTAATTCCTTTTCCCACCCCAGACAATACCCCTCCAGTCACAAAGATATATTTACAGGGCACAGTTCTCTCCTTTCGCCCACTCACTTATTAACCTCTTTACCTTATTTTATCATAAAAACTAAGCTACACGAGAAAATTTAAGCGTTTTGAAACATTTTTACTCAAACGTAATAAATCATTTGTATAATCCGTCTTCTTCGCTTCCATAAATCCGCACCGCACCCACGCCATCAATACTGCTGCGACCTCATAACTATACACATTTTTTATCTTTACTGTCGCCACACCATAATCATTCCCTTTATTCTCTACAAAATCCCATATAATCTCCCCCATTCGCTCAAACACTCCTACATATTCTAGCTCCATCATCACCTCAAATAGCTCTTTATTTCTCTCCACAAAGGTCAAAGTCGCCACTGCTATATCCTGCATATTGCCTCCACCCCTCTTTATTCGCCCCAGTATTTTCTTATATTCTCTTAACACTCTCTGCTCATTTAATCGCATCATTCCCGCTAGTGTCTTATGGTGCCGATAAAAAGTCGATGCCGCCAGTCCCGCCTCTCTCGACACAATAATTGGCCGTATATTTATTACTCTCATCTTCCGTGCAATCATCAAAAAAGCCCTCACTAGCTTCTTTTCTGAGCGCACATATCTAGTATCGTTTTTGTCTTTTACCACCAAGCCCCCAGCTACAATTTACTCGCCGCCTCAGTAATCGCCTTATTATAAGCCTCCGTGACCTTCATTGCCGTATCGCTCGCCACCGAACGTAGCTTTTCTAATTCTTCGGCAATCGCATTATTATCCTTCTTATCATAAATATCTTTTAAGCTCTTCCATTCCGTCAAATAACTCTCTAGCGCACCCTTCGCCTCCTCATTCTTTACCTTTTTTACTATTTTTTCTAACTTCACTAAGTACGCAATAATATTATCACTATTTGCCTCGTTTGACGTTTCCCCATTTAGGTCACTCAACATCTTTAAAACTTCTGTTTTTTCGGTAATTGTTTCACCAAGCTGCTTTAAACTATCTTCAACATCTTCCCGTTGTTGTGCTCTTCCAGATTCTACACCCTTATCATAGACAATCTTCACAGCCACCGCCCCACCAATTAGCACCAAAACTGCCGCCACCACCGCTAAGATTATCCATTTTCGCTTATCCATTCTTTTCATTTTACCTCCTACTTATTAGTCCATAGCTCCCAGTCAAGTGGCCAAGCGTTAAACGAATCGCAACCTCTCAATCCTGTTGATTGCTGCAACATAATCGGCGCTGGCCCACCATTCGGGCAAGACTCCTCATGCGCATAATGTCCCAGCCAATGCCCCACTTCATGATTCACTACCATATGCTGATAATCTCGCTGAGACATTCCCGCCGCATTACTCGCCGTAGTCCCATTCCGCCATCTCAAATCATTAATAATCACCTGGTTATGCCAAGTTGTACACGACAAATCACCAGAACATCCTGCTATCGTATCTAATGTCGCCGCATCAGATAAAGCAATAATTAAATCATAATCATCACCCGTTGTCTCCGTAAAAGTCATTCCTCCCCTCGTCCAGCCTCGGCCATCATTTAAAGTTTCCGCCACTTTCTTTCTAAAATCACCAACATCCGCCAACACTGTCCCCCACACTTCAATCTTATATTTAAAATCTCTCTGCCCCGTCCCCGTCACCATTGTAGAATGGCTCGACGCTAGTGGGCTAGTCGCCACTACTGGCTCCGGCCACTTCTCATAATCAGTCGGCACTTTCAGCACCGCCTGCTCCAGCGTCAGTCCCACCAACACCTCTGTAATCATTACCTTAATTATACCACACCCCCAAATTTTTGAATAAACAAAATCCGCCAAGGTGGTATTTTCTCTTGCCGAAGCGCATTTAGGAGTTCATTTATAGATAGAATCGTTCAAATGGGTGTTTTCTTCTACCCTTGCGCGATCTATTATCGAGCAACGGGTAGAAAAAACGCCCAGTTGGGCGATTCTAGCAGCTATAAATTGGCGGGGGTGCCTGGACGAAGTTCGAAACAAACTGATATGATATAATATCCGTATGGCAGTATTGTCATAGAACTTTAAGGCATTGTTGCGATTTTTGCAGGAGGTGAATTATGATTACTACTAGTTGTTATTCTTCTTGTAATCTAAACGACGGTAATTTCCACTATTGTTCTATCTCTGGCGATCGTGGCAAAAGAGTGGGGTATGTCGGGAAATGTTATCGTGCTCTCGCACCAAAACTATCATTTTGGGAAATCTGGCACTCTAATATTGGAAAAATCCCCGTATTAGACAATGACCGATTTTATGTTAGAGAATATTACAAACAAGTTCTGTCAAAACTAGATCCAAAAGAAGTTTATAAGGAATTAGATGGCCAAACCACAATACTCCTGTGCTATGAGCCTCATAATGAATTTTGTCATCGCCATATAGTTTCTGCATGGATGGAGCTAGCTACCGGTAAAATAGTCCCTGAAATCATGCAGCAAGAAAACAGTAACCTTATAAATGTTAGCAAACCTATCTGGGTAAAAGAGTATCTGGAAGATATTATCAAAAGTTGCAAAATGCCTAAACGGTAAAGCTGCTTCTGTCTAGAAGCAGTTTTTCAATGGTGGGAATACCTAGATGAAATTCAAACTTCAGTAATAAGCCATTAGCATAGAGGAATGTTTTACATGGATATTTTAGTTCAGAATACACCAAATCAAGCATCATTGACTTTGACGTGCCATGTATGAAGGGGTCTATCCCAGTGGCATTGAAAATTACAGCCCGTCCCCAATCATCATAATGCTCTTCTACGCCAATTATCCCGAATATATCTTGGTGATGAATTAGAAAATACCCCATTTCTTCATGCTCAAAAGCAAACTATTTTTATCAAGTTCATCAAATTTCGGTAACTTTTTTTGATGCTGCAATGCATAAATTTTTTGGCTCATAAACTAACCCTCCTTATAAAAGAACTTCTCACCTCTTATTATTATATTTCACAAAAAACAGCAAACCCATGGTTGCTTTTGGCGGAAGCGAGAGGATTAAGCGCGCGGCAGCGCGCTTTCCGTTCCTCGTGGCTCAAAAAATCATAAGCAAGCTTCTGATTTTTACTCGCTCACTCGTCCGGTCGAACCTACGGTTCTCATCCTCTCACTCCCAATCATATGAATTCTTTCTTGAAAGCCGGTAGATTGGTATTTTCTCCGTGCGAGACGCATCTTCTGGATGGTCGAGCACGAAAAAATGCCGAGATACCGGCTTTCAACAAGAATTCATGGCGGAAGCGAGAGGATTCGAACCTCCGATACGGTTTCCCGCATACACGCGTTCCAGGCGTGCTCCTTCAACCACTCGGACACGCTTCCGTCTTCCCCAATTATATCACACTCCCTGTTTTACGCAAAATCCGGCCTCCATAGCCGGCTCCATTCCCCTTATGTTTATATCTTCATTATAGCACAGCCCTCCCCAAATGTCACGTCTTGTTTTTTCCCTGTTATCACCCTATACTAAAACCAATGTCTGGAGATAATATTGATACCATTATTAAGCTTACTAACGTAAGCAAGAGCTACGGTTACGGCGCAGCTTCCTCCTTCGCACTCCAGGATTTCTCACTAGAAGTTAAACGCGGCGAATTTATTATGATTATGGGACCATCTGGCTGCGGTAAAACCACTTTATTAAACATCCTCGGCCTCCTCGACAAACCCACTCATGGTACCTATCTACTCCACGATAAGCCCATTGAAAAAATCTCCCCTCGCCGCAAAGCTCGTATTCGCTCAGACAAAATCGGCATGATTTTCCAAAGTTTTAACTTAATCCCCACTCTTCAAGTCATTGAGAATGTCGCTCTCCCCCTTGTTTATTCCGGCTACGGCAAGACTAATCGCCTCAAAAAAGCTTCCGCCACTCTAGAGCGCTTCCACCTTAAAGAGCGTGAATACTTCTTCCCAGAGCAACTTTCTGGTGGCCAGCAGCAGCGCGTCGCCATCGCTCGCTCCCTCGTCGCCAACCCAGAAATCATCCTTGCCGATGAACCCACCGGCAATCTTGACAGTCGTTCCTCCCATATCGTCATGGAAGAGCTCCGTGCTATCCACGCCGCTGGCAACACCATCATCATGGTTACCCACAACCCTAATCTCACCACTTATGCCACTCGCGTCATTCACATGCTCGACGGCCACATCGATACCGACATTAAAACCGTCGATGATGCTGATCTCCCTCAGCCAATCGCCGTTCACATCGTCAAGAAAACTCCTGTCGTTAGCACCGAAAAGAAAGAAAAAAGGGATAAAAAAGACACCCCTAAGAAAAAATCAGCCAAGAAAAAGAACACCAAATCCCAATCTAAGAAATCCAAAAAGAAAGGAGCGAAATAATGCCATTACTTCTTCGCACTCATTATCGTCTAGCTGTTGAGTCGCTTAAACACAATCGCACACGCTCCCTGCTCACCTGTCTCGGTATTGCTATTGGTGTCGCCAGCGTCATTCTAATCCTTTCTCTCATGGGCAGTGTTAACCGTCTCATCTCTAATGAAATAGAATCCCTCGGCAGCGACCTCATTCTTGTCCGCCCTACCGTCCATAGAAGTGATGTCGATAATATTTTCAGTGAACTCACCTCTGCTAATCAATACCTCGGCAGCAATCTTACTTTAGATGATGTTAATACCATTAAAAAACTAGACAACGTCACCGCTGTCGCCCCCCTGGCCGCCTCTGTCAATACTCTCAAGGGTGAACACACCGTAGATTCCGCTACTGTCGTCGCCACCAACGAAGACATCCAGCCCATCTTAAATCTCACCCTTGATAACGGCTCCTTCATTTCCAGCTCCTTCACCCAAAAAACCGCCGTCATCGGCCATAATCTCGCCCTAGATCTTTTCAGCACTGAGACTGCCGTCGGTCAAACCTTCTCTATGCTCGGCGAAAAATACCTCGTCATTGGCGTCCTCAATAAGGTGGACGCTCCTATTAATATTAGCAATATCGATTTCGACCATTCCGCCTTTATCCATACTAAATTCGCCAAAGATTCAGGCCTCCAAGTCCAGCAAATTAGCGTCAAAGTTAAAAACACCAGTTCCCTAGAATCCACCGCCACTGCCATCACTTCTTCCCTGGAAAAGAGTAAATCGGGTGATCAAAACTTCTCCGTCAATTACGGTAGTCACATCACTCATCCTGCCGGCTCCCTCATTGATATTATCTCTAAAATGCTTACTCTCGTCGCCAGTATTTCCCTGCTCGTTGGCGGCATCGGCATCATGAATATCATGCTTGTTTCCGTCGCTGAGCGCACTCATGAAATCGGCATCAGAAAAGCCGTTGGCGCCGCTAATCTCAATATTTTCCTCCAGTTCCTCTTTGAGAGTTTAGTTCTTTCCTTTATTGGTGGCGTCCTCGGGCTTGGTCTTGGCTATGCTTTCGCCTTCCTCATCTCCCTCATCACACCTTTCACACCTTTCTTCAGCTGGGATATTCTCCTTTCCGTCCTCTATATCTCCGTCTCTGTCGGCACCATCTTTGGCCTCTATCCCGCCCTTAAAGCTTCCCATAAAAATCCGATTGATTCCCTGCGCAGCTATTGCTAATGTCTATAATTGTGTTATAATAAACATAATGAAAGAACAGGCCAAACAGATTTTTTCCAGATTTGTCTCTGGGGAGCATTTCTCCGAGGGCCTTTTTAATCATTCTCACAATGTTGCCACCGTCGCCGAAGCTATCGCGGAACATGTTAAAGATTTAGACCCAGACAAGGCCTACGCTTATGGCCTCCTTCACGATATCGGCCGTTATCCTGGCGACGTCGGCCTCAATCATATCATTATTGGCTACAAACTTCTCCAGAAAGAGGGTCTAGAAGATGCTGCTCGCATTGCTCTCACCCACACCTTCTATGAAGGCCAGGATTGGGAAGTTTTCTGGGATGAACGTGGCCTCACCGATGATGAAAAACAATTCGTCATGGACTATTTAAGCAATATTGAGTTTGATGATTACGATCGTCTCATTCAGCTCGCCGATAATATGGCCACCGTCCATGAAATCACCACAGTCGAAAAGCGCTTCGCCGACGTCCTCACTCGTCACACTTTTGATCATCCCGAAGACAATCTTCAAGCTCTCAAAGCCCTCAAGTCCTACTTCGACGCTAAAACTGGCCTTGATATCTATACTCTCTTCTAATTTACTAACAAAAATGGGAGCCCTTAGGCTCCCTTATCGTCACCTCCTATTTTATTTCCGTTACATGAAACTCTTCATACTCTACATCCGATTCATACAGTTTACTACCCGCTCTTTCACTAGCCTCTGCTTCAGTTAATGCGTAAATTTCAAAACTACTCACTACTATATCATCTACGCCTATCACTTCAACTAAAAATTTTCTCATTTTACTCTCCCCTTTCATAAAAAATAGAAGATGCTCCTAATGTACTACATCACCTTATATTATACCACACCGCTTATGCTATGTCAATATTTTTCACACTTCGCTTATGCTTTCACCCCTGTAAAATTATGATATAATAGCTCTATGTATATTCTTGCTATCGAAAGCTCCTGCGATGAAACCGCCGCTGCGGTCGTCAAAGATGGTAAAGAAATTTTAAGCAACGTTATTGTTTCCCAGATTGATATTTTTAAAGCTTACGGTGGTGTCATTCCAGAAGTTGCCGCCCGTTCCCACCTTGAAGCCATCATCCCCGTTGTTAATAAAGCCTTAAAAGATGCAGATAAAACTTGGGACGATATAACAGCTATTGCCGTCACTCACACCCCTGGCCTACTCGGCTCACTCTTGATTGGCACCCTCACCGCCCGCACCCTCGCTATCTTACACGATAAACCTCTCTATCCCGTCCATCACCTAAAGAGCCATATCTATGCAGCCTGGTATAATCATCAAATTCAGTTCCCAATCTTGTCGTTAGTAGTCTCCGGCGGCCACACCCAGATTCTCCGTATGGCCAAGCATAATGACTTTAAAATTATTGGTACCACCCGGGATGATGCCGTCGGCGAATGCTTTGATAAGGTCGCTAAAATCCTCGGTCTTCCCTACCCTGGCGGCCCCGCCATCGCTGAAGCCGCTAAACATGGCGACCCAAACAAGTATCATTTCCCTCACCCCCATCTCACCAGCCCCGCCCGCGGTCAAAAACATTATTCAGACCTTGACTTTTCTTTTTCCGGCCTCAAAACCGCAGTACTTCGCAAGGTCCAAGAGGAGCTAAATCTCCCCTTAAATCACCCTTCCCACGACCTTAAAAATCACCTCACTAAACAGCAGATTGCCGACTTCGCCGCCAGCTTTCAAAGCACCGCCATTGACATCCTCCTAGAAAACTTAGAGAAAGCCTATCACAAATACCCTGACACCAAGTCTATCGTCATTGCCGGCGGTGTCTCCGCCAATGAATTATTAAGAGACAAAGCAGTGCAAAAATTCGGCCCCAAAGTCTTCTTCCCTGATAAACCACTGAGTGGCGACAACGCCGCCATGGTCGGCGCCGCCGCTTACTACGAAATCAAAGATGGCAAAAGCCCTAGCGACCCCTACCACCTAGACATTCTCCCTAGAAGCACCATCAACTAAACGCATATTTTTGTATTTTTCAACGCGCTCGTGTATAATAAATATTGACATATCTCATTCATATAAAAGCGTGGATCGTTTTTAGAACTTATTTTTATTAAAAACACTTACCAAGAAGTACGGTATCGGCGTCATAAGTATTTTGTCGGTGCTGTCGCAGCTTGGTAAAAGGTGCACGCATGGATGAGATATGTCAGCTTGTGGCGCCGATACTCTACTTAAGCCATTGGTGCCACCAATATTAATGGAGGTACAAATGCGCGACAGCAAAAAATTCAAGCTCAAAAAATCATCTTATTCCCATTTCCTGGTGGGTGTTTTTATTTTCTTCTTCTCATTCTTTTCTTCAGCAATCATTTCTGGGATGCTCACGCCCGTTGATGATTCCTCCGCCCAGACCGTCTCCGTGGAAAATCGTGCCACCGGCTATTTCATCACTGTCACCGCCCCAGACTCTGCCGGGCTTAATGTTACCCCTTCTGCAGAAGACACCGTTTCAGTCTCCCCTGCCAGCAATGTTAACGTTTTGACCAATGCTCCTGGCGGCTATAAGCTTTACCTCTCAGCCACTAATGTCGATCTTTCCGCCACCAATATCACCCCCAAATTCACCCCTACAGAATCTTCTTCCCTTTCTCCCAACTCTTGGGGCTACAGCTTGGACCAGTCCACCTGGTCCGGCATTACCACTTCAGAGGTAAACATCTCCAGCCGCGAGCAGTCTAATTATCCTAACGGCACCAATGTCCCAGTTTACTACGGAGTCAAGGCCAACACCACTATGCCAGCCGCCACCTACTCCACCACTGTCACTTACACCGCTTTCGCCGAAGGAATTTATCAAAAACTCAGCGACGTCGTAGCAGTCGGCGATTATGTCCACATGGTGCCAAACTACGTCGGCAGTTACACCCCTACCACTAATAGCAGCAGCCCATACTATACCGGCACCTCCACCCCCGGCTCCGTCACTCCATCTGAATTAGACACCTGGGTAGTAATTAAGAAAAATGCGAATGGTAGCCTAGAAATGGTAAGTAAAAATGTCTCTAGTTCAAATATTACATTCTACGGAAGATCTGGGTATGATAATTTTGTAGAATCCCTTGAAAAAATCGCCGAACAATATGAAAATAGCAATTTTACAAGCAGCTCAAGGTATTTTGGCCATAAGGAGGGTGAAGTTATGTATAATGGAGGAGATAGTTCATCCTGGAGACACGGAGAAGGAAGTACTTATTATGAAACCGATATGAATCTAGTGAAGAATGCCTTAGGCGTCCGCGGAGAGGCAACATTAATTGCAGGCAATCCCAATAATGTAGTCGAATATTGGCTAGGCTCCTCTAGCTTTACTAATACTTCTACTCTTTGGTATTGTGAAGCTCGTTACATCACGACATCAGGAACAACTACCTACACAACACTATCCTCTCATGGAGTAGGCGGTACTCAATATGCATTACCTAAAGCTATCCGCCCCATCCTCACCACCAAGCCCGACATCCTCGTCGATACCACCGGTGACGGCTCTGCCGCCCACCCCTGGGTCCTCACCACCTACTGATCTATAGATGCTGTGGAAAACCTGTGGAAATCTCCCAGCCAAAGTGTGGAAAACTCTCCCCTGTTCCACCTCTGCAAACGCAAAGTATGCTATAATATAAAAATGGAACATTTGTTGCAATCTCGGGAGTGGCAAAAATACGAAGAGCTTGAAGGTCATAAAACTTTCTTCGAAGAAGGCGATGGCTACCACTTTCTAGCTGTCGAGCATAAAACACCCTTTGGAAATTACCTTTTTTGCCCTTACGGCCCCGAATTTCGCGATAAACGTAGCTTTTTAAAGGCTCTGAGAGCGCTTAAAACGCTCGGTATATCAAAAAACGTAACCTTTATCAGAATCGAGCCAAGAATAGCCTTAAATGGCCCAGAAATGGCCAAATACAGCCAAAAAATCGGAAACCTCATTAAAAAATCACACGACTTAGATCCAGCCCACACTTGGCACCTCGATCTCACGCAAAATGAAGAAGAAATCTTAAAAAACATTGAATCTCGCAAGGTCCGCTACTGGAAAAATCACCAGAAAAAAGGCATTACCCTTAAAAAAAGCCAGAACCCTGAAGATATCACCATTTTGATTAAATTTCTCAAAAATCTCGGCGAAGTTGATAATTTCACCCCTCAGGACGAAAATCACCTAAAAAATCAGCTCAAATCTGGCTTCGCCACCCTCTACATCGCTGATCTCACCGAGGATGATAAGACTGAACCTATCGCCGCCGCCCTAATTTATGACTACAAAGATACTCGCTATTACGCCCACGCCGCCACTGACTTCGAACATCGCAAGCTCGCCGCCGGCACCATCATCCTTATCCAAATGATTCTCGACGCCAAAAAAGACGGCCAGAAAATCTACGATTTTTGGGGTATCACCACTAGCGAAGATAAAAATCACCCTTGGTACGGCTTCACTCAGTATAAAAAATCTTTCGGCGGCCACCAAGTCGATTTCGCCGGCACCTACGATATCATCTTAAACCAGCCAAAGTACAAACTTTACCAATTCTTCCGCAAAATCAATCGGATGAAACGCAAAATCAAAAAATAGCAGTTCCCTGCCCTAGAAAAATAGTCCCAGTCGGGGCTATTTTTTCTCATATTTGGATAAATCAAATAAACTTTGCTTTCCCTCATCGATGATTCCCTGCGCTTTCTTTAAAAGCTTCGTGATTCCCTTTTCTGTTGTCGCCGAGCCCACGTGTACTGTCTTCACCACTCTTCCCCGCTCCTTATAGCACACCTGTATGCCTGTCGCCCCCGAAGCCGTCTTAAATTTCCGAATATACGCCATACCCTAATTATACACGACTTATTCCACATCCGTAAAATGCTTACATCTATATATTAGCATCCACTTGTCTTAGCAACCCGCTTATGCTACAATAGAATTAATCAGCTACACAGGTGGGCAACTCCAAGTAGTTGAGGAGGAACGTTAGTCGACGGCCGCACAGGGGATTATCTCTAAGAATCAAGCGTAAGGTAGGCCGCCATATCAGAAAAATTAAGATAACGCAATTAAAATAGTATTTTATTGCAAAAAATCAAATTTTTTCACGTGCCCCAACAGGGAAAGCACGTAATTTTGCTGTGTAAATTATGTTTTGATTATGCTTGCGAAAGCCATTAGACTCGTGTAAACTAGTAAAGACTACTAATCCACGCACTTTTTTTAAAGGAGGGAATTGTTATGGCAAAAGTAGTAGTATTTATTGGTTCTATGAGTGACGCAGAGAAGATGAAACCCTGCATTGATACCCTTAAAGAAGCCGGGGTCAACTACGACGTTCATTGCATCTCTGCACATCGCGCACCCGATGTTCTTCGCGACACTGTGGCTAAGGAGTGCTCTTCGCTTTCCGATCTGGTGCAAAAGACTTCAAGAGATGGAACGCTGGTCACCGCCACAACCCATGCTGAAAAATGCGGCGTTATTATTGCTGCTGCCGGCATGGCAGCCGCTCTCCCAGGGGTAATCGCCAGCCACACCACTATACCAGTGATTGGTGTACCACTCTCTGGCTCAGCTCTCAATGGGCAGGATGCTCTCTATTCCATCGCTCAAATGCCGCCTGGCATCCCTGTTGCTACGGTAGCAATCAACGGCGCCAAGAACGCCGCCATCCTTGCGATGCAAATCATTAGCACCTCGACACCTGGTATTGCCAAAAAGCTGGATACACAGAGAGCAGAACTTAGAAATCAGGCTCTTCACGCCGACAGAGAAGCATCATCTTTCTATGATAACTAGAAAAATAGACCAAACCTCAAAAACTCCGGTAGGGAATTACCGGAGTTTTTCTTGTCTTAAATCACCTCTAATTGCTTCTTGAGGTCCGCAATCAGCTTCTCTTTTTCAGCGATAGCATCACGCGTCTCTTTCACTAACCCCGCTGGCGCCCGCTCCACATAGCTAGGATTCATCATTCGGGCATTTAAGCCATCTAGCTCCCGCCCTACGGAGAGAATCCGCTCCTCTAATCCTTTACGATACTTCGCTACCACCTTAGCATCCACATCTAAGTATAAATCATGATTAGCTAACGCTAAGCGCAAACCTCTTGGCTGTCCTTCACACGGATTTACCGCTGAAAGTCGTCCCAAATACTGCACTAGCAAAGTATTATCGTTCACTAGGGAATCATCGCCATACAGTAATTCTAATTTACCCTTAGTAAGCTTTGAGAGCGCCTGTGAGGTGGTTCTCACTTCAGACACGACAAGCTGCAATCTATCAAAATTCTCCGCCGAAATCGGGTCGTATGACATCTCAGAAGGCCATTCTCCGCTTGCTAGCATCCCCTCCGTCCAAGATAAATTCTGCCAAATCGCCTCCGTCACGAACGGTGCAAACGGATGGAGCATTGCAAGGATTGTCTCTAATGTCGCCCTCAGTAGTGGAATATTCTTATAGATCTTCTGACTCTCTAAGAACCAATCCGCATACTTATCCCAAATCGTTGAATATAGCACTTCCACCGCCTCAGAGAAACGATACTCAGCCATATCTTGTTCCACCATCTTCCGGCAACGGTCTAGCTCCCGACAAATCCAGTCCTCACCCATATTCAAGGTTGTATACTCAATCTGACCAGGATTCATCTTGTCAGAAGCTGTACTTTCTAAATCACCCTCTGGGTTAGTTAGTACCGTATCCACTTCCGCTTCAGAATAGCCTCTCTCAGAAACTTCTTCATCCACCAACGACTGCACAAAGCGCGAAATATTCCACAGCTTATTGCACAAGTTCCGGCCAGATACCACCGAGTTCTCCGAAAACGCTTGGTTCATTCCCGCAGAACGGCCACGTAAAATCCCAAGCCTCAGTGCATCTGAACCGTACTTAGACACCATCTCCATTGGATTAATCACGTTCCCCTTGGACTTGCTCATCTTCTTGCCATGCGCATCTAGCACCAAGCCGTGCAAGTATACCTCACGGAAAGGCACCTCACCAGTGACATATAGCCCCATCATAATCATCCGTGCCACCCACGCAAATAAGATATCCGCCCCTGTCTCCATCACATTCAAAGGATAAAACGGGGAACCAACGCCTTCTTCCCAATCTGTGCACACGATTGGCCAATGTGAAGACGAAAACCACGTATCAAACGTATCTTCATCCCGTACGTATTTCCGTCCGCCTACTTCAATCTCAGACAGCTCCACCCGCGTATCGAATATCCACTCGCCAGTCTCTTCGCAGTAAAACATTGGAATCGGTATGCCCCACGGTATCTGCCGTGAAATATTCCAATCCTTCAATCCAGAAAGGTAATTAATCAAAATCTTTTCCTTAGAAGCAGGGAAGAACTTAATTTCACCAGCCTCGAGATGTTCTATTGCTATCTTCGCCAGCTTTTCCGTATCGATAAACCACTGCTCCATGAGGAGTGGCTCAATCACCGTCCCACATTTATAACAATGCGCTACTGAGTGAACAATCTCTTTTTCACCCCTAAGTAAATCTTGTTCTTTCAAATCATGCAAGACTTTCTTTCTACACTCAGCGGTAGAAAGTCCAGCATATTCCGGCCCACATACTGGCAACATTTTTCCATCAAAGCCAATCACTGTCACTCTCGGTAAATCATGCCGCTCGCCCACCTCAAAGTCATCATAATCATGCGCTGGCGTAATCTTCACCGCCCCTGTCCCATACTCCATATCTGCATGTTCATCAGCTACAACAGGAATCTCACGGTCTGTCAAGGGGAGATGCACCGTCCTACCAATTAAATCCTTGTAGCGCGAATCTTCTGGATTCACCGCCACTGCTGTATCACCAAATAATGTCTCTGGCCGCGTTGTGGATACAATTATTTCACCCCCGTCATAAGTATAGGCAATATCCCAAAGGTGGCCCTTTTCATCCACATGTTCCACCTCAATATCCGCAAAGGCCGTCTGATGCTTCGTACAATAGTTTACCAGCTTTTCACCCCTATAAACCATCCCATCCTTCCACATCTTTTCAAAGGTAGCATACACCCGGCGCACGACATTCTCATCTAGTGTAAAAGTCAGATCTGGCCAAGCACAGGACGCACCCAATGCCCGCACTTGGAGCTCCATATTGCCACGCTGCTCCTGTACAAAGTCCCACACCCGTGCATATAATTCTTCCCGTGGATAATCAAAGCGCGTCTTCCCCTGAGCCTCCAGCGCCCTCTCATATACCACCCAGGTCTCAAACCCAGCATGATCCGCCCCTGGCACATACCAAGTATCTCGCCCACGCAAACGGTAATAGCGCGTCAAAGAGTCCTCTACTGCAATCGTCAGCCCATGCCCAATATGCAAGTTGCCATTCGCATTTGGCGGTGGCATCACAATGCTATACTTCTTCTCCAAAGAAGATGCAGGCTTATCGAAAACCCCCGCCGCCTCCCAGGCTGCATAAATATCTATTTCAAACTCCCCCGGCTCATACGCACTCGCAAATTTCATTAAAAACTCCAAATTAACCCACTAATTACTACAATTTTACCATATTTTCCCTAGACTCGCCACCCCTATACCAGCGCCAGCTTCTCTCTAATCTCTTCCATCTCTTCAGGAGTTAACTTCACCTCGCGCCCATGCGTCCAGGTCTCATCATACGGCATCAGATGAATATGCGCATGTGGCACATCCGTCCCAATCACTTTCCAGAGCGTCCTCGTCCCCAGCACCTTCTCCATATTCACCGACAACTTCTTCGCCGTCTGTAGTAGCGCTACATAATCTTCCTCTGGCAATTCATAAATTTTATCGCATTCTAGCTTTGGAATCACCAGCGTATGCCCAGCCGTCTCCGGATGAATATCTAAGAACGCAAAAGTCTTCTCGTCCTCATAAATTTTATAGCAAGGGATCTCACCCTTAATAATCTTCGTAAAAATACTCGCCATATTCACTCCTTTCCTCCATTATATCATTTACTGAGTAATTCCTATATGAGTAGTCAGAAGACAATGTCCTCACTGCACGCAAGCTATAAGTATAGGTATAGTCAGCGCACTCCATATTAATAGACACAGGCTGATCATCTGCACCGTAAGAAATCGCCGAGCCTTCATCAGGTAATAGCTCAAATTAACACCTTCCAACCTTTCTTCGTAGATGAAGTAGGCATAGCAGGAGCAATATTTTCCCTCACGTTCGCACGAAAAGCCGCTTCATAGTTATCACCTTCACCCATACCTATATTTACTTTTATTTTTCAAGTGAAAGGCCAGTAACTTAGCAAAAGCACCTGAACAAAGTTCGAACTATAGCCTTACAAAACCCCGAACGCCATCTCAGAAACGAAGCCCTCATGGAACACGTATACCTTAGTACGAGAGCTTTTCGTGCTACAATGAACTTATGGACAGATTAAAAAAAGCGCGGGAACTGAGTAGTAAGATTCTAGAAAGCGATGGCTCTGGCCACGGAATAGATCACACTAACAGGGTCATAAAATTATCTTTAAAATTCGCTAAGGAAGAATCAGCTAATTCCGAAATTGTATCTTTAATAGCCCTACTGCATGATATGGATGATTATAAATTGTTCGGCACGGAATTTGCTGAAAATCTCACTAACGCCAGAAAAATTCTAGATGATTGCGGTTTTGATGAAGCGACAAAGGAACAAGTTACCCAAGCTATTAAAGCCATCGGCTATAGTAAAAGACTGCAAGGTATATATCCTGCCACAATTGAAGGTAAAATTGTGTCAGATGCCGATATGTGCGACGGCATGGGAGCCACTGGCATACTCCGTAGTTTCCAATACCAGATAGCTCATCATGGCGCCTTCTTTGATCGAAATACTTATCCAAATTTAGACATGTCAGCGACTGAGTACAAAACTAAAAGTGATGGTACATCCGTCAACCATATCTTTGAAAAAATCTTAAGGCTAAAAGATTTAATGCTAACAGAGTCTGGTCGAAAAGAGGCTATAAAAAGACACGATTTTGTGGTTGACTTTCTCTATCATTTCTTTGAAGAAGAAAACACCCCAGAATGGATTGAATACCTAGAAAACTACCTAAAATAAACCTTATCCTGGCGGAAGCGAAGGGATTCGCCTCCAAATATATCATTAAATATATCATTTTTCTAAACTAATACATACTTAATAAACAAAAAGCAAATCGCGACATGTGCGTGACTTGTTTTTCATACTAGTTTCTTTTTCGTTTGGACTTTTTCTTTTTAAAGAAAAAACCCAGTCGTTTGGCGGAAATGTCTGGACGAATTTTGAACCAAATTACAGGATGTTTATATTTACAAAACGTAAGAAATATGCTATTATAAAAATAGACCGTACCCTGTCATATTCAAAGGAGGTGAATACCTATGGCAGTAACACAGAAAGTTGACGATCAGTTCTTTTTATTTACACGAATGATACTTGATTTCTGCGGATATCAATATACAAAAAGTGGCGAAATTACCCCAAGACAGCCCGCTAGCACTAGTTATGGCGACGTACACGGTGGGAACTGGCTTCCGTACACATTTCCAAGAGACAAGAACGCGTGCATTCAAATAATGTACGAAGAGGGAAACAACTATATCATCGCCCATCAAGATAAGCACTCCATATTTTTTGTCCAAGACGAGCTTATGAAAAGGGCTACCGACGCATGGTATATGGAGTTCCCAATTCTCAATTTTCACTATGAGCCTGGGGCTGAATCGTGGTTCTTCTGGAGAAGGCACGCCATGATTGGAAAGATTAACAAAAGCAAGCTTCGAGTATACCGCATATCTGATGATATCATAAATTTAGCAACAAATCTTGATGCTGAGCAACGCTTGTCGGTTGAAAATATGACCAAAGTTCTTGATTCTACAACCGATAAACCTCTTTCCGCACAAGAGTTAGAAGAAGAAATACCGGAAATCGTTAACTTCTTCCAACCGGGATATTGAGCTGAGTTACATTAAAAAGAGCGGTCAATATGGCTGCTCTTTTTCCACATTCTTCTTAGCAGGGATAAAACTATATTAAAAAACTTGTATCTTTTTCCTTGGCGTTTTATCTTTATCAAAATGGCGGAAGCGTCTGGACGGAGTTCGAACCTTAATGCTAAAATAAGATTATGAATAAATTTACTGGAAGCTATGCTGAGTTTGGCGAATATCTCGCCAAAAAACTTGCGGAAAGAAACCACGATTTTGATACTCGCGTGAACAAGCGAACCCTAAATAAACAACTCAAAATCTACAAAAAGTATTGGCCAGAACTTTTGGAAGAATCCAAAGCCGTTGCTCATTTTCTAAATATGCCCGAGGATGAGATTCTCTACGACGAAATTGCATCTACCATTGATAACCAAAAACGCCACGTCAAAAATGCTCACGACTCAAAGACTGACGCCTGCACAATTTTTGCTATTAAGGAAAATGGCAAAACTTTTGTCGGTCGCAATTATGATTGGGACCCTTCGGCACGTAATTATTTTCAAAATTATGATTTAAAAATTGGCAATTCTTATCGTTATTTCGCTTTTTCTGATGAAGGAACTTACCCTCGTCATTACGGTCGTCGTACCTGGAAACTTTACATGGAAGATGCCATCAATGAACACGGGCTTTACATTGGTCTCACCGCTTCAAAACTACGTGAAAAATATTGGAATTATGGTTTTTCATCTTATCATATCATTCGTTATATTGCCGAACACTGCAAAACCACCAAAGAGGCATTAGCTATCTTCCGCAAAATTCCTGTTGCTGTACCAAAAAACTTCTTAATTGCAGATAAATCTGGTGACATTGCCGTTATTGAACACGCCGCAAAAGATTACCGAATTTTGCGCCCCAAAATTTTTGCCGACGCTGGATATATCATCCATACTAATCACTGTTTGTCGCCAGAATACAAAAAAGTTGACCCCATCCTCGAAAGCAATCCACAGGCAAACACTTATCTTCGTTATGAAGAAGCCGACTATCTAATTCGCCAAGAACTACCAAACTACGATTTTACAGATACCGGCCGCATCCTCAGAAACTCTCACTATATCTATAGCGAAGACACTATTTGGTCACTTGCATTAGAACTTTCTGAACTTCATCTGACGTATTATCGTGATACCGCCGAAGGTCAAAAAGAACAAAAGTTATCCTTCTAGTGGCATAGTATCCCATATTATTATTCATCAACAAAAATAGAAGAATAAACTATCCATTTTTAATACCATAAAAAGGTAGTTTATCTTAATAGTTTGTTATTAAAACTTCTCTAGTTTCATTTTTATCTCTGTGTTTTGCATGATAACTTGAATTTGCGTAATTTTTGTCTATACTGTGTAAATTATACCCGCCTTTATCTATCCATTCTAAAAGTAAATCATTTTTTACTCCTTTATGGTAAGTTCCGTTTGATAGAGCAAATTTGATATACCTGCTATCCAAATCATCTAAAATATCAAGAAGTTTCCTCCCATATATTTCGTTCCAACCTGTAAATCCTCTTTTATTGTAGACAAACCTGTAATTTATGATAAAATACAAAAAGAACAATTCGTACATTAAGTTTTTGTTAGGAGGTGATTAATGTGTATCCAGCGATCAATACTAAAAACCAAGGATTTGATTTTTGCGGAATAGATCTCAGTGGCCCAAAGGCCATTCCACAGGCGCCAAATCCTGAATTTGATGATTACAATGCAAGCATTAGAGAAATCGTGATGGATTATCTAGAATACGATTCAAATTCATATCCACATGACGACGTAGCATTAGCATTGAGATATGACTGCGAATTTGGTATCCATATTATTCTTTTTTCTAAAGTAATTAATCTATCATACAACCCAAAAAGAAATACCGGCTGGAAATACGTAATATCGCCATTAGCCGAAGACGAGTATATCAGGCAAGGGGGCTACAGTGACCATTTCTCCAAAAGCGACGTAGATTTGACTAAAATCTATAAAAATACTTTACAATTTATGGGGATCACTGCGAGTGGGGAAATAATGAAACCGGCAGTACCCGCTATTCAATATAACCAAATAGAGAGTCTCATTATTCGCCCCGAATATCTATAAGCCTCAGTATTTTTATCAAATTCCGCCCGCATGTAATCCGGGCGGTTTTTAACGCCAAAATACCGACCTCCTGACGGAAGTATCTGGATGAAGCTCGAATTAGCCCAATGGTTAATTAGTCCCAATAAAAAGCGCTGACAAAAGCCAGCGCTTATGGTTAGACTTTGACATCCGAATCAACCAAAATTTCTCCACTATTCTCTTTGAGTAACGGATTGACTATACCCAGGAGGTAATCTGTCACCTGTCCAGGACAACGACCGATTAGTCTCGACGCATCAAGAAGCTCTATTATTTCATCGCGTAAAAGTGGAATTTCATCACAAAGCCCCACTTTCCTTACCATTGTTTCCTTTATTTCATAGCTCGTCAGCCCCTTTTCTTTTACGAGTCGTCCGACTTCCATCGAGACATCACGAATCTTGCCGTGTACAATCTGTCTATCAGCACCCTTTTCTACGGCTTTCATAATCATCGCCTCCGTAGCCATAAACGGGAGTTCGGCATCAAGTCTAGTGTTGATGACTCCACGATTTAGTACTAAACCGTCGACCACGTTCATACAAAGAATCAGGATAGCATCCGTAGCACGAAAAGCATCTGGGATGTAAATGCGCCTTCCTGCTGAATCATCCAGAGTTCTTTCCAGCATCTGAGTCGCCGCTGTCTCCCAAGCCATGATTGGTAATCCGCCAAGGTATCTTGCAAGAGAACAGATTCTCTCGCTTCGCATCGGATTACGCTTGTAAGCCATCGCCGATGAACCGATTTGCTTCTTTGCGAACGGCTCTTCAAGCTCCTTATCATGCTGCAAAAGACGAATGTCTTGTGCCATCTTGTAAGCTGAAGCTCCAATTGCCGCAAGGGCATTCAGAACACGATAGTCAAAATTCCGAGGGTAAGTTTGACCAGAGACGGGATAGACGTCTGCAAGAGTTGCTTCACGCCAATGACCGTCAAGCTCGCCTGCACTATGATCCCAAACAGACTCTTCACTTGTGAAGTTAAACTGTTTTGCAATTAGGCTGTCCAACTGTTTACACTTCCCTTCATCGCCATCAAACAGCTTCATGAAAGTTTCCGATGATCCAGTCGCTCCCCGGCACCCCAACATCTTTATCTTTTGCACTACAAAATCCAGCTCCTCTAAATTCTCCACGAAATTCTGAAGCCATAAGGTAGCACGCTTCCCGACCGTAGTCGGCGTTGCTGGCTGATAGTGCGTATAGCCGAGTGTTGGAATGTCTTTTGTCGCATCTGCAAAATCTGCCAACAGCTTAATTACTCCAAGCAGTTTTCCGCGTACAAGCTCAAACGCATCGCGTATTAAAATGATATCCGTGTTGTCTGTTACGTAGCACGAGGTCGCTCCGAGATGGATAATACCTGCCGCTGATTTTGCCTGCTGGCCAAATGCATAGACATGGGCCATTACATCGTGGCGCACTTCTTTTTCACGCGCATTTGCAATATCATAATTGATGTCGTAGATAAATTTTTCCATCTCCTCGATTTGTTCATTGCTAATCTCAAGACCAAGGTCCTGTTCTGCCTTCGCCAATGCCACCCAGAGTTTTCGCCAAGCCGAAAACTTAGTATCGTCTGAAAAGAGTTGATTCATCTCCGTGCTAGTATAACGCCCATCGAACGGTGAATGATAAACATTAGTATCCATAAAACACCTCCTAATTTAAAAAGTACAAGCATAACGCCCACAAAAAGCTACATCACTAATTATAGAATAAAACTTCCTGAAAAGCAACTGAATACGGCTTACCTAAACTCAGAACAAAGAAAAAACAGCCTCATTTCGACTATTTATTCTGATTGGCGGAAGCGAAGGGATGTGGATCCCATTCCGCTTCCTTAAACTTAAAAAATAAAGAGCAAGCTCTTTATTTTCCAAGTTATGGCGGAAGCGAAGGGATTCGAACCCCCGATGGTGTTACCCATACACGATTTCGAGTCGTGCGCCTTCAACCACTCGGCCACGCTTCCACCCCTTATATTCTATCATAATTCCACCCCTATTACCAGATACCTAGGCTTCTTCGACTGGCTCGTAGTTAGCAAACCCATCAACAATCGCATCTGGAGACACCGATAGGGAAGAAGCAATCGCTGCAGCCGCTGCCATCCCAGAAATCGCCTGCTCACCAGTTAGGAAAGATGCCACCGTAAAGCGCGTACCAGATAAGTTCAACTCTGCCTCAGCGCCACGCTTATAAAGCTTAGACGCCTCAATTTGCACTGCCGAGAAACGATCCTGGCCATAAGTCAGCGTCGCCTTCTGGCCAGCAAAGCTTGCAAAGTCATGATAGTTCACATCGTCGTGATTCAAAATCACAATCTCTGGATTCATTTCAAAAAGGGAAGAGATAGCTTCTTTATCTTCGCTCGTCCCGTCAAAGTTAGACACTGCTGCAATATGCACAGGTAAACCATAGAAAGCATTCTGCGCAAGAGACTCCACCGGAGCCGTCACCACCACGTAATTCGCACCCGCCTTCCACGCATCAGAGAAAAACTTATGTAGAGCCGTCACTTTAATTGGCTCATCCGAAGCAAATACTTCCACATTTTCCCCCGCAACCTTCAAAGTTTCATATACCAATTGTGCTACATCAGACAGCCCCTTCGTCCCCGTAATGCATATCAACTTCATATCCTTTATTGGGTTGCCATAATAAGCTGACAATACTTTTGCTTTTATTTTTCCAGCCTTGCCGGTATGAGCAGTTTTTATTTTATTGGTGGTGTTTTTGCTCCTATTCATAGGTTAAGTATAGCATATTTTTAGAAAATATGATATACTATATTTATAGCTATAAGCTATGCGCCCGTAAGTTATCATTTCGGACGCCGCAAATATCTTCGTTTGCGCCCGTAGCTCAGCTGGATAGAGCGTTTGCTTGCGGAGCAAAAGGTCGTAGGTTCGAATCCTGTCGGGCGTACCAAATAAAAAATAAGACCCAAAGGGTCTCATTTTTTATTTGCTCCGCGCCGGCAGGACCGAGCCGCAGGTTCGGCCGAAGTAGAAGGTGAGTGAAAAAGAGAGCTTGCTCTCATTTTTCCGAACCGACGCCCTTCGGTCTAGATTTGCGTAGCAAATCTAGAATCCTGTCGCACGCGTAGCAAAAGTTTAATCCTGTCGGACGTACGTAGCGAAGAACGTATCCTGTCGCATGCGTAGCAAAAGTTTAATCCTGTCGGATACCCTCCATCTCTCCCATTAAATACTTCCGCACGTTTTCATTAGTCGGCGACACTCCCGCCTTTTTAAACTTCCGCGCCATTTTCCGCCCAATCATCCCTTCTTCCTCAGAGTATACACATCCACAATATTTCTGCATATAGAGCCCTACTCGCCGCGCCTCTTCCTGACCTTCCTTCCACCCCTCTCTAAAATCTCGATACAAGAACTTCACACCATACTCCGCCGCCAATTCCTCCATCATTTTTGCAATAATCTCATGTTTCTGATAGATACTATATAACAGCGTAGTAGTCACGGCATCATAGTTATTCGCCACCGCATACTCAAACACTCGCCTCAGTCTTAAAGGGTAACAATAATCTTCACAGCGCGTCAGTAAATTCCCAGCAGCCCTATTTACCTTACAGACAAATTCATCCAGACCATACTCATCTTCTACCACCAGCTCCACCCCTATCTCCGTAGCATAGTTCTTCAGGCAATCTCTCCGCGCAACATATTCCGCATAGGGATGAATGTTCGGATTATACCAAAAAAGCGTCGGCTCTACACCCTCACCTCGCAAAGCCTTAATCGGATACACACTACACGGCGCACAACAGGTATGCAGCAACAATTTCATAGAGGTATTATACCACACTTTACACTACAATCTAAAATTGATATAATAACACCATAATCCCCCTTATCTAGGATAGGGGATGTGTTTGACTAGTAGCCGCGCCGCAAGGCGTGGCTACTTTTTACGGACTTCGGTTCACCTACGGTAACAGTAAGAGTAAACCAAAGTATCTTTACTTCAGCTAGTCTCATACGCTACGTACCTTTCGTCAGATTTTGCAATTAATCTACCGACCAGAATCAAAAGGGGACCTAGTAAACTTCTGATGAACCCTAGAAATCATCGCTTAACTTAGGCCCCCATTTAGCAAGCCTCTGGTTGAGAGAAACTCGACCCACCTATGGAAGTCTAAATCAGTTCGCCGTAAAAGTGCCAACACTCCTCCATTGTAACGCACCTGTCAATGGTGACAAGCACAAGCAAGTTGCCTATAATATTTTTGCATTTTTAAAAACGGTCATGTATAATAAAAAGTGCATAACCACAGAATAATTAAAAAGCACCTGCTTTTAGTATGAAATTATTTTAATTAGAAAGCCTTTATTATTCAGGGTTGAGTTGGGGTCACGAGTCCCAGTTCTGGCTCTGAATAATAAAAAGGTGCTAGTTCTGTGGTTATGCAGCTCATGGCCCCAGCTCAGCCACAGAACTAAAGCTTGCTGGCGCCTCTAAAAAAGGAGGTCAATGCATAAACAGTCAAATCTAACACTCAATAAAAGTCACTACTCCCATTTCTTGGTGGGAATTTTTATTTTCTTCTTTGCTTTCTTCTCGTCAGCACTCATTTCTGGGGCTCTCACACCAGCTGATGATAGCTCTGCTTCCACCCTTTCCGTAGAGAATAGAGCCACTGGTTACTTCATCACTGTCACTAGTCCAAGTACCACTACTATAGACATTAACCCTACTCCTTCTGGTTCTACCGCTATATCTTCTGCTTCTAATGTTAACGTCACTACCAATGCTCCATTAGGTTATAAGCTCTATCTTTCTGCAGAAGATAATGAACTAAAACCAACTAACAGTACTATATTACAGAACAACAGTAATGCTAAGTTCACTCCTACCACCACTACTACTCTATCTACTAACTCCTGGGGTTATAGTCTTAATGGTACTGCCTTCTATGCTGTACCAGAAGTAATAAACTCAAGTGTTATGGAAGAATCTGAACTCATTACTGCTGGAGCTACTGATATTACCCCATCTGGTGCAGATACATCCAACTACCCAAATGGTACTAATATACCTATCTACTATGGCATTAACTCTAATACTAACATGCCAGCAGCTACTTATACTACTACAGTTACTTATACAGCGTTTGGAGAAGGGATAGACATGAAAAATTATAACATTGGGGAAGAAGTCGCATACAATGTGACTACTGGAGAATCATGCACAAATCCCACTAGTTCCGTAGGACTAAAAAGCGGTTGTATGAAGTTCTTTGTAATAAAAGACAACGAATATACTATTGACGCAATGCTCGACCATAACACTTCCACTTATAAAAAATGGGCTAGCTCCGTTAATACCTATGGACCAGAGACCTCTGGTAGCGATTATGCACTTCCTAGTTTAAAAAGTGATACAGACAATTGGACGGGGGTCGTACAGCCCGACAACTATACCTTCACTTTCAATAATGGATCTCAAAACATAACATACACTATTAATTATAATGGTTACAAAGCACGGTTAATTACCGCAGAAGAAATCGCGGGAATACTAGGTTTTAATGTGGATTTTGCTATTCAAGCTCCACAAAATATCTACCCAAACAATAAATCTACATTCTGGTGGCTAAATGACTGGCTATCTAAATGCTCTGAGGGAATGGGATGCCATAACGACCCAAACCCAACCGACGGAAGCGCTGGAGGCACTGATAGATATCATGGTAATGCTGGATATTGGACCGCTACCGCAGCCGCAACAAAAACAAACAGAGCTTGGACGTATATTCGTGACAACCACTTATGTTGGGGATATGGTAGCGGTTGGGTAAATGGTTTTGTAAATACTAACGATATGTATGGCATTCGTCCAGTTGTACGAATCTATAAGATGAAGTTAGAATAAATTTCAATGGATCACCTTTATTAAGCGGCTCTCAACAACACCGAAAGCACCTGCCACAGCTTACCCGCCCAGCCGCTCTTTCACAGCCTTCTCAGTAACTTTCAGGTCCTCAAACTTATGCGGCCCATCTGCCCTAAGAATCGTCTTTTCGTGACCTTTCCCAAGAATCAATACAATATCTCCTGGCTTCGCCAATTTCACCGCAGCATTAATCGCCTTCCGCCGATCTATCTCCACCGTCACATCTTTACCCTCCACCATACCACCATCCACCGCCCCCTCTACGAACTCCGCCGCAATCTCTGCCGGCTCTTCATCCCTAGAGTCATCTTCGGTAATAATCAGAAAATCACTGTATTTTGCTGCAATTTTACCTCTTTCTGCCCGCGTAGACTCATCGCGGCGGCCGGCACCACCTGTCACCGTGATCACTCTCTTTGCTCGACGACCAGACTTCGGCTTTGGCGCACAAACCGAAGAAAAGACCTTCATAAAAGCGTCTGGCGTATGTGCATAATCCACTATCACAGTGAAATCTTGCCCCAGCTCTATCTTATTCATCCGCCCTTCTACTGAAGACAGCGCAGCAATTCCACTTACAATTTTATCTTCCGGCAAACCTAATTTCAATCCTACTGCCACCGCCGCCAGGGAATTATACACGTTAAACTGCCCTGGAATCGCAGTTTCAATCTTCATTTTCGAAGCAGAAATCCCACAAGCCCTCTGGTTTAATTTTATATCACCACATGAATATTTTACGCCATTAGCATTTAATTTTACATCCTTAGCCCGCAATTGCCCATGATTTATACCATATGTGATATAATTTTTCACATCCTGCATAAACCATATTCCGCTCTTATCGTCAGCATTCACCACCCCAAACTTCGCTTTCTTAAAAAGCTTCCTCTTGGCATCACGGTATTTTTCAAAAGTCTTATGATAATCAAGATGCTCATGCGTCACATTGGTCAGCACCGCAATCTCAAACGGCACCCCCAGCGTCCGATACTGTGCCATTGCATGTGATGTCACCTCTAAAACTAGATATTCCGCCCCGCTCCTGGCAATCCGTGCAATCCGCTTATTTAGCGTCTCAGAATCTACCGTTGTCATATGTTCCACCTGGTTCTTCAATCTGTCCACCCCCCAAGCTACCGTTGTCATCAGTCCCGTCTTATAGCCAGCCTCGTTCAACATCTTCCAAATCATAAAACAAGTAGTCGTCTTACCGTTCGTACCTGTTACACCAATCACTTTTAGCTTATGCGCCGGGAACTTATACTTCACCGCCGCCGCTTCTGCTTGTGCCAGATGATAGGGCAGCACCAACTTATTATACCCAGGGATCTTATCCTTAATCTTCTCCACATTCACACTCATTATCTCTATTATATCACAAGAAAACAGCCCCTAAAGAAGGGCTGTTTTCCTATCTATCGTAAATAAACTATTTACGAGCTATCTTACGACGAACCATTGCTGCTGCACCAGCCAATGTGGTTACAACTGCAGCAAAGAGACCGCTAATTGCAGCGTGAGCAGAAGCTTCCTCTTTGGTCATTACGCCAGTATCTGGAACACCAGCACTAGCACTAGTCTCAGTAGCTTCCTCTTCACCAGAGATAGTGAAAGTTGCAACACCTTCGCCATCAGCATAGTATACTACCACGTCATACTCACCAGCTGGCAAAGTTGCCAAGAAATCTCTTGAAAGCGTCACGATTGTACTACCGCTAGCTACCGTATAATCCACACCCTCATGCAGGTTATCATACCATTCTTCATAGAAAATTTCTGCTTGCTCTTCTAGGGAAAGCTCGGCAAGATCCACACCTGCATCTCTCAAGGCATTAAATTTAGTCATATTGATAATCTCAAGCCCTGCATAATCCGCAAAAGGCCCATCAAACCGAATAGTTAAACCCTGCTCAGAAGCTGGATTCCAAGTCTGTGCATCACCATCAAGGACTGCATACTGCTCTCTAATCGGCGCCGCAGATACATAGCATGAAATTTCTTCTGCACCAAGCCCATCATTCTCAGCAACTGACAGATAGCTACCATATGAAGCACGAAGTTTTTCCACTCCAGATTCTTTAATCGTTAAAGTTACAGTAGTACCATCAGCCGCCACTGTATAATCATCAGCCGTAATATCTTCTACAAAAGTAATTACTAAATCATCAACGTTTATTGCATTAGCAAAAGTCATCACTACTGCACAGGTCACCGTTGAATCTTCAATTTCCACCATACCATCATTTGCCACTGCTGTACCACAAGCAGATGGACCAATAGCATAAGTTGACGTCGTCATTAGTGGCGTAAACAGTGCCATACCTAGTACTGCTGCCACACCCAAAGTTGCTAATCTTTTCATTTATACTCTCTCCCTTATAGATTTGATTGTGCCACCATTATAAACCTCCGCCCCATATAATGCAAGCATAAGCGAACGTTTTTCCATGATTGTCAAATAGTTTATTTTTCATCTTAAATTAGCACTCTTACCTTGACACTGCTAATCCCCAGTGCTACACTAGGTATAAAGGAGAAATTGACTATGATAAAACCACTTTCAAACCGCGTTGTTGCAAAAAAAGAACAAGCCCAAGATAAAACCAAATCCGGCATTCTTCTCGGTGAAGCTAAAGAAGCTCCCGCCTATGCCATCGTCGAGTCTGTTGGCCCAGAGGTTAAGACTATCAAAAAAGGCGATAAAATCATCTTTAAAGATTACTCCACCACCGAAGTTAAGCTCGACGGCAAAAACTACATCATCGTCGAAGAAAAAGATATTTTAGCTATCATTTAATTGTCTTATAGAAAGGATAAAATTATTATGAAAAAAATCTTTTACGAAGCAGAAGCTAGAGAGAAGGTCTTAAGCGGCGCTAAGCAGCTCTATGATGCTGTCAAAGTTACCTTTGGCCCAAAAGGGCAGAACGTCGTCATTGAAAAAAGCTACGGCACCCCTACTATCACCCATGACGGTGTCACCGTCGCTGAGGCTGTTGATCTTGGTTCCACCGAAGAAAACCTCGGCGAGCAAATCGGCGCCAAGCTAATTAAGTCCGCCGCCCAAAAGCTCAATAAAGTCGCCGGCGACGGCACTACCACAGTTACCGTTCTCACTTATAACATCTTAAATGAAGCCAATAAGCTGATTGCTGCCGGCATTAGCCCTATGGATATTAGAAAGGGAATTGAAAAAGCTGGCGCCAAAATCGTTTCCGAAATTGACAAACTCGCTGAAAAGATTGAGGGTGATGATAAAAAGGTCGCCGAAGTTGCCACTATCTCCGCTGGCGACCAAACAATTGGCGAACTTATCGCCAATGTTATCAGTAAAATTGGCAAAGACGGAGTCGTCACTGTCGAAGCTGGCCAAGGCCTAGAAATGGAGCAGGAAATCGTTGAAGGTTTCAGCTACGACAAGGGCTATAGCTCTCCTTTCTTCGTTACTGATGTTAACCGCCAAGAGGCCACCTTTGATAAGCCACTCATCCTCGTTACCGACAAGAAGATATCTGCCGCTAGCGACATTCTTCCACTCCTTGAAAAGTGTGCTCAGGCCGGCAAAAAAGACCTTGTTATTATCGCTGAAGAAGTAGAAGGTGAAGCCCTCAGTCTCCTCGTCCTCAATAAACTTAAAGGCGTCTTTAATACCCTCGTACTGAAAGCCCCAGCTTTCGGCGACCGTCGCAAAGAAATCATGGAAGATATCGCCATCCTCACCGACGCTACCCTTATCTCTGAGGAGCGTGGCTTCAAACTAGAAGAAGCTGGCCTCGAAATGCTTGGCTCCGCCGGCAAGGTTATTGCCACTAAAGATGAAACCACCATCATTAAGGGTGCTGGCTCTGCTACCGCAGTTAAAGAACGCATTGCTCTTATCCAATCTCAAGCTGAGACTGCCACCTCTGACTATGAGAGGGAACAGTATGAAAAGCGTGCTGCCGCCCTCCTCGGTAAAGTCGCTATTATTAAAGTTGGCGGCGCCACTGAAACTGAAATTGACGAGAAGAAATATCGCGTTGATGATGCTGTCGCTGCTACTAAGGCCGCCCTCTCTGAGGGTATCGTCCCAGGTGGCGGTGTCACCCTCGTTAATCTTTCCGCTAAGCTCACTAATAACGATGCCGGCACTAAGATTGTTAAAAATGCCTTAAAAGCCCCAATGATCCACATTCTAGAAAATGCCGGGCTCAATTCTCAAGCTATCTTAGCTCAAGTTGAAGCTGCTAAACCAGGCCAAGGCATCAATGTCATGGATCCAGAAAAGGGAATCACTGATATGAAGAAGGCTGGCGTTATTGATCCAGCTCGCGTCACCCGCGAAGCTGTCCAAAATGCTATCAGTATTGCTGCCACTGCCATCACCATGGGCGCCCTCATCGTCGACATCCCAGAGAAAGAAGACGCTTCTGCTGCTGCCGGCGCCGGCATGGGCGGCATGTACTAACGCGTGCAGAATCAAAGTTCGCTAGAGCACGAGACTTAAATTCAAGTATAGCCACTACTTGAGGTTACTGCCGTGAAAGAAACTACCCTATCTAGGGTAGTTTCTGTTAGTGACTATACCTGAATTTAAGCATCGGCCTTGCGGATTAAGAACAGCAACGCCTCCGCCTTCTGCTTCTCGTCCGCGATACCCTTAGCTGCTTCATACGCAGCAGAAATCATAGACTTATCGTTAGAGCTATCAATCATTGTCTTATAAAGCTCAAACTTCTCCTCTGCACCCATATCTACCTTATCCATTAGTGGGAATAAATCACGCAACATCGCCTCCTTTACTGTCTTAATATCTGCGTCCCCACCCATGTTCATGTTCATATTTGCCTCTGGCGCAGCTGGGGCCTCTGGAATTGGCGCCTCTGCTGTCACTTCCGCTGGAGCTGGCTCTGCACCAACCTCACCACCACTACCGATAATCTGCGGTGTTTCCGCTGGCATCTCAGGAGCTGGTGCCGGAGCAGCACCCTCAGCTGGCGGCATTGCGCCTGCTGGGCCATCACCTGCTGGTGGCACTGGTGGCACTGGCGGAGTACCCATCTGATCTTGAATCTTAGCTTCTAATTCTGCGGCGACATCACCTTGCGCATCAGGCAAACCCCCATTCTTAGTGATGTCATCAATTGCCTTCTGCAACTCATTTTCTTGATTTATTTGGTCCATTGACCCACCTCACTTATTTATGTTAACTACTTATGCTTAATTATAACAACAACAAACTAAATACGCAAGAATTTTATCACTCTATCTAAGAAATCCAACTTCACTTCTTCCATTGGCAATCTTGCACCAAAGGCATCTACAATTTTTTCACCCTGTTCTTCCGGAAAATAAATCGTCACCGCCGCAGAGAATCGCTTTCTCGGCGTCAGTACAATCGCAAAATGTGTACCATCTCTCAGCAGTCCAAAAGATTTAAAATCTTCATACCTATATAATCTATCCCCCTCTAAAAGCCCATTATCGTCCAACATGTATTGCAGCTTCCTTGGTGGTCGCACCGTGTAAACTACCAAAGCAAACACTGCTACCACAATTAGCGCCGTAAAGCTCCACCAGCGCAAAAGCACCGAAATTCCCACCAGTACCAAGCCCACCACTACGAGCCCCACATACCAGCCTACATTTTTATCATTCTGTACGTATTCTTCTGCTTGCCACGAAACAATCGGCTCACGTTTATCCATACCCTTATTATACCATAATAAACAAAAATCAAGTCGCGACATGTGCGTGACTTGATTTTCACACTAATTTCTTTTTCGTTGGGGCTTTTTTAAGAAAAAGCCCAGTTGCTTGGCGGAGGGTGGGAGATTCGAACTCCCGCTGCAGGTCTCCCCGCACTAACGATTTAGCAAACCGTCCCCTTCAGCCACTTGGGTAACCCTCCGTCTACCCCTTATTATATCATACTTTTAGCTATTCCTTAATCTTGAATAAAAAAACACTTTATGCTACAATTATATCCAAGATGAAACAGCTTACTAAGACTCTTATACAAACACTTACCGGTATCAGTGCAGCTCTCACCATTTGGGCAGGGAAGGCCATGGCTCTTACCGTCCAAGAAGGCGCAGAAGCCGCCCGCGCTAACGGCATGCCAGAATCACTTTTTGGCGTAGATGGTATCTTTACCAATATCACCAATACTATTCTTTACGTCGTCGGCACCATTTCCGTGATTATGCTCATCTTCGGTGGTTTACGTTACATTATTTCCGGCGGCGATAGTAAGAAAGTCACAGACGCCAAAAACACCATTCTTTACGCTATTATCGGTCTAATTATCGCCATTCTGTCTTATGCCATCGTCAACTTTGTCCTAAACAGCATCGGCACTAACAATCCTGAAAATCAAAACGTTCAGCAAATAGAAGAGTCTGAATAATCATTTTCCAGCAAGTAATACTCGACCCAGTATTTTCTTGGCGCCAGCCTTTTTCATCACTCCTATTGCTGCTTCCATTGAGGCGCCCGTCGTCCACACATCGTCAATTAGTACGTAGGTAGCCTTACTATCAATAACCTTAGACACTTTGTAGGCTGTTTTAGCCTGCTTTTTTCGTTTACTGGCATTCGCACCCACCTGCACCGTATTACTCGCCCTTTCCAGCATTTTTACGCATGAAAGCCCCCTCTTTTTTGCTAGTATCCGCCCAAGGTGCCACATGTGATCAAAGCCTCTTTCTCGCACGTGCTTCTGAACCGTCGGCAAGGGAACTATTACTACCTCACCTTCTGGTAAAATTTCCACCATCAGCTCCGCCAACACTCTCCCCATACCCCGTACCGGCGCATACTTATACTCTTTAACCATCTCCTCCAGCAAGCCATCACGCCACCCATATGCTAAAACTTGACTATCCATCAGCTCCACATCACAGCGTTTTGATATTATTAAGTTATTTTTACAACACTCACATAAAAGCTCTCCCAGTCGCCCGCAACCCCTACAAGCGTGCGGACAAATCAAATCCAAAACGTTAAAATCTGTTGTATTTTTTACAATAAAACTCATATTTCTCTTGATTTTATAGTAAAATACCATTATAATAAAGCATAACAATAGTAAGTGGAGGTATACGAAGCAATGGCTCGTACAAATAACGATGACATGCTGATGGAAGATGAGCTTGCAGCTGCTTTCTTAGCGGATGAGCCTGCTACTGAAGAGCAGTCTCAGCCTGCACCAGTCGCAGAAGAATTACCATCAGATGAGGGGGATGACGAGTGGGACAATACAGATGATTTTCCAGGGCAATTAGCTGTGGACGTTTATGAAACCGCTGACAAACTTGTCGTAAAGGCGCGTACTGCTGGCATTTCTAAGGCAGATTTAGACGTTAGTATTTCAGATAATATTCTTACTATCTCTGGCATTCTCAGCGGCGGGGAAGATGAACATACTACCCGCTGGCACATCCAAGAGTGTTACTGGGGTGAATTCTCCCGTACTATCGCTCTTCCAGTCCAAGTTAAAGAAGATGAAAACAGCGTCAAGGCAGAGCTGAAAGATGGTGTCCTTACTATCACCTTCGACAAGGAAAAGGTAGAAGCACCAAAGCGCATTACTATTCAATAATAGTTTAATCATTAAAATAACTCCTCCAAAGAGGAGTTATTTTTATACCTACCATCTAAGCCTTAGTTGTATCAATCACAAAGGAAATATCCCCACTGCCACTATCATTGCTAAAATACATTCTTTAAGACGAAGTTCACAATTGCAAACGCCAACAGGGAAATCACTAAACCAATAATCCCGTAGAGGATAGTATCCTTAGCTCTCTTTGCCTTAGCAGGGTCACCAGCTGCAGTTGTATACTGAATACCACCCAAAATCACCATGATTACCGCCACGATACCAACCACGCCTAAAATCACATTAATAATTGTCGAGATTTTCCCAAACAAGTTATAATCTGCATCATCCTGTTTCTCGCCACATTTACTAACGTCGTCTACAGTCTTCCCAGCATTCGTCCCTGATCTACACACTACTTTCGCTGATACTGGCAGTGGTACCAATGCTACTGTTGCCGAAAGAGCCAACGCTACTACCCCCATTAATGCTAGTTTAATCTTTTTGATCATTTTTCTCCTTTCCTTATTAAAATACATCTAGTATAAAGTTCACGATTGCAAATGCTAAGAATGCTATAATCAAGCCAATCAGCCCATAGAGAATTGTATCCTTAGCCTTCTTCGCCTTGCCCGGGTCACCCGCTGAAGTGGTGTATTGAATCCCACCAAGAATTACCACTGCTACTGCCACTATTCCTAGTACCCCCAGCACCACATCAATCAAAACCACTGCCACTGCCGGCAACTGTTTATTTTTATCTACTTCCTGAACATTACAATCTGAAATTCGCTCAGCCGTCTTTCTAAGCGACCCATCTGGGCATTTCACTTCTGCAAAAGTCGGCGCACTAGCAGAGAAGAGCATCGTTATTGCAATCACCGCCGCACCTAGCATGTATTTTATTCTTTGTCTTAAAGACATATTCTTCCTTTCATCTACTTATTTCCATCATACCATAAAAACAGGCCCCAGTACAGGGGCCTGTCTCTCTAAATCTTCCAGATTAGCTACCGAATACGTTAGCTAAGACGAAGTTCACAATTGCAAATGCTAGCAGTGCAATCACTAAACCGATGATACCATAAAGAATAGTATTCTTAGCAGTAGCTACCTTGTCAGAAGCACCAGCAGATGTAGTATACTGAATACCACCAAGGATAATCACCACCACTGCCACGAAGCCAATCACGCCAATCACCACGTTAATAATGACGTTTAATGTACCCATTAAACTACGGTCCTTGCTCTGAGCAGTAATGTCATTACATTCGCTAAGATCGGTTACTTCAGTCTTACCGTCAGGACAAAGCACGGCAGCATTCGCGGGTGCCACAATCCCCATCGCGCTAAGAGCAGCAATAGCCGCGCCAAGTACAAGTGATGTTGCTTTATTTATAGTTTTCATATCGTTATTCCTTATAATTATTTGCTCTTATTATACTACTAAACATACCTGATTGCAAGATGTTAAGCCGTAGGCACATTAGAGGTAATGAAGGCTACGATTGTCCATGCTAAAATCACCACCACTAATCCAATTAGTCCATAAATAATTATATCCTTCGCCTGCTTTATCTTGCCTGGATCCCCAGTGGAAGTAACATACTTAATACCACCTAGAATCATCACCCCCACTGCCACTAGCCCAATCAGCCCAATCGCCGTGTTGATAATATTCTTCGTTACGCTAGAAAACTCTCTCTTATCACCACAGCCCGCCTGCTTCTTCAACTCTTTATCGATACTACTATCGCTACATACGTCACCATAAATCTCACTATCCTGAGCCTCTGCCGCCATCACCACCGGCATTGAACCAAAATGCACCATCACCCCCATCATCACTGCTATCACTAGGAGTATCTTTTTCATTATCCTGCATCTCCAATCACTGAGAAAATAAAGTTAGTAATCACCGCTGCTAGAAGCACTATCGTAAGACCTATCGCCGCAAACACTAGCCCCTGTGTCGCCTTTTTAATCCGTGCCGGCTCACCATTGGACATCACATACATTAACCCATTATAAATAAACACCACCACCGCTACTAGTCCAATAAAAGCATAGACATAATTTAAAACATTACTAATGTCAATTGTCTCTTTCGGAATATTTTTTGTGCCTTCTGATAGCTGCTGTTCAATGTCTAAATCGGCTAATATTTTAAGAATCCGCATCTTCCTCCTAACTGTTTATTAAAATCGTCACAATTAAGTTTGTTGCTACTGTCGCTAGCAGAGAAATAGCCGTACCGATTGCCGCCGTTTGAATTGTCTTCTTACCACGCGCCACCAACGCTGGCTCACCACCCGAACGTAGATACCAATAACCGCCAATGATAATAAAGAGAATTGAAGCTAATCCTGTCACCGTGAATAAATCCACCAACACATTCAGCACAATCGTCCAAACAAATGGCGCTAGAGCTGTCTTTTTCTCCTTACTGTTACCAGAAGCCACTGCTTTTGGTGTACCGATCACACAGTTACCAGCACTATCTACTGTCACTAACCCTTGATACCATGGCCGCATCCCAAAAAAGCTTTTTTCACATTTTTCTACACCATCTCTTGACTCGGAAATCACTTTCGCATGTACGTCACCACTTACTGGCCCAGAGACTACTAACAACATCATCAAGCCCAAAATACACACAACTTTCTTCTTCATATACCCCAATTTTACCACAAAAACACCTTTCTTCACAACACCCCTATTTTTAGGTTAAAACACTTGCATTTTTAGGGAAGATGTGGTATAATAGAATAAGCAGTATTTAGAGTACAAAATATGGGATTTAAAAAGCTATATCAAAAGTTTCTTCTCTTACCCATATTAGGGCTTCTTTTTGCAATTTTTACGAACGTACCCCTGATACAACCCGCTTATGCTGTACCAAATAATGATACCGAAACCACCCAGACCAACGATTCCACTGAACCAGGGAACGATCATACCTCCAGCGAAGAATCTTCCGACAGTTCTGAAGATGAAAAATCTCCTAGCTGCTACCAAGTAGTAGGGAATCTTAGCTGGATTGTCTGTCCCGTCACCACTGCCGCCTCTGGCGTAGTGGATGGCCTCTATTCTATTATCAATAACTTCCTCGTGATTGAGCCTATCACTTTTAATGAGGATGCTTCCATCTATATCGTCTGGAGCTATGCTCGTAGTATCACCAATATTCTCTTTATTATTTTCATACTTGTCGCTATTTTCTCCCAGCTTACTGGCGCCGGCTTCAGCAATTACAATATCAAGAAAATCCTTCCACGCATCATTATTGCCGCCGTCCTTGTTAACCTGTCTTTTATCATCTGTTCTCTCGCCGTTGACGCTAGTAATGTTATTGGCGCCAGCACTCGTGGCTTCTTTGATAGTATTACTGAAACCGTCAAAGCCAGTAGTGCTAATCTCATTGGCGACATCTCCTGGAAACAAATTGTCGGCCAAATCTTCGGCACCGTCGGTGCTACCGCTGGTACTGCTGGTGTTGCCGCGCTTGCGATTGGCGCTGCCGGTGGTATCCAAAAAGTCATGATTTTACTTATTCCTGTAGTCCTTGGCGCCGTCGCCTCACTTATTATCGGCATCTTCACTATCGCTCTTCGCCAAGTGGTCGTCGCCCTACTCGTCATGATTTCACCACTCGCCTTTGTCGCTTACCTCTTACCTAACACTGAAAAATACTTCCAAAAATGGCTCAACCTCTTAAAACAAATGCTCTTCTTTTATCCAGTTTTTAGCGCCCTCTACGGTGCCTCAGAGCTCATCGGCTGGACTTTTATCACTAACGGCGCCAATCGTGGCAACGCTCTAGAAGTTATTATCGGCATGGCCATGCAGGTCTTTCCGCTAATTTTCTCCTTCAAGCTTCTCAAGATGTCCGATACTGTCCTCGGTAAAGTTAATGACGGTCTCCATAAGCTTACCCAGCCAGCCATGAACCGTATTAACGATCTTGCCTCTCGCCGTGCTAAACTTGCTGCCGCCGATCATGACCTCAAATATCATTACCAACCTCGCCGCTTCAATACCAATCCCTACCGTGCTGGTAGCCGCCTCCGCAACTTCGTCAATCAGAAGAATGCTGAGCTTAATGCCAATCTTGCCATGGCTGAGCAGGATAATCAAAGCACTGTTAATAAATATGTTTCTGCCAGAAAACTTAATAAAGATCTTGTTTACAACGAGGAGACTGGGCAACTCGAATTTAGCAAGAAGACACACACTGACGGCATGAATACTACCATGCAGCGCGCCGTCCGCAATAAGGATATCTCTCTGCGTAATATGGCTGATGAAAGCCTAGTGAATAATCGCCTCAGCCAGCTTAGCGCCTACCAGGCAGAGACTGGCCTGAAAGATAAGAATTTAGACCGCGCTCGCGCTCGCCTCGCTAACAGCTATCTAGACCTTGAGACTGAAGCTACCGCTAAGCGCCGTAACGATCTTGCCGATAAACGTTTCTACGCCAGCCAGGTCTTAGAGGCCAGTAAAACCGACGAGGATGGCAATATTATTGACAAAAAGGCCTACAATCGTCTCGTTAAGGGTGCTGCTGGTGCCGATGCTTTCGCTACCGGCGAACACGCCGATCAAGTCAAGAATAATGCTAATATTGCCGCTATCTCTGGCGCTTATGACTTCAACGAAGCTGAACGCCAAAATGAAATCAAGCGTTTCTCCACCTTCCTTGGTACCCAGTCTACCCACTTAATTGAGGATCAGATTAAGCAGGCTATTAGTAATGACGACACCAACAGCCTTATTGCCGGCCTCCAGATGCTTCACGTTCGTGGCGATGATGACCTTGTTCAAAAATACACCAGTCAGTTTATGAACGAAGGTCGCCTCAAGCTTGGTACCGAGGATGCCAACAACTTCGCTCTCTGCTTAATGCAAATGAAAGAAACCCCAGTCCTTCGCCGTGTTGGTAAGTTCATCAATGTTGAAACTCGCGCCTTCACTGATGGTAATCGCGGTAAAGCTGAGGATCTTGCCGCTGCTGCCACCATCACTTACGATGAATTTGTTACTGGCAAAACTAATATTCAGTACCGCGACAGCGACGGTAATCTCGTCTCTTACCAGCCTAAATACGATATCGTTAGTACACTCACCGGTACTGCTCATAAGCAGCTCGACCGTACCTCTATGCAAGCCCTCATCCAGTCTGAATATGAAACTGCTTTCCCAAGCGAAGAAATTCGTCACCAGCGTATTGCCGAGATTAACGACCAAATTCGCCCACAGCTTATCTCCGCTATCCCAGGTTATGACTCCGGTAGTGAACCGCTCATTGCTGCCATTGGCTACATTACTGGCCAGAAGATGAAGAATGGTAAATGGGTTCTAGATACTAGCCGTGTCGGTGATAATGACGAACATCTTGAGCACTTCATGGATGAAACTCGCAAGACCCTCACCGCCTTCTCCTCCGGCGACCTTATCTCCATGAAATCCGACATGTTTGCCGGTACCCAATCTCTCTTCACGAAGTACTACGCTAAACAAATGGGGCTCTCTGAAAATAACCAAGCCGTAAAAGATCGCGTCCAAGAAGAATATATTAAGCTCTTCGAAGGGAATCAGGTCATTGCTGAGGATCTCTATCACCCAGGTCAGAAGATTATGAGTCACAGCGTACTCGATCAGCTCAGGTCTAGTGAGCCTGGTACTTACAGCGGCATGAAGCCTAAGATTCGTGAATATCTCCATCTTAATGATAAAGCATAAACCGTGTGATATAATATATAGTAGATATGGCTCAGTACAAAGTACCTCAGGATGTTGAGGCAGAAGATAAACTTCTCGGGCCATTCACATTCCGTCAGTTTATCTACCTCATTGTTGCAGCCGGAGCCATTGCTATGGCGTGGGCTCTTTTTCAAGTTTTTCCGCTCTTAGCTCTCATACCTCTACCTATCATCATTCTTTTTGCCGTCCTAGCTCTCCCTCTTAAAAAAGATCAGCCTATGGAAACTTACCTTGCCGCCATCGTCTCTTTCTACCTTAAGCCACGCAATCATTTCTGGATTCCTGGCCAGAGAGAATCCGTAATTAAAATCACTGCGCCTAAAAAGGTAGAGAAGCCTCGCTCTCGCAATATCACCGAAGAAGAAGCTGGCCACCGCCTTTCCTTCCTAGCAGACCTTATCGATACTGAAGGTTACTCTATCAAAAATGTCGATAGTGCTGTCCGTGATGAATATATCGCCGAAGCTAATTCCATTACAGATGTCATGGATGCGCCCAACACCACCATGAATCAAATGATTGCTGAAGAAAGCGCTGAACGTCGCCAAGAAATCATCAATCAAATGCGTTCCGCCAGTCTCCCTCAGGTCTCTCAACCTGAAGCACCTAACCCTATCACTATCACCAGTCCCACTGAAACCGAAATTAAAAATTCACCACTCACTATCCAGCCAGATCTCATCAATAAGCCTTCCACTCCCGCACCTGATCCAATTAAAAAAGCCGCTCTTGAAAATCTCGCTAGTAACAAAGATTTCTCCGTAGAAACCATCGCTAAGGAAGCCGAACGTATTAATCATAAAGACGATGATGAAGTATATATATCATTACATTAAGGAGTAAGCATGGACCCAACTAATCAACCAACAACGCCACGGCCACTGGCCACCCAAACTCAGCCGATTTACACCAATCGCCCCAATCAACCGGCTTACAATACTCCTGTTTTTCCGAATATCCCAACCCAGCCAGCCCAGCCACAAGCTGCACCACAGCCAACTCAGCCGGCACCTCAGCCTATCCAGCCAGTCCCACAACCAGCTCCACAACCAACCCCAGTAGTTCCACAGCCAGCACCTCAGCCTATCCAGCCGGTTCAGCCAGCCACCCCAGTTGCCTCACAGCCTCAACCACAACAGCCAGCACCTCAGCCTACTCAGCCAACTCCTCAGCCAGCCCAGCCACAAGCTGCATCACAGCCAGTAAAAGCCAGCCAACCAGCAAAATCTACTCCAGCCCCTAAAAAGCCAGCCACCCCACGGGAACATCCTCTCGCCACTCAGACCACCCTACAAATCTCTGAGCTTCGTGATGGTCTCGTCATTATGAAAGATGGTTCCTTCCGCGCTGTTGTCGCCTGTAAGTCCATCAACTTTGACCTTATGAGTGAAACTGAAAGGGAAGGGGTGGAATACTCTTATCAAAATTTCTTAAACTCTCTCAGCTTTACTACTCAAATCCTTGTCCGCTCTCAACGTATTGATATTGCTCCATATCTCGATCGTCTCTCTGAGATTCGCCGCACTACTGACAATATGCTCCTCGGCGTCTTAATGGATGATTATATTAATTTTATCGATATTCTTTCTCAGGAAGCTAATATCATGGATAAATCTTTCTTCATTGTTATTCCATATTACAGCTCACCAGACGCCGAAAAGGTCGTCCAACAAACTCGTAATTTCTTTAAATCTTTCTCTAAGCAGAAGGCTCCAGAAGTCACTAAGATTGATCGTAATACCTACGATAAGGCTATTACTGAGATCAACAATCGTGTAGATGCCGTTATCTCCGGTCTCTTCCAAATTGGTATCCATGCTGTTCGCCTTAACACTAAAGAATTATCAGAGCTATACTACAACTTTAATAACCCAGATACTGCCGTTCGCGAACCATTTATTGACTTCTCAAAAATGGCTACCACTTACGTAAGAAAAGGAGAGCAAAAAAATGTCTAAAAAGAAGAAACAACAATTATCTGCCGCTGAAATTGCCGCTCAGACTCAAGCTATGGAAGAAGCAGAAATTCAAGCCGCTTTTGAACAGGGGATTACCACTCTCCGTGATCTTATCTCACCATCATCCATTGAGATTCATTCTGCCTATTTCCGTCTCGGCACCAAATACGGCCGCACTATTTATGTCTATGGCTACCCACGTAGTCTCTATACTGGCTGGCTCTCACCATTAATTAACATTGACGAAGTTCTTGATATTTCCATGTATATTTACCCAGTGGATACTACTATCGTCATGAAGAATCTCCGTAAAAAAGTTACTCAGCTAGAAGCTAGTATGTCTGTTAACTCTGAAAAAGGCAAGATTCGTGACCCAGAGCTAGAAGCCGCCATTACTGACGCTGAGGAGCTCCGTGACCAGCTCCAAGTCGGTGCTGAAAAGTTCTTCCGTTTTGGTCTCTATGTTACTCTCTGGGCTGACTCTCTTGAAGAATTAAACTTCGTCCAAAATAAAGTAGAGACTATCTTTGGTCAGCAAATGGTCTTTTCTAAAGTCGCCAGCTCCCAGCAAGAGCAGGGAATGAATTCCTGTATGCCACAATGTACTGATCAATTACAGATTCGCCGCAATATGAACACTGGCGCCATCTCCACTAGCTTCCCATTCACCTCTGCAGATCTCACCCAGGAAAAAGGTATTCTCTATGGTATTAATATGCATAATAACGGTCTAGTTATCTTTGATCGCTACACTCTTGAAAATGCCAATATGGTCGTCTTCGCTAAGTCTGGTGCTGGTAAATCTTTCACTGTGAAGCTAGAAGCTCTACGTTCCATGATGGTTGGCACAGAAATTCTTATTATTGACCCAGAAAATGAATACCAAAAGCTCTGTGATGCTGTCGGCGGCTCCTATATTCGCCTCTCCCTCAACTCTGACGTCCGCATTAATCCTTTTGACCTCCCTAAGGTTATCGATAGTGAGGATGCCGAAGATGCCCTCCGCGCCAATCTCGTTACTCTGCACGGTCTCTTCCGTCTCATGCTTGGCGGCAATCAAATTGGTGCCAACGGCCAAGTTATGCCCGCACTCACCGCCAATGAAGAAGCTGACCTTGATCAAGCCCTGATTGATACTTACGCTCGCGCCGGCATCACTTCTGATCCGCTCACCCATCAGTCCACCCCACCAACCATTAATAATCTTTATGATACACTCCTTCATATGGGTGGCACTGGCCCAGAGCTCGCTGGTCGCTTACGTAAATATACCACTGGTACCTTCGCCGGCATCTTCTCTCAGCAGTCCAATGTCGATATTAATAACCAAATGGTAGTCTTTAATATTCGCGATCTTGAAGATGAGCTTCGCCCAGTCGCTATGTATATCGTCCTCTCCCATATCTGGAATGTCGTCCGCGCTAAACAAAAAAAGCGCATGCTTATCGTTGATGAGGCCTGGCAACTTATGAAATATGATGATTCCGCTAACTTCCTCTTTAGTCTTGCTAAACGCGCCCGTAAATACTATCTTGGCCTCACCACTATCACTCAAGACGTAGAAGATTTCATGTCTAGTAAAATGGGCCGTGCTATCGTGGCTAACTCTTCCATGCAGCTTCTCTTAAAGCAGTCTTCATCTGCTGTTGATGTTCTATCAGATGTCTTTAAACTTACCGAGGAAGAGAAGAAACGGTTATCTAACTTCCCAGTCGGCCAAGGCCTCTTCTTTGCTGGACAAAACCATGTCCATATCCAAATTATCGCCTCCGACACCGAAGAGCGCCTCATTACCACCACTCCTAATAGTGCGAAAAAATAAAAACTCACTTTCAGAAAAACTGGTATAATATAATATATGGAGCAAGGTCATCCTAAGCGATTTATTATTTATGTTACGCTTTTTCTATTCCTATTTTTTACATCTATTATTATCCTAGCGTTTATTATATTTAAAAACCCAAAATATGATAAAACTATGGTTTCAAGTGCCGAACACGTTCAAATTGAAAATTTCTCAACAGTCGCACCAAATATCCCTAAATTTTATCAGCTAGAGGTAGAAAGCAATATCTGGCAAGACCTCATTAGCTATAATAATACCCCAGACGATACTTATACTACCGCTAATATACGCGACAATACCTATCAAGAAGAATCCGCTGGAGATAATACCAACACCTCATCCTTCATTGTAGACATCCCCTCCCTACAACAGAGTTTTAAGGTGTCCTTCAATTGGCAATCAAATATTAGTATTCCAGATGAATATCTAATCAATATCTCTTGTCCATATTACACTGATGTTATTTATCAAGATAGCAACTGTAGAGTATCAGATAATCCTTTCACAAATTTATATCAATACCTCCCTGCCACACTTCCAGCCAATAATGAAACCGTTGAATTAAAACTTAGTGCCTCATCCTTCAGCATGGACGATCTCACCAATCGGACTTATCTAAATGTAGATTATCTTATTTGTGACGAAGATACTAATTATGATGATTTAGTGAAAAACCGTGTTGAAGCATGGCTTAAAGAACGTTATATTGACTATTCAGCTATTCAAATAGAGTATAATCCACATTGCGGTAGAATCCAAGTAAATCCAGGAGAACCTTTATGATAAAAAAATTCCTTATTATCCTCTCGTTAATAATCACCATATTTACCCCTATCTATTCAGTATCCGCACTTGACGAAACTACATTACAAATATTTGCCCAAAATGATATTATTGGCTATAACCCAGAGTGCTCTACTACTAATAATGGTACTGACCCTGGTACACGCTACAGAGGAAATAGTAATAAATATGGCCACTGGGATGGTCACTGTAATAATATCTCACATTACTACTCTTGGCTAGAAAAACAATACAACACAGTTGTCACTGTAGCATCAAAATATAAACTTCCATGGGAAACTTTCCTTGCTCAAGCTATAGCCGAAGGTGGTGCCGGCAGATCAGAAGTTTGCCCCTATAACTCTTTAGGTATTAGAGCTTATAGTGGTGGTAAAACTTGTGACGGCGTCTGGGCTCAATTCGATAGCTATGAAGACATGTGGAATAAATATGCTACTAGGACAGTTGGTCTTAGAGAAGGTCAAGGTAAATTTCCGCAAGACCCATACTCTTTAGTTGAATTTATTCAATATGGTGCTACCTATGCCTACTGTACAGAAGGTTGCCCTAATTACGTCTCCGATGTCTCCGCCTATATTTGCGGTATTCAAAAATGGGCAGAATCTAATAATCACTCCACTTCTGCAGTAACCTATAATAATTTTAGTTCAGGAACAACGTCTAATAACACCCCAAAGGGAGACACCACTAGCACTACTCCATCAAAAAATTCCGAATACTGTGAAGAAGATGACTCCGATACTGGACCAACTGGTGATGATATCGCCAAACAAGCAGTTAAGCTCGCGTGGCCTTACACTACAGACGATGGTGCGGATAAGGCAGATAAATGTGACCCAGACGGTAGTGGTAATCTCGTAAATTACGATGGAAAATATACAAACAGTGTCTGTCGAACAAATCCTAAACCAGCTTATAAGGCAGCCCTGGCTCAAGTCTGGGGTAATAGTGAAGCAAATAAAGGCTGCACAAGTAGCGGTGGACCATGCGATTGTACGCGTTTCACCACTACCGTAATTCTAAGTGGAGGATTCGATGATAAATTCCCAAAGGGTACATCCGGTACCGTATTAAATTATCTTACTGGTGACGATGGTGGAGATGGCCCTGAGCGCTGGAGTGAAGTTGATATTAATAATCTACAACCAGGCGACGTTTTGGCTAAAAACGGCCACACCTACATCTATGTTGGAAAATATGGTGGTAACTGGGGTAATACCGCCCAAGCTTCACAGGGGACAACTGTAGGTGTAGTCACAAAAGATAATAACCCGAGTGGTTTTCGTGCTTTTCGCATAAAATCTAAAGGGAAATGTCAATTTAATAATCCAGATGGTACCGGTTGTACATTCTATTGTCAAGGTGGTGGAGAATCATGGGCAAACACCTCCTACGGAAATTGCGGTGGAGATGATACATATGCCTGGGCTGGTTGTGGCCCAACCGCTCTCGCGATGGTTATTACTAATCTTACTGGTAAAAAAGTCACTCCTGACACTATTGGTAATAAAGCTACCGCTGTTGGCGGTAGAGTATGTGGCTCCGGTTCTGTCGCCGCCAATATTATCACTATCGTAAAAGATTATGGCTTAAAATATGAAACGATCGGCTGGTCCGTAAATGATATCAATGATGCATTAGATCAAGGTAAAGTCATATATCTCAGTGGTAAAGGTTCCTCACCATTCTCCAGTCAAGGACACTTTATAGCTATACGCGGTAAAACCAGCAATGGAAAATGGTTACTCTTCAATAGTGCTGGTGGATGTAAAAAAGACCAATACACACCAAGTAAAACCGAATACAACCCAAGCGATATTATAACCGCTGCATCTAGCAGCCATACGGGACCATATGCAATATCTAAGTAAAGAAACTAAACGCGAGGATAATAAAAACCTTTATGCTTTTATTGGTATAGTCCTCATATTCTTTATTGTTATTTTAGGAATCATTATATATAATCTCATTAAACAAAATATACTATTAAATGATACAGTTTCAAATTATATCGACGTAGAATATGACCCAATATCGGGGGGTAATTACGAACTTATCGATCAGGAACAACAGGGTGACACCCCCAATGCTAAGTATCAATACCTAGGATTTGGACCACTTTATGAACTAGGACTAATCGAAGATTCTTATACGAAATTCATCGAATCCACAAACGCATATGTGTCTGAAAATTTTGGCGACATCAAATACGTAAGCCTACTCCAAGAATCATTAAAAAAGGATAACAATATCTACTATTTCACTATTTATGTCGACAGTAAAACCCCCATTAATGTAACAATCTCCACTAACCCAGAGTTTAATGTTACTTACTCCACCTCAGAATAAGCCACACTAGTAATAATCACCTGATTATCTTTAAAATTCCGCACTAAGCATTTTTGCCTAGTTTCATCTAATTCCGAAAAGACATCATCAAGTAGCACTATCGGCTGACAACCATTCTTCTCTGCAATTAAATCCGCCTCAATAAACTTTAGCGCCAATACTACCGAACGTACTTCACCTCTAGAAGCGGAGCCATCTGCAATTTTCCCATTAAAATAAAAATCATAATTATCTCGATGTACACCATAACTGGTATGACCTAGTAGCTTATCTCGCGTAAAATCGGCTTCTAGATGCCTTAAATAGCCACTTTCATCTACTATTTCATCCTGTGGTATATATTTTAGCTGCACCTCATCCTCATTCTGTGCTATTACTCTATATGTATCTGTTAATCGCTTATTTATCTCCTCAACTAGTTTTCCTCGCCATTTTCTAATTACTGAGCCATATTTTGCTAGCAAAATATCCCAAGGGAATAAATCTTCCTTTCTCGCATATTCATTCTTTAAAAGCTCATTTCTTTGTTTTAAAGCCTTATTGTATTTGGACAGGGAATTACTATACTCATCTACTAGCTCTGTAAAGAACCTATCAAAAGTATCCCGCTTTCTCACCGGACTCGCCCCTATTAGCCCCAAATCATCCGGTAAGAATAACACCACTGGGAATCTATTCTTTTTTGGTAATCTCCCATATTTTTTATCTGCCACCAAAAATTCTTTTTTCTCCCCATCATAAGTTACAATCACCCTCTCACCATTTAAATAACTTAATTCCACTCGGTAATAATCCGCACCCCTCTTTAAAATATCTCCGTCCACTGCCCTAAAAGATTTTCCACGAGTAGCTTCATAAATCGCTTCTAGTACTGAAGTTTTTCCACAGCCATTTTCACCTACAATCAAAGATGTACTTTTTTTACAATTCAAAATATAGCTCTCGTGACACCTAAAATTAGTTAATTTAATCTTTTTTATGACCATTAAAACTTCAGTGGCATTATTAGGTGTGTATAATCTGTATTATCTGCATTCTTCAAAAGAATTGGCTCCATTCCACCTTCCGTATAATGGAACTCTATTTTCTCTGAAGAAAGTACATTTAAAGCATCTATTAAATATCTTGCATTTAGGGTACTCTTCATATCCTCTGTAATATCATTACAATCTATCTCCGAATCATTCTCACCTAGTTCATTTGCCACCGCGTATACCGAAAAAGCTTTTTTCTCCGATCTTGCTTCGCAGACAATTGAACCACTAGAATTACGCGCAAATAAAGCCGCTAACTTCGCTACACGTACTAGTTCCGATCTATCTAACGTTAAAATCATCTTAGACTGCTTTGGGATCAACATCCTATAATCCGGAAAACTACCATCTAATAACTTAGAAGTGATTTCAATCTCTCCTAGACGAAACCTCACCTGTGTTTCATCAAATAAAATCTCTATCTCATCCACATCTTCCGTAATCGAGCGTAATACCTCTTGTAGGGAAGCAGATGGCACTACTGCCGCTACTTCACTTTTTACCTTCTCAATAAATTTTTTCTCCGCCAATCTGTAGCCATCCGTTGCGGCAATATATAAAGTTTCATCTTGGGTATTAAAGAATACCCCCATCAGAATTGGCCGTGTCATATCGCCACTTGTCGCCATAATTACTTCATTAATACTCGTCTTAAAATCTTCCACCCCCATCTTATAAATCACCGCCTTCTTATCGTCCATCTCTGGCAGCTCTGGAAAGTCATCCGCTGGCACCCCATTTATTACTGAGGAGTATTTCCCAGCACTCACCGTCACTTTATCCCCCTCAGATTTAATCTTCACCACTTCACCTCTCGGTAAATTACTTACAAACTCTGCTAAAAGTCTGGCTGGTACCGTTACGACACCATCCTGACACTTTGAAGTCGGTAGATAATCTACTACTGCCATATCTAAATTAGTGGTGGTTAAGGTTACTCTCTTTCCATCCACTCTTATTAATACATTATTAAGAATTGGTAAGGTTGCCCTTGCTCCAGCTGCCACCCTACTTACTACACTTAATGCTTTCGCTAATCGGCTTTGTTCTACCTCAATCTCCATTTTATTCCTTCCTTATTAATTAATTTTAGTAGTAATAGTAATAGGCTATGTGGATAATGTGTAAAACCCCCACTTAAACAGAGAAGAATCCCTCATTTTTCCTGTGTATAAAACCCTGTAAAATTCCTGTAAAACTTTTGGAAAACCTACCCTTTCCCACAGTATTTCAATATATTCTATAATATTCGTCAATAATGTGGAATTTTTCTCGCAGTTTCCCCACAGGATTTCTCGCAAACTTTTACACAACTTTTGCACATTTTTACTCATAAATCTTACCCCGTATCTCTTTCATTTGTTCTCGGAAACCAAAATTTACCTTTAAGTCCTCTTTAATTTTCTTAATCCCATGCATTACTGTAGTATGATCCTTTACCCCCACTTCCATTGCAATCTTTGGCGTGCTCATCGATAATTCATCTGATAAGATATACATTGCTACTTGTCTAGCATTCTTAATATGACTTACTCTACTCTTGCTCTTTAATTCTGCCACGCTGATATCATAATACTTTGCTACCCTATCAATAATTTGTTTTGCTGTAATATTTCGCCTCTGTTTACTCTGGGAAGAGCTATTATATCCACCACTCTTTAAGGTTTCTAGTGGTGTCATTCCTCGCACTTCAGAAAAGAGTAATAGTCTGTTAAACTCCCCCTCTAAATCTCTAATATTTGTCTTGATGTTTTCTGCGAGGTATTCAATCGCCTCATCTTCAATATCTGCCCCCATAAACTCCGCCTTGGAACGGAGAATCGCACACTTGTCCTCAAAGCTAGGTAGTTGCATATCTATTGCTCCTGCCCAGGTTAATCTTGAGGCGAGCCTTTCATCCACAGATTCAATTTCACTAGGCAGACGATCACTAGTTACAATAATTTGTTTATTTTTTTGATATAGCTCATTGAAAATATCAAAGAATTCCACCTGTGACTTATCTTTATGGACGATTAGCTGAAAATCATCAATAATCAGTACGTCTAGTTTTTGGAAGCGTTTCCTAAAAGTTTCCATATCATTATTCTTGCGTATTGCCGCAATAAAATCCGAATAGAACTTATTTACTGGCATATAAAGAATCTTTATTTCCGGATTCTTTCTCAAGAGATCATTACCAATCGCTTGTACTAGGTGGGTCTTACCTAACCCTGGCCCACCATAGAGGAAGAATGGATTAAACCGATCGCCCGGCCTCTCTATTACCGACTTAGCTACGCTTACTGCTAAATCATTGTTGGACCCTTCCACGAAGTTACTTAGGGTATATTCTGGATTTAGCCCCGTCCCCACATTTTCACTCTGAATACTTCTGCTCGGCATCCTAATCTGTGTCTCTGGAATAGTATTTACCACCTCTCTTGGGTGCTTTTTTACATTAGAAACAGCCTGCTGAATATACTCCACCTCTGTAAAATCCAGATTATTATTTTTTAAAGCCTTTCTAATAATCTGATCATACTTTACTTCTAACTGTTTTCTCTTAAAAGGGTTCGGTGCGCTAATTTTTGCTACCCCGTCATCAATACTCACTAAGTTTACACCATCAAACCAGGTCACAAAAGAAGAATGTGGAATCTCTTGTTCAATCTCCATCATTACATTCTTCCAAATGTCGAACACTTTACCTCCTTTTATAACCTCTCTACACCTTATTATACCAGACTTTTCCACAGGTTTTACATCTAAAAATATATTTTCTAATAATAACCCCTATTATAGGGGGAGGGTTTTTCCACAGAATTAGCGACTCATCTGTAAACTATGTGGAAAACTACTTGGAAAAAGTGGAAATCTATGATATACTATAACAAGATTTAGTAATTATTTAAACTATTAGAAAGATAAAATATGCCAAAGCGAACATATCAGCCACACACACGTCAGCGTAAGCATGAGCATGGCTTCATGAAACGCAATAGCAATAAAAGTGGCCGCGCCGTCTTAAAGCGTCGCCGTATCAAAGGTCGCGCTCGCCTCAGCGCCTAATCAAATCTTGCCCTTCGGGGCATTTTTTGATAAACTATAAGCAATATGGGTGTGCATTTTCGCTTAGTAAAGTTAGAAGATATTAGTGAGCTCGTCTCTCTTATGAATGAATGTTTTGATGAATCTACTAGCTACGATTTTGCACGTAAAGCTTTTCTTGAAACAGAGAAAGATCCCAACCAGATCCATCTCATTGGTTTAGTTGATGAAAAAATAGCAGCTTACGCTAAAATCACCATCATTCCGTGTCTATCTAGCCCTATGGAAACATTTGCTATCTTAAACCACGTTTGTGTGAAGCCAGAATTTCGCAAACATCATATTGGTACTAAATTACTCGAAGAGTGTGAACGTCTTGCTGTGGAGCATGGAGCGCACGCTTTAGAGTTATGGTCAGCTAATTTTCGTCAGCCAGCTCATGCACTTTATAAGAAATTTGGATTCACCGTCTTTGATGGTCCATTCTTCCAAAAGGAGCTAAAAGTATGAAAATAACAAATATTTATGTTGGTGGCTGGTTTCAGCGTACTATGTTGCAACTATCAGAAGTTTATGATTTTCTCCGGAATAGTTCCTCTCACCTACACCTTAATAAGAAGAAGCTAGAAGTGCTTCGTAAGAATCTTGAAATTGGGCAAATTAGTTACGGGGTAAAGGGGGAAGAGTATATTCTCTATACCACAGCTAATGGATTAACTGTGAAAATTTTTGAAGATGGCTTAATTATACTTCGTAATGATAATATCAGTGAATCCACTTTCTTTACAGATATACAAAAATTGCAGGATTATTACGAGGAACGTCTTACCCCGGCTATTAACTACCTCTTTAGTCTTGGCGCACCAGTACCAAAAGAACTTGCTAATATTAAGAATATTTACCCATACTTCATTGTCTGTAAAGATGCCAATAAGAATGATATCTCTGATTTATTAGCTAATACCGAAAGGGAAAAGTACTTTGAATTTAATAACCCTAAGTATGATGTAGTCCGCGGAGATAAGTATTATTATATTAATAATAAGAAGCAGTCTAGTGAGGATATTGAACGTTATATTGAGGAGCAGGTCTTTATTAGGGAGTTTAAAGGGCAATTGCATCGTTACTTAAATATCCACCGTATTATTTGGGAAAAAATTGATAATGTTAAGGAACGCGCCAAAGTAAAAGGGGCTGATATTGTGAAATTTTCTAGTCAACTAGAGGGCTATGCTAAAACGATTAACTTAATCGATGGTCGCATTAAGCAAATGTCTACCTATCTCCCCACCCGTGAACGTATTGCTAAAGAAGATGCTGGGTTAACGGAATTTCTAGAAATATCCGGGTATCGCTATGAGACTCTCCGGGACACGCTTAACTATGTCCAATATTTATGGAGTATGACTCAGAATTATGTCGTATCTGCACAAAAACTTTTTGAATCCGTACGTTCTGAAGTTACTGGTAAGTCAATTTCTAATTTAACTATTGTCACGGCAATGTCTGCTGGCGCTAGTCTTATAGCGCTATTTACTAAGGATACCGCTCCTAGCTTTTCTGCCTTTGGTTTTATTTATTTCTTTATCCTCGCGCTAGTTGGCTGGGTTGCTAATAAGGTAATTAACTATGTCTCCAATCATCAGAAATATGATGTTTCTGATATAGAGTATGAGAGGATTAAAGATTAATGCAACGTTATATTAATACGATTAAGACTTTACTATCCATTGCTAATGATCGTCCTTTTGATATTGTTCAGCTTTTTATTAGTCAGGGTCTTTATAGTTTAACTGCCCTCCTTCCACCACTTGCCACTGCTGGCATTATTGCTGTTGTTACTGATAATAATTTTAGTGGCATCTGGTATTATGTAGTCTTATATCTCGTTTTCTTTGTGGTTAACTACGCTACACTTTACTGGAATTATAAAGTTTACACCAGGCTTGCAGAATATTATCATTTCACCATTCAACAGAAGTTGTTTGCTCATATTATCAATAACGATAGTATCTTTAATAATATCTCTCAGGGTGAAATCACGGATACTTGTACGGAGGATATTCGTTATCCAATTGATATCTTAGATTCTGCTTCTTATGCATTCACTAATTTAGTGCAAGTCGCAGTGATCTTTGTCGTCTTTGCTTATTATAATATTTTCGCTGCATTAATTGCCCTTAGTTTTACAGTCTTATATCTTTACTATATGAGTGGTAACTCCAAAAAAATCGGTCATTATTATGAGGGGACTCGTAAGTATGAAGATAAGGTTACGGATATCTTTAGCCAAATGATTGTTAATCGTCGCCAAGTTCGTACCCTCAATCTTCTACCTAGTTTAAATCGTCGTCTCAGTAAAACCCAATCAGAATGGACTGAGCAATACCATCAAAAGCGTGAAATGATTACTATACGCTACAGTATTGCTCCGGGTATTATTTATGGCGGCTATATTACTCTCTATATTATTCTTGGCTATCTTGTGGTTCGTGGTAAAATTACCATTGCCACTCTTGTTCTCTTGGTTGGTTATTTTGAATTAGTGATTAATAGTATTCATGAAGCCTTAGACTCCCTCCTGGATCTTAGTAATCATACAGTCCGCATTAACCGTATTAAGAATATCCTGGATTATACTTCATCCGATACTATTGCCTTCGGTGATGTTACTAATGATTATATTAATGGCTCCCTTGTCTTTAAAAATGTCTACTATGACTTTAAAGATGGTAAGGCCCTAGATAATGTTTCCTTTAAGATTTATCCGAATGTTGCTACAGCTATTGTCGGTCCACCAGGTGGTGGTAAAACCACTATATTTAGTTTACTCCAGCGCAATATCAGGGTAAAATCCGGTAGTATTCTAATGGATGATGAAAGTATTTATAATTATAATAATAAGACCTACGCCTCCAATATTACACTGGTCTCGCCTAAGCCCTTTGTCTTTAAGATGAGTATTCGTGATAATCTTGCACTGGTGGACCCTAATGTCAATCATCAAATAGCCGCCTGTAAAAGAGTGGGTGTACATAAGGCTATTATGGCTCTCCCTAAGGGCTATAATACAATTATTGATGATGAGACTCGTCTCCTCACTGAGGGGCAAAAGCAGCTCATTTCTATCGCTCGCGCTTTGCTTTCTCGTGCGGAAATCATCCTCCTGGATCAAGTTACTAACGCCGTAGATCCTAGCACCACTCAAGAAATTGCCAAGTTAATTAAAGATCTTACCGCTGATCATACTATTGTTATGATTACTCATAAACCAGAAATGATGCGTATCGCTGATCGTGTTGTTGTTTTAAATAACGGTAAGGTCTCCGCTCAAGGCGCTAATGAAACCGTCTATAAAAATTGTAAACTTTACCGAGAGTTACGCGACATCAATAAAGATTAGCCTTGTGTTATAATATATATATGTTATCCCGTAAATATCGGTTCCATTCTCGTGGTGGTGTTAAGTATACCTACCGTCACGGCAAGACTCTCCGCGCCAGTCACATCTCCCTTGTTTTTGCACCTAATAGTCGTAATCATCAGCGCTTCGCTGTAGTTGTTTCTAAAAAAGTTTTAAAATCTGCTGTTGGTCGCAACCGTATTCGCCGCCGCGTCTATGAGGCGATTCGTGCTGAGCTTCCAGAATACACCGTGAAGAATGACTGTATTTTTATCGTCTATTCTAAGGATTTTCAAAAAATCCCATTCTCAGAGCTTCGCGCTGAGGTGAATAGACTTCTTCGCCAAAGTCTGGTATAATAAACTCAATGTTTTGGTTAATTGACACTGTTATTGTTCGTCCAATTGTTAATATTTTATTTGTTATTTATAATTATATTGGCGATTTTGGCCTCACAATTATCATCTTCACCGTTATCGTAAAGTTCTGCATGTGGCCACTAATGAAGCGTCAGCTCCACCAGACTAAACTCATGCGTAAGATTCAGCCGGAACTTGCTGAGATTAAGAAAAACTGCAAAGGGAATCGTCAAATGGAATCCATCCAAATGATGGATTTATATAAACGCTATAATATTAAGCCGCTTCATTCCACGCTTACACTCTTTATTCAGCTTCCAATCTTTATCGCACTCTTTGCTGGTATTTCCGCCATCTCTAATCCTCGCCCATCTGGCGATACTTGTGGTTATACTAATGTCTCCAACTGTGCTTATCAGCCTGTCCGTGAGCTTTCACGCGTAGATGAAGTAATTAAGTTGGAGGATTCTTATCTTGCCGATCCAGAACATGGCTACGAGTTTCGCCCACAACTCTTCGGAGTTATAGATCTTTCTGCTCGCGCCGGTTTTACTTCTGCCAGCTCCATTATTATCTTAATCTTCGCCTTGGCTTCGGCACTTGCTCAATACTTCATGACTAAACAGCAAATGCCTTCCGGTAAAGCTAATAAATCCCGTTCTTTCCGTCAAATGATGAAGGAGGCTGCTGATGGTAAGGAGCCAGATCAAGCCGATCTTAATAATCTTGCCACTGCTCAAATGTCTAAAATGATGCCTCTTATGATGCTGCTCATCATGATTAATCTCCCTGGTGCACTCGTCTTCTATTATCTGCTTTCTAATATTATCACTATCTTCCAGCAAAAAATAATCTTCGCAAAAAGTGAAGATGAAATGGAAATTTCCGCCGATAAATCCATTATTAAAGAGCTTAATAAGATTCAAGAAGCAGAAGTAATTCAAAATAAAAAAACTGGCACTAAAATTACTCGTATCAAGGCAACCGATAGTAAAAAACGGAATAAGTCATGAAAGGAGTAATATATGAATAAAGATGAATCAATCCGCTTTGCTACCAAATATCTAGAAGATTTACTATCCTTCTTTGGTATTAATGTTGCTGTGGATTCCACTGCTGATGAAGAGGTTATCCAGCTCTCCGTCCCATCTACTTCATTAAACTCACTATTAATTGGTAAGAATGCTGACAATCTCCGCGCCTTACAGTATATCGTCTCTATGGCTCTAAATGCTCATAATGCGGAGATTACTCGTGTTAATGTAGATGTAGCAGATTATAAGCGTCAGCGTGCAGATCGTCTCACTGAAAAGGCTGAAGGTTGGATTGCTAAAGTTCGCTCCACTGGCCAGCCAATGACCTTAGATCTTAACCCTGCAGATCGTCGCATTATTCATAAACTTGCCGAGGATTACTCTGATATCACTACCCACTCAGAAGGTGAAGGTCGTGAGCGCAAGCTAATTATCTCTAAAATCTAATGAAAAAATATCTCCCTAAAATTATCTTTGCTCTATGTTTTGCGGCTGCTCTTGATTATTATCTCTTTAAATTTGGTGCCGTGCGCGAGATTACACATAATCTCATTGATTTTCTCGCCTTCTTTTTCGCAATTTATATCCAGAATCATCAGCCAGCGGGGAATAAAGTCTTGAAGCGTGGTTCTCTAATTTTTGGTTTATTACTCGCTTTTGCACTAGTAGTAGGGAAGGCTGTTTATGATACTAATATGATTACGCCGCTTTATCAAAACTTTTTCTGTGTCACTATTTCCATTATTAGTCTTATTGGTTTTACTAAAATTTTCTCATCAATTACTCTGGTTATCTTTTCCGCGTTAATTAAAAATGAAAAAAAGCGCGAAGCTAAACTTTGGCGCTTTTTTACTCATCCTAGAGCGTTCTTAATGATTTGGCTAATTATCTTCATTTGTTGGCTACCATGTTTTCTTGCCTATTATCCTGGGCTCTGGTCTTATGATATTGAAACTCAAACTTCCATGGCCACCTTTCATGAATATACTAAATTTCATCCGCCCATTCATACTCTCATCTGGGATTTATCATTAAGAGTTAGCCACCACATTAACCTTCCTGCCACGGTAATTTATGAATTACCACAAATGCTCACCCTATCTTTCTCCTTCGCTTGCCTCATATCCTTCTTAATTAAGCGTAGGGTTAGTAGTAAAATTATCCTCTTTTCACTACTTTTCTTCGCTTTGAATCCTATGTTCGCCATCTTTTCTCTAGAAATGACTAAAGATGTTTACTTCACTGTTTTTGTAATTCTTTTCCTACTAGAATTAATCAATCTAGCCGCCTCACCAAAATTATATCTAGCTAAGTGGCAGAATATTACTAAATTCATCATTATTGCTATCCTCTTTTGTCTTTTTCGCAACAATGCTTTTTATGCACTAGTACTTGCTATTCCGTTTGTTACTCTCTTCTGTGTTGAGTATCGCCTTAAAATATTTGCTCTTTTTCTAGCTCCAGCCATGATCTGTTACCTTATCTCTGGGCCACTCTATCACGCGCTAGGTGTTCAAAATGGTGATATCCGTGAAGCTTTAAGTGTTCCTATGCAGCAACTCACTGCTGTTCTTATTAAAGACTCAAATCTTTCCCAGGATGAACTTCAAGACATTAATAATTACATTGATGTAGAAACCGCCAAAGCTCGTTACAATCCACGTTTTTCTGATCCAGTTAAAAATAATGCCTTTAATTCTGAGTATGTTTCTGGCCATAAATTAGGCTTCATTAAAACTTGGTTCCAGCAGGGAATTAAACATCTCGATATTTATATTTCCTCCTTCTTAAGTCTTAATTTACCAGATTGGTTCCCGGATTCTAAGCCGGTAGATTTATATAGCAACCTATACTATATTGAAGATGGCCTTGCTGATAGTGAGGGTAGCTTCTTGCCATGGCTTCGCGATAATTACTATCGCCAAATCTCCACTGCTAGCGCTATGACTACGCCGATTATTAGTCTCTATTTCTCTATCTCTCTACCAATCTGGTTTATCCTCTTTAGTCTTATCTATCTTTTATCTCGCAAGTTTAAATATATTTACTTGCCATATATCCCACTCTTGTTACTCTTCGCATCCTACATTGTTAGTCCAGTCAGTAACTTCCGCTTTATGTTCCCATTTATCGCGCTTTATCCGCTTTATTTCGCTCTTATTCTTGCCCCTACTAGGTTGCTTACTCGGCGCCAATAATAATCACGAAGTCATATAAATCTGGGTAGTATAAATCTACGGTGAGATCTTCTACTTTCTTTAATTTTTCCAAGCCATAGAGTTCTTTGAGCGCCTTAGCTGTAGACTTCTTATTGCTATTCATTTTATAAATGCAGTATTTACTGCTACAAGCGTCAGCTGGCGCATCGTCTATATCGGCCACTGTGTATCCTTTTTCTTCAAGCTTCTCTTGCTCTGCGCTTGCTGCACCTGGCACACCAGAGCCATTCAATACTAAGATTTTTGCACCTTCACGTGCCACTGGGTCATTGCTGAGCTGTTGTTTTACGTATGCACGAATATCAGTATAAACACCGTCGCCCGCCGTTGGCAATACATAAGAAATGCCGCCAATCGTACCAGTAGTCAGTAGGTTAATCCCATTATCCGCATCAAGTAGTGTAATCTGGCGTATATTATTCATATCAAAATCTTTCATCATGTTGTACAAAGTCTTTAATTCGTCTGCATTAAAATCCATCCGTACGTTATCACCCAGCGTGTTCATTAAATCAAATAATTGGCTGGTCGATAAGCCTTGTTCCATAATTCTATCTTTTAGTGCGATTAGAATCTTTTGTTGGCTAGCACCACGCGTGAAGTCACCAGCATAAGTTCCATGCCTTGCTCTAGCTAACCCTAGTGCCTCTTCACCATTTAGGGTTGTTGGCTCACCAGCCGTAATAAAGGTATTGGTCCAATCATCAAAGATATCCTCATCTAAGGTCACAGTAATCCCATCTACTGCATCCACCACTTGCACTAGTGCACCCCAATCTACGTGTACATAGTATTGAAAATCTAGACCTAAGATATCACCAATCTCTTCTTGTGCTGCTGCAATTCCGGCAGCTTCATCGGTACCGTCTTGGTTGGCACACCAATAAATTTCATTAACTTTTCCAGTACCAGTACAGGTGTAAGTTACTTTTAGGTCTCTTGGCAAGCTCATCATGGCAATATCGTTATTATCTTGATCGATACTAATAATCATGATAGAGTCAGTTAACTGCGCACCATCATGCCCAGAGCCGTCCATCTCGTAGCCGCTTGTACCTAGTGCCAAGATATTTGTACGACCATTTTTACCCTTCTTTAACTCCACATTTTTCGCAGTAAATACATCCCATAGGCCAATATTGCCATCAGTGAGCTTATTTAGATAAAAGTGCACAAAAGCAATTCCGCCAATAATTAAGACTAGCAAGAATACGATAACGCCAGTAATAATCTTCCGCTTCTTAGACCATTTTTTCTTCTGCTTCTTCTTTTGTTTCTTTTTTTGAGTCTTATTCTTTCTGATATCTTTTTCTATCTCGTCGCTAGTTAGATTAAAAGAACTTACAGGCGTCAAAAACTCTTCCGTACCACTTTTCTTTGGCGTACTTACGGGTATTTTCTTTCTTTTTTTAGGCTGAATTCCCACCGGCCGGCTATTACTGCTCCTTCTCCTGGCAGTGAAGCCATCAATAGTCTTAACTTTTCTACCCATCTAATATATAATTTTACCATAATGAGTGTGAAATTGACAAAAAAGCAGACGGTTATTTTAGATTACATTAAGACTTTTTTAGATAACCATGATTACTCACCTTCCTATCGGGAAATCTGTGCTGGCCTCGGGCTCTCATCTGTTTCTTCTGTTGCAGAGCATATTGATCATTTGGTTGCGCTTGGTGCTTTAAAGCGTACGCCTGGTTCCGCTCGCTCTCTGGAAGTGGTAGATCTCTCTTTTCCGGAAACCACCGCCTTGTTTAAGACTCGTCTCCTTGGCTCTTCTCCAGAAGAGCAGAAGATTCTCCGTGATGCTGCTAGTATTCTCGGGCTCGATCTAGAATAGTGTTATAATAGATAAAAAGGAGGTCTATATGCCAGAAGATTTTGATTATTTACCGGATAATGCTATTTATTTAGATGCTGCCTGTCAATCATTGCGCCCCACCCCAGTTATTGACACGCTTAATAGGTATTATAAAGAACATAACTCTTGCGGTGAGCGCGTTAAGTATAAATGGGGTCAGATCACTGATGGTCGTGTAGAAGCCACCCGCCAAAAGGTCCTTAAATACCTTAAATTAAAGCCCCGTGATTACTTCGTTTCTTTCACTTTAAATACCACTTATGGCCTTAATCTGCTCATGCAGCAGCTTAATCTAAAAAAGACAACTATTAAGCAAGTCGTCACTTCTGATATTGAACATAACTCGCCATTTCTCGCTACGATGACTTTCGCCAAGAAGCATCATCTTCCACGTATTGTCATTACTCGCCATGATGATGGTTCGGTTAACCTAAAGGATATTCCAGCCCAGTCACTCGTTGTTTTAAACTGCACCTCTAACTTGGATGGTCGCCGGCTTGAAAATATCAAAGATGTTGTTAAGTATGTTCACAAGACTGGTGGCATCATTATTATTGATGCTGCTCAGGCTATGGCTCACAGCTCAGATATTTTACATAAAGTTGAAGCGGACGCCATCTGTTTTTCCGCCCATAAAATGTACGCTCCATCTCTTGGTGGTATCATCTGCCGTCGTGATTTTATTAATAAATTAGACACGCTCTATATTGGTGGCGGTATGGTTGACGATGTTGATTTAGATTCATACCAGCTTTCGGCTGATAATCCAGAGCATATTTATACCCGCTTTGAAGCCGGCTTGCAGGCATGGGGTGAGATTATTGCGCTTGGTGACGCCATTGATTGGCTTGAATCTTTACCAAAATCTGCCCACCAAGAACTAAAAGATAATACCGAGGAGCTCTTTAATTTCCTTAATAATAATCCTAAATTTCATCTTTTAAACCATCAGGCTAACCCTACTACTACTTTCTATGTTGATGGTATTGATTCACATCTTCTCGGTGAGGCCCTTGGTGACGAGGGTATTATGGCTCGCACTGGTTACTTTTGTGTTCATTATTATCTTGATCACCTCAAACATTATCCACCACTCGTGCGCTTTTCTATGGGCTATCATAATCGCCCAGGTGATATCGAGAAGGTTATTGAGCGTCTCTCACGTTTGGCATAGTCTTTATGCTTGCCTCTGATTTTTACTCGTGCTAAACTAATTTCAGTAACAGATATAGCAGAGAACAGTAAGTGAGGTACAATGAAAAAACTCTTTCTTTTCTCTGCATTATGCATGAGTATTATCCTGGGGGTTTTATCAAATAATTATCATCCTGCTTCCGCCATTAGCGGCAATGATTACCGGGCTGGCAACCTGCTTAGTGATGAAGCTATGCGTGACTATAATAGTATGAATATTAACGATATTCAGACTTTCTTAAAATCGAAGAATTCTTGTAATGACACGCGTACTTATATCGCTAGCTGGTACCCATCTGTTTCTTACCATATTGAAAATGGTCACTTTGTCTGTATGGCAGATGAATCCTTTAATGGTAAATTTGCTGCTCAGATTATTTATGAAGCTGCTCAGGATTATCACATTAATCCTCGAGTACTCATCGTTATGCTTCAAAAAGAACAGGGCCTAGTCACGGATACCTTCCCGCACAATCTTCAGTATCGTTCTGCTACGGGTTATGGTTGCCCAGATCTTTCCGCCTGTGATGCTAAGTACTACGGCTTCGAGAATCAAGTACGTAATACCGCTGCACTCTTTAATGATGTTATGAATGGTGGCTGGACGAATTACTCAGTAGGTTGGCGCTGGATTTATTATTATCCTAACGCTAATTGCGGTGGCTCCAATGTTTACATTGAAAACCGCGCTACGTCTGCTCTCTATCGCTACACGCCATATCAGCCTAATCAAGCCGCCAAAGATGCCGGTTATAGTACGGGTGATGGTTGTAGCACCTATGGTAATCGTAATTTCTTCTTGTATTATTATAATTGGTTCGGTTCTACGCAGACTGTTAAATCTAGTATTTCTATTGCCCCCAGCCCAGCCACTAATTTTTATCTCCCAGAAGGGAATTATCAGATTCTTACTACTACCGGTCGCTCTCTTGATGTAAAGGGTGCTGGTACTGCTTCTGGTACTAATGTCCATATTTGGTCTAAAAATGGCGGCTATAATCAAATCTTTCATATTAAGCGTGAAGCGGATGGCTACTATCGCATTTCAGATATCAATTCTAACAAATCTCTAGATGTTCAAGGTGCCAGCACTGCTTCCGGAGCGAATGTGATTATCTGGGATCAACATGGTGGCTGCAACCAAAAGTGGTCTCTTAAATACCATGAAGATAGTGGCCGCTATACGTTCATCAGCGCTTGTAGTAATAAAGCCCTTGATGTGTCTGGTGGACATGTTTCCACTCTCGGCGCTAACGTCGCGCTTTGGGATTATCATGGTGGTAATGGCCAGCAATTTAAGCTAGTAAGTCTCACTGATGCTCCACTTCAAAATAACACCTATAATATCAATACTTCATCCGGCACCAGTGTCGATTTATCTGGCGCCGTAGAATTAGATGGTGCTAATATTCAAATTTGGGATACTAATAATACGGTTAATCAAAAGTTTAAATTGAGTCGCGCAGCAGACGGTTTTTACCGTATTAGCTATGCTAATAATCCTAATTTAGCCCTTGATGTCTATGGTGGAAATACTGCCTCTGGCACTAATGTCATTGTCTGGAGTAATCATAATGGCTGTAATCAAAAGTGGGCTCTTCAACCCGTAGGTGAACGATTTGCCCTACTCAATGCTTGTAGTGGTAAGGCTCTGGATGTTACCGGTGGCTATATCGGCACTCGTGGTGCCAATATTATCATCTGGGATTATCATGGTGGCGCCAACCAGCTCTGGAGCTTCACGCGTAAGCGTTAGAGTGATATAATAATAAATATGGTTTGTGTAGCAGCGTTTATTATTCTAGCTTTGGTTGGTGTAATCGTCGCCTTCCTCAGTATCTTCAATCGCAATTTAGGTCGCAAATATCTTAAAGTTTTTAAAAAAGCTTGGTACTGCGTCTTTAAGAAAGTACGCCTGCAAAAATGTGATACCAATTTTAAAGATGATGTAAAAAATACAATCTTAAAAAAGGTTATCATTAAGCATCCTAAATGGGTGAAGCCTTTATCAATCACCATCGAGATTATCTCCGTCCTGATTGTCTTCATTACCATTTGGTCCATCGTGGTTGCGATTAAATCACTGCTTGCCATCTGGGTCTTTGGTACCTGTAATGTCTCTCATCCCGCCTCTTGTTCGCTCGGGGCTGAGGTCTGCTCCATTGATGAGGATGAGGCGCACGGCCTGCTTGGTAAGACTGGTCGCTGGTTTACGGAATGGGGCGAGATTTTCGGCGCTATTCCGGATCGTCTTCACGCTTGGCCTGCTGAAGAATATAGTGTAGGTATCTTCGCTAGTACCAACGCCGCTTCAGTCAGTTCCAAAGAGGGAATCAACAGCGGCAGTCGCGCACTTGATATCGTCGATCCTGGTTGCACTGTCTGTATGCAGTCCTACAAGAATCAGTTAGATTCCGGCTTTATGGATAGCCATAATGTTATCATTATGCCATACGTCATCAAGCTTCCAGACGGTACCACTAAGTTCCAGAATTCAGCACTGGTTACTCGTTACCTTATCGCCGTCGCTCTTTACGACGCTAGCCATGATACTTCTGGCCACTATAAGACTTTTATTAATCGTATCTTTACCGAATTTAACAAAGATGGCGTTAACTATCAGTCCTATATCCAATCTCTCGATCAGACTCCTGCGGAGCAGCTCTTACAGTCATGGCTTGTTGAATTTGGCTATGATGAAGTAGCGATTCACGACATTATCCAGCTTGCCTATTCTCAAGATGTTGATCAGTATATGTCTGACATTGCCAGTGTGGTAGAGAATACTATTCATGCTAAGGGTATTCCTACGCTTATTTATGACAATAAAAAACATAATGGCCTCTTCAAAAAATAGCCTCTCCCCGTATAAGCTTGCATAAAACGCCATCACGTGTTACAATATAAGTAGCAAAACAAAGGTCATTGCTATGCGTAGAGTATCACTCAAAAACAAACACCAGTCTGTAAAGTCTCGTCGTGGGCGCATGTCTATTGCTCGTCGTCCATGGATTATTGTGGTGCTCTTAATCTTAATCCTTATCACTATCTCCGTGACCTATTTCACTCTCTTCCATTCAGGTTCTGACGGCTCCATTAACACCTCTGATGATAGTAGTGGTATTATTCCTAGTAGCACCAGCCCTAAAGGGGAGAGCGCTTCAAGTCGTGGCCAATCCACAGAGGAATTGCCACCGAGCAAGGCTATCCAGTACGAGGAGGGTGACGAAGATTTATCCGATACTCTTACCGGTAGTATTACCTATTCAGGTGTAGATAGTGATATTTTCCGCATCCGCACCACTATCAACCAAGAAGTTTCTGGCACCTGTGATCTTACCATGACGAGCGCTAGTGGCGAAGTTTACACTGAAAATACTAGTATTATTAATAGCGCCAGTACTTCCAGCTGCTATGGCTATGATATCCCCTTGTCATCCCTAGGTAGCGGCAAGTGGTCTATCGATATTCTCGTCTCTACAAATGGTCAGACTGGGCATATTACAGGGGAGGCAGAGCTATGATAAAAAGAGCTAAGCGACTACTATTTTACGCTTTCGCTTTTGGTGTTACTGCGGCGTTTGGCTTCCTGCTTGCTAAAAACATTAATCAGACTCACGCTGCTGACCTCGGCCAGTTTAAAGCAGGAAATATCATTAGCGATTCAGTCATGCGTGACTATAACAGTATGAATATTAACGATATTCAAACTTTCTTAAAGTCTAAGAATTCCTGTGATGATACTCGCACCTATATGGCTGATTGGTACCCATCTGTTTCTTACCATATTGAAAATGGTCACTTTGTCTGTATGGCAGATGAATCCTTTAATGGTAAATCTGCTGCTCAGATTATTTATGAAGCTGCTCAGCGCTACCATATCAACCCTAAGGTTATCATTGTTTTATTGCAAAAAGAGCAAGGCTTAGTTACCGATACCTGGCCTCATAGTGTTCAATATCGTGCCGCCACCGGCTTTGGTTGCCCGGATACGGCCGCCTGTGATAGTCAGTATTACGGCTTTGAAAATCAGGTTAATCGCGCCGCAGAGCTCTTTGATGACGTCATGAGCGGCGGCTGGACTAATTTTCCAGTAGGCTGGAATGATATCCGTTACTCTCCATATGAATATGATGGTGGCACCTATTGTGGCAGTAGTCGAGTTTACATTGAAAATCGTGCCACATCTGCTCTCTATCGCTATACACCATATCAGCCAAATGCTAGTGCCTTAGCGCTCGGCTACGGCAGTGGCGCCACCTGTGGTGCCTATGGCAACCGCAACTTTTACCTTTACTTCACCGATTGGTTTGGCTCCACTCAGGCTAGCCGCTGGACAAAAATGGTAGACCCGCGCTATATGGTAGTTAAGGATAACACCGTTAAAGTCTACCCAGATACCAGCAGCTATGATGATACCTGGCTCACTACTGGCATGTTGATTAAATTCGATTCAAAGACTGACTTTTATCGCGACGGTGAGCTATATACTTGCTTACGCACCGCTGAGGATACCGCTAAGGGTATTAAGCGTTGTGCCCTCATGCCACGCCTAGAAGAGTTTTACCCAGAATATACTCCAGTTGAAAACACCAGCATCTATATCAGTGCTAACTACACCTGTAAGGTAGATCTTCGTCGCGATAAGGTGATGCCGTTCTGCTATTCTAATCATGAACTCATTCAAGTTGCCGCCACCTATAGTATGAACGGTAAAGATTACTATATCTTGAAGGGCGACTATGATGTCAATAACTATTATGCTATCCTTGCTTCTCGTGCTGAAAGGGTCACTGTTTCTAGCACTACGCCAAAGTTCTTACGCGCCACTAAAGAGACTGCCAAATATCTTCCAGGCAGCTCCACTAAAATCCAAGGCATTGCCAAGGACCAAGTTGTAGAATTTTCCTCCACAATTACTTCCACTAATGGCACCGTTTACTATCGCTCACTTTGCGATACTAATAATCGCAGATCTCAAGCTATTCCTGCAGCTGATCTTTCCGAAGATATCTTTACGAACTTCCTCTTTCCACGTAATCTAGTTGCCAATAGAGATACAGACATGATTGACCCAGTCACCAAGTCTAGCTGTGGTCACATCACTAAGGGTACCACTCTTTACTTTACCACCAAGACCCGTGCCAATAATACCGATTACTATCGCACCGAAGAAAAGACCAATGCCGGAGCTAGTTGTGCCGTACCAGCTTCAGCACTTTCTGAAGTCCGATAATTGCCACCACTAAGTATACTGGCAAATAGCAAAACATATATCTCGTTCTTGGCTCAAAAATCATCAAGAAAGTAGAAAGCACTATTAAGCTTAGCATCGCCACTAGCTCAGTTTTGTCATATTCTTTGTAGTTTGCTAGCACTAGGGAAGAGCAAAGCAGTACGAACATCCAGAGTAGTTGCATTGTTTGCGCATAGTATTCATGCCACCCCCCCCCATTATAAAATACGTTTTTTAGAAGTGTCGCTATTCTCCCGTTGTTCTCTGGAATTTTATCATAAAATCCGCCCTCATTACCCCAGCCAAAAGTTCCATCATTATAATTTAAAGATAGCTTCTTCAGCCAAAATTTTGCTTGCTCCTTGCCGCTTCTTGCTGATAATCTTCGCCAGAACTTTTCTATGTTTTTGCTATCCGCTGCGTCACCGTAATCTATAGTATCTTGTACGTCCCAGCCATTGAACATTCCTAATCTTTCATCAAACTGCCCCATTGCTAGATAATGTGTAAAAGTAAACGGCCTATAATTCTCATCTTGAATAAACCCGAGCGCCATGCTTGCTCCGCTATTTATCCCCAGCCCCAGTACTATACCACTAAGCGCTGCTACTATCGCCAGTACTATGGCGTGCCAATTCGCTTGTAGCTTCTTTCGTGTTAAACTTATCAGCTCGATGAAAATTATTGCCATTAAGGTAATAATTACCGTTGGTTTAATGTGGTACCCCACACTCCCCAGTATGCCGATTATCAGCCAATGGCACCAGCGTTTCTTGCCGCTATAAATATATAAGATCAAAATTGGTAGCATTACTGCAAATGTATCCGTGTACGGTATGATTATCCATGGGCTCAGTATTAATAATGGTACCACTAGTATCAAGCTAATTAACGACCATCGTTTTCCGGCTAAGTTTTTTACGGTTAGTATTGCAAATAACCCAGCCAAATTTACTAGCAGCGCATTAACCGCCAGTAGAAATAAATGTGATTTACCTATTATTGGCACCGTTTTAATTAGAGCAATCAGCATAATTAATAACAGATTATTTGGGTACATTGAAGTATATTCCCACACCCCCAATGCTCCATTTTCAAGGTAATAATCTGCTGAGCTAAGCACTACTTTTACATCCCAGGAAGTGTAAAAATAAATGTGTTTCAAAATAAAGAGCTGCAGTAAGAATAAACAAATGAAGATTACTAAAAGTATTATCCAGTAATGCTTCTGCCACTTGTTTTTCAGCTTTGTTTTTGGTGATATTCTATAATACCCGAAACAAATTGCCGCTAGTATCAAAATAGCAATTAAAAGTGATACCCAGTTTGGCAGCAGGAAAGTCTTCTCTAGGTAATAATTAAAAAAGTCTGCACCCACCATCGCAATAAGGCCGAGTATCGTTACTATAGAAAATCCTATTGGTATCGCTCTAAGTAACTTTTTCACCGCCGAAAAGCCTCTACTAAGCTCTTTTGGATTGTTGGTAAATCAGCTATTGGCTGGTAATCTTTTATCAATGCGTCTAAATAATTATTATCGAAGATATTTGTTTTGTCTGCACTTTTATAATCTTTTCCCACGCCAGAACAATAATCTTTGAATTTATATTCTCCACCAGTCACTCTTTTTGATAAACATAAATGATAATTCGGTACTTTAAAGCTATCCGCAAAGATTAATCCATGTAGGGAAGAAGAGAGAATTAGCTTGCATGATGATATCTGTCTAGCGACTTCTTCTGGACTTTCTAGTGGATTAATCACTAGGAATCTTCCATCCTTGCGCAGCTTCCTAACAATTGGTAAATCGTAATCAATATAATGTGCAATAATGCCAATTTTCTCCCACTTTTCTTTACTCTTCGGGTAGACCACACTCGCCAGTACACCTGGATCCCCTAGCGGTACATCCTTTTTAATTCTTGCACGTGTCAGCTCGCCACGCACTGCTAGAAAATCTAAGTTTTTAGCTGCATCCTCATTACTCTCTTTAATAAATCCGCTCCCCCACACTTTAATTTTATGCTTATTTTTATTATTATTTGCTACTTCTATAATCGAGCCAATCGCCATTAGTTCACAATTATCGACATCTGCCCACTCCACATTGTAGCCAAGCAACTTTTGTATTAGTTCCACGGAAAATTCATCGCCAAAGTTATGTAAGCCAGTAGTCTTATGTCTATACCAGTATAGCTTTATTGGCTTGTCTTGGCTATGTTTTTCGCGCGCCTCATCGCTTAGCATCAGACCTTTTCTCGCCAATTTATCCCGACGCTTCCGGGCCAGAGTTTTATTAATCTTTTGTATGCGCGGTACGGTCATCAGCCAATCCCTGAAGAAATTCTTTTTATAAGATTCTCTCCAAATCTTTACTAGATCATTGTAGCTATTGTATCTTTCATCATAATGGAAATATGCTAAATCTTTCCATGGCTTATCCTGCTCAAAGCAGAAAAATACTAGTTGATTTCTATCCGCTGCAAATCCATCCTTGGCTGGCCTGAAATTATACTCTTTTTTAAGCAGGGAAAAATCTGCTGGCTTTAATATTTTTGCTCGCACCGCAGCAAGCAGCGTATTATTATTTTCTAGTGGCTGCTCTTCGGCAAGCTGCGCCTTAAAGATTTTTGAAGCATTTTTTTGTAGTGAGATATTTTTCATCTTCTGGTTATTGAAATATACAACATTACTATCATCTTTCGCCGCCATTACTCCAGCTAGCTCACCGCTAAAAAATAGCGGATTCTTCATGCATAATACACTACTGCTTAAATATACAGAATATTGATAACCTCTCTCCAGTAATAACTCTGGTCCGGCAAATAAATAATAATCTTCCATCGGATGCTCCCAAAATCTCGGGAATTCCTCCGTGAGGTCAACTTCAATCACTTCAATCCCATGCTTTTTTAGAGCTCTCTTGGTTTTTAGGCTGAAGAATTTACCAATGAGAAAAAGTTTTGCGCCAGAACACTGCTCTCGCACGGAGAGCAGTGCATTCATTGCAAAAGAAGCATCGTTGTCATTGCAGGCGGAGAAGAAGGCGGTATTATTGATGGTGAGTTTCACCCTTTTCATATCCTTATTATACCATATTAATAGTAATACATCTCTGGTGCTGCAATCAATACCAGTTCTTTATCGGCTACATTCATATAGGAGGCATAATTTTTACCGACCCAGATAATCTGCTCGCTACCATCCTCCGGGTAATAATAATAAATATCCTCCGCATTGCCGAGCACTAAATTTGGTGCTTCAATCAAGTAAATAATCTCATTGCCTTCATCGCGCTGCTTAGCGGTATAAGTATCGCGATAATTGACTAATTGTCTGCGTAGCGCTAGCTTGGTTATATATCCGCTCGCACTAAGCAGTGTCCCTAAGCTAATTACCACAATCAGTATTCCCGCCACCGTGCGCATTCCCATGCTTACCGCCATGTGTGCCGGCAGCATATTTTTCAGCGCCACCATGATTATTTCCAGTGCCACCACTGCGCCAAACGTTGGCAGGGTATAAATTCTATATGGTATGTAGTCCTGTGCATAATTATTAATACAAATCACTCCGTAAGTTAGTACGATAAGCATCACCATCCCTACGGTAAGTAGTAGCTTTAAATGCTTTTTCCAGTACTTATTTAGCTGCACTATAGCAGCCGCATAGACACCAGTAATTAGCATCAATCCAGCTTCCCAAACTGTCGTATAACGTACGGTATTTCCAACTATATTACTAAATGATTTGCCAAACACCCATCCCATAGAAAATTCTGCTGGCATTGCTGTAGCCCTCCGCTCAATTGAGCCAGGAGAGAAATACAGCACCAAGAATCCAACTATCATTGCCACGCAAAATAGTATTGTAAAACGGTATACCTTCTTTTCTTTTTTAAGTATTGCCACTAGGCTCGCTAGACCCAGCCCCGCTATCATAAACATGGCTGTCGGCTCGCTAAAAGTGGAACTGAGTGCCGCCACTATATAAGCGGCCACTTCAGTAATTAGCTTTGGTTTTTTCTGAATAAATATCAGGCATAGATTAATCACTAAAAGCCCCATTATAATCGACATGTAGCCCGTCGCTGCCGAATCATACCATAAGAAGGAATCAAATATACTCGGCAGTAGCAGTGTGGCCGTTTCGGCCGTCAGGATACCCAGTGCCCAGCCGTCTGCACTTCTCTTCACGATACCTAGATTTTTAATTAGCCAAGTCAGTAGGCAAGCTACTAAGATAAACATCACAATCGGTGCAATTCTCACCGCGTTCATCCCGAGAAACCTAAAACCAAACCATATCAAGGCCCACTGCCCAATCCGCCCAGTATGATGCATGCCATTATTTATATATTCCCATAAGGATTGTCGCTGCGCCGTCCCGTAAAAAGACCAATCGTCCGCAATTGGCGCTGCTAGTAATGAATAAATCACTATCACTACGGCTATACTAATAATCATCCCCCACAAGATAGGTTTTAACACACTCCTTTTCATATCACGATTATATCATAATAGAGTATTATATGGTATAATAATACTAGATGAAGAGTATTGAAGTGTCCATTATTATTACCGCTCATACGGAGGGTCTCCTTGCGCATAAAACTATGCTCAGCGTCCTGCGTTCCGCGGAGCTTTTAGAAAAGCAGCGCATTCCTTATGAAATTATCATCCATATTGACAACGGCGACGCTGCCACTATTGACTATTATAATCGCTATCAGAAGGATACTCGTTTCCGCATTTTCACTAATTCTTTTGGCGAGCCAGCCAGCTCGCGCAACTTTGCTGCTAAGCAGGCGGTAGGGAAATATCTTATGCTCGTTGATGGCGACGATCTTATCTCCAGGAATTGGCTGCTTGATGGCTACAATATTTTAAAGAAGTCCACTACACCCCTCATTCTTCATCCGGAAGTTGATTTGACTTTTGGCGTTGATTCAGAAATTAGAATGTGGCGCATGCGTAATTCTTATGACTTAGATAAAGATACACTTATTCTCTTTGGGCGTAATCGTTGGTGTGCTGGCACCTATCTCAGTAGGGAAACAGCACTCAAATACCCATATATTCCTGCCAGCCATGGCTATGGCTATGAGGATTGGCATTTTAATCAAGAAACCCGCGGTGCTGGTGTTATCCATGATGTTATTCCTGGTAGCGTCCTTTTCCACCGCATTAAAAAGCACTCCACTTATTTATCCCACATGGCTGAAAAGACCGTCACGGCTTATTCCAGTCTCTTTGAAACTTCCCGCATGCAAGCTCTCGCTAAGACTATTCCTGAGGAGCCAGTTTCTCATCCAGGCCAAGGCCTCGATAAGCGCACCATTATGCGTTATGGCTATAAGGCTATGAAGCATATTCCAGGCGTTCGCCGGCTCGCTTCAAAGGCCGCTGAAAAAGTTTGGGATGCTTCTTACCAACAGAAGATTTCCAGTATCCCACAGTTCTTGCTGGATGAATGGCGTGCCATGAATAAAATTGAAAATTGCCTTTATCCTACACATGATATTATCGCCCGGATGCCATTCTATGATTCCGACACGGATTATCTTGGTAAAATTTACTGCAAGCTCATTTCTAAAATTCGCAAAAATCCAGATTATCTTTTCATTCCACCACTTCTCAATGTTGGCGGCACTGAAAAGGTTATCGTTAATTATCTTCATGCCTTCGCTAAAATTCATCCAGATTGGCACATCGTCGTCCTCTCTGTTCTCGGCAAAAACCATAATTATGATATTCCAGATAATGTCGATTTTGTCGATTTTGACGGTATCGTTGCTGGTCTACCTGACTATGATAAAGATTTTCTCCTTTCTAGATTTATCATTCAGACTAAGGTTAAGCGCCTACATATTATTAATAATGCCTTTGCCTATATTTGGGCGGAAGATCACCAGCGCCTTCTAATTGATAATGATTACATTGTTAACGTTTCACATTTCATGCATGAATATACCGGCAGCGCTGATCATGTCTATTCTTTCGCAGATCCATTCCTCCGTAATATTTATCCTAGTCTCAATAAAGTTTTCACCGATAACCAATCCGTTATTGGCGAAACTCTCAGCAATAACGCCTTTGACCCTAAGAAGTTTTCCGTGCATTATCAGCCAGTTTCCTTAGATATGCACCCACCAATTATTCATGAACATTCCGCTCCAGTCCGCATCCTTTGGGCCAGCCGCGTTTCTGCCCAAAAGTCCCCAGAAACATTAAAAGAAATTGCTAAGAGTTTACCATCAGATAAATATCAAATTGATGTTTACGGTCGCTTCCAGCCGCCTTATGATCAGCATTTCTTTGATGATGTCGATAATATCAACTATAAAGGTTATTACAATGATATTTCTAGCTTGCCGGCCTCAGACTATGACGTCTTCCTTTACACCTCCCACACGGATGGCTTGCCTAACATCCTCCTAGAAATCAGCTCGCTTGGCCTTCCAATCGTCGCTAGTAATGTTGGTGGTGTTGGCGATTTTGTCATCGATCATCAGACTGGCCGCACTATCCAAAAAGACGATATCCCAGCCTATAAAAAGGCCATTGATGATATCGTCTCCCATCCTCGCGTCACTAAGAGATATATAGAATCAGCCCAAGAGTTAATTAACTCTCGCCACAGCCAGAAGAAATTCCTTGCGCAAGTTAAAAAAGATATCACCTAATATGGCAGGTCCAATTCTCCTCATTCGCAACATCCATAAAACTGCCTTTGGCGGAGCAGAGACCTACCAAATCGCTCTTGCCGAAGAATTAAAACGCCTCCATCACCAGCCTATCATTATTACTTCATCTGTACCCCTCAGGCAGGCCGCTAAAAAACGGAAAATCCCCACTATTAACCCGTTTTATCTCCCCGCCCAAAACTGGAGCGGCTATCGTAATTTATTCCTGCCAATTTATGTTATTTGGCAATTCATTTTATTCTGCTGGTATTTATCAATCATTTATAAATATCGCCCCCAGGCTCTTCATATTCAATCTCGAGATGATATGATTGCTGGGACATTGGCTGGCCATTTCACCGGTACGCAAGTCATCTGGACAGACCATACCGACCTTCGCCTAGTCATCTGGGAGAATATTAATAAAAAATATAAGAATCCTATCGGTAAATTTATTTTAAAGCTCGCCGATCTTCCATATAAGATTACTACCGTTAGTGACTATGATTATCGGTATATCACCAAGCTGATTAAGCCCCGCCATCTTGATAATTTCATTGTTGTTAAGAATGGTGCCATTGATCAGTTGTCGCGCTATGCTCATATTCAAGCTGCACCAGCCTCCATTGCCTATGTTGGTCGCATCATTGACTACAAGGGAATTAAAGAGCTCATTGATGCCTTCAAGGGTAATCTCGCTAAGCATCCTCAGGTCACACTCAATCTTTACGGTGACGGCCCAGACCTCCCGCTTTTTAAACATTACGCTAAGGATACACCTGCTATTAAGTTTCATGGCTACACCAAAGAGCCGCTCAAAGCTATCGCTGAAAATAGCATTTTCGTCTTGCCGTCTTATCATGAAGGCCTCAGCCTTTCGCTGCTAGACGCTGCTATGATGGAGAAACCTATCATTGCCACTGATATTGATGGTAATCCAGAAGTTGTTAAGGACGGCAAGACTGGCTTACTTGTCCCCGTCAAGGATACTGCTGCTCTTGAAAAAGCCATTAGTAAATTGTTGGATAGGCCTGCTCTCGCCGCTAAATATGCCGCGCAGGCTCGCACGCTTTACCAACGAGAATTTGATTTTTCAAATATCGTGAAAAATAAATTGGAGCCATTATATTATGGAAAGACCTAAAATATCAATTATTATCTGTGCTTATAATATTGAAGATTATATCGCCAGCTGTCTAGAATCCGTTGTTAAGCAGAGCTATAAGAATCTTGAAATCATTGTTATTAATGATGGCTCCACTGATAATACCCGTAAAATCATTGAAAGATATGCCAAGCAAGATAGCCGCATTAAGGCCATCCATCAGAAAAACGCCGGCCTTTCTGCTGCGCGCAATACTGGCATCAATCTCGCCACCTCCGAGTATATTTGTCTGGTTGACGGTGACGATGTTATCTATCAAGACTATGTCGCCAAGCTCCTCTCACGGATGATTCATACTCATGCTGACATCGCCGTCTGTGGCTATGAAACTGTCTCCTATAAGCATGACGAATCTCACATTACTTACCACGAAGCAGAGACGACTAATGGCCAAGATGCTGCGCGCAATCTCTTGCTTACTCTGGAAAATATCGATGTCGTTGCCTGGAATAAAATGTACAAGCGGGACTTATTTATTGATAATAGCATTTATTATCCAGTAGGGGATGTCTATGAAGATACTCTCACTACCTATAAGCTTTACGCTGTAGCTAAAAAAGTTACTTATCTCATGGAGCCACTCTATCAATACTATCGCCGTAAGGGTAGTATCACCGATAAGGCCAGCACTCTTTCTCGCATTCTCGCCAAGGAGCGTGCTGGTACGGAAGCTGTCGATTTCTTTGCTACTTCCGCCCCCTCCCTACGTGGCGCCGCTCACGTCTCCATTCTCCTTGCGCAGTTTTCCTATGTTGATTCCGCTCTCCGCGGCGAAATCCCTGCCGCTCGTGGGGAAGCAGCCTTGCGCTGGATTAAATCACATACCATCAAATACCTGCGCAATAGTCAGCTCACGCACAAGCTGCGCGTCTATCTCTTCATGGTGAATACCCCTCGCAGTATACTCTACCGTCTCTACCGCAAAATTATTCCTGGCCCTCGTTATCCACAGTAATTATCACTACTGCCACAGTGCCATGTAGGCATCTGCTACTTTTTCTGGGTCACCCTCTTTGATGATTTTACCTTGCTCAATTAAAATTGCCCTATCACAGAACCTACGCACATCCTGCATGGAGTGTGTTACTAGGACGATCGTCTGATTTTCATCACGCAGCGACTTAAAGTAGTTCTGACACTTTTCCTGGAAGGCTGCATCGCCCACTGCCAACACTTCATCCAGAATCAGGATGTCACCTCTGGCCCTGATTGCAATTGAGAATGCTAGACGCACCTGCATTCCAGAAGAATAATTTTTCAGTTTCTGATCCATAAAATCTTCCAGCTCGGCAAACTTCACGATTTCATGATACATCTTATCCATCTCTTCATTAGAAAAGCCGAGCAGTGCACCGTTAAGGTAAACATTCTCGCGCCCAGTCAACTCTGGGTTAAAGCCCACTCCTAGCTCAATGAATGGCACTAAGGAGCCTTCTACTTCCACTTTGCCTTTTTCCGGCGTATAAATGCCGGACATAATTTTCAGTAGCGTCGACTTGCCAGAACCGTTCCGTCCTACAATTCCTAGGAATTCACCCTGCTTCACTTCAAAGTTTAGCCCCTTCAGTACTTTCTGTTCCTTATATCCCTTGACCCCCTTCAGCCAGTTGAAAATAGCCTGCTTTAATCCTGCTGCCTTTTCTGTTGGCAGGCGGAAACTCTTATGTAGGTCAGTCACCCTAATTGCTACGTCACTCATTTATACCTCCTCCGCAAAGCGCTTTGACTTCTTTCTAAAATATAATGCACCTGTCACGAGTAGCACCACAATAATCATAATTGGTATTGCCTTTAAGAAAGGATTGTTGATAAAATCCCACGTCGTTACTGCCTGTGTGGTAATCAAGTTATATCTCACATCCTGAATCGTCTGAGAAATTGGGTTTAATAGCAGCACTTTTGCCGCTAACTCACTTTGTTCTGCTACCATTGAAATCGGGTAAATGATTGGTGCCGTATAAAAGAGCGCCTGCATCAATACATCCCAAATGGAAGCGATATCACGATACTTTACGTTAATGGCACCCAGCAATAGGGAAATACCTAACGACAATAAATATAGCTCTAACAATGCAAATGGCACCACTAGCCAGTGCCAGCTTGGCATCACGCCATTAAATAGTGCAAAGATAATAATCACCCCCACATTAATTAGTAAGTTAATTACTGCTGTCATTGTCGCTGACACTACCACGATGTATTTCGGGAAGCTAATTTTCCGGATTAAATCACCACGATTTACCATGGCCTGGATGCCTTGTCCCGTACATTCCGAGAAAAAGCTCCACATCACTGTCCCGGTCAAAAGATAGACTGGATAGTGTGGAATATCACTGCCAAATCTCAATATTCTTGAAAACACTACATATAAAATTGCAAACATTAAAAGCGGACGGAGCACTGCCCAAAGATATCCTAGTACGGAGCCTTGATATCTCAGTTTAAAATCAGTTTTTGTCAGTTCCTTTAATAGGATACGGTTCCTGCGGTTTAATACCCTGGGTAATTTTTTCATTTTTTAGTTGTCCTTTCAATGAAATATCTTGGCCGTCTCTTCGTCTCGGCGTAGGTTTTGCCGATATATTCACCAATAATACCAATCGCTGCCATCTGTACTCCACCAATTAGCCAAATTGAACAAATCGTAAAGGTCCAGCCGTCCACTACGTGCCCCGTGGCCCAGCGTATCAATGCATAAATCATCACTAAAAGACTAATCACAAACATTGTGAGTCCCACTGTTAGTACCATCCTGATTGGCTTCACACTGAAAGAGGTGATTCCGTCCCAGGCAAAATTTAACATCTTTCGTAGTGGGTATTTACTCTCTCCCGCGAAGCGTTCATCGCGCGAATATTCAGCCGTCGTACTTTTTAGGCCAATCAGTGGTACCATTCCGCGTAGGAATAAGTTTACTTCACTATAATTTGCTAGTTGATCCAGTGCTTTTTTGCTCATCAGTCTACAATCAGCAGAATTATACACCACATCCACGCCTAGTGCCTTCATCACTTTATAGAAGCCTTGCGCCGTAGTCCGCTTAAAAGCAGTATCTTTCTTGCGCTCGCTGCGTACGCCATAGACAATCTCATTGCCATCGGCATAAGCCTCTAGGAATTTATCAATAATATTAATGTCATCCTGAAGATCAGCATCCATACTTACCACCACATCAGCACCCTCTTTTGCGTACATCAGCCCTGCCAGCAGCGCATTCTGATGACCCACATTGTGTGCCAGCTTCACGCCTATTACTTCTTTATTGTCCTTCGCCAACTTTTCAATCAGCTGCCAAGTCTTATCTTTGGAGCCATCGTCCACATAGATAATTGAACTTTTATCAGAAATCGTCCCCGCCTTTTCTAAATCTGTTATTTTTTGCTTCAAACGCTTAGTGGTTTCAGTGAGGCATTCCTCCTCATTGTAACAGGGAACCACGACATAAAGCACTGTTTTCATATGTCTATTATACCAAATTATAAGGTATAATAATAGTATGAATCAGCCAATCGTTTCTGTCATTATCCCTGTATATAACACCGGCAAGTCCGCTAAGAGTCTTATAGAATTCCTCTTAAATGGGGAATACCAAAACGTTGAAATCTTAGCCGTCGACGATGGTTCCACTGACGATAGCCTGCGCCTTTTAAAATCCATCGCCGATAGTAAGGGGCGTCTGCGTGTCTTTCACAAGCAAAATGGCGGTGCATCTAGTGCCCGTAACCTTGCCCTTAAAAAGGCCTCTGGTAAGTATATTGCTTTTATTGATTCTGATGATGAGGTTTCTCCAGATTATCTCACGCGTCTTGTCCAAGAAACAGAAAAGCCCGATGTCTCCCTCACGGTCTCTGCCTACATGTATCATCGTGTTCGTCAAAACACTCAGTTTCCAGTCTACAATAATCCTTTGCCACCCCGCAAAGATACAGAAACTTTCAAGTCTTACATCTTGCGTCTCTTCCTTAGTGATGGCCGTATTTATGGCGTCATTAATAAATTATTTATTACTAAGCTTATCCAGTATTATAATTTGCAGTTTGATACCAGCCTTAATTTTGCAGAAGATACTAAATTTATGCTCGGTTATCTTTCTGCCATGCAGGATGGTAAAATCACCTTCATTTTAGACCCACTTTACCTTTATCATTTTGGTAGCCCTACTAGTACTGTTGCCAAGAGTTCTCTCAAATGGTCCAATTGGGAAAAAAGTTATCAGGACATTAAAGATTTTGTTGGCCCTCATCCCACCAGTGCCGAGTCTCGCCGCCTAAAGCTTCTTTATCAGCGCTTTAAAATTTCTTATAATTTAGCCGTCGCCCGCGCTAATAAGCCGCTCAAAGAAAAGCTCGCTCTCACTAATCCTTTCGCCTTGGCTCTAGCTAGTGTTTCCGTAAAGCTCCGCCGATAGTTTTAATTATCCATTTTCCAGCAATATCAACTACAAAACATCCCGCCACTACTACCATACTCCATATGAATGGATAAAGGTAAATCATTTTTGTTCCTGCCACTGTGCCAATGTCAATATGCTTCCATAAAAGTGGCCGCACGAAAGGATTCTCAGTGATTAAATATACGCTGAAAGTTGCTCCGCCCAGCGCATTAATCAGTTTACTATTTTTTACTTTGAGGTTCATGAATAATATAAACATCATTAGTGCCACCATGAAAACAAAGACATCCTGATCATCTATCACCCATAAGTTTGCACCCTCAAATTTTAAAAGATACAGCATGCATAACCGCCACACACCCAGCCCCACTAGTGTAAGGGCTAGTAGGACTAGTGTCTTCGTTTTTTCAATCTTTGGTGGGTATAAACGCATTAAGCCTCCCACGAGGTACATTAATGAATAAGTCAGGACTCTATATTCCATAATAAAATCCAATCTAATATGGAAGATTCCTAAGATAAAATTAATCCCGTAAAAGGCTACTAATATCGTCAGGCAAATCTTCATTAACTTCTTTTTTGGCGTTTCTAATAAAAACTTATTAATTACCGGGCTAATTAAAATCACTATAATATATGTTGGAATATACCAGTACTCTCCAGTCATTACCGGGAAAAGCCCCGGTATAATTTTATCCCGTGTAAATCCCGCCACTCCCAGTGCTAAGCCTAGGGTCATTAATATTACGGAATATATCCAAGTAATCTTCCATACTTTAAAAATTCGCTGCCACTTGAAGCTGCTTTTTACTAAGAAATATCCAGAAATCATCATCAAAGTTTGTAGGCCAATTTTTCCAGCACAGCTCATTGTTGATAAAAACCAAGTCTGTTTACTCGGAGAGCTAAATAACTCTGCCACTGCTGGCGCCCAGCCAATCAAGTGGGCAATCACCACGCCAGTGATTGCCACCACTCTTAGTAGCTCAAAATTCGACGACCGTATTTTTGCTGGCTTGGTAGCCACTAATTTTCACCTTTCAAAAAACGTAAAGTATCATTCATTGCATCGTCAATTGTCAGTTCTGTTTTCCAGCCAAGCTCTTTAAGTGCCTTACTTGGGTTAGCAAACATTTCTGGCAAATCCCCAGCCCTTCTCCCAACTATTTTATAAGGTAATTTTTCGCCACTAGCCTTATCAAATGCCGCAATCATTTCTAGGACCGAAGTGCCTTTTCCGCTACCTAAATTATATACTGAAGTGCCCGGCTTCAATCCACGGATTGCCGCCAAATGCCCCTTCGCTAAATCTACCACGTGAATATAATCACGAATGCAAGTGCCGTCTGGTGTGTCATAATCATCGCCAAATACTGACAGCTCTGGAATTTCGCCAGTTGCCACTTTCATGACAATTGGCATAAGGTTATTCGGCCGCCCATTTGGATCCTCACCAAGCAGCCCGGACGAATGTGCTCCCACCGGATTAAAGTAGCGTAGTAGTACCACTGAAAAATCTGGATCTGCCACCGTTACGTCGCGCATAATTTGTTCAATCATAAACTTCGTCTGGCCATAAGGATTAGTGATGCCAGTGCCAGTTGTCATTGTCTCGACCATCTCGCCAGTGCCTTGATCTCCGTATACTGTCGCCGAAGAAGAAAATACAATTTTCTTGCAATTATACTTTTCCATTAATTCAAGAAGATAAATTGTGCCAGTAATATTATTTTCATAATAACGTAGTGGCTGCTCCACGGATTCTCCCACGGCCTTCAGTCCTGCAAAATGCATTACTATGTCATAATTATTTTCTGCGAAAACTTTTTCCATTGCTGGCTTATCCAGCATGTCTACTTCGTAGAATTTTGGCCTAACGCCAGTAATCTTTTCAATTTTATCCAGTACGGTAATCTTACTGTTGAATAAGTTATCCAGAATCTCCACTTCATAGCCAGCATTAATCAGCTCTACTACCGTGTGTGACCCAATATACCCCGTACCCCCTGTAACCAAAATCTTTCCACTATTCATACCTTTATTATATCATATGTTATCCCTGATTATATGGTATAATTAAGGTAATATGGGAAAGCAAAAGAAAGTAATCATTATCGGTGGGGGCCCTGCTGGCCTGACTGCAGCATATGAGCTACTTGATAAGTCCAAAGATTTTGAAGTTGTAGTTCTTGAAGAGACTAAGAAATTTGGTGGTATTTCTCGTACCGTTAATTATAAAGGGAATCGCATGGACATGGGCGGCCATCGCTTCTTTTCTAAAGTTCCAGAAGTTAATGAATGGTGGGAAAAGATGATGCCTACTCAGGGCAAGCCATCTTATGATGATAAAGTCTTAAAAAGAAAAAGCACCGTCGTTAAGGGTGGTCCTGATCCGCAAAAGACAGACCGTGTTATGCTGCGCCGCAATCGTCTTTCACGCATCTTCTTTAAACAGAAATTCTTTGATTATCCAGTCTCACTTAAATATTCCACCATCCATAATATGGGCCTCGGCACTACTGCTGTCGTTGGTGCAAGTTACGTTAAGTCGCAAGTTGCTAAGCGCCCAGAAAAATCCCTAGAAGATTTTTACATTAATCGTTTCGGCAAAAAGTTATATTCCATGTTCTTTGAGAATTACACGGAAAATCTTTGGGGTCGTCATCCGCGTGACATTTCTCCAGAATGGGGTGCTCAGCGCGTTAAGGGCCTTTCTATTGCCGCCATTCTAAAGGATATTTTCGGTAAAACTTTCGGCCAGAAGAATCGTAAAGTGGAAACTTCTCTCATTGAAGAGTTCGCTTATCCTAAGCTCGGCCCAGGCCAGCTCTGGGAGATTACCGCCAAAGAAATTAAGAAAAAGGGCGGTGAGATTATTATGGGTGCCAAAGTTGTCGGCATCAAAAAGAATAAGAAAGGCATCCTCACTGGTGTCGTCTATGAAAAGGGTGGCGAAAAGATTACCTTAAAGGGTGACTATATTATCTCCTCCATGCCAATTAAGGATCTTGTTGCCGGCATGAATGATGTGCCCGCTAAATACGCCAAGATTGCTGCTGGCTTACCATACCGTGACTATATGACTGTCGGCGTTTTAGTCCCTAAACTCAATCTTAAAAATGAGACTAACATTAAGACCATCGCCAATATTGTTCCAGACGATTGGGTTTATGTTCATGATCGCAATGTTAAAATGGGCCGTTTTCAGATTTATAATAACTGGTCCCCATATCTCGTTAAAGATTTAAAACACACCGTCTGGGTTGGTCTAGAATATTTCTGCAATGAAGGCGACGAGCTTTGGTCTATGACCGATAGAAAGTTTGCTAAAATGGCCATTGAAGAAATGACTAAAATCAACATGATTAGTACCACGGATGAAGTTATTGATTTTCACGTAGAGCGCGTAAAAAAGGCTTATCCTGCCTACTTTGACACTTATGAATATATGGATGATTTGCGTAGCTACCTAGATAAAATTCCTAATCTTTTCTGTGTGGGGCGCAACGGGCAGCACCGTTATAATAATCTCGACCATTCAATGTGCACTTCATTTGAAGCTGTTAAAAATATCATGAGTGGTAGCACCGACAAATCAAACATTTGGGAAGTAAACACTGAAAAAGAATATCACGAATCTAAATAATAAAGGAGGTTTTTATGTGTGGAATCGTAGGCTATATTGGCGACAATAAGGCGCAAGATTTCTTAATCAGTGGGCTAAAACGGTTAGAGTATCGCGGTTATGACTCGGCTGGCATTGTCACTTTGGATGATGCCGGCCAGGCCACCTTACTGCGCGCCGCCGGTAAAATTAAAAATCTGGAAGAAAAAATGGCCGATAGTAACCGCGATGATCACATTGGTATTGGTCATACCCGCTGGGCCACTCACGGTGAGCCTTCTGAAAGAAACGCTCATCCTCATCAAGCTGGTGACATCTTTCTAGTTCACAATGGTATCATTGAGAATTACAAAGAGCTTAAAAGTAAACTTTCTGATTATGACTTTAAATCAGACACCGATTCTGAAGTTCTCGCGGCCCTGATTGATTCCTTCTATCAAGGAGGGAAGCATCCACTATCTAATGCTGTCGTTCAGGCCTTAAAGCTCGTCCGTGGCACTTATGGTATTGCCGCCCTCTCCGTGAAAAACCCTTCTGAAATTGTCGTTGCACGTTCTGGTTCACCACTCGTGATTGGCATCTGCAAGGATGAGACTCTCATCGCTTCCGATGCTTCCGCTCTTGTTGGCCACACCAAAAAGGCCATCTATCTTAATGATGGTGAAGTCGCCACCATTACTAAGGATAGCTTCTCTATTAAGACCTTAGATTCTCAGCCAGTTTCCGCTAAAGTGGAGACTATCCAGACGGATCTTTCCGCCATTCAAAAAGGTGGTTTTGATCACTTCCTCATGAAGGAAATTATGGATCAACCAAATTCTCTGAAAGAAACTATCCGTGGTCGTGTTAATGCTAAGGAGGGCACCGTGCATCTTGGCGGGCCTAATCTCACTGCTGCTGAGCTTCGTAAAATTAAGCACCTTATTATCGTCGGCTGTGGCACCGCTTATTATGCTGGCATGACGGCGGCTTATTATATTGAGCAGTTCACCCCAGAAATTACCATTGAGACTGTCATCGCCTCTGAATATCGTTACCGTAATGCTTATATTCCTAAGGATTCTGTCGCTCTGATTGTTTCCCAATCTGGTGAAACTGCCGACACCTTAGCCTGTCTCCGCGAAATTAAAAAGCAGGGAATTAAAACCATTGGCATCGTCAACAGCATCGGCTCTACTATTGCCCGGGAAGTAGACGGTGGCACCTATATCCACGTTGGTCCAGAAATTTCCGTCGCCAGTACCAAAGCTTACACTTCACAAAGTGTTGCTATGATTATGTTTGGCCTTACCATTGCTCAGGCGAAGGGCGTGAAGCCTAACATTCTCGCTCCTTATGTCAAAGAAATTGCCAAGCTTCCTGCTGAAATCGGCAATCTCTTAGAGAAGAATATTGAAAATATCCCAGCTCTTGCCAAGAAGTACGCTGGATATGAGCACGCCATTTATCTTGGCCGCGACACTGCCTATCCGGCCGCTCTGGAAGGTGCCTTAAAGCTCAAAGAAATTTCCTATACTGATGCTAATGCCTATCCTACCGGCGAGCTCAAGCATGGCTCCATTGCTCTCGTGGATGATAATGCCTTTGAATTCTTCCTTCTACCTAGTCATGATCTTTACGACAAAGCCCTCTCCGGCCTGGAGGAAGTCTTAGCACGTGGTGGCCATGCCATTGTCGTGACCGATAATCTTGACTTTGACCATCCCGTCTCAGATATTGTCTTCGTTAAAACTGAGCTGAAACTTCTCACCTCCATTCTTCTAAATGTCGTTAGCCAAGTCTTTGCTTATAATTTTGCCGTTGCTAAGGGGCTCCCCGTCGACCAGCCTCGCAACCTTGCTAAATCAGTTACTGTGGAATAAGCCTCATGGTTAAGCGCAAAACAGAAAACGTTCGTAATAAAATCTTCTTCTGCCTCCTATCTGCGATTTTCATTTTTGGCGCCAGTGCTTTTATCTGGGACCCAAAAGATGTGTCTAAGAGTGAGAATCGCAGCCTTTATCAGTTTCCGCATTTTAGTATTACTTCTTTCATAGAAGGGAATTACCAAGACACCTTTGAGCTAGCTCTCGCTGATCAATTTGTCGGCAGCGAGCCTATTCGTAATCGCTATAATTCCGCCATGGTTAACCTGCCGACTTTTGGTGTCATGAGTTCAATTTGTAAAGGAAACTATTTAATGATTCCGACCAAAAATAATGACCGTTCCATTTATGATTGTTACCATTCAATCGTTTATTATCCCATAGCCCCAGACACTAAGAAGCAAGACGTCCTCGATCAGACTATCGCTAAGTTTAATAAGATTAACAAGACGGTTGACACGTACTATTATTTCATCAATGAATCATCTGTTTATGATTTTCGTGACAATTCCTTCGTCTTTGACTATCCAAATTATCTCAGGAATCACCTGGAAGGGAATTACCACCTTGCTTCCTTTAACGTGGATAACTTTGATGAATACACCAAGTATTTCTATAAGACTGATCATCATTGGAATAATCAGGGTCAGCTTAAGGGCTACGCAGAGATTATTAACCTCCTTGGTGTTACTGATCAGCCCATTCAGCCCGTTGATACTTATACCAGCCATGAGCCGTCCTTTGGTACCCATACTCAGATTACTAAGAAATATGACTATCCAGAAGATTTTACAGTTAATATTTACCAATATCCAGAACATGCCACCGTCTGTAATGACGATCCAGAGCTTGCCTGTAATCATTTCCAAGATTACCTTGATCACAATTATGATTATAACCGTGATTTTTACTTTTACTCATATGCCTATGGTGGCGATTATGCTAAAATTGCCATTGACTATCACCAGCCAGACCGTGATAATCTCTTAGTTATCGCCAATTCATTCAGTAATCCTATTAATGAGCTTATCGCCTCCCACTTTAATCAAACTTACGTCTTAGACCTTCGCAATTATTATGCTGCCTACCAGAAGGATTTTGAGTTCAGTAAATTCATCAAAGAGCATCACATTAATAAAGTTTTATTCATTATTAGTTCTGTTACGTTCAATACAATAAATTCAAGTAAAGGATTGGAGTCATAAATGTTATTTAGTAGCCTTACTTTCCTCTTCGCCTTCTTGCCGCTCACGCTTATTTTCTATTTTCTAGCTAAGGATAAATATAAGAATTACATTCTGCTTGTCGCCTCATTGATTTTCTATTCCTGGGGCGAGCCTACTTATATTGTTCTCATGCTTATTTCCATTATCCTTAACTATATTATTGCTAGACTTATCGCCAAAAGTTCTAGCCAAAAAGTAAAAAAGTTATTACTCTTTATTACGGTCTTCGTCAACATTGGCGCCCTCTTCGTCTTTAAATATATTGATTTTGCCATTGGTAATCTTAATAATGCTTTTGGTTTTAGTCTTAATTCACCTAGCCTTGCACTGCCTATCGGTATTAGCTTTTATACTTTCCAGATTTTATCTTATGTCATTGATGTTTATCGTGGCAACGTTAAAGTCCAGAAAAACATCTTCACTCTCGGTGCCTATATCGCTCTTTTCCCACAGCTTATCGCCGGCCCAATCGTCCGCTATTCTTCCATTGAAAAACAGCTGGCTCGCCGCAATCATAGCCTGAAAAAGTTCTGTGATGGCTTCCGTAGATTCATTATTGGTTTTGCTAAAAAGGTGCTCATCGCTAATAATGTCGCCGTCATTGCTGATGCTGTCTATAATGATCCTTTTAGCCTCCAGCTCGGCCCAGCGGTTATCGCAATTTCACTCCTAGCTTACACCCTACAAATTTACTATGATTTCTCTGGCTATAGCGATATGGCTATCGGCCTTGGCAAGATCTTCGGCTTTGACTTTGAAGAAAACTTCAACTATCCATATTCTGCCACTAGTATTACAGATTTCTGGCGTCGCTGGCACATCTCTCTTACCACCTGGTTCCGTGATTATGTCTACATCCCTCTAGGAGGGAATCGCTGCTCCAAGCTAAAATGGATGCGCAATTTTCTCATTGTCTGGCTACTTACTGGCCTCTGGCACGGTGCCAGTTGGAACTTCATCCTTTGGGGTATGTTCTATGCTGCTGTCCTCCTCTTTGAAAAGCTATTCTTCCATAAGCTCCTTGATAAACTTCCAAAAATCTTTGGCTGGCTTTATGCTTTTCTCATTGTTAATTTTGGCTGGCTACTTTTCCGGCTCGATAAAATCAGCAGCATCAAATACGTCATCCGTTCCTTCATTCATCCCCAAATCGGCCTCAAAGATTTTATGGCTAATAACTTCCAGCTGGTTTACTATACCATCTTCATGCTCATCGGCCTTATCTTCATGTTCCCAATCACCAAATTAATATCTAAGAAGCTTTCTAAGTATTCAGCTTATAACTTCATCGCTGATTTTCTCCTCATTATCATCTTTATCATTGGCATTTGTGCCCTGATTAATAATTCTTATAATCCGTTTATTTATTTCCGTTTTTAGCTCAAAAATGGTATAATATAGAGGTATGAAGAAGGACCCTGGTCTGATTTTCCGTATCTGTTTAATGTTGGGTGATACTCTTGCGATTGTCTTTTCGTTTACCTTTGCTTATTATATTCGCACCCATATTGATCAGCGCCCTTACTATTTCACCGCTGAGCCAGAGCATTTCATCCTTACTAATCTCCTACTTATTCCTATCTGGCTGATTATTCTCGCCTCGCTTGGCCTCTATCGTAAATCCGTTTTTCTCGGCGATCGTCTCTCTGAAACTGGCAAGCTTTTTCTAGCCTCCTGTCTTGGCACCATGACTATTATCACTTATGACTTCTTTGAACAAGGCAATCTTTTCCCAGTCCGCGGCGTCGCGCTCTGGGCTACTGGCCTCTGTTTCTTGTCGCTCATTGTCATTCGCACCGTCCTCCGCGCTATTCGCCGCCAAATCCTCCGCGCTGATCGCGCCGCCGTCCTTCATGCCATCGTGATAGGGAATAGCAAGAATACCGCTTATCTCCTTGAAGAAATGGCCAATAGTCCAGAGGCCGGCTTTCGTCTCTCTGCCGTCGTAGCTAATAATGAGTTTGTCCCCGAAGAGTTCCGTCGCCATAAGTTCACCTCTCTTTCCGAAGCACTCAAACATACCCGTCCAGACGTCATCTTTCAGACAGATGAACGCCACGCAGACGTTGTCTATAAGACGGCCATTGAACGCCACTTGCTCTATTATTTTATTCCTTCAGAAGCTGCCCTCAGTGCTCAGCTTGGCCAATTAGAGCTCATCGGTAACACTCCTGCCATTCTCGTTAAGGTTACCCCACTTATTGGTGGTGCCCGCTTTATCAAGCGCGTCATGGATCTTTTTATTGGCGGTATCGCCACCATTGTTGCACTTATTCCAATGTTGGTTATCTGGGTTGTCTCCAAACTATCCGATATCCATCATTCTCCTATCTATAAGGATGAGCGTCTCTCTCGTTACAATAAACGTATTAATATTTATAAGTTTCGATCCATGAAGCCAGAGTACAGCGGTCTCTCTCCAGAGGAAGCTTTCACTAAAATGGGAAAGCCTCAGCTCATTGAGCGCTATCGCAAAAACGGTGATTACCTTAAGAATGACCCTCGCGTCACCAAGCTTGGCCGCTTCCTGCGCTCCACTTCACTCGATGAATTACCTCAGCTGTTTAACGTTTTAAAGGGCGATATCTCCCTCGTTGGCCCTCGTGCTCTTGTCCCTGGGGAATTAAAGAACTACGGCGATCGCTCACTTCTACTCTCTGTTAAATCTGGCCTTACCGGCCTCGCTCAAGTCTCCGGCCGCCGCGACATCTCCTTTGATGAACGCCGCGCCCTTGATATTTACTACATCCAGAACTGGACCATTCGCATGGATCTTTCCATCCTCCTCCGCACCATCGCTGTTGTCCTCCTCCGTAAGGGGGCCAAGTAGTATGGTGCAAAAAACACACACACCGAAGGTTGCTTTAGTTTGCGATTGGCTTACTAACGTCGGCGGTGCGGAGCAAGTTTTAAAGTCTATCCACGAACTTTATCCGTCCGCCCCTATTTACACCTCCAAGTACGACAAAAAGGGAATCGATTGGTTCAAAGATGCGGATGTTCGCACTGGCTGGCTCCAAATTTTCCCCTCCTCTCTCCGTCGTTTTCTAGCTCCCCTCCGGCAAATCTATTTTAACCACCTTGATCTCTCTGATTATGACCTAATTATTTCTGTTACCGGCGCCGAGGCTAAATCCATCAAGAAGGGAAGTGCCACTCACCTCTGTTACTGCCATGTCCCCACTCAGTATTATTGGCAATTTTACGATCAATACCTGAAAGAGCCCGGGTTTGGCTTCTTGGATCCACTCGCTCGCCTGGGGCTCAAACTTTTCGTAAAACCCTTAAGAAAGGCTGATTACGCCGCCGCTCAGCGTCCCGACGCTTTTATTACCATCTCCAGCTATGCCGCCGAGCAAATCAAGAAATACTATAAAAGGGAAGCATACATTGTTCATCCACCCGTATCTGTTGAAAAATTCCACACCCCTGTGGAAAACTACACAATCAAAAAAGGGAAAAGTCAAGCCAATTCAAATATAAATTACAACAATAAAACTGCAAAAAGTCAAGCGAACAAATCCGAACAGAGGAGGGGCTTCATTAATATCTCCCGTCAAGTTACTTGGAAACGTTTAGACGTTATTGTCAAGGCATGTTTGGCCACAAAAGTCAAATTAACGCTAATCGGCGAAGGCCCTGAGCATGATCATCTCGTCCAGCTAGCTGACGGCGCCAAAAATATTACTTTCTTGCCTGCCATGCCCCAACCCGAGCTTAAAAAATATCTACATTCATCTAAAGCTTTTCTCTTCCCCAGCATTGAACCTTTTGGCATCGCACCAGTAGAAGCTCTCGCCGCCGGCTGCCCAGTTATCGCCCTGAAAAAGGGTGGCGCCCTCGATTATGTTCAGGATGGCAAAAACGGTATTTTCTTCGACAAGCAGACCCCAAATTCCCTGATGGACGCGTTCAAAAGATTTGAACAGCTTAAATTCAAAGAATCCACCGTCTCTGCCTCTGTGGAAAACTTCTCCACCCCCCGCTTCAAGCAAGAAATAAAAGCAATAGTGGAAAAATATGACTAGTAGTAAAAGGAGTAATACTAAAAGTAATAAAGAACATGATTAGTGATATGACTAATAAAGTAGATGAATTTGTGAAGAAACATATACAATCTGTAACGACAGATGTATATAGGTTAAGGCGGTCGCCTGTAACGACAGGCCGGCCCCTTAACCGCGTTTCTAAGCAAATTTCAGCTACTTTATTAGTAATCTTGCCCGCTATACTTTTCTTCTCCTATTACCCTAGAATACCCTTATCCACCACAGACACTATGAATCTTGAGTTTTCCCTTCCCCTGCTCTGTCTCGCCGCTATAGCTTTTCTTTCCCTCTTTCGCTTACCTAGTCTTATCCGGAATATTAAAAAGCCCATCCTGGTAGCTTTTTCCATAATTCCCTGTTATGCCACAATTTCCCTAGTTTGGTCAAATAATCCTCTCCGCACTCTGCTCACTGCCGGTATTCTCTGGTGTATTGCTCTTACGCTTCTTTCACTGATGGACTGCCTTAAATCCCTCAGCTCCAGCGAACGCCGTCAGTTCTTCAGTAGGACTCGTCGACTTTTCCTGAGCACCGCCATCCTCATCTCTATCTTTGCCTGGCTTCAATGCACCCTAGATATTGCTGGTGTTAATTCTTCCTATACTCTTCTCTGTGAAGGCTGTACTTATAGTCGCTTTGGCTTCCCTCATCCTAACGGCTTCGCCATTGAGCCACAGTTCTTCGGTAACCTCTTAATCTCCCCAGCTTTGCTTACCTACTATTCCCTGTTAAATAATAAAATAAAGAAAAGTCAAGTTAAACTTTACCAGGGAATTGCCCTCTTTCTTACTACCACGCTCTTCTTTAGCTTCTCCAGGGGCGCTATTTATTCCTTCTCTGTCGCTATAATCTTCTTAGTTGTCTTCCAGCTTATCCATCGCCGTTCTCAGTATCTTCGTCTCATCCCACTATTTATTATTAGTTTTCTCCTCTCTCTCACCGCTCAGGGCATCTTCTCCCAAATTTCTCCCACGAGTGATACTTTCCTCACCGGCATCACCAAATCCATCCACCACCTCTCCCTCGGCACCATAGATCTTAGAGGTACTGCTTCTGAAAGCACTACCAGTAGCGATGGAGCAGAGAGTACTGCGGTCTTCGACGGCTACGTCGCCGAGTCCACCAACGTCCGCCTCGAACTTAATGATATCGCTCTCGACCTCTGGAATGACGACCCTATGACACTACTTCTCGGTACTGGTCTCGGTGGTGCCGGCACTAAGGCTTACGCCAAGTACCCATCCCTCGGTACTCCTAAACAAATTGTTCAGAATGAATATCTGAGCCTCCTCTTAGAGTTCGGCCTTATTGGTATTGTCGTCATTATTGCCGCCGCCGCTCTTCTCATTAGAACCACACGCCCCCTACGCTCCCCTTATTTAATTGCGCTGCTTCTTGCTTACGCCCTTAGTTTGCTTTTCTTCTCCGGCCTTCCCAATGCTCTTCACATCTACATCCTTCCCGTCTACCTGCTCCTTGCCGAAAACCACGCGTCCATAGAAGATATAGTTTAACACCATCGTCACTGCTGTCATTAGCACATATACCCCTGTGCTCTCCACGAAATCGAACCCAAATGGCAGATGTATTGCATCGCATAGCCAATAGGCGAATTCATACAGAAAAACTGGCAGTTCAAACAGCCATACCAGAACTGGCCGCACCAGAATCACTACAAAGGCATTCCACAAGAAGAATTTAATAATGCCAAAACGCCCCGGGTCTCTAGTCTTCCAGGTAATATTGCTATGTCCAATATAGGCTACAAACGTCGCTAGTACTCCCGCAAAAATCGCCGCTCCTGCTAAGTTATCCTGTAGAAATGTATGCAGCGCTATCTGGTAAAAGAGGTAATCGGCAATTGTCGCCGCCACCCCCACCCCTGCGAACTTTAAAATCCTTTCCATTATAGCTCCTTCCTGAAGAAGTTGGTATTATAAATCTCCGCGCCCTTGCCAAGATAGAATTGCTGCGCCGCCTCTCGCCCTTGCCCAGAGGTGAATTCTAGACAGTGTGCCCCCTTTTCCT
>JAZSOC010000038.1:0-28018 GCA_045536725.1 Candidatus Nanosyncoccus sp.
TACTTACTCTACTACCATCACCTATACTGCCTTTGGTGAAGGCATACCACCAGAAGATATCACTGGTGCCACTTACCTGCAAGATGTAACCTTAGAGATGTGCAATGCTACTGATACTGGAGTAACCGCAGAGCTAAAAGACAAACGTGGCTATGGTAACGCTGGTAGTGATAAGACTACTACCTATGGCGTAATCAAGGCCAAAGATGGCAACTGCTGGATGACGGATAACTTGAACCTCTATAACATCACCATACAGGCGGCGGATAGTGACTTTATAAGTGGGAGTTTTACGATACCAGGGAGTAGTGATTGGACGGGGATTGATAATGAAAGAGTTAATACTGCGAGAGTACATGTATCTACGGGGAGCTATTACAATTGGTGCTCATCTGTGGCAAAAGCTCCTTGCGCTGATACCGTTAGTCCAGAAACGTCTATTTGTCCTAAAAATTGGAAATTACCAATAGGAGGAGATGTAAGTACTAATTATTCATACGCTAAGCTACTAAACGTCTACTCCATTACCACTGGCACTAAGCTTCTTGCACAAACTAATCTTGGTTTTACAAGCTACTATGGACGCTGGAATTGGTTTCTTGGTATAATGGAAAATTATGGTCAATTTTGGTCTACCACTCCTAATAGTACATATGAGGCTTGGGATTTTTATTATGACAGTAGTAGTGCTAAGCAGGTGGTTAGTGATAAAGACCACGGTTTTAGCCTCCGCTGCGTCCTCCGCTAGGCCATGTCCCCACTCCTCTCGTGCTTGCAATAACCCTCCCTTTACTGTAATATTTACAGCATAGCAGCAAAGGAGGTAATACATGCCACTGAAAATTTCTCATCGTGCACGCAGGCTGGTTGCTGGGCTGGTTTTTCTGGTGGGCACGGCCGTGTGGCTGATTATTAATCCAGCCAGTTATGAGCAGGAAATTGTCGCTGAAACCACTCAGTCTGCTGAAATCGCCGAGACTACCACCCAGCCCCTCGCTATAGATGTTTTAGAAAAATTAGAAATCAAAGGTCGTGCGCCAAAGACTAATTATCAGAGGACACAGTTTTATAATGGCTGGCCCAATGTGGATGGTTGCAGTCTGCGACAGAGAATCATTAGACGCGATCTTGGTGATACTGCTGTCCTGGATGGCTGCACGGTGGTGGCTGGCAGTTTTATTGAGCCATATACCGGCCAAGAAATGATTTTTACGGATAAGACTCAATTTGCTAAGAAAATTCAAATTGATCACATTGTGGCGCTTTCTGATGCTTGGCAAAAAGGCGCGCAGAACCTCACTAAGGACGAACGTTATCAAATCGCCACTGACCCACTTAATCTTATTGCTGCAGACGGCCCAGCCAACATGGAAAAAGGTGATGGTGATGCCGCCACCTGGCTGCCGCCCAATAAGGCCTTCCGTTGCGAATACGTTGCCCGGCAAGTTTCCGTCAAATACAGGTATCATCTATGGGTTACTCAGGCGGAGTATGATGCTATAGCCAATGTTTTGACAAGCTGCCCCAATGAGCCCGCAATTGTCGACAACTAGTTATTATGGTATAATATAGCTATAACCATATTTTTATAGAAAGGGGTGGATAATATGGCAGTACCTGAAACAATCACTAAGGAATACGCTGATCATGTAATTAATAACATTCTGCGTGGAATCGGTTTAGAGGTAGAGGATGATCCCTATCTAGATGACTATATAGATTATCAGGTCTATGTTGGCCCACCAGAATATTATATTGGCCCAGTAGTAGATTTCACTCGTTTTTCAGTATCATTACCACTTTACATTTTCGACTGCACATCACCTATCACTTTCTATATTGATAATGTGGATGATGATGCTGCCGATGAAATCTCGCAGAACTTTATCAGCGGCGAATACGCTTCGCCAATCATTTTTATCATGGTCACTACGATGGGTGAGTATTTGACTTTTGATTTTATGGGATTATATTTATTTATAGATATCCCGGAAGGCGCCGTCATTACACTTGGTAATCCTGCCTTACAGATGCCGCTCATGGACTTTACTAAACAAAATAATAGCGTTAAGCTTATCGCAACTTAAAATGAGGCCAGAGTAATCTGGCCTTTAACTTTAAACGTTAAATTTAAATTCTACCACATCCCCGTCTTGCATGACGTAAGTCTTGCCCTCCGTCCGCATCAGGCCAGCTTCACGCACGGCCTTCTCGCTGCCGAGCTTTGCTAAATCATCATACTTACAAACTTGTGCCGCGATAAAACCCCGTTCAAAATCTGTATGGATTGTGCCTGCTGCTTCTGGCGCTGTGGCGCCCTTTTTAATGGTCCAGGCTCGACATTCTTTCTTGCCAGCCGTTAAGAAACTTTGTAATCCGAGCGTTGAATAGGCGGCCTTGATTAGTTCGCCCAGAGCGTCATCTTCCACGCCATAACTTTCTAAGAATTCTTTACGTTCAGCCCGGTTCATGCCGGACATTTCTTCTTCCAGCTTTGCGTTTACAAAGATTGCCTCCGCTGGTGCCACTAGCGCCCTTAATTTAGACTGTAAATCTGCATCGGTCAAGCCGTTTTCATCTACGTTAAACATATAAATCACCGGCTTATCCGTGAGGAATGGGATATCTTCATCGGCTGGATCTTTCTTGCGCTTTGCGGCAATTCTTGCTTTAGTTTCCTCATCAGCTAGCTGTAATTCTAAATTGATAATATCAATATCATCCTTTGCCTGCGCCACGATGTCTGTTTCAATTTTATTGTCTGCGCGCACGATGTCGTCATTCACGAAAGCCCGCACCACATGGCAAATCGCCTGGCATTCCCGGATGTGCGCCAGGAATTTATTGCCTAGCCCCTCACCCTTTGATGCGCCTGCCACCAGTCCAGCAATATCTACAAACTCCACCGTGGCTGGCACCACTTTATCGGTCTCATACATTTTTGCGAGCACATCCAGCCGTTCATCTGGTACCGGCACAATGCCGACATTTGGCTCAATCGTCGCGAAAGGATAATTGGCTGCCAGTGCTCCTGCATTAGTTAGCGCATTAAAAAGCGTACTTTTTCCTACGTTTGGTAATCCCACGATGCCGATTCTAAGATTAATTTTGACCCTTTCGTTAGTTCTTATCTGTTATTATATCATATTTTGATATACAATACAGCTATGATATATTTATCTAAGGAAAATGTTAAGGAGTAATTATTAAATGAAAGTATGTATCTGCTGTAGCTTGAGTTTTACCGACAAAGTGAAGAAAATAGCCGAGGAGTTGGAAAAACTTGGGCATGAGGTGTTGCTACCGAATGGTATTTTGGTTGATGCGATTCATCAGCCAGATTTTGATGCAGTGGCAGCCAAGCATAATAATGGATACGACGCAATCCGTGAGCATTTTGATAAAATAAAAGATTCAGATGTGGTCTTGGTATGTAATTTCACGAAGAATGGTGTCGAGAATTATATCGGGGCGAATACGTTTTTAGAGATGGGCTTTGCTTATTATGCTGGAAAACCTATTTTTACATTTAATCCTTTGCCAGACTATAAATATATAAACGATGAGATTCTGAGTTTTGGCGTTAAAGTTCTAAATGGCGATTTCAGTAAGATAGCCCCGTAAACCCCCTGCATCAGCATATTTACTACCGTCTTGTTATTTTTCTAAGTTAATGTAGACTTTTAAATATATGCATGCTAAAATAGAAAAGTAACATACAGTTATGGCGAGCAAGTATCACCTTGCGAGCTAGTCCTTTAGAAAGGAGAAGAGATTATGGGGTATATCGGAAAAAGCCTTATGAATCTTAAAAGCACCAGTTGCACTGTGAGAGGACCCACTAATAGTTCTGCTGATTTGAATACGTTTTTGCGAACAACCGGCGGGTTACGGCTACGATGAGTGTGTGCCACGAATAGCCAGGAAGAGTCCGGCTAAGGCACTTACCACTAGTCATGTTAGCGCAACGAATTGCTTATTTCTGGCAGGTCTAGCCAGACGAATAATTTTCTAAGGCAACATATAAACGAATCACGTAACTCAATAATACTACTCCTGGCTGGTACAATCGTACCAGCCTTTTTCTATTATTGCAGCTTACCGCGGCGTAAAGTTAGTACCTTGTCCGCCTGGTTAGCCACCTGGCGAGAATGGGTTACGATGATGACAATTTTATTATCCTTGTGAGCTAAGTCCCGGAAGATTTTAATAATCTTTTCCTCGGTATCCTCGTCCAGATTGCCGGTCGGCTCATCCGCCATAATGATTGGCGAGTTTGAAGCTAGCGCCCGGGCAATTGCTACGCGCTGCTGCTGCCCACCAGACAGATTGCCTATGAGTCTCCTACCCTCCTCTTCCGTAATCCCTACTTTTTCGAGGTACTTGTTTGGATCGGCTTTGCGTCCGTCAAAGTCAGAGGCTACCTCCACATTTTCCGCCGCCGTCATGTATTTTATCAGGTTATAGCTTTGAAAGACGATGTTTACGTATTTTAGCCGATATTCTTGGCCGGTAATTTTCCGGAGACTCTTTCCGTTATATTTAATATCACCATCCTGCAATTTATCCAGTGCGGAAATCAGACTGAGAAAAGTAGTTTTGCCAGAGCCAGACTCTCCCACGATGGCATAGATCTTGCCAGCTTCAAATTTTGCGCTGATATTGTTCAGGATTTTCTGTGTGCGTTCGCCATTCTGATAGCTGTATGAAAGGTTCTCTATGCTTAAAATATTTTTCTTAGTGACCATTTTATTCCTTTCCAGTTAAGATTTCTTTTGGTTGATAACGGATAATGTTGGTCGCTGGCAGAATCAGCGCCAGAATAATTACGAGATACCCTGTAATAAATAGCAGTAGGTAATCAACCGGCTTTGCATTAATATCCAGCTCTACTTTTTCGTTGCTGCGCCCCGCCTGCATTACCTCCTTCATATTCGGCATGTCGCCACTTGGCATTTCTTGCATCTCCCCGCGCGAGCTGCTGCCACCACCAGGCATCCCTGGCATCCCAGAGCCACCTGGCCGGCCAAAGCTCTTTTCAGACTGCCTACTGGCTGAAGTCGTCTGGCTTTCTAGAATCATATCGCCTAGCGTCCCCGCAAAGATTGTCCCCGTCACGCTAGCCAGCGTGAAGCCGAGCGTTCCCATGATTAGCAACTCTGTCACAATTTGCCCTACCACATTCTTCTTACTAGCACCCAGCGACATTAGCACGCCCATCTCATAACGTCTATCTTTGACATTAATCGTCACGATTAATGTCATAATGATAATTGCCGCAATAATCACGATAATCAGAATAGTATTAGCGAAGCTCCCTACGGATTCAATTGAACCTGCAATTTGATCATATTCGGTGGTATCCACTGCTACCTTCAAGTTATTTTCAGAAAGGCTAGTATACTCTTCATTAATCTTATTCACAAATTCTTCAGCATTGTCAGAATTTGCCATGTAGAAATTCACGTTATCAACGTCGTAGTTGCCGTTATTATAGTCATCGCTACTGAGGAATTTTGCCGCAGTTTCTGTATTCATGTAGATGGTATTTGCATTAGTCCTTTCATCTGCACTATCATAAATCCCAATTACGGTTAAGCTTATCTCGTCACCCGTATAAATATTCTTTAGCTTAAAGCTGTCGCCTACTTTCAGAGAATTAAGCTCTGCAAATTCATAAGAGATCATCGCGGAATCTTTGGACTCCTCATCAAAATAGGCGCCATCTTTAATCGTGATAGTTTCATCACTCACACCATCAACATAAGCATAGGCATTTACGCCAGAAATGGTGATATCCGCGTCAAGCGTACTGCCGTCTTCCTCTTCTTGCTTGCCGGATCCTGGCATCATGCCGCCTCTGCCCCCGCCAAAGCCTTTACTTTCCACGGTCTGCAAGTTATTGGCATTAGCAGAAGTGGATACTTCATAAGAATAATCTTTAATATAATCAGTATAGGATGAAGCGATTTTATTAGCAGTCTCCACATCCACGCTCGGCCGCTTCATTTCCTTAAACATTTCACTCGGGTCGCCACCACTTTCCATCTTGCTCTTTTGCTCCTCGCGAATCGTATCCATGTCTGCCTGGATAGATACCGTGCCACCCAGTGTGGATTTAGCATAGTCCATCTGTGCCGCCACGGCCGATTTAATAATGAATGCCGCCAGCACTAGGTTTGCCATCACAAAGAAGATTAAAGTTATTATTACTGTGCGCCCCAGCTTCCGCTTAATTGAAAGCCAGCTCCTTTTTAACATATTCCTAAACATTTTTACCTTTCTTATTTTCTCCTATTATTATATTGGCATTTTCTTAAAGAGACCTTAAAAGTTTAAAAACGCTATATCTAGCGTATTTTACTATTGACAAACACTATATCTAGCGTTTATAATCATAAGCAGAATCAATAATATATTAAAAGGATAATCAAAATGAAAAATATTTTATACTTTAAACCTAGTGATGCTACTCCTTTCAGTCTGTCACGCTTTACCACTTCTTTGGAAAAATATGCTAAGGTTCCAGAAACTGCTGTCAGAGAAGCGCTGAAAACTGTAGATCAGTATGAGAATATGCACGTCAGCGTCTTAGTGGAGCTGGGCGCCGCACTCATCGCGAAATATGGTGATGAGAAGCAGGCTGAAAAATATCTAGCATCCCACAGTGAATACTTTATTGGCACCAAGTTTGAACGTTTGCGCCGCATCACTGGCTACCTCGTCGGCACTTTAGATCGTTGGAATGATGGTAAAAAAGCCGAGGAACATGCCCGTGTTAAGCATTCTGTCAATTCTAGCATTGATGATGCTGCCCGTTCGGAGAGATTGCAGACCCAGGCTATTGCTCACAATGTTGCCTACGCAGCATAATCTTTATGATTTTTGAATTATGTGGTATAATAGGGAAGTATGAGACTTCCCAGAACCAGATCATACAGGGCTGTCTATATCTTTAATGCCTTTCTTATCGGCATTACCTGTAGTTTTGCATTTTTTGGTAGTAGTAATGCTATTACCTATGCCGACGATGATCCTATCTCTGAAATATCCGATACTCACTTTGTCACTATTCACGATCAGGGTGGCCAGCTCACTATCAAGACCGACGCCACTACCGTGGCGGACGTTTTAGAGCGCGCCAATATTAGTACGGAAGATTCCGATATTATTGAGCCCGCCAAAGAGACTACTATCAATGCCGATAATTACCATATCAATATTTATCGTTCTCGTCCAGTAGTTATCATTGACGGCATCACCAGAAAAAGCATTATGACTGCCAGCTTCGACGCTGAAACTATCGCGAAAGAGGCTGGTTTTACCATCTACGACGGCGATAGAATAGAGCTTCAGGCTGGCAATTCACTCCTGGAGAATGGCTCCACCGCCACGTACAAGATTACTCGTAATGGTGGCCAGACTATCACCGTGGAATCCACCATTCCATTTGGCGAAGAAACTGTTAAAGATCCCTCTCTGGAAGTTGGCCAGTCTAAGGTTACTCAGCCAGGTGAGGATGGTCGCAAAGTTACTAAGTATAAAGTTAACTTTAAAGATGGTGTGGAAATTTCCCGTGAGCTCGTCTCAGAAGAAGTAGTTAAAGCACCAGTAAATCGCGTCACGGCTGAGGGCTCTAAGAAGCAAGTTCCACCAGAGTGGGAAACTTGTGCTAACTGGGCCAGAGAAGCAGGCGTTTCTGAAGCAGATTTATATACCGCACTCACGCTTATCTATAAAGAATCTGGTTGCCGCACCACTGCCGAGAATGCTTACTCTGGCGCCTATGGTATCCCTCAGGCTCTCCCTGGTAGTAAGATGGCTTCTGCTGGTGCAGACTGGAAGACCAATCCTGTCACACAGATTCGTTGGATGATTGGCTATGTTAACGGTCGCTACGGTGGCTGGTCCCAGGCGATGGACTATTGGTGGGCGCATGGGAATTATTAATGAAAAACAATAAATCGCTTGGCCAGCACTGGCTGAAAGACCGCCTGATTTTGGATGAAATCGCGGAGCTTGCCATGCTTGATGGGGATTCTCAGCCTCTCTGCTTAGAAATTGGTCCAGGTCTCGGCACTCTCACCTCTTCGCTTTTAAAGCGTTTCCCAAAAGTTATCGCCATAGAATTTGACGAGCGGCTAGCTAGTAATCTTCCTAAATCTTTTCCCGGGACTAATCTAGAAGTTATCAATCAGGATTTCTTAAAATTTAATCTTAATAATATTAATCAGACATACGTTGTAGCAGCTAACATTCCATATTATATTACCTCGCCCATCATCTCTAAGTTATTAGAGGCGGAGCATCAGCCAGCAAAAATCGTCCTCCTCATCCAGAAAGAGGTGGCAGAGCGCATCCTGGCCGGCCCTGGCGACCACACCTATCTTTCCTTATCCGTACAGAATCTCGCCACCGTCTCTCCTGGCCCTCTCGTCCCGAAGGCATATTTCACTCCCCCACCAAAGGTAGATTCTGCTGTCATTGTCTTAGAGCCACATTCACCAGTAGTTCCAGCGTCTACTATGAAGTTCATTAAGCTCGGTTTTTCTAGTCCTCGTAAGAAGTTGATTAAAAATCTTCCTTATGACAAGTCCGCTATTATCGCTGCGCTATCAGAGATGAATATGAGTCCAGACCTCCGTCCGGCAGATTTATCATTAAAAGACTGGCAAAGTCTTGCACGAATATTAAAAGTTCGCTAAAATAAGTATAAGAACTATATAAATAGGGAAGGCAATATTCTATGGATGAAGAAAATCCAATCACTGATGCAAGTAACTTTCATAGCGCACCAGAAGTGGGCCGCGACAACGATGAGGACAGTGCGTCCCCTATAGAAAATGAGCAGTCAGCAGCAGGGCCAGAAGCCACCCCAGCTGAAGAATCTACCACTATCGCCGTTGAGACTGCCACTGAAGAAGAATCACCAGTTCAGAATATTACCGTTGAAGAGGCCGCCATTGAGGAAAACGTCACCCCACAGCCAGTCGCAGAAATTCCTGAGGAACCAAAGGCAGAAAATTCTAATCAGTCAGCAGACGTTGCCGATAATACAGCTAAGCCCTCCAAGGTAGACAATCCTTCTAAGATTCTCTCTCAGGATCAGCCATACGCCACTATTGAACAGTCCACTCGTAATATTGCTCAGCTTAACACTGCTCCAAAGCGCAAGGCTAATCTGCTTGCCACTGTTATCATTGTTTTAGCTACTGTTCTCATTACCGCCGCGATTGTCTTCGTTATTTTAAAGGTTACTCAGGGCGATAAGAATAATAATCAAATCACTCCTAGTGTCTCCACTAATGACGCTTCTTACTCTACTATCACCTGCACCAGGGAGGGTAGTGTAGATGAGCGTATTGCCGTCGGTGATGCTCAGACTATTGAGTTTACAATTATCGCCACTTATACCGATGGCAACATGGATGATATTACAGAAAGTGCAGTCTATACTTATACTGATGCCGCTGCCGCTAAAAATGGTGGCACCGTTGTCAAAGACGCTTACTCCAAGAAGCTAAATAATAAGAGTGATCCGTTCTCCTCCACTTACTCTCTCAACGGATCAGAGCTCACCGTGATGCATTTTGCTGAATTTGATGAACTCACCGCCGATAATGCCAGTGTCATTGGCCTTACGGTGGACGCCGATGGCGAAGTCGCTACGGACAGCGATTCCGTCAAGAAAACCTATAAAGCCGCTGGCTTTACCTGTAAGATGAAGTCCGATTAGTATCGTTTAAAACAAAAACGATAAAAGGAGATGCCCCAGCTTGCCATAGGGGCATTTCTCTTGTATAATAATAATATGTCTAAAAAATATGTTACCACTGCTATACCCTATGTTAATGGCGCACCACATATTGGCCACGCAATGGATTATCTCCTCGCTGATATTTATACTCGCTATCAAGAATCGCTTGGTAACACAGTCCGCTTTTCTGCTGGCACCGATGAACATGGCAGTAAAATTTACAAGAAGGCTGCAGATTTAGATATCGATGTGAAAACTTACGTTGATCAGAACTCAGAGAAGTTCCAGGATTTTATCAAGAAGTTTGATATTAGCTATACTGATTTTGTCCGCACTACAGATAAGGCTCATATGTGCCACGTGCAGGCCATCTGGTCCAAGCTAAAAGACCATATTTATGCCGCTGAATATGAAGGCTGGTACTGTGAAGGTTGTGAGCGTTTTGTCACTCAGAAAGAATACGATGAGAATCACGGCATCTGTCCAGATCACCAGGCTGCTTATCAGCATCTCTCTGAGAAGAATTATTATTATCGCATCGCAGATTTTAAGGATACTATTCAGGCTGCCATTGAAAAAGATGAGATGCTCATCTTGCCAGAGTTCCGCAAGAAAGAAATTTTGCGCTTGCTCACCGATACGCCAGATGTTTCCATTTCCCGCCCCGCAGAGCATTTGCCATGGGGTATTCCCGTCCCGGATGATGACAGTCAAGTGATGTATGTCTGGATGGACGCCCTCACCAATTACATTACCGTCCTCGGGTACCCAGAGCAGGATATCTCAGATTTCTGGCCTGCCAGTGTCCAGCTCGTTGGCAAAGATATCTTGCGTTTTCATGCTATTCTGTGGCCAGCAATTCTGCTAGGTCTGGGTCTGCCTCTACCAAAGGTAATCTTATCTCACGGCTTCGTCCTGGCGGATGGTCAAAAGATGAGCAAGTCCATCGGTAACGTCGTAGATCCAATTGAAGTATTAGAGCGTCACGGTCTGGATGCCTTCCGCTATTACTTTACTCGGCACATTGATACCTTTACCGATTCAGATTTTACCTGGGAAAAGTTTGACAATGCTTATAATAATGAGTTAGCTAATGACCTTGGCAATCTGGTACAGCGCCTCGCCACCTTGATGGCTAAAAACAACATCCCCACTCCAGAATTTAGCCCTAGCTACCCCGGTGAATATACTGCACTGATGGATAATTTTGAATATTCCAAGGCAATAGAATACGCCTGGGGTGCCTTGCAGGCACTCAATCGCCGCATCGATGAAACTAAACCTTGGTCTGTTGCTAAGACTGACAGCAGGGGAGAGCTAGTAGATTTGATGCAATCTCTCGTTCTGGATCTTTTGGCAGCCAATTACATGCTCACTCCATTCTTGCCAAAGGCCGCCAGCCGTGTTTCTGCCATCTTCACCGCTTCAGAAATATTGCCTCCTGGCACACCTCTCTTTCCGAAGGGTTAATTATCGGCTTGATTCAGCCAATATTTCTTGCCACCCAGCAGGTCATAGCTGACTAGCTCATAATTAGACAATGCTGTAGATTGGAATGGTGCCTCTTCGCCCCAATAATTTGCGGTTAGAATTGGCGTCTCCGTGCAGACTTGGTCCAAGAGATAATAAAGCGCTGGCTTCTGTACACTTAGGGTATTGAACAGGGTGTTGCTCAGGCAGTTTGGTGTGGTCGTCGGCAGATTCTTATTTGTCTCACCCAGGTCAAAGTTAGCATAGATAAAGTATGGCGTTAATCTTGAAAGGTCACGCACTTCCTTCTCACTATTTTCACTTACCTTATCAAAGATGCCTGGGCTATGGTCCCCAAAGAATAGTACCACTGTCTTTTCTTTGGATTTATCTAAGCTGTCAATAAATTCACCCAGGTATTCATCGGACTTATGTAGCAGCTGCAAATATGTTGCAATTCGCCACTCGCGCCACCAATCTTCTGCCTCATATTCCGGCGTCCTAAACTCCAGGTTCTTATAAATATCACTATCATACGGTGTATGATTCTGCATAGTAATCAGAAGCACCATCTGCTTATCCTGCGTTTCATCCAGTGTCTTTAACACTTGCTTGTAAGCCGAACGGTCATTGATGTATTGCGATTCATATTCATCTTCACCTTCATGCTCCGTGAAGTCCATTTCTGATTCTGTAATAAAGGTGTCAAAGCCTTCATTTCTTAGTGCAATATTTCGTTTATACATGCCACCGTTGAATGGATGTATCGCTATGGTCTGGTAGCCCTGTTTCTTTGCATAGCTAGCAATTGATGGAGTTTTACCAGCCTTTGGTAAAAGATCTGTATATGGTACCGTGTTAGCCCAATAATTAGATAGCCCCGTTAGTACTTCAAATTCCACATTGGCCGTGCCGCCACCATAGTCCACCGAATACATCAATCCACTCGGATACTTTGCTTCAATTTTGTGCAGATTCGGTGTCACGTCACCACCGCCATAATTATAGAAACGTTTGATAATTTCCGCATCATAGAATGATTCATTCAGTACTACTACAATATTATAATCTTCATTCTTGAGTGAATTCAAGTTGGCGTTTTTCGTGTTTGCCTCTTCGTTATATTCCTGCGCGATAGTGTCCATTTGCTCTTCACTATAGCCAGCTGGCGTCGCCAACTCAAATTTATTCCAGTTATATAAGAAGCCCAGAATAAAACCATTATTGCTGTAATTCCTTACTTGATTCCAAGCCACCAGTTCACTATTAAGTAAAGGCAATTCCTGGTAACGCTGCCCATCATGGTGCCTTACAAAGTCTGTGCCCAGCAGGAATAATAGCATCGCCACAATCATAATTGTGAGTCGATAGTATAACTCACTTCGTTTCCACCAAACTTTTTCAAAACCTATCCGCTTCCTCTTTGAAGCGAAGAAATCTGCCGTCAGATAATCTAATAATTTACAAGCGATAAATACTAGAATAATTGCAATTATCAGCTTAATAATACTCTCCCATGCAATAAACTTCGTCAAACTGGCTGCTTCCGACGCCAGCTGGAAATCTTCTGGTAGTAGTGGTGTTCCCCGCATTTCAAACTTGCTAATGTGAATATAAGTAATAATTATAATTGCCGCCGTAGTAAAGAAGATTGAACGGAAGGCCCCATTAAATAGCGCCGCAAAGAAGGATAAGATTAAGAACATTAAAAGGGAATTATAGATATAGACTAGCGGCCGCTCAATCACAAATTGCCATGTACTAGTCACGTCGTTCACGAAGTATCTATATTCTAGAAAAAACACCAATAAAAAAGATACACCGAGGAGTAGCAGCAACCTGCGGCGCCAAATCCGCCTTCTCTCGATATCGATTCTATTAATTAGCCTTCTTAGTGGCAACTTCACCATAAGATTATTATAGCACAAAAAGCGGCGCCTAGATAGCGCCGCTTATGTGTATTAGCTTATTTCTTTTCGCACTTTTCGCAGACGAGAGCTTCGCCAGAAAGCTTTGCGGAGAAGTCAGCTACGTAGAAGCCTACGACGCCGCCAAGCATTGGGAAGATTACGTAAGTAGTTAGCGCTAAGGCAATATCGCCAAGCAATTGACCGAAGCTATCACCAGCATTTGGGATAATCTGATACATGATAGCCACAGCAGGGTTCAACACGAAGTTGTTTTGCAAACCCAAGTAGTTGCTGGAAATCACGATTGCAATCAAGATTGCAAATGCGGTACCAGCAGATACGATTGCTGCGAAAGTGAATGCGCTGCGCTTGTATGTGAATGCTCTTGCAAAGAAGAAGCCGATGATGGTAGCGCCCAAGAATTCAATCATGGTCACTGTCCAGAACTGGCCATCTTCAACAGCTGCCATTGTTGGTAGAGTTGCGGACTCACTATTGCCAGCAAATGCATTGACGATAATTAATGCCAGCCATGCGCCCACTACTTGTGCGATGATGTAAAGGATACCACGAATCACTGATACGCGGCGAGTAGCCATTGCGCCTACGCTAATGATAGGGTTAATGTGGGCCCCAGAAAGAGCGTAAATCGCAATTGTGATTGCGAGGATACCAAACATGATATAGAGTGGCTGGTAAATGCCCAATGTCAAAAGCAACATTGTAATCAGCATAGAGCCAATCAGCTCACCCATCAATGCCCCCCAAATGCGTGGGCACTTGAAAATAGTGAGGATATTCTCATTTGCATCATACTTGCATGCAAAAAATCCTTTTAATGGTTTAGTATTATCCACCTTTTTTATTGCTACTGCTTCAGAAGAGACGGTCTTTACAGTCTTTGCGGAAGAAGTAGTTTTTGGCTTAGTCGAAGACTTCTTTGCAGCCGTCTTCTTAGACTTTGTTGTTGCCATTTATACCTCCTTTAGATGATATTACCCCAATTATACCACAGACATGTTACAATTGTAAGTGTAATTATTTTGAAAGGAAATTATGGGAATTATTGTCACGAAAACAGACAAGGATACTGAGCTCACCGCTCGCATCAGTGCAGATTTGCGCGCTCGCGCCCAGGCTGCTAAGGATATTGATGACCCAGATTTGGTGGAAGATTCTGATTATGCTAAGGACCTCAAAAAGACTGGCAAGTTTGGCTGGGTCTGGATTGTGCTTATCGTTGCCGCCCTCATCGCCCTCGCCGCCATCATCATTTTCTAATATAGACAGCACAGAATCATTGCCTAAAAAGTCAAATTATTATATAATTAAGGTATGTTTGCAGATACCGCCAAAGTTAGTCTGACCGCTGGAAAAGGCGGCAATGGTGCCGTCTCTTTTCGGCATGAAATTTATATTCCTAAGGGTGGCCCAGACGGTGGCGACGGTGGCAAGGGTGGCTCAATTATCTTTAGAGCTGATAAGGATACTAATACCCTGATAGACTTTCGTTTTAACCCAATTTTAAAAGCTGAAGATGGCAAGAATGGCGCTGGTCAGCAGAGTGCCGGCCGTAGCGGCAAAGATTTAATCGTGGAGGTGCCTATTGGCACCACAGTTTATAAAATTACTGAAGATGATAAAGTCCTAATCGCCGATCTTACCCATGATCAAGAAGAAGCTATTATTGCCCGCGGTGGCGACGGTGGCTTTGGTAATGCTCATTTTAAATCTTCTACTCGCCAAACGCCAAAGATTGCTGAAATTGGCGAGCCCGGTGAATCTTTTGAGGCGGAACTGGAGCTTAAGCTCCTTGCGGACGTCGGCCTGGTGGGGCTGCCTAATGCTGGTAAGTCTACTTTTCTGTCTGTCGTGACAAATGCTAAGCCGGAGATTGCTGATTACGCCTTCACAACTATCACGCCTAACCTTGGCGTTGCCACGATTGATAGCCAGGACATCCTCATTGCCGATATTCCCGGTCTCATTGAGGGTGCCTCCGAGGGGAAGGGTCTTGGCCATGCCTTCCTTCGTCATGTGGATCGCACGGCAGTCTTGCTCCATTTGGTTGATGTCTATAATGATGATGCCGGCACAGCTTACGCTACCATTAGAAAAGAGCTTGAAAAATATTCAGATCTAGCTGGTCGTCCAGAAATCGTCGCCCTCACCAAATGCGAGGGGCTAGACCCAGAGATTATCAAAATGCAAGAAGCTAGTATCCTGGCCAAGAATCCAAATGCTAGAGTTTACACGATTAGCAGCTCCGCTCATCAAGGCCTCGATGAGCTCCTCCGCGCCCTGAAAACTGAGATTAATAACAATATTCGCACTGAAAAAGTTATAGCTAGTAGCGACGACAGTGCTAATATCCCCGTTATTAAACTGAGCGATAAGGAACTAAATGACGCTTGGCAAGTTGAAAAGCACGATGATTACTATGAGGTAAAGGGCGCTAAGATTGAAAAGTTTGCTCGCCGCACCGATCCGTATAATTATGCCTCGCTCAACCGTCTCCGGGACATTATGAAAAAGCTCGGCATCCGCGCAGAGCTCACTACTCAGGGGGCCAAGTCAGACTCTATCATTAAAATTGCCGATAAAGAATTTACTCTAGTAGAACAGCTAGACGAGGATTAATCGCAGATAAAATATGAGAGGGACGCTGATGCGTTGCCCTCTCTCACTGATGCGCGCCCACCCTGGGGCACAATGTTTGTTTTAATCCGCTGTTTTTGTTTTTGTAGTCTCCACACTCAAAGTTCCACAGTGGAACCCCTGTGAAGCGTATCAGCTTAATACTATATTAAATTATCATAAGCCGTTTGTCAATACCTTGAAATCTTAAAATTTTATGCTATAATAGAATTAATGCTTAAATTCACAATTATCACGCTTTTTGAAGATGCTCTGAAGCCTTATCTTGATGCCTCCATGATGTGGAAAGCTAAGGAAAAAGGTCTGGTGGAGTTTAATTTTGTAAACCTGCGCGATTTTGGCTTGGGTCCACATAAGTCCGTGGACGATACGCCCTACGGCGGCGGCGATGGGATGCTACTCCGCTGCGAGCCAGTCTTTGCCGCTATTGAATCCGTCAAGGCAAAAGACCCAGATGCCAAGGTTATCTTACCTACTCCCGTTGGTGAGATTTGGAATCAAAAGCACGCCCAGCATTTTGCCGGCCAAAAAGGCCACTATATTATATTGTGTCCTCATTATGAAGGTTATGATGAGCGTATTCTTTCTATTGTCGATTATAAAATTTCCCTCGGCAAATACATTCTCACTGGCGGGGAATTGCCAGCCCTGATTATTATTGATAGTATTACACGTCTGATTCCTGGCGTGCTTGGTGGTGAAAATTCCGCCTTGATTGAAAGTTTTTCCGATGGTGATAATTTAGAATTTCCGCAATATACCAAACCAGCAGAATTTCGCGGTATGCAAGTTCCAGACGTTTTACTTTCTGGCAATCACGGCGCTATCGCCAAATGGCGCCAAGATCACAGTAAGACTGCCTAGTGGTGATATAATAATATATATGCCTAAATTTGAGTTAGTCAGTAAATATCAGCCCACCGGCGATCAGCCAGAAGCCATTAAAAAGCTCACGGAGGGCCTAAAAAACGGTGAGCGTGAACAGGTACTTTTGGGCGTCACTGGCTCTGGTAAAACTTTCACAATGGCTAATATCATCCAGAATATTCAGAAGCCTACCTTGATTCTCGCCCACAATAAGACTCTCGCCGCGCAGTTATATTCAGAGTTTCGGGAGTTCTTCCCCAAAAATCAAGTGCACTATTTCGTCTCATACTTTGACTATTATCAGCCGGAAGCTTACATTGCTTCAAGTGATACTTACATTGAAAAAGATTCCGCCATTAATGAAGAAATAGATCGTCTGCGCCACGCCGCCACAGAATCTTTACTCACAAGGAATGATACAATTATCGTTGCTTCCGTGTCCTGTATTTACGGTATTGGTTCCCCAGAACATTACACAGAAATGTCCCTAGCGGTCACTCGCGATATGCCGATGACGCAGACGGATTTTATGATTTATCTTGTTTCCATGCAGTATCATCGCAATGATTTAGCCTTTGAACGTGGCAATTTCCGGGTAATGGGTGACACTATTGATTTATATCCAGCCAGCGGCGAGTTTGCCTATCGTTTTGAATTTGGCTTTGATAATCTTGAGGGCATTAAAATTATTGACCCGCTCACTGCTGAAACTCGTGAAAAGCCAGAGCGGATTATCATCTTTCCAAATACCCACTATGCCACACCCAAGGACCAGTTGGAAAGAGCCTTGCAGACTATCCGGGTGGAGTTTGACGAGCGTCTAGCCTTCCTTGAAAAGCACAATAAATTTCTGGAAGCGCAGCGTCTTTCACAACGCACCAAGTATGATTTAGAAATGCTAGAAAATACCGGCTTCGTCAAAGGTATTGAAAATTATTCTCGCCACCTGGATGGCCGTAAAGCTGGTGAGCCGCCAGCCACTCTGCTTGATTTCTTTCCAGAAGATTTCCTTCTGCTGGTGGATGAATCCCACATGACTCTACCACAGGTGCGCGGCATGTATAACGGCGACCACGCCCGCAAGCTCACCCTAGTTGAATATGGCTTCCGCCTGCCTAGCGCGCTGGATAATCGCCCGCTGACTTTTGGTGAATTCCAGAGCCACATCAAAAATGCTATTTATGTTTCCGCCACACCAGGCGAGTATGAGCTAGAGCATTCTCCAGAGCCGGCTCAGCAAGTCATCCGCCCGACCGGCCTCTTAGATCCAGAAATTGAAGTTCGCGGTAGCGATGGTCAGATTGACAATTTAATGGAAGAAATCGACCGGCGCATCGCCAAAAATCAGCGCACTCTCGTCACTACTCTTACTAAGCGTATGGCGGAAGATTTATCAGACCATCTCAAAGAGCGCGGCGTAAAGACTGCTTATATCCATTCTGAAATTGACACCTTGGAACGTGGCGACATTCTCCGTGATTTACGTAACGGCGTTTATGATGTGCTCGTCGGGATTAATCTTTTGCGTGAAGGATTAGATCTTCCAGAGGTTTCACTAGTAGCCATTCTTGATGCGGATAAGGAAGGTTTTCTCCGTTCTGAATCTGCCCTCATTCAGACTATCGGCCGCGCTGCTCGTCATGAAGAGGGCAAGGTGATTATGTATGCAGACCATATCACTGAAAGTATGGAGAAGGCAATTTCTGAGACTAATCGCCGTCGGGAAATTCAGCAGGAATATAACCATCAACATCATATCACTCCGCATTCCGTAAAAAAGGAAGTCTCTGAAGGTTTGCGCGCGATTATCCCAGAAAAAGAAAAGGAAAGTAAGCTGAATCTTAAAAAGGTCCCACCAGAAGAAATCCCATCACTCGTTAAAGAGCTCACCTCTCAGATGAAGCTTGCCGCCGCCAACTTAGATTTTGAACGCGCCGCAGATCTCCGCGACCTCATCGCCAAAATTGAAAGTGGTAAAAATTAATAAGTACTGAATATTTCAGACCAATAAGTTTGGTACTGCGTATTAGGATTATACTCAAAGCCCACGGATAATTTAGTGAAGGCGCCATTTAGGATATTAGCTCGGTGCTCCGTGGAGGCCATCCAGGTGGCCACGACCGTTTCTGGCGATACGGCACCGTTACCAGCGGCCAAGTTCTCCCCAGAAGCTCCGCCCGTGGCTGGTATCGGGCAGGCCGTATTCCAGGCACTGCCATCTGGGCGAGTATGAGAATAAACACTGGCAATTTCCATGGCGCGAATGTTAGCTGCGTTTTCACAGGCGGCTCCCCATTCCAGCGCCCCAAGCCCAGCCTTGGCTCGCTCTTCATTGACTAGCGTCAGCACATCGCGCTTCCACTGCTCTGCTGGCGCATTAATCACCGTGACGGTAATCGTATCTCTCCTGGAGCCATCATAAGTACCAGCGGTAATCGTGGTGGTACCCGTGCCAACAATCTTTGGGTAGCGGCACTGGTCATTTTCATAGCCCAGCCAAGTGCGCGCACCGTTATAAAAGCCAGCTATCACATTCGCATCCGATGTTTGCCAGTACATGTCGCTCAGCCCGCCGATGGACTCATCTATACAGATGTCGATGTCCGCCGTCTGATAAATTGTCACAGAATCTATTCCCCACAGCCCACCATTTTCTACGGTGCCGCCAGTTGTCCGCCGGCCCTTGCTGCCACCAGAAGTGGTACTCGCGCCCTGTGCTGGCGTGGTAGCTATAGCAGATGTTTCTTGCTTCTGCCCCTCTTCTTCATTATAGGCAGATTCTATTAGGCTGCCATTTTCTTCCACTTCGCCCTCTACGTCACTCCGCTCTGCCACTACGGCACCACTTTTTGGTATCCAGATTGCACCAGCAATCGCTATTCCAGCAATCAGAATCGCCACTGCATTCAAAGAAAGCAGTATCGATATCCTCGTCTGTTTTAGCATTGCGGCAACCATGCTTAAGCCTTTGTGTCTATTACTGCCGCGACAAGATTAATAATCATTTCTAGCTGAATCAAATCACGATGCTCAAAGCTCATTTTCCCCTGTGGCTTGCCGACTAAGATTTGACCAAAAGGCTTACCCTTAGCATTATTCAGCTGTGCTACGGCATTAATGTCCACGCGATGAAATGCCTCTGATACCGGCTCATTAAATTCTTGCCAGATACCCTTTTCCGGTGTTTTTAATTTAGAAACTTCTCTGATTTCACTCGTAGAAAGTGCCAACGCGCTGGATCCATACAGGCGCCCATCAATCAGGAAGCCGATGTAGGAGAAATGCAAATGGTCCGCCAAGAAATCTGCTAGCTCGTTTAAATTGACGTGCGTAGCAATGTGATTTAGCTTCTTTACTACGTAGCCTAAATCCACCTGTCCAGTGTTAATCAGGGAATTAATAAAGGCGGATAGCTCATTTAGTACTGGCATCAGCAGCAGTACAATTACGATCATGATAAAGTTCAGGATGAAGATAGAAGCGGAGGGATTAGGAATCTTAAACAATGCCGTAAAGATGATGAAGAAAATCACCATATACACAATTGCTGCGGAAGTCATCAGGATAACATAAGACAATACTTTTAGCCAACTCGCCGCTAGCTGCATCATCCGGTAGCGTAGAATCGCGTAGTAAATCGCAATCACCGTCACAGCCATCCCTAGTGGCCCTGGCCAGATAATATCATAGCGCCCCACCAGCGGCATCACGATATCAAAGATTAATGATAGTACACCAGCTATGCTCAGTGCTATCAGGAAGAAAAGATTTCCAGAACGCATGTTTTTGGAGCGAGCCTTTAGTGTCTGATATAACAAGAAAATCAGCATAATGCTAGTGCCAGCGATAATGAAGCCCGCGTAAAATAGGCTAAACCAGCCATCCGCCAGCATTACGCTGTTACCTTTACTGGCAATCTCATATTTGGAGTAAATTAGAGCGGGATTATAGAGCATCAAAGAAGCGATACCTACACTCATAATTGTAAAAATTACAGATATCGCCTTCCCCAGGCCATACTTCCAGCAGATAAAACTAATCATGCCAATATCCATGAGCAGTGGCGAAATGTAAATCCCACCGATGATAATCACTGGTGCAATATTGCTATGCTCTGGCTTTAAAGAGATGAAGGTGGCAATCCCAATTGTCCATAAGCTGGCGCCAATCGTAGCCAATAAAAAGTGTGAAGCGTGAAACTTATCATCTTTTCGCGCCCCAATAAATACTGCCCAGCCCGACAAAGCTGCCAGTATTGCTACTACATATAGCAAAATAGTAATAAGTTGCACTTGACCTCCAAACTTCTTAACCTTATAATAATATTATATATAGTGATTTTAAAAAGGTCAACATGAAACAAACACGTAAAGTCAACCGGCGTTTCAGCCTAAAAAAGCAAAAACAATATCTCTTATATCATAATGTCGCTACCATTTCCCGTATCGTTTTGGTAGCATCATTTTTAGTACTCACTTTTATTGCTGTCAATTCCATCGTCCGTGCTACCAGCCTGGAAAAAGTCAGTAATAGCAATGGTATCCCTAGCTCCTGGCACATTGGTTCTACCTCTCATCCAGATACAATTACTATGCCGATTACCTATTGGGATCAGCGCATGGATGAGTGCGAACGTAGTAATTACGGCAATCGTCAGTTTGAATTCGGCTACTGTAGCGGCGATAATAAGGGTGGCGGTCTGCAACATGGCATCGTTAAGGATTATCTCGGCGAAGATGGCCTCCCGATTCCTACTTATTCCAGCACTAGTGATTCCAGCCGTAACGGCATTGACTACAAGTCTCAGGCCGTCATCGGGCATGACCCAGTCCAGGTCACCGATAATTTCTATCGTTGGTTCCACGAGGTAGATGGTAAAAGTAAGCGTGTAGATAGTGAAATTACTTTCTCCAGGGAAGGGAACACTAATAAATATACTTACGGTGGCCGCCAAATCTTCCCGCTTGATAATGAAAGTTTTAGTAGTAGCGATACTACTACTCGCCGTGCTGGACATAACTTCCATTTTACCGCCCATATGACCGTACCAATTAAGGTCAATCTCAGTGGCAATGAAATCTTTGAATTTTCCGGTGATGATGATGTCTGGGTCTTCCTTGATGGCCGGCTTGTCTTAGACCTTGGCGGCGTCCATAGTGCTGAGGATGGTACCTTCGTGATTAATCCGGACGGCTCCGTCACTACTACCGTTCGCGACATGCCGACTTACACCACTCAGCTGGGCCTCACTGAGGGGCAAGTAGTGAAGCTAGATTTCTTCTATGCTGAACGCAACACTTCTGAAGCTAATACCAAGATGACTATCTATGATATGGAGTGGCCAATCAGCGCTGATAGTGAAGTATCTAGCAACGTTATCAGTAACAGCCTAATCTCTTATAGTGGCTATCTCAAAAATACTGACCCTATTAACACTCTTACTCTTACTCATATCTCCGCCTTCATCAATAATTCCGCTAACATTGAAGAATCCGGTTATCTGCCACTTTCCGCACAGACCTTAGAGTATACTTATACTCCAGACAATGAAAGTTCCTGGACAGGCTTGCAAGTTAATGCTCCAGCCACCACCAGTGATGGCTTCGCCCTGGCAGAGCCTTTAGAGCTCACCCCATCCGGTAGCGGTGTAGATACGGTTTACTTCAGATTTAACTACGCTCCGGAAACTGATGGTGACTATACCAGCACTGTCGCCTTCCTTACTTCTAATGGTCAGACTGATTATCATAAAGCCGTAGGCTTATCCTATGATTATGTCACGGACCACTTAGAGACTATCCAGCCAATTATTCCAGTTGAAGAAGATCCAGAGCTAGAGCCGGAACCAATCATTGAACCGGAACCGGAGCCTGAGCCTGAGCCAGAGGTCGAGCCAGAGCCAGAGCCAGTCGCTGAGCCTGAACCAGAAGAACCAGCCCCAGAGCCAGAGCCGGAACCAATCATTGAACTGGAACCGGAGCCTGAGCCAGAGCCAGTCATTGCCGCCCCAGTTTTAGTTGATAATGATCCTAACACCCCAGATATCCCAGAGGTCGTAATTGTGGACGATACTATCCCAATGTCCGCCGGCTATGCTTATATTGAGCCACTCGGCGTCACCAGTTTCGTGCCAAATACCGGCATTATGACCGCCCTCACCTCTACACCATTCGGCAGTCAATACTTTGCTAATATTATCCTCTCCCAGCCTTTCGTTTTGGCTACTCTTGCCATTTTTGCAATTAGCTTTGCCACCTTCTATCCAACTCGTCAATATTTACGTCCTATTGAAGAAGTCCGCTGGCGCAAGAAATAAGCAGAAAATCAAGCATGAAAATACCCCCTCATCATGAGGGGGTATTCAGTAGAGGGGATAGTGGGACTTTAAGGGGACTTCCTTATTGTTACAAATGCACCCACTGGATCTACTCCGGGTGCGATGGTGATTTCTGCTTCGGCAGGGATATCATATTCTGCCAGAATCTTTTCAATAGCTGGCTTAATACTTGCGACATTATCAATCAATTTAAAGTTGATACCATCTGCCTGCGCCCACATGAAAATCCAAGAATTTCTCACCATTGTGAAATTTGCCACTTCCAGGTCAAAACTAAAAATTCCGCCCGGCTTCAGTAGTTTCACTGCGGTGGGAACAATTACCGATAACTTATCCAGCACGTAAGACAGATAGCCCTTGATTAAAATCATATCTATCTCGCGCAGGTCCATCATCTTCACTTCTTCGCGGATGGCTCCGTCTAAGTTCATGCGCTTCTGATAGATAATCTGAGAAATATCCTCACAGAAATAATCTTGCAAGTTGATATTTGCCGGATCATAGCAGTAAAACTTCTGTGTCTCCAGCACACTCCAAGGGTAATCAATATGCCTAATCTCCGGCATCAGCCCCTGCGCAATGCTCACAATATTAGCGCCAGCCAGCTCTTTTAATTGCTGGTTAGCCATCTCGTCACGCCAATGAGTAAACTTATATCCAGTATCATCCGCCATAGTATAGGCAGGATCCAGCTTTGGGATTTGCCGATACACACCATTTAAATCGCGGCCCCAATGATAAGCCGGCTCCAGTGCCATAGCTTGCGCTTGCATTGAATCCCGCAGCCACTGTGCAAAGAATTCAGACTCCGGTGCCTGCATCATATCCATAAAGATTGCCGAAGCGGGATTTTTAATTATCTCGCTAAACACCAACAGGTGCTTCCGGCGTATCTCTTCAGGTGTCTGCATCTGCTCCATGGTCTCTACTAGTCTAGCCAGCAGCTTGTCACTTTCTTCTTTTGGTGTGTTAGGAATCATGCCATCATGATGCAATCTTGAATATTGAATTGCTATCCTGGCAAAATCCTTTTCCAGCGGCACTAAGCCACTCAGTTCTTGTTTAATATCATCGTAGAACCCCACACATATCGCCTCCTTTTCAAAAGAACCATTTCAGCTGCCCACTACTCTACTCTCTACCTGTTATTATACCACATTCCATGAAAAAGTGATATAATAGGAGAATGGAGATTACACGCGAGGACATTTTACATTTGGCTGAGCTGTCTAACTTTTCTCTCTCTGATAAAGAGATTGATTCGCTCGGCGCCGATCTTAAAAATATCATTGGCTACATATCACAACTCAATGAGCTTGACACGGATGGCATAGAGCCCACCTATCAGGTTTTTGAAATGGAGAATGTCTGGCGCGAAGATCAAATCTTACCACAGGATGCAGACAGGGAAGCACTGCTTGCGCTCGCCCCTGCATCGGCGGAATATCAAGTTAAAGTTCCAAAGGTGTTATAGTTATGAAAATTGCTGATTCCAAAAATACCGCTGTTTCCATGATCAAAGAGGCCTTTAAAAAGGCTAAAGAATACGCTGATTATAATATTTTCGTTTCCCTCAACGAAGAGGCGGCCTTAGCCCGTGCCGCAGAGATCGATGAGCGTATTGCCAGAGGTGAAAATGCTGGCCGCCTGGCTGGTGTGCCTTACGCGCTTAAGGATAACTTTCTAAGTAAAGATGGCTGCACCACCGCCTCCGCTAAAATCTTGGAGCCTTTTAAGAGTCCGCTCAATTCCACTACTGTCGAAAAGTTGGAAAAAGAAGGCGCCATCATGATTGGCCGCACCAACCTTGACGCTTTCGCCCATGGCTCCTCCACGGAGAATTCATACTTTGGTCCTACGCTTAATTCTCACGATAAAGAGCGCGTCGCTGGCGGCTCTTCTGGCGGTTCCGCTGTGGCTGTAGCTCTTGATATTGTCCAGTTTGCCACCGGTACAGACACTGGCGGCTCTATCCGCCAGCCAGCTTCCTTCAATGGTATCTATGGCTTCAAGCCCACCTACGGCACTATCTCTCGCTATGGCGTCGTCGCCATGGCCAGTAGTACGGATTGTATCGGCTTCTTCACGAAAGATGTAGACGATATGGATCTCCTCATGCAGATCTGTTCCGGCCAAGACCCGAAAGATATGACAACATTGCCAGACTATTATAACGCGAGCGACTCGGTTCGAGAACGCAGCGCCACAATTGGAATTATCAAAGATTTTGATAATAACGCAGTATCTTCGGATATTCGCTCGGCTCTTACTAGTAAGCTCGAACAGCTCAAAGCCAGCGGTCATAAAATCGTCGAGCTGGACATGCCTGCCTTAAAGTACGCTTTGGCGGTATACTATATTATTACCCCTGCAGAAATCGCTTCCAACCTTTCTCGGTATGACGGCATCCGCTACGGTTACCGTGCCGATGATGCTAAGGAGTTAAGTGAAGTCTACTCCCATTCCCGCAACGATGGCTTCATGCCAGAGAATAAGCGCCGTATTATGATTGGTAACTTCGTTTTGAGCTCCGGCTTCTATGATGCTTACTACCTTAAGGCTGAGAAGGCTCGCACTCTCATCATTGAAGAATACAAGAAAGCTTTTGAGAAAGTAGATTACATTCTTACTCCCGTCTCCCCTAGTCCCGCCTTTAAGCTCGGCGAGAAGACTAGTGATCCTATCGCTATGTATATGGAAGATGTCATGAGTGTACCACTTAACATCGCCGGCGTCCCTGGCCTGACTATTCCTGCCGGAGAGACTAAAGACGGCTTGCCTGTCGGCCTGCAGTTAGTGGGCCCTCGCCGTAGCGATAAGTCTCTGCTTGCTTTTGCAAAGGAGCTCGCCTAATGAACTCATCCGTGCTCTTCTTACTCATCGCTATTGTGCTCGTTGGTATTTTAGTCTTTGTCGCCATCTTGCTCACCGGCAAGAATAAATATGAATTTGACGTGGAAAAATACCAGACGGATTTCTTAAAAATCGAGAACGCTCTCTCTAAGGAAAATAAAGTTTCCTACAATATGGCCGTCATTGAGGGGGATAAGCTTTTAGACCGTGCCATGATGGAGATGGGTATCCCTGGGAAGACTATGGGGGATCGCTTAAAAAAAGTTGGCAGCAACTTTTCCTCTGAAAATTCCATTTGGTACGCCCATAAATTACGCAACCAAATTGCCCATGAGCACGGCTTCTCCGTAGAATATAACCAGGCGAAGCACGCCCTCAGGGTCTACCGCACCGCACTTAAAGATTTAGGAGCTATTTAATATGTCAAAATATGAAATCACCATCGGTATTGAATGTCACGTTCAGCTCGCCACTAGGACGAAGCTATTTAGCGAGGTGGATAATGATGCTCGCGGCAAAGAGCCAAACTCTTGCGTTTCCCCTGTGGATTATGCGCTGCCAGGTATGCTCCCACGTCTCAATAAAGAGGCGGTGCGCCTAGCTGTTCGCGCTGGCCACGCCCTCAATGCTGAGATTAACTTAGAGTCTCGCTTTGATCGCAAACATTATTATTACCCAGATTTGCCGAAGGGTTATCAGATTTCCCAACTTTATCATCCAATTATCGGAGAAGGTTACATTACTTTACCAGACGGCACCAAAGTTCGCATTGAGCATGCCCACATGGAGGAAGATGCTGGCAAGCTCACTCACTTCAGTAATTATTCTCTCGTCGATCTTAATCGTGCCGGCACTCCGCTAATTGAAATTGTCTCTATGCCGGATATTCACTCCGCTGCTCATGCCCGTGATTATTGTAAGGAGCTTTGGCGTGCCATGACCTACGCTGGTGTCACCCTGGGTGATCTTTATAATGGTAACATGCGCTTTGATGTAAACATTTCTCTCGCCAAAGAAGGTGCTAAGGAGCTGGGTACTCGTGCAGAGATTAAGAATCTCAATAGCTTCCGCTCTGTGGAGCGTGCCGTAGAATATGAATATCAGCGCCAGAGTAAACTCTTAGATGCTGGCGAGCGCGTCATCCAGGAAACTCGCGGCTGGTCCGACGATACCGGTAAGACTACTTCTCAGCGCTCTAAAGAAGAGGCTCAGGATTATCGCTACATGCCAGAGCCAGATATTCCACCTATCCGCCTCGCTCAAGAATTTGTTGACAATGAGAAGGCTACCATGCCCCTCCTCCCACAAGATTACCGTGAGCAGTTCAAAGATAGTATTAATAGCGATATCTTAGAGGTTCTCCTTGATTATAAACCGCTAATGAACAAACTTGAGGAGGTCAGAGAGGCTAAAGGCAATATTAAAAATATTTCTAATTTATTTAGTTCTGTCCTCTTGGCGGAGGAGAAGTCTGCTGAATATCTCAACGATCTTCCTAGTACTAAGCAGTTAGTCGATCTCACTGCTATGCAGGAAAAGGGCGAGCTCTCTAGTACTGGCGCCAAAGATGTCTTCCTTCATCTCTTTGATCCGCAAATGAAGAACAAAGATACGAAGGCTATCGCTAAGGAGCTTGGTGTCATTCAGGAAAATGACACTGCCGCCCTGGAAAAGATTGTTGATGAGGTTCTTGCTCTCCCAGAAACTCAGAAAGCCCAAGAAGATTATAGAGCTGGCGAAGAAAAAGTCATCGGCTTCCTCGTGGGTCAAGTCATGAAAGCTAGCCACGGTCAGGCCAATCCTGGCGCCGTCCAACAAATTCTTCGCAAGAAGCTTGCATAGTTCAAGCTGCTTATGTTACAATAAAGCTAATGACTAAACAAACTTTCACACGGTCCCTGGGGGGGGGTATATAAAAGCTATTTTATAGGTGTCTTCACCTTCCTTGTGTCATTTCTAGTCTCAGCTATCATTGCTGGTTCTTTTGTGCCAGTTTCAGATTCCTCTGCCACCACCATCTCCAGTACTACCAACTATCCCGGAGACTACTATGTTACTGTCTCATCCAGTGATATAGTCTCCCTTTCTGTAGATGGTACTCCAGTAGGCCAATTAGCCTCTACTAGTGATACAGTAAACGTTAAGACTAATGCACCAAGTGGCTTT
>JAZSOC010000019.1:0-1947 GCA_045536725.1 Candidatus Nanosyncoccus sp.
GCAGCGCATCTTGCGTGATTTTGACATAAAAATAGAGATTAGTAGAAAACGTTTTCTACTAATCTCTAAAATATCGCTGTAATTTACAAATATTCAGCTACTTATTTATTACCATAAGCGCCGCTTTTTGCATCATTACCATACTTCTGAAACAGAGATTAATGCTGCATCTGATCCCGTATCAGAGCCTGCCAAGGCGGAGAAGTCTGCCGAGCCCGCTATAAAATTTACATCTCAGCCTAAGACCTCTGTTAGCGCCGATAGTGGTAGCGGAATGATTAGCTATGCTGTTACTAACCCGAGCGATGGTGTCAAGCCTAAGGTTAAGAGTAGTGCCGATTGGTTGGTTGTCACCATGTCGGGCAATACCATCAGTTACACTACTACGGCTAACCCCAGCGATAAGAGCCGAAGTGCTAAGATTACTATTATCTATGGCGATGAGAGCATTGAGATTGTAATCACCCAGGCGGGTAAGCCGAAGCCGAGCTTGGAGCTAACATCGCCCTCGAGTGCTTCGGTAACGGCTGATGGCGGTGGTGGTAAGGTTGAGTATACCTTGACAAACCGCCGCGACGATTTAAAACTATTGGCTAATAGTAGTGCCGATTGGTTGATTGTCAAAGTTTCGGGTGATACCATCACATATACCACTAAAGCCAATCCGAATGAGAGCAGCCGCAGCGCTAAGATTACTGTTACGTATGGCGATCAGAGCTTTGAGATTTTAATTACACAGGCCGGCAAGCCTAAGCCCGAGCCTGTTGTTCCGGAAGCTAAGACCTACAATATTGGCGACTACTACAACGAGAATGGCAAGCGAGGCGTTGTCTTCGATGTGTGGGATGGCGGTCGCCATGGCAAGATTGTTAGCCTTGATGAGACTACAGTCGCTTGGGATTCGCGAGTGAAGCATTACAAGTATTATGGTCACGATGTATATGAAAATGGCACACGAACATATGCCGATAGTAAGAGCGATGGTAAGGCTAATACGGATAAGATAATGGCTCGCTCAGATAGTGACTGTTTCCTACCATTCAAATGGTGCCGAGCCAAGGGTAGCAGTTGGTATTTGCCTTCGCTTAATGAGTTAAAGATCATATACAATAATAAGAGTGTGCTTAATACCACTTTGCAGAAGTATGGTGCTACTTTAAATAATAGTTATTATTGGTCATCAACAGAATGTGTTGATAATAAGCCGGAGTTTTGCGCGTGGCTTGTCGATATGATCGATGGCTACACCGGCAGCAACGGTAAGTACATCAGCCGCTGTGTGCGCGCTGTCTCCGCTTTTTAGAATTAGGCTTTGGTGGTAAGAGGCTACCGCTTTAATGCTTCTCCCCGCAACTTTGTTTGCGGGGAGTTTTTTTTGTGGATGCTTTGCTTCCAAAATGTCATTCTGAACGCAGTGAAGAATCTGAGTGTGGGGAGTATGGGGAGTATAGGTAATATGGGTAGTATGGGTAATTATTTGATAGCGCTTTACCCAGCCTACCCAGTCTACCCACTCTACCCTGGCTCCCCATGACTGCGCTCTAAATTACGCGTCTCTTTCGTCTCTTCGTCTTTAATTGCCAGATCCTTCGACTCCGCTTACGCTCCGCTCAGGATGACAGGGGAATGGGCAGCCTAATTGTCATTCTGAACGCAGTGAAGAATCTGAGTGTGGGGAGTATAGGGAGTATAGGGAGTATAGGGAGTTTAGGGAGTTATCTGATAGCGCTCTCCTTAAACTCCCTAAATTCCTTAAATTCCCTACAATAACTCTTCCTAACCTCCCCATGACTGCGCTCTAAATTATGCGTCTCTTTCGTCTTTAATTGCCAGATCCTTCGACTCCGCTAACGCTCCGCTCAGGATGACAGGGTGGTGGCAACCTAAATGTCATTCTGAACGCAGTGAAGAATCTGGAAGCGACAATGGAACAAAGAGGCAAAGTGT
>JAZSOC010000015.1:0-3686 GCA_045536725.1 Candidatus Nanosyncoccus sp.
CCTATAAAAGAAATGCACAAGACGGTGGATATTATGGGTGAAAGGAGGAAATGACATGAGTCACGCAATCCGACACTTAGATTATCACTGTTCTACAAGTGAAAAAGCAATTCTGAAAGATATTAACAGTTTTGCTTATGACCCACAAGAAACAATGGGTTATCACGGAGACCTAACTTTTCACAAAGAACCCGTGTATAAAAATCGAGACGAAGCTCTAAAGGCTATCGAAAAACTCGATAAAGGCTGGTATAATGACCATGCGGTAAGATACCGCGATGGCAGAAAAATTTACTGGCTTGTCAAAGTAGAATGGCATTGTTAATGCTTTCTAATATATGAACCTTGAAAAATAAAAAAAAATTGTTGAGAAAAAGGAGAAACAACTATGCCCGCATTTTTGATTCCCGCCCTGTCCATTGCTGGACTGGCAATCGCAGCTGTCATTGTGTTCGTCATTATCTTCAAGTGCTTCTGGAAGGTCGCTGGTACTAACGAAGTACTCATCGTATCCGGTCTTGGCAAGGTTAAGACCCGTACCGGTGGTGGTATCTTCGTTCTGCCCATCCTGCAGAAGACACAGAAGATGACTCTGGAAAACATTCAGGTTGACTTCACTTCCCGACAGGAAATTCCTACTAAGGACGCAATTCACGTTCTGGTAGACGCAGTTGCTAACATGAGTATCTCTATTGACCCTGCTCGTCAGGCTATTGCGGCTTCTAAGTTCGCTGGCTACAGCACCAACCAGATTCGTGATATTGTTATCCCCGTTCTGGAAGGTAACATTCGTGAAATCATTTCTCAGACCATGTTTGAGGACTTGATTCGTGGCGACAAGAAGGTTTTCGCTGAACGAATCCAGGAGAACGTTACTCCTAACCTGGCTGATATGGGTATCGACCTGACTACCTTCAATATCCAGAACTTCTCTGATAAGAACGGCGTCATTCGTGACCTGGGTATCGAGAACATCGAAAAGATTAAGAAGGAAGCTTCCATCGCCGCCGCTAACGCAAAGGCTGAGGTTGCTGTTGCCCAGGCTAAGGCTGACAAGGCTGCCAACGACGCAAAGGTTGAAGCTGCTACTGAGATTGCTGAGAAGCAGACTCAGTTCGCTATCAAGAAGGCTCAGATGCAGGAGCAGGCTGACACCGCACAGGCTAAGGCCGACGCTGCAAAGCAGATTGAGGCTGAGAACCAGCGTAAGGCTCGTGAGATTGCAGAAGCAGAGGCTAACTTGGCTCGCCAGGAAAAGGCTATCGAGCTGCAGGAGCGCGAAGTCGCTATCCAGGAGCGTAAGCTGGAAGCTGAAGTGAAGAAGACTGCTGATGCTAAGAAGTACGCTGAGGCACAGGCTGCCGACGCAAAGGCATACGCTGCACAGAAGGCTGCGGAAGCCGACCTGTACGAGCGTGAGAAGCTGGCTGAAGCTGCTCGTATCGAAGCTGAGAAGAAGGCTGCGGCCGACCTTGCTCTGGCTACTGCTGAGGCAGAAGCTCAGAAGCGTCTGGCTGAGGCTGTTGAGGCTGAAGGTAAGGCTAAGGCTGCCGCTGCACAGGCTCTGGGTCTGGCAGAAGCAGAAGCTATCCGTGCTAAGGCTGAGGCTGAAGCAAAGGGTATGCTGGAAAAGGCTGAAGCTCTGAAGCAGTACGGCGATGCCGCTCGTCAGCAGATGGAATTGGACGCAGTTAAGGTGCTGTATGAGCAGCTGCCTGCAATCGCCGAAGCTATCGGTAAGGGTTACTCTGGTGCCAACATCCACCTGATTGGTAATGACTCCGGTCAGTTGGCTGGTAACATGATGGGTAACATGACCCAGATTATCGAAGGCTTCAAGGGTGCAACTGGTGTAGACCCCATGTCTGTCATCAGCGGTATGCTTGGTGCCAAGATTGCCGACAACAACGGCTAATAAATAAATAAATAAATTCTAGCCCCAGGAAGAAATTCCTGGGGCTATTTGTCGTGGGTCTCGTTCGGCTCCGAGTTTGGAATTCCGACCGCCTATACAAATTTTTTCTCCAAAATGCTACTAATTGACTTTTCTATATTTTTTGGGTATAATTTATTATAATTTAAACAAGGAGGATTTATTTCCTATGTATAAAGTAGATTACGCATATGATAAACAATATGGTTGGGCGCGATGCCTAATGTATTACGATGGTATGACTTTTGAGGGCGGCGCAAAATGTCACCCTGACGATATGGATTTTGAAAGTGAACGAGTTGGTCTAACTATTGCAGAAGCTCGTGCTACTAAAAAGGTTTTAAGATTTATTCGAGACCATGAACTTAGACCTCAATTAAAAATTTTAAACCACCTATATAGCAACATGAGAACCAGTACTTATTATAACCCAATTTCTTACGAAGCGAAAATGCTGCGAAGTTAGATTCGTGCGATTGAAAAAGAATTAGCCGCAATTAACAACGATTTAGCTGACGAAAGAAAGTTTTTAAGTGATTACATCCAAGGAAAGGACAAATTATATAAAAGACTTCGGGCCAAAAGCCAGTAATTCATAATCCCTAATTCTTATATTTTGTAGGGAGGAGATATACATGGAGTTATTATATTTTATCCTTGGTATTATTTTTGTAACTTATGTTATTCCTTTACTGGATGGAATTTCAGCTTGGTTTTTAACTTGGGTTGAAGCAAAAAAAGCCAAACAGAGTGAGATTATAAACCAAACCAATATTAAAATGCGTTAGGCAGCTGCCTCTGCGGAAGAGGACCCTCCTCGTAGACCAATCGGTTTCCGCATGCCTGACCCAGAAGATTACGACGAAGAGGAGAATGAAGATGAAGTTTAAATGCTATGATACTTGTAGTCTTTTAGAGCAAGCTGGGCATTTATTCACATCTGACGAGTACACTTTAGTAATTACTTCAATTACTTTAGAAGAATTGGAACATATTAAAACCGCTTCCAACAAAGACGCCGATGTGAAGTTTGCGGCCCGCAAAGTTCTATTTGACCTCGACGAACACTATGGCTCATTTGAAATTGTTCTTTACAATGACCTATATGGCGAGAAAATGCTTAAAGATGGTATCAGCCTAACTAACGACGCCAAAATCATCGCTTGCGCTCGTCATTTTGCAGCCACGCATCCAGAAGATGAAGTTATCTTTGTAACTAATGACTTAATCTGCCGTCATATCGCAAGTATGTATTTCACAACTGAAAAAGTTGTTGAGGAGGAATATGATTATGATGGTTATAAAGAAGTATTCTTGGATGAAGATGGAATGACTGAATTTTATTCCAATCCAGAAGCCAACCTATATGACCTACATATTAATGAATACTTGTTGGTACATAATACTGAAGGCGAATGCGTGGACCGACTATGCTGGACAGGTAAAGGATATAGGCATTTGAGTTATAACAGTTTTAATTCTCGTTGGTTCGGAGATGTTAAACCCATGAAGGGAGACGTTTACCAATCACTTGTGGCCGATAGCTTAATGAATAATAAAATTACTTTAGTTAAAGGACCTGCGGGTTCCGGTAAAACATTCTTAAGTCTGGCCTTCTTGATGCATAAGCTTGAGAGAAATAAAATTGATAAGATTATCGTGTTCTGCAATACTGTTGCCACTAAGAATTCCGCTAAATTGGGATATTATCCTGGCACACGAGATGAAAAGCTTTTAGACTCTCAAATCGGTA